>JANPCB010000029.1:0-17306 GCA_031430735.1 Ferruginibacter sp. | reverse complement strand
TTAATCGCTCAATACCTTGTCTTTTGAACAAAGCACCATAAGGCGGTTTGTAAATAATGCCTCAACATCATATACGAGAGACCTACTCTCATCTTATTTATAGTTCGTAAAAGATTCCTCTCTTACTTCTTGGCGCACCGCGGAAATGAGGCCTAGCCAATGTGTGTTAGCTTTCTGTGCCAATGCAAAAGAAATCCTTTAAACACATAATAAAAAAATTAAAAAATTTACACAATCAGCGGGTCTAATAAAATTACATCCAACAATCCTTTGCCGCCAGCATAATCTATTGCACTACTGTATTTCCAATCGGTTGCACGTTTTACAAAACCGGCTTCTACTGGGTTGTAATGGGTATAATCTAATTTTTGCCAAGCAATTTTTTGAGTTGCCAATTCTATTGGATGATTTTCTGCCTGCCACAATTGAAACTTGGCATCTTTACTTGTTTTCTTTGCTGCACTTTCCATAAGCCAAAGCATCCATTCTCTTTTACTTTCTGTTTTATTATATACAATGGCCTTATGTAGTTCTTCCGATGTATGCCTTTTTAAATCTCGCATTATATTACTCATAGCATTTCCGCTAGAGCCGATTATTAAATGTACATGACTTGTCATTAAACACCAACCGTATAGTTCTAAATCTTTTGTGGCTTGGCAATGTTTTATGCTGTCCAATAAAATATTTCTGTATACATCTCGAATAAATAGATCTATTCAGTTAGTCACTGCAAAACTTACAAAATATAGTTTGCTATTGTCTGTAAATTTATATTTTTTGCTCATGAGTAAATTTACAAAAAATAGGCAGTTGATTCGGTTTAGAATTAAAAAATTTTTACTTTAAATAGGGCCGCACAGATACGCCACCGCACAGGGCTATGCTGCATATCTGCGCTAGGATTCAAGAGATAGGTTGCTTACATACCTGCGTCAGGCTGGGATTAGTGGTATTAATAAAACTTATTCTTACCAACAAAATATGCTTTTACATATCCCCAATAGGATAACAATATTAATGTAGCTATTGGTAAATAATGTAAATGTTGTAAAACGCCTACAATCCATAAAACCACATCAATATTCAATCCAATAAAAAATGAATATTTTAAATTAATAAAATATTTAAATCCAAATCTTAATTTATAATAGTAAGCTACAGGATTAATATACTTACGTAATATTTCCATTTTTTCTGAAGAATTAAAAGAAAATAAATTTTCATCAATTTGTAAAAAGTAGTCCTCAATGACTTCTATTACTTTTCTTTGTTCAAGAGAATTTTCAAATTTCTCTACATACAATAAAAAATTTTTAATAGAGGTAAAATAAATTATATCTTTTTCCGTGTTTGATAATATTACATCTATATTTTCTGACTTGTGTTTTAAAATACTTATTCTTTCTTGCATAAAACTATAAAATAATTAATGGTAATCTCTACTGGCGTAAGTATGTAAGCTAACCGTTAATTAAAAACCATCGCAGCATACTTTCAAATTGAAAAAAGTATCTCTTGAGCAGGAATGAGGCCCAGCCTGTGTGTTAGCTTTCTGTGCCAATTTAAAAGAATAAGCGGTAATGCATTCTGCCAACTGTCAACTGCCAACTGTCAACTGCCAACTGTCTACTACCAACTGTCCTCTGCCCACTCCTACCCCCCCAACCTCTTCAACTCTATCTCCGCAACCTTAGCCGCAAAATTTATATTTACCAACCTAAAGCCAGATTGTTCAAAACTTTGTTGTGCATTTTTCACTTCAACAATGGTGGCTTGTTTTAATTGAAAACGCTGTAAAACCAAGTCCAATAATTGTGCTGTTAATTTGTAATTTTCTTGCTCAGTTTCCAATTGCTTAATACCCGATACATAGGATTGGTATAAACTGGCAGCCCTGGCTTGGTAGTCTCTCAATATTATTTGCTTTTGCACGGTAGCATTCTTTACGTCAATATTGGCCACTTGCAATTGCTTGCGAAAAATCCCTCCATTAAAAATGGGTATTGCAATAGCTATGCCTGCTGTAGGACCATAGTTTTGATTGAGCAATAACTGTCCTGCTGCTGCCTGGTTTCTGTTGAAATTATACCCTGTAACCGCTCGCACGGATGGATAACGAAGCGACGATGTTTCTTTTACAATTAATTCATTTATTTTTATTTGATCTTCTGATACAATTACATCTGGGTTTTTTGCTATATTTTCTTGAACGGTTGACAAAGAAATATTTTTATCTACTACAATGCTGTCCATTATTTGAATGGCAGAATCGGGCTTGGCGGTAAGCAACCGCAACAAGGCTGTTTTGGCTTGTAGCACGATTAATTGTTGCGATTCCTTGCTTTGCAGCAGCGCATTTAAATCTATTTGTGCCTGAAAAAGATCGGCATTATTTGCCAAGCCTACGCTTTGCCTTGTTTTAACAATACTGAGCTGTTGGTTAGATGCTTCAATAGATTTATCGATTGTTTTAATAGAGTGCTGCTGCCGCACTACATCATAATAAGCAGTGCTCACATCTGCAATAATATTTTGTACTTGGCTATTGAGCCTATGCTTACTTTGTGTTTCTAGCTGCTCCAATCTTTTTTTTGTAGCTACCACTCGTTTTCCATTATACAACAATATACTGCCGCTTACATTTGCATTCAAATTATTGGCTGCTGCATTGTTTCGTTGTATGATGGTGCCGGTGTTTAATTTTTGGTTTACACTGGTCAGTTGTTCATTATCATTAATGGTAGAGGTAACAATGGGCAATCCGCCTGCTACGCCTTTATGATTGAGGATTGTAGCCGCTTCGATATTGTTTTGTACAATGGTAATATCAAGGCTGTTTTTAAGGGCAAGGTCTATGGCTGTTTGCAACTGCAACGGTTGTTGTGCATGACAACAAAAAGTAGCCATCAATCCAATTACTAAAAATATTTTTTTCTGCATGCTAAAAATTTGTAAAGATTTATTAATTCGCTTAGATAAATGTTGCCCGCAGGACTCCTTTGGAGAAAAAAGAACTACTACAGAAGGGATGCCGGCAGGCAGGTAGCCGGAACAACTGCCCAACAAAGTGATACTGTTGATAGCCCCCAATTCTTTTAATCCGATATACCCACTTTTGCAGGTTGGTGTTTATACTTTCCACTCAAAAATGTATACACTGCCGGTATAACAAAGAGTGTAAGCACCAGCGAAAAAATTAGTCCACCTACCACTACAATTCCCAATGGCACTCGGCTAGCTGCAGATGCACCCAAACTCAATGCAATGGGCAGCGCACCAAAAGTTGTTGCAAGGCTCGTCATCAATATCGGCCTCAATCGTTGTTTGGATGCTTCTATTACCGCTTCCAGTTTCGACATGCCCTGCTCTCTTTTTTTATTTGCAAACTCTACTATAAGAATACCATTTTTTGTAACAAGTCCAATAAGCATGATCATTCCAATTTCGGAAAAAATATTAAGTGTTTGTCCAAACAACCATAAGCTCAATAAAGCGCCAGCCAATGCCAATGGCACGGTGAGCATGATGGTGAATGGATCTATAAAGCTTTCGAACTGTGCAGCCAACACCAAATAAATAAGTAGGAGTGCCAGTATAAATGCAAATGCAATATTGGAAGAGCTTTCTACATAATCTCTAGAAGGGCCAGAGAGCGCCGTCTGGTAACTTTCATCTAACAATTTTTTGGAAATGGCTTGCATCGCTTTTATACCATCGCCAATTGTTTTACCTTCTGCCAATGATGCGGAAATAGTTGCAGACTTATAGCGATTGTAATGAAACAATGTAGGCGGGCTGCTACTTTCTTCTAATTTTACTACAGCACTCAAAGGTATGCTTTGCCCTTTGTTGTTTCGCACATACAATTTAGAAATATCATCTGGCTTATTTCTGTCTGTTCTTTCTACTTGTGCAATGACCGAATACTGGTGCCCATCTCTAAGAAAATAAGCCAACCTACCACCGCTAAAAGCCGCTTGTATGGTACTGGCTACATCTTGCGAGGAGAGTCCCAAATCTTTCACCTTCATTCGATCTACCGTAATATCAACTTCGGGTTTATTAAACTTTAAATTGGCATCTACATTAGAAAAAGTTTTGTCTTTTTTTGCTTCATCTAAAAACTTGGGAATAATATCCTTCATTTTTTCTATATCTTGATTTTGCAAAATAAATTGTACTGGCAAACTTCCTCTAGAGCCTAGACCCACCGCTATGGTTTGCTCTTGAATGGCAAATACTTTTGCTTCATTAAACCTACCCATTTTTTTGTTGAGGTCAGTAGCTATTTGATCTTGGCTTCTTGTACGATCGCCCGGAGGTACCAGTGCAAGCCTTGGTTGCGAGGAGTTGATGGCGCCTGCAGGTGTGCGAGCAAAAACAAAATCTCTTTCGGGTACCGAATCGTACAAATAATTGGAAACATCATCTGCTATTTGTTGCATTTTATAATAGCTTGTTCCTTCTTGTGCCGTTATACTAAAACGCACGCTGCTCCTATCTTCTAGTGGCGCTATTTCACTTTGTAGGGTTCCCATGATGAAGTAAATAATACCTACACATATCAAAAGAATAACCAATGCCATCCATCGTACTTTTAAAAAGGAAGACAACAAACGCTTGTATCCATTTTCCATACCTGCAAAGAAGGGCTCGGTTTTCATATAAAACTTTCCGTGGCCAGGCTTTTTTCTTCGAAGAACAACATTGAGTACGGGTGTAATGGTAAGCGAAACAAATGCAGAAATAAGAACGGCTGCAGCAAGCGTAATACCAAACTCTCTAAACAATCGTCCTATGAATCCTTCTAAAAATATTACTGGTAAAAATACAATGGCAAGTGTGATGGATGTAGAAATGACCGCAAAGAAAATTTCTTTACTACCTTCCAAAGCCGCTTTTTTTATGGGCAATCCTTCTTCTAATTTTCTAAAAATATTTTCTGTAACTACAATACCATCATCTACCACCAAACCTGTAGCCAACACGATGCCCAGCAATGTGAGAATATTGATAGAAAAACCAGAAATGTACATGATAAAAAAGGTGGCCACCAATGAAATAGGAATATCTATCAAGGGGCGAATGGCGGTAAGCCAATCTCTAAAAAAGAAAAAGATAACCAACACTACAAAACCAAAGGAAATAAACAAAGTCTCTTTTACTTCGTTAATAGACTTACGGATATTGGTTGTGTTATCTAGCAACACATTCATTTCTATATCTGCCTTGTTTAATTTTTGTATAGAAGCTAGTTTCTTGTAAAAATCATTTGCAATTTGAATATTATTTGCACCAGGTTGTGGAATGATAACAAGTCCTACCGCATTTACACCATTGTATCGCCAGCTTTGTTCAAGCGATTCTGGTCCAATTTCTACCCTAGCAACATCCGACAGTCGAATAATACCATTGGCATCTTGCTTTATGAGTAAATCCTTAAATTCTTTTTCGGATGTGAGCCTGCCCAATGTTTTAATGGTAAGCTCGGTATTATCGCCATAAATTTTACCCGGGGGAAGATCTATATTTTCGGAATTTAAGGCCGTTCTAATATCACTAAACGCAATGCCAAATGCGGTCATCTTATCTGGATTGAGCCACAAACGCATCGCATATTTTTTCTGGCCAAAAATATTTACAGAACTTACTTGGTTGATGGTTTGAAATTGCTGCTGCAACACATTTTCCGCATAATCACTTAATTCCAACAAGCCCTTTGTGCGACTTTGAACGGCCAATATTAAAATAAAATCGCTGCTTGCATCGGATTTTGTAACAACAGGTGCTGCATCAATATCTTGGGGTAGGGAACGAGCTGCTTGGCCCACTTTATCCCTTACATCGCTGGCAGCGTCTTCAATATTAATGCCAAGGTCAAATTCTACCGTTATATTGCTGCTGCCCAAAGAGCTGGAAGAGGTAATTGTTTTTATACCAGGGATCCCATTTATTTGTTTTTCTAATGGCTCTGTTATTTGGCTTTCTATGATATCCGGATTGGCACCAGTATAAGAAGTACTCACACTCACTACTGCGGGGTCGATGGCTGGGTAATCTCTAACGGCTAAGAAGGTAAAACCAACTATACCAAATAAGATGATAGCCAGATTTAAAACCGTGGCCATTACTGGTCTTTTGAGCGATATTTCGGAAATATTCATTAAAGAGTAAACACTTAAAAAATGGCTAATTTGTTTTAGTTGTTTCAGGAGATAAATCTGAAAGCTTTTTTATCATACGTACTTTTACTTTACTTTTTGGTCTGGCAAAAAGAACACCTGTAACAACAACCGAATCTCCCACTTCCAACCCACTCAATACCTCTACATTATTTTCTTGGCGATTGCCTGTTTTGATATTTACAAAGTTTGCTATCCCATTTTTTACAACGATTACCTGGTTGTCTTTATCATTGGGGATAATACAATTTGTGGGAACAAATATGGAGCTTCTACCTTTACCCGCATTTATAAATACTTTTACAAAAGCACCTGGGTTTACATTGGTTTCGGCAAGCAGGGCCCTTACTTTCAAATTTCTAGTATCTGTATTTGCGCCTGGTTCGGTTGCAATAATACGTGCGCTACCCATTGTATGTGTTGTTGCATCTAATTCTACCTTTATAGCATCCCCTTTCTTTATGGCATTGCTATAATTCTGTGGAAGGGTAAAGTCTATTTTTAATTTGGAGGTTTGCTGTATGGTTGTTAAAATAGTGGCGGGGGTAATATAAGCACCTGGACTTACTTGTCTTAATCCTGCAACACCACTAAAAGGAGCTTTGATAATTGTTTTATCTATCATAGTTTGGGTATAAGCTATATCGGCTTTATAACCATTTACCTGGTTGAGGGCTATATCATATTCGCTTTGGTTTATACCATTTACATCCAATAATTTTTTATAGCGTTCCGTCGTTTTTTCTGCCAGCACAAGCTGAACCCTTGTTTTGGCAATTTGTGCTTTAAGGTCGGCATCATTTATTCTTGCAATAATAGTTCCTTGGGTAATAAAAGCGCCTTCTTTTATATTCAAATAAATCAACCTGCCACTCACTTCGGGATGAATTTCCCCATATTCATTTGGTAAAACAGATCCATTGGCTTCTATAGTATCGGAGGTCGACAACCTATCGGCAATCATTACATCTACTAAAACAGGGGGTACTATTTTTGGTTTGTTGCTATCATTGTTTTTGTTTTTGCATCCATTTATTGAGCAAAGAATAATTATTGAAAAGAAAATATTTTTAATAATGGTCAAATTAAATAGCATCCTTTTAATATTAGATTTAATTATTTGTAAAGATAACTTGATTTGAACCTGCTAACCCAACAAAAATTTGCATTATTATCAAGTTACTTGCAAAATTTAAAGGAAAACGGTAATAGCTAAATAAAATTAATACAATGATATAAAACTTCACCGCCATATCTTTACCTTAGCATTAAAGTAAATTTACAAAATGGCAGTAAGTGTAGCAATTATAATGGGCAGCAGCAGCGATTTACCAGTAATGCAAGCCGCAGCAGATATTTTAAAAGTTTTTGGCGTAGAATATGACCTCACCGTAGTATCTGCACATCGCACACCCGACCGCATGCGTACCTATGCAATGGATGCAAAATCCAGGGGTTTAAAAGTAATAATTGCGGGGGCCGGAGGTGCAGCACATTTACCAGGTATGGTGGCAGCTTATACAACATTACCTGTAATAGGCGTTCCTGTAAAATCTTCAAATTCTATTGATGGGTGGGATTCTATACTTTCTATTTTGCAAATGCCCAATGGAGTACCTGTGGCAACAGTGGCATTGAATGCGGCTAAAAATGCAGGAATACTGGCGCTACAAATACTGGCAACCAGTGATGAAAACTTTGCTACTAAATTAGAAGAATATAAATTAAAAATGGTAGAAGATGTACTAAAAATGGTAGATGATATAAAACCATAATGATTTTAATTTATTAATTTTAAATGATACATAGACGAAGTGGCTAGATAAATCTATATCATTGGCTTTCAAATAAAAGGAATGGATGTACAAATAAACGATACTTGGAAGGCTGTTTTAAAAGATGAATTTAACAAACCATACTTTCAAGAAATTGTTTCCTTTTTAAAAACAGAAAGACAAACTGGCAAAACAATTTACCCTCCAGGAACACTTATTTTTAATGCTTTTAATCAAACACCCTTCGACAAATTAAAAGTAGTTATTTTAGGGCAAGACCCTTATCATGGCAAGGGGCAAGCACATGGCCTAAGTTTTTCTGTACAACCGGGCATTAAGCCTCCACCATCGCTTGTAAATATTTTTAAAGAATTAAAAGCCGATATAGGTATTGACATGCCAAACAATTTTGGCGATCTTACTGCTTGGGCAAAGCAAGGCGTATTATTGCTAAATGCAGCGCTTACGGTAAGGGATGGGGAGCCTTTTAGCCATGCAAAATTTGGATGGGCACAATTTACAGACGCTGTTATAGAAAAAATATCTGACGAAAAAGAAAATATTATTTTTATACTCTGGGGCAAATTTGCACAAGACAAAAAAGTGCTTATAGATGAAGGGAAACATTTTATTTTGCAATCTGCTCACCCCTCACCTTTATCGGCACACAGGGGCTTTTTGGGCTGTAAACATTTTTCTACAACAAACAATATATTGGTAAAACTAAAACAACAACCAATAGACTGGCATATTAAACCTTAAGAAAATGAATCTACTAAAAAATATATTTGCAAGAATTTGGGCACTGTGGGGCCTTATAACTTTTATCGTTTCTTTCTTAATCATCATTGGCCCATCCATGATTTCTCATTTATACAAAGATGAAAAAGAAGGGCAAGATTTTTTTATTAATTTTTCAAGAGGGTGGATGCGGTTTTGGTTGTTCATAGTTGGGTGTCCTTTAAAAGTAATAGGGAGAGAAAACTTTAAAAAAGGCCATACTTATATTGTAGTATATAACCACAATGCATTTTTAGATGTACCATTATCCGCTCCATTTGTACCAGGCGGTAATAAAACAATTGCTAAAGATACTTTTCTTAAAGTACCCATATTTGCTTGGTTTTATAAGCGTGGTGGTATAATGGTAAATAGGAAAGATGAAAAAAGCAGGGTTAGAAGTTATGAAGCCATGAAACAGACTTTGCAAAAAGGAATACATATGTGCTTATACCCCGAGGGCACAAGAAATAGAACTGACAAACCTTTGAAAGAATTTTATGATGGCGCTTTTAAACTGGCAGTAGATACAAAAAATGAGATTATTCCCTGTGTTATAATTGGCACTAACAAAGCAATGCCCATACATAAAACATTTTATTTTTTGCCAACCAAATTAAAAATGATTTTTTTACCACCCGTTTCGTCAGAAAATATTGATGCAAAAAGCTTGAACAAAAAAGTATATGATATAATGCATGATACTTTTGTTGCAGCGCAATAGTAATCAATAACAATTAGACGCCATTTCAAAAAAAAATAATGCGCTGTAAGTTTTAGTACAGGTGGCAGCAATAGTCCGGCCTTAGTCGCTGTGCCGTATTTTTGTACGTATGTGCGTGCGCCTTTAAGCGCACCACTTACATACAAAAACACATCGCTCCCCCTGCCGGCAGGCAGGTCCGCCGCACGTGTCCCGTACATTGTTGTCGGGAGCCCGTCGGCATGGGAACATCATTGAGCATTTACCGAAGCTATTATATGTAATACCGACTGTATTTATACGGCAAGCCGAATAAAATTCGCTTTCAGCAAATTTTTATAGAATTTACCTTCGGCAAATTGCCCTAGAATTCGCCACAGGCGAATTCCTACAGCTACCCTATTTATCCGTAACCTCTTTTCGTAACGTGGGTAGTTCTCTTCTATTTCTCAAAAAATTATTAGGCTGTTATTTTTAAAATAATGCTTGTTCATTGTGCCTTACAGTTAACCTACACCTGTATAATTCTCTTGTCCATACGCTGGCATGTCATACGGCGCATCAAGTTCATGTAGCGCTTGTAGGAATTCGCCTGTGGCGAATTCTTTTCCGAATACGCCACAGGCGAATTCAATAATTGCCGAAGGGTAATGTATTTTTATTTTTTTATACTCCACGCATTATAAAAATATGCATTCGTTAAAACCAATCATTGAACATTCATATGCGTTGTAGAGCATAATAAACAACCCTAATATTAGGGCGCCTTTACTTGCTTAGATAAAGGTTGCCCGCAGGACTCCTTTAGAGAAAAATGTTATTCTGCTGACACGCTGCGGTGGACCTGCCTGCCGGCAGGGGGAGCGATGTATATATGTGGTTGCGTGCCGCTGCGTCGGCATACCCAACCACATATATACGGTACAGCCCCGCCTTTGGCGGGGTAAACTGCTAAGACCGAACCAAAGATGTTACTTGATCCTAAGCTCACAGCGCATCCCTTTTTAAAAATCGGTAAACGTTCTGGTTCTATTTATTTTCAAATCCCTTAGTATGGCAGATTTGGGGCTTATGTTTATAGTAAAAAATCTTGACCTTCCCACCGGTGACAGCGTGATATTCATTTGCCAGCAATGTAAATCTCTGGAAAGAAACATGCTCAACACACCCAATTGTTTATCTGTAATATTAAAAGAACCGTTTGCTCCTACTTTCCATTTGGGGGTAAGATTGGCAGATGCATTAAAAGTTATTCCTTGTGTAATGGTACTTTTAAAGTTAGTGGTTGTTACATCAAAATTTTTGGACAAATTAAAAGAATAAGATAAATCTATACTCCATGGTATTTCAAAATCGGCAAATTCAGCAGGGTTATTTTGTATGTATGCAGCGTCCTGTTGGTATTCGTCCTGTGTAATTCCATTATCGGTTGGCGAAATTTGGTTTAATCTTTCTGTTGCCGTCTTCTTTGTTTTATCGCCTCCTTTAAAACTGGTTTGCAATGCCAAACTAGCACTGGTTAAACGTCCTAGGGAAATGGGTTTATTGGCCCACACATATTTATTAATGGTTCTTCCTGTATTGTCTACTTCGTATGGATCAAATCTTGCATCTGCACTTATATTTACTTTTTCAAACAAATTGGTTCTGGCAGAAACACCTATTTGCTGCAGCTTTAATGAATCTGCCAAAAAATTATAACCACTGGTTATACTCAACCCATCCAGCAAACTAATTTTTTTATCGGCCTTTGCACTGGTATCAGATTTGTCCTTCACTTTCATCGATACATTGTTATCTAAACCAAATGAAATGCCTCCACTTCGTTGGTTACTGTAAGGAGAATAAATACCACTGTTTTCATAAAAAGAAACTTGCCTTGTTTCGGTAGCACTCACTTTGGTATAATAGTAATTATTTTCATTTACATTGGGTGTGTATTTGAATGAAATATTGGGTCTCATTTCATGTCGAATAGCTTTAATTCGGCTATTCTTTCCAAAGCCAAACATGCCGAAAATTCTAGTAGATGCTCCCACCCCAAAAGAAACTTGCCTGGCAGTATACAATCCTTTTTTAAGTGATATCGTATCATCTTTTGCTAATAAAGCATTGTACGATCTTACCAATCTTTGTTGAAACCAGGTTTCTTGATAAGATATAAATGGAGCCAATTGCAATGGCCCGAGTGGCGGCAATGATAGCGATATAGGAATATTGTGTTGTGCGCCATATTTTAAATTATCTGCCAATTGGCTACCAATTCTACCTGCAGTATCATAAAAAGAAGACAACGTTTTTGTATTTCCTTGATAGCCTATTCCCAAATTTTCGTACCATTTGCTATCTCCTATTGGTTCTTTTTTACGAAATGGATACAAGGTATTTACGTTAAATGCAATGTCGGGTAAATTAAGATTGGTGAGCCTGCTTACATTGTTCTGGTTATGATTGGCACTTACAGAAATGTTGTACGGCTTATTTTTCCAAACTTTTGCATAGGTAATGGATGAACTTAACTGGTTATTAAAATTTTGTATCGGACTGTTGGGCAACTGTTGGTTGTACTTACTGCTACCCGCATTTACATTTGCACTAAAGCTAACGCCAGGCCTTGCTTTGGTATCAGCCGTATGCGTCCAGGTTATATTTATGGTGGTGGTTTTTGGTTGGTCAAGTGGCTTAAAATTTTGAAAAGCCATGGTAAAGTTTCCTTGGTATCGGTATCGCCGGTAATACCTTGGATTAAAGTTTAGGTTCCAACTACCGTAGGAATATAAAGTACCTCTTGTAATAACATCCCAATTGGGGCTAAGTATTTTATAATAACCCAAATTTTCCAAGGCAAGTCCTCTTTGTGCATCTGCTATAAAACTAGGTGCTAGTAAGCCCGAGTGCCGGCCTTGTGATAGCGGAAAAATACCAAAAGGCAATGATATGGGAAGTGGTACTCCTTCAAATTCTGGATGGACTGGCCCGGTAAAAGCCCATTTTTTATTGATAAATTTTGCTTTCTTAGATATAAATGCAAAATGGGGCGTATCTAAATTACAGGTGGTAAATCTGGTGCGATAGGCATAAAAAACAGATGTATCTACCTTCTTTATTTTTTCCCCGTATACAAACATCTCACCTTGTTTGGTATAGGTACCTTTTGTTATTCCTTTACCCGTTTTCATATTTACCCGTATGGTATCACTTACTGTTTTGGTATCGGCTTGTTCAAAATAAGGATAAGATATGGCCTTGCCTGTGCTATCTTTTGTGAGAAAAGCACTTATGATGCTGCTTTTTTGGTCAAATTCTATCTTTGGAGCAGACAAATTATTGTCTTGGTATTTTATAGAAGAAACTTTGCCGTATAGATACATTTTCTCACCAGGCACATCTATTACCATCGAATCATCTGCATGGTATACAACGGGCGCATCCAAAGAATCTTTGGATCTTCTAAAATTAAAAGTATCTACAATTTGAGTAAAAGCATTGGAATCGGTAACTATTTTCTTTTCTTCGCTTATGGAGGGTATTCGAAAACTATCCGACTTTTGTTTTAACGGAATTTTAATGCTATCAATATTAACTTTTACTGGAGGCGGTGTATCTACAATAGGATGATTAAATAAATAGCCATGTTTGGTTAGTTTTGCATAACTATTAAAATGATACGTTAATAATATCAACAGCGGTAAGCACCACCAAGTCAAAATGTTTTTTGCCTTACCTTTGTTACGATTGTTCATAAATGAGAAAGCGCAAAAATAGCTATTAAAATTTTATGATAAATTGTTTACAATAAATATAACAAAACCAACAACCTATTATACAAATTATGATAAGAAAAGGATTATTACTATTTGGCTGGTTATTTACTATAGGTGCATTTACTACGCAATGCGCTGCACAGGGTAAAAAATTAAAAACGATTGTGGTAGATGCGGGCCATGGTGGGACCGACCCTGGGGCGCACGCAATTTATGAAAACTCTTTTGGTACGTATGAAAAAGATGTTACATTAGCTATTTCATTAAAATTGGTTGCAGAACTCAAAAGACAATTGCCAGATGTAAAAGTAGTGCCTACAAGAACCACAGATATATTTGACAACCCTAATGAAAAGGCCAGAAAAGCCAATGAAGCAAAAGGCGATTTGTTTTTGTGTATTCACGCAGATTCTCAATTTCCTAAAAGAGGTAGCAGGCAAATAGGTACAAAAATGGTTACAAGGTATAAGATTACCTATACGGGAAAAGGGAGAAAAAAGAAAAAACATTCTGAAGCTTATCAAGTAGAGATTCCTGTTTACGAGTCGTATATTTTGCCAGGTACTGCAAGTGGTACATCTGTTTATATATTTGCCGCACACAAAACAAGTGATAAATTAAAAGCCATCATGGATGGGCAAGAAGATTTTGAGATTGAAATAGCAGATACTACAGCAGAGAAAATTGATTACAAATCACCAGAATGGAGGCAATTGGCATTGGTATATGCAAATCTATACCAAAAGAAAAGTGATTTATTGGCAACAATGGTAAACGATGAAGTAGGAGCTACTGGAAGAAAGGCATTAGGCGTAAACCAACGTCAAGTTGGTATCCGTGTTTTATCTGCCACTAAAATGCCAGCCATATTAATAGAAACAGGATTTTTAAATAACCCAGAAGATGAACGCTATTTAAGAAGTGTAAAAGGACAACAAGAACTGGCCGAGGCAATAACCAAGGCAGTAATCAGATACAAGCACCAACTTGAAAATCCATAAATTACTGGTACCTATTAACCATATCATTTAATCCCATTGCATATAATATTTAAACTTCTATAAAATTGAAAATAACCAACGAAACAAAAGTAGGTGTCATATCCATCGTTTCACTCACCTTATTAATATTAGGCTTCAACTTTTTGAAAGGGAAAAAATTATGGAGTAATGATACGGTAATTATAGGCAAATACGGCAATATACAAGGGCTTCAAAACTCCAATCCAGTAATGATTAATGGCATGCAAGTGGGAACCGTGTATAAAATAACCACCGATAAAAATATGCGTGAAATTGATGTGGCCTTGAATATTACCAAAGATATTAATATTCCTACCAATTCTATTGCCACCATAAAATCGAATCCACTGGGTACAACAAGCATAGATATTGCCCTAGGCAATGCTACCAGCTACTTAAAAAATAAAGACAGCATACTTACAGAAAACAGTGCAGGCATTTTTAATGATGTACTAAAGAAAGTAGACCCTGTTTTATTTGAAGTAAAAAAAGCACTTGGCTCTATAGATACGTTGGTAGATAATTTTAACAGCATGCTAGACCCTACATCTAAAAATAATATAGCAGCTACACTTGCCAATTTAAATAAAGTGACAACCGCAATGGTTGTATCCACCGCTTCTTTAAATTCATTGTTGAACACACAAACAGGTGCATTGGCTAAATCATTAAATAATGTAAGTTCCATTACTGGAAACTTTGCAAACAACAATGACAAAATAAACAGTGTGATGAGTAACTTAGATAAAACCACCGCAAAGTTTGCAAACCTGAATGTTCAAAACACACTAGATAATTTGGACAAAGCCATTAATGAACTTAAAAATACCATTGGTAATATTAACAACAGCAACGGTACGCTTGGTAAATTATTGAACGATCCTACCCTATATAAAAACTTAGCATCTAGCGGCAATAAACTCAATTTATTGTTGGACGATGTGCGCATGAATCCAAAAAGATATATTAACATTTCTCTTTTTGGGAAAAAAGTAAAAAATGAACCATTGTTGGTTCCTATGGCCGATACATTGAATAGCCCGTACTACATAGAGAAGGTAAAATAAATAATTGTGACAATATTTAGTTTTTAATTGTTCAATTTGTGGTTTCAAAATTATCTTGATGGTAAAAAAATTACGCTACATCCTTCTACTGGTTATTATTTGTGCTACAGAAAATGCTTTAGCCCAAACAGCTCCCATAGACAGTATCAATAAAATTTATATTCTTAATGGTAATAGCATCCGGTTTATTACTTTGGATGATTCTACCAATTTAAAAACGATTGCTGGCAATGCCATCGTAAAGCAAGGCAACACCAAACTTTCTGGCGATAGCATTGTTATAAATGAACGAACCAATATTGCAGAAGTATTTGGCCATGTACACATAAACGATGCCGATACGGTTAATACCTATGCCGATTATCTTCGCTATGTAGGCAAAGAAAGGGTAGCTTATCTAAAAAGAAACGTAAGACTAACAGATGGAAAAGCAAGCCTTACAACAAACGATTTGGTGTACAATGTAGCCACAGGCATTGCTACTTACCAAGGCGGTGGCAAAGTTGTAAACGGCACAACAGTGCTCACCAGTACCGATGCCATTTATTTTTCCGATACCAAAGATGTATTCTTTAAAAAATATGTACACTTGGTAGACCCCAAGTATGATATTGTTGCAGATAGCCTGCAGTATAACACAAGCTTTAAAATAGCTACGCTCATATCTCCTACCCTAGTAAAAACAAAAGATGGCAAAACCATCCGTTCTAAAAATGGCATTTACAATTTGCAAACAGGTGTAGCAGAATTTTATGGTAGGACAATGATTAGTGACAGTACATTTTCTACCATTGCTGATACAACATTCAATGATGATGCTACTGGCATTTCAATTTTAAAAGGTCGGGCAAAGTTTGTAGACAGTATAAACCATATAATTGTAATTGGTGATTACATTGAAAGCAATAAAAAAACCAATTCATTTTTAGCTACCAAAAAACCAGTGATTGTATTGGTAAAAGACAAGGATAGCACTTATATAGCAGCGGATACTTTGTTTAGCGGATTGAGAGTGTATGATAGCAGTTTTAGAAAACTAACAGTGAAAAAAAATGCTTTAAAAAATACCGTTTTTGTAAAAGATAGTGCTCAAATTTTACTAAGCAGTGATACTGCAAAAAATTATTACACAAAAGTAGATACAGCAAATAACAAACAAGTGCTTACCAAAACACCTCAAGATAGTGTACGCTACATACTTGGGTATAACCATGTACGCATATACAACGATAGCTCACAAGCGGTTTGCGATAGCATGTATTACAGCACCGAAGATTCTGTTTTTCGAATGTTTAGAGACCCGATAGTATGGAAAGAAAAAAATCAGATAACGGGTGACACCATGTATTTGTTTACAGAAAAACAACAACCAAAAAGGGTGTATGTTTTTAACAATAGCCAAGTAACCAACCAGCAAAACCCTGCCATGTACAACCAAGCGGCCGGGCGCACACTCAATGCCTATTTTATAGAAGGTAAAATAGATTATGCCCGTATAAAGGGCTCACCTGCCGAAACTATTTTTTATGCCCAAGATCAAGACAGTGCATATATAGGGATGAATAGAGCCAGCGGAGATGTGGTAGATGTGTATTTTAAAAAAGAAGCAGTACTGAAAATAAAATATATAAATAACATTGATGGAACAATGTATCCCATGAACCAAATACCATCCGAAAAAAGATACCTTAAGAATTTTAAGTGGGAAGATAAACGCAGGCCAAAAAATAAATTGGAATTGTTTGAGTAAACATAGGTTCGGATTGCTTTGTATGAAGCAACAAAAATCAACTTTGTTTCTATTAAAATCTTTACGTATTGAAATTAACAATATAATTCTCAAATCTTATTAAAAAATAGATATCTACCTATTTACTTTTTTGTCTTGATACAAAAAAGTAACAAAAAAAATCAAGGCTTAAGAAAAAAAGCTAAAAATTTGAATATTTGTCTAAAATGAAATCAGTTACAACAGTAGAATAAAGCCCAACAGGGGTGCGACTTACAAGC
>JANPCB010000028.1:0-34245 GCA_031430735.1 Ferruginibacter sp. | reverse complement strand
TGATTTAGAAGGTGGCCAATTTGCATATGCAAGTAATAATGCTGCTTTAAATAATACATTTTTTCAACGAGGAGAAATAAGGCCAAAACTTGGGTGGGAAACAGCATTGGGTAAAAACACAAAATTTACTACTAATGCCGGGGTACGATTAAATGGCAGATTGGATTTTGCGAGCAAATATGATGGTAAAGATGTAGTGGTTGAAAATAAGCCAGCCACTAACTTTTTTGTAAATATTGGCTTTCATATTGTGAATTTAAAAACAAGGGCAAAAAAGAAATGATTTTTTAATTAGGAATAATATCTATCATTTTAGGTTATGTAGCTTACCTCAGTTATTCGTGCGCAACTATTGCTTCTGCCCAATGTCATTTAGTGAAAGATTGGGTATTTTATAAATTGAAATACCCATAACCAATGATATTGGGCTGCTGCAGAAACCTAGCCTACTATAGATTGGCTTTTTTTCTCTCCCCACCGAATATCCACTGCTCCGCAGCTACCTGCGGCTCACAGGATAAACTAAACCTCTCTCCTATTGGCTTTTGGCCAACTTTTCATATACTATCTTTGCCACAACTTAGCCAAAAGCCATACGCTACATTTTAATTTATGAATAACATGCGCTATAAAACAGTACACTTCGTTCTATTTTTTTTAATCTCTGGTATGTACACAAATGCACAAACCTGTGCATCATTACATAAAGGGAAATTTAGGCTTAGGGATAAAGAAAATGTGGTTTCAATAATTACTAGAAATGAAAAGTATCAAACGGAAGTAAATCCTGATTTCAATTTGGTATTTAGCATAACATGGGTTAATGAGTGCGTTTATGAACTAAGGCCTGTAAAAGTAATTAAGGGGGATGCTTCCATTTTAGAACAAGGTATTGTTGTTACAGTAGAAATAGTAGAAATAAAAAAGCATGGCTATAAAGCTTTTTGTACTACCAATATATCTGAAGAAACAAATACCTTTATAATAGAACGCTTAGAATAAAACATAAGTAATGATAGCCATTTTTTTTGTATTGCGGGGAAGATGATTCCGCCCTTGTTGGCATATATTATTGCTCCCTATTGCGCTGTTGCAGTATTGTAAAAGGCCATTGTTGGTATGTAGCACAGCCAAGCTTATCAACAAAAATTGTTGCGCACCCAATTTGGTTTTAATATTTTATTTATCTCCAACAACGGAGAGCTACAAAGCAACACTGGTATCTGCCCTTGTAAAGAAATGGGTGTTGGCTGTTTCGCAAAAATGAATACGCAAAATATAAAATCATAACGTGCTGTTATTTTACACATGTTGTTTTCCAATGCATCACTTTAATCTTTGCACCTGTTTACATTTCAAATATTGAAAGCAATAACTAAGCAAGGTTTACAAGAATCTTTTAAAAAATTATTTATATTTACTTTAGTACAATCATCAACAAAACTTTAACCCATGCCAGCTATAAATACAATCGATGAAGTGTTGGAAGCTTTGGATACCATCATTAAACAATCGGAAGAAAACAATGATACCGCTGGCTACTTTGCTGCATTATATCGCAAAGTAACACGCAGGGTAAAACAAGGTATTGCAAACAATGAGTTTGAAGATGGGCCACGCATGGAAAAATTGGATGTGGTTTTTGCCAATAGGTATTTAGAGGCCTACTTTGCTTGGAAACAAAACCAACCCACCACTGCATCATGGAAAAAAGCATTTGACAAAACAACAGATTATTGGCCTATTGTGTTACAGCATTTGTTGCTAGGTATGAATGCACATATTAATCTCGACTTAGGGATAGCAGCTGCCGCAATATCAAAAGCTGAAGATATATACAGTCTGCAAAATGATTTTAATAAAATAAATACCATCTTATCATCGTTGGTTAACGAAGTACAAAACGACCTTGCCAATATTTGGCCAAGGCTGAAATGGATTCTACAGCGCACTGCAAAGGTTGATGATTTTATGATTGACTATAGTATGCAGCTAAGCAGAGAAGGCGCTTGGAAATTTGCAGTAAGTATTGCAGATAAACAATCAGATGAATTGGATTCCTTGATTGCTGCCAGGGATATAAAAGTTGCAGAAAAAACCAATATAATTACCCATGATGGTTTTTGGGCAAGCCTAATTTTGGGCATCATACGCTTGGGTGAGCGTGGCACCGTAAAACAAAAAATAGAAAAGTTGAAAGGGTGAGTGAAAAGAAGATAAATGAAACAATGTTATCATGAATATTATTTGCTTTCAGATAAAATTAGAATAGAGAAATACTGCGCATACGATTTTTACTTAATGGTTGATGTCCTCACCAAACATTGCATTAATAACTATAGTTTTACTTAATGGTTGGTGCCCTCACCAAACATTGCATAAATAGCTATAGTTTGATTTCGTTTGGTGGGGACACCAACCGATAAAGAAATGGTTGGTGCCCTCACCAGACATTGCATTAATAACTATAGTTTGATTTCGTTTGGTGGGGACACCAACCGATAAAGAATACTGGGCATACGATTTTTAACTTATTTATTATTTTAAAATATTTACTTAATGGTTGGTGCCCTCACCAAACATTGCATAAATAGCTATAGTTTGATTTCGTTTGGTGGGGACACCAACCGATAAAGAATTTCTTATTTCAAAATATTCTACCAATATTAAAATACCTCGCTAGCGATACTTTACAATTTGTATCCATTAATTTATACCTTTGGTTACAAACGGTTTTACTATGCAAAGTATAGCAGCATCAGAGCTTATCATTAATAGTCGTGGGGCCATTTATCATTTAGGTGTAAGGCCTGAAGAAATAGCCAATACAATAATTGTAGTGGGTGATCCTGATAGGGTAGAAAAAGTAAGTGCTCATTTTGACAAAATAGAGCATACATTAAAACACAGGGAGTTTATTACCCACACTGGTTATATAGGCAAAAAACATTTGTCTGTTGTATCTACGGGTATTGGCCCCGATAATATTGATATTGTTTTTAATGAACTAGATGCTTTGGTGAATATAGATTTTAATACAAGGCAAATAAAAGAAAAACTCACTAAATTAAACATCATTAGGTTTGGCACATCTGGTTCTTTGCAGGCAGATATTCCCGTGGATAGTTTTGTAGCTTCTACCCATGGATTGGGATTGGATAATCTACTCAATTTTTACAGCTACGAAAAAACAGCTGATGATAAAGAAATGGCAGAGGCTTTTATTGCCCAAACAAATTTAGAGACAACCATAACCATCCCATACGCTTTTAGCGGTAGCGAACTATTATTGCAAAAATTTGGAAAAAATTTTCACAAAGGCATTACAGTAACTTGCCCCGGTTTTTTTGGCCCACAAGGAAGGGTCTTGCGTTTGGGTTTGAGTAGTCCTGGCTTGGTAGATAAACTAACTCATTTTAATTTTAATAGTCATCGAATCACTAACTTTGAAATGGAAACATCGGCCATTTATGGATTGGGAAAATTGATGGGACATGAATGCTTAAGCGTAAATGCCATCATAGCAAATAGAGTGGCAAAAGAATTTTCTAAAGACAGCAATGCCGCAGTAGAAAAATTAATCAAACAATCACTAGAGGCTTTAACGGTGTAAAAATATACAAATGATTGCAAACAAAACAATACCAGATTTTTCTTTACCACCCCATGTAGATCAAGTGGGCGTTGAAGAGAGAGCCGCTCGATTTACCAAGCGCAGCATAAAAAACGAAACCAAATTAAATGGTTTGTTGCTTGCACTTAATATGATAGACCTTACAACCTTAGAAGGAAAAGATACAGAAGGAAAGGTGAAACAACTTTGTTACAAGGCCATTCATTTGCATGATAGCTACCCGGGTTTGCCCACCGTGGCGGCCATATGTGTGTATCCATCTATGGTAAAAGTTGCCAAAAAAGCCTTGGGAGATTCTGGTGTAAAAGTAGCCTCAGTTGCCACTGCTTTCCCTAGCGGACAAGCGCCACTCGATATAAAAATAAGAGATACAAAGTATGCTGTACAAAATGGTGCTGATGAAGTGGACATGGTTATCTCTAGAGGCAAATTTTTAGAAGGCGAATACAATTTTGTGTTTGATGAAATAGCTTCTATCAAAGAAGCTTGTGGAGATGCACGTTTAAAAGTAATTTTAGAAACAGGCGAATTGGTTACTTATGACAAAGTGCGCAAGGCAAGTGATATAGCCATGTATGCAGGTGCCGATTTTATAAAAACATCTACCGGAAAAATTTCTCCTGCGGCTACTATGCCAGTTACCTTGGTAATGCTGGAAGCCATTCGTGATTTTTATTATAAAACAGGGAAAAAAATTGCTATGAAACCTGCAGGGGGTATTTCAAAATCGAAACTAGCATTGCATTATTTGGTTATGTTGAACGAAACCCTTGGCGAAGGCTGGATGAACAATGAATGGTTCAGATTTGGTGCCAGCAGTTTGGCAAATGATATTTTGATGCAATTGATGAAACAGAGAACGGGGGTTTATCAAAGTTCGAATTATTTTTCGATAGACTAAATGCAGGTTCAAGAGGTTCAAAAGGTTTAATAAGTTTAAAAGGATTTATGGCAACCATTAACAAATTTGAAGAAATAATTTCATGGAAGGAAGCTAGGGACCTTAATAAGATTATCGGAAATTTGGTTGATAGCAAAAGGTTAAGAAACAATTTTAGGCTAATAAATCAAGTGGAAGGTTCCGCAGGCTCTATAATGGATAATATTGCGGAGGGTTTTGAAAGAGGAGGAAACAGAGAATTTATACAGTTCTTATTTATTGCAAAAGGTTCTTGTGGAGAATTAAGATCACAGCTTTACAGAGCATTGGATAGAACTTATATAAACCAAGAGGAATTTGAACTGCTTTCTATTCACGCAATGAAAATAAGTACGCTTATTCAAAAACTGATTTCATACTTAGAGAACTCAGAAATGAAAGGAGTTAAATTCAAAGGGAGATAGTTTCTAATTAAAAACTTATGAACCCTTTGAACCAGTTAAACACATAACATTTAATAAAAATAACAACTAAAAATAAAAGACAAAAAAATATCAAAGAGTCTCGATCTAAAAAACTTCTTGAACCTTTTGAACCGCTTAAACCATTTAAAAAATACAAGACAAAAAAATATCAAAGAGTTTCGATCTAAAAAAACCTCTTGAACCTCTTGAACCTCTTAAACCATTTAAAAAATAAAAGACAAAAAAATATCAATGAGTCTCTAACTAAAAAAACCTCTTGAACCCTTTGAACCTTTTGAACCTCTTAAACCTTTTGAACTTCATAAACACCGATCATGGCTAAAGCAAAAAACAATACAATAAAATTAAAGTTTGATTCTGCCAGAAATTTGGCTCCGGCATTGGAAAGTAAAAGCGCTGCAAAAATAGATGAGCAGTACAATTTGTTTATCAACGGTAAATTTGAAAAGCCGATGAGCAAAAAATATTTTGCAGCCATCAATCCGGCTACAGAAGAAAAACTTTCGATGATAGCAGAAGCCAATACCGCAGATGTAAACAAAGCAGTGAAAGCGGCAAGAACAGCCTATGATAAAACTTGGAAAAAAATGCCGCCTGCAGAAAGGGCCAAATATATTTACCGCATTGCCAGAATGGTACAGGAAAAGGCAAGAGAATTTGCCATAATAGAAACGCTTGATGGAGGAAAACCCATTAGAGAAAGTAGGGATTTTGATGTTCCTACTGCTGCCAATCATTTTTTTTATTATGCTGGATGGGCAGATAAATTGGAATATGCTTTTCCCAATCGTACAACAGAACCATTGGGTGTAGCAGGCCAAATCATTCCTTGGAATTTCCCGTTGCTCATGGCAGCTTGGAAAATAGCACCTGCACTTGCATGTGGTAATACGGTTGTTTTAAAACCTGCAGAAAATACTTCGCTCACCGCTTTAAAATTGGCAGAAATAATGCAGGAAGCAGACTTACCGCCCGGTGTTGTAAATATTATAACCGGAGCTGGGGCAACTGGTGCAGCTATCGTAAACCATGCCGATGTAAATAAAATTGCATTCACCGGATCTACAGACGTTGGTAAAATCATACAGCGAGCCATAGCAGGTACCAATAAAAAAGCAACACTAGAACTAGGTGGCAAGGCTGCCAATATTATTTTTGATGATGCCCCATTGGATCAAGCGGTAGAAGGTGTTATCAATGGAATATTTTTTAACCAAGGTCATGTATGTTGCGCTGGCTCTAGGCTATACGTACAGGAGTCTGTTTTTAAAGAAGTGGTACGTAAATTAAAAGACAGGCTAGAAACGTTGATTGTTGGAGATCCGATGGATAAAAATACCGATATTGGAGCCATCAATTCGAAAGCGCAATTGGACATCATTAATAAATATATAAAAATTGGGCAACAAGAAGGAGCAGAAATATACCAAAGCTCATGCGCTATACCAACAAAAGGTTTTTTTTGCAGGCCAACTATTTTTACCAATGTTGCACAATCTAACCGCATAGCACAAGAGGAAATTTTTGGACCGGTGCTAACCATTCAAAGTTTTAGAACAGATGATGAAGTAATAGAAAAAGCCAATAACACTCCTTACGGACTTTCGGCAGGTGTATGGACAGACAAGGGTTCTAAAATATTTAACCTTACAACTAAATTAAGGGCTGGTGTAATTTGGGCAAATACATTCAATAAATTTGATCCCACATCACCATTTGGTGGATATAAAGAAAGTGGATACGGAAGAGAGGGTGGGTTGCATGGATTGAGTGCGTACCTACAATAGTTCAAAAAGTTGAAAAGGTTCAAAAAGTTCAACCAACCTCTTAAACTTTTTGAACCTCTTAAACCTATTAAACCTTATAAATTAATAAAATGGCTACAACAATAAAAAGCGAAAAACGATTGGAAATTCTAAAGACATACAAAATTTACATAGGTGGGCAATTTCCTAGAACAGAATCTGGTAGATATTATATTGCTACCAACAGTAGAAAAGAAAAACTTGCCAATGTTTGTTTGGGCTCTAGAAAAGATTTTAGAGATGCGGTAGTGGCTGCAAGAAATGCTTTTGGAGGTTGGAGCGGCAGGGCAGCATTTAATCGTGGGCAAATATTATATCGCATTGCAGAAATGTTGGAGGGAAGAAAAGCACAATTTGTGGATGAGTTGATGAAACAAGATGCAACAAAAGTACAAGCAGAAAAAGAAGTAAACCTTTGTATTGAAAGATTGATCTATTACAGTGGCTGGTGCGATAAATTTCAGCAAGTGTATAGCGCAGTAAACCCTGTAGCTTCTTCTCATTTCAATTTTTCTGTGCCAGAGCCTACTGGTGTTGTTGCAGCTATCGCTCCTCAAAATACTTCTTTGTTGGGTTTGGTTTCGGTAATGGCAGCCATTATTGCAGGAGGAAATACTTGTATTATTTTAGCTTCCTATTTGAAACCACTTTGTGCAGTTACATTTGCAGAAGTGCTGAATAGCTCTGACTTACCAGGTGGCGTTGTAAATATCATTACGGGAAAAGTAGCAGAACTGGTTCCTTATTTTGCAGATCACATGGATGTAAATGCTACCTTATATTGCGAAGCAGATGCTGCCTCACAAAAAATGATAAAGGAAAAAGCGGCATTAAATGTAAAAAGAATTGTTTTGTACGATACAATAAAATGGGCGGAAGCCAGCGGGCAATCCCCTTATTTTATTATGGACTTTCAAGAAATAAAAACGACTTGGCACCCAATAGAAAATATTGGTGGGGCAAAGGCTGGTTATTAAAACTTGATTTTATTATCACATAGATTAAGCTATCTTTTCACTGATGGCCACTACAGATTCCAATGCAAGTTTGGCCATGCTATCTAAGGACGATTGCCTTTGATCTGCCGACATACTTTCGTGTGTGGGAATGATATCAGAAATGGTAAGAATGGTTGCGGCCATTTTATTTAAGTATTGTGCATTGGCAAACAAGGCAAATGCTTCCATTTCTACCGCTATGCAATTGTTTTGTGCAGCAAGTGCAGGTGTTCCTTGTTTGCTTCTATAAAACACATCGCTCGAATGTATGTTGGTTGCTTTTACGGGGACATTCATTTTTTGAGCTGTTTCATTTATGATGCCATAAGCAATACCTTGGTGTGATAGTTTATTTCCGGTTATTTCAAAAGCCTCACTAGCATAAGTAGATTCGCTAAAAGCATTGTCTACATTTATTACATCATACACTTTTACCGTTTCATCATACCCTCCTGCGGTACCTATACGGATGATGCATTCTACCCCATATTCGTTGTACAATTCGTAAGAATATATTCCAATTGAAGGACAGCCCATACCGCTAGCACCAATGGTTACAACTGTACCTTTATAAGTGCCCGTAAAATAAAAAGCATTGCGGGTACTGCTTACCAACTTAACATCCTGTAACATGGTATCAGCAATGTATTTAGCCCTTAATGGATCGCCAGCTAGTAAAACAATTTTCGCAATTTCACCTGGCTTGGCACTAATATGTACACTCATAAGAATAATTTAAAAAAATGAAGATAAATAAATTAAAACAATTGAAGAATATTTTTCAATTTGAAATATCATATTGATAGAAGTGTGCATTTAAAAATGTAGCAAGGATTTTCAATCTTTATTGGTAAAGGAATATGTTTGAAATCAAAAAATTGCTCCTGTGCTAGCATTTAAAATAAATTCTCCATGAGCATATTCGAAGAAACATGTAATTTTATAACCATTGAAATTCATTTTGTATATTAATAAAAATATTTTTACTTAATTAAATACGCATGCTAAACATAAAAGATTTTGAAGCCAAATATGAATTATATACGGATGAAGAATTATACAACATTTATAAAAATATAGATAACTACAGCGAGGAGGCTAGTATGGCTTTAGACATAGTGCTCACAAAAAAAGGTGGCATAGAACCCTTAATAAAAAGGTTAGAAACAAAAGCCGTTATTGAGCAAGAGAAAAAGAGGATTAGCAAAGAAGCTGCATTACTTGGACGCAATGGCGTAGATGTAAGTTTTATAAAAAAAACCACCAACTCGTCTATACTTTCGTTAGAAGAGCTCCATGATGTTATTGAAACAAATGTAGAGAAAGCAGAAGCCGAAGTGGAGGATGCAAAAGTAAATTCTGATACAATAATGAAAAGTCTTTTAGGCTGCGGATTGGCTTCCTTGGTAGGTGGTGCTTTTGTTGCGCCACAATTCATGTATTTTAGGGCTACATCAATATTAATGATAGCAGGCTTGGCATTGATATGTTATGGCATTGTAAAGTTTGTTACCAAAAAATCTTACAACAATACTGCCGTGCTACTATCAAGTTTGATGGCTTTTTTATTTTCTTATATGATAGGTTATTTTATCTATTTTATTTTTGGATATGTAGGTTGATATTTAAAATATAACAAATTTTATGGCAAACAAAAACCCTCATTGGAAAAAAGGCAAAGGCAAACTAGGCATTATGCAACCGCTTTTAGGTGAATGGATGGCTGAAGCTGATTCGCCGATGGGTAAACTGAAATGCACCCGAAATTTCACCAGCATCCTTGGGGGTAAATACATTGAACTAAAGGCTTCGTGGGAATTTGGTAAGGGCTCGTACAATGAAGTGGCCATTTACGGTATTACAGACAATATACTTTCGTTTTGGTCTTTTACATCGGATGGGAAAAGATCGGAGGGCTATCTATCGGATGGAAAAGATATACACCCAGATGCCATTTGTTTTGAAGCAAAGATGCCAGCAGGTATTGCCAGAATGATTTATTGGCCTAGTACTGATGGAGGGTTTCATTGGGCGGTAGAATCTAAAGTAAAAAAAGGATGGAACAGGTTTACAGAACATAGATATCATGCTAAGTAAATAGCTAAGTTTTGTACCCATTGGTTGGGTGTATTTAAAATTGTCGCACTTAAAAGTAGATAATAGAGAAAAAGAATAACCGCAGAGAAAAGGAGAGCAGAGAGATGACGCTGAGATTTCTCTGCGAAGTCTCTTTTAACTCATTTCTCTGCGGTTAATTAATAAGCGACAATTTTAAATACACTTCATTGGTAATACAAACGACGCTTAAAAAAACTTTCGTTACTTTTACGGCTATGTCAAAACCCGTTATCTGCATTGGAGCTGCATTGGTAGATGAGCTCTTTCATGCGAGAGAAAAAATGCTGATGCATACTACCAACGAAGTAAGTTCTACCCGTACCGCTGGGGGTGTAGCTAGAAATATTGCACACCAATTGTCGTTATTGGATATTCCGGTGCAACTCATATCTGTTTTTGGCAATGATGTAGATGGCGAATGGCTAAAAAAAACTTGTACAGATACAGGTATGAAATTGGATGCATCTATTACAGCACAGGTGCCTACTGGAAAATATACAGCCATCATCAATACAGATGGTTCCATGTTTACCGCACTATTAACCAATGCTGCTTTACACCTTATTACACCAGAATATCTACAGGAACAAGAATTGCTTTTATGTGAAGCCGCTTACGTAATGGTAGATGCCAATATTAGCGTGGAGTCTATAAACTGGCTAATACAGTTTACCAATATTCATAAAATAAGAATGATTATTGAACCAGTATCTGTTCCGCCGGCAAAAAAAATAGCCACTGCAAATTTTAATGGCTTGTATCTGATTACGCCCAATGAAGATGAACTGCCTGCTTTGTGTAGCGATGAAGCCATAACCATAGATGATCAAATAAAAGAATTGCTTGATAGAGGAATACAATACATATGGCTGCACAAAGGTGTTGATGGCTCTGCATTGTATAAGAAAACAGAAATACTTCAGCTAAATGCTCCCAATGCAAATGTGGTGGATTGTACAGGGGCAGGCGATGGTTCAGTAAGCGGATTTATTTTATCTAAATATTTTGGAAAAGATAATTTGAACAGCCTTCGTACGGCACATACTTTATCTGCCGAAATATTACAGGTAAAAGGAGCAATTGCCACACACCTCAATCAAGAAAAATTATTACAATTGGTTTCTAAATATTACGAAGAATAATGAGTCATCCGCTTATAGAAATTTTGCCAGAAGTTGAACAGGCGTTGCTGCAAGGCAAACCAGTTGTAGCTTTAGAGTCCACCATCATTTCGCATGGTATGCCCTACCCCAAAAATGTACAGACAGCCCTTGCAGTAGAAGCAATGGTGAGAGCAAATGGAGCCATACCAGCCACCATTGCCATTATGAATGGTAAATGTTTTGTGGGTCTTTCACCTGAGCAATTGGAATTTTTTGGAAATGCCAACAATGTATGGAAAGTAAGCATTAGGGATATGCCCTATGTGCTTAGTAAAAATTTAAACGGTGCTACCACTGTGGCCGCTACCATGCGAATTGCATCAATTGCTGGTATTTCTATTTTTGTAACGGGTGGTATTGGAGGTGTGCATCGAGGTGCTGCTAGCAGTATGGATATTTCTGCAGACCTCACAGAAATGGCGCAAACATCTGTAGCCGTTGTTTCTGCTGGTGTAAAATCCATTTTAGATATAGGTCTTACATTAGAATACCTCGAAACAAAAGGTATACCGGTAGTTAGCTTTGGGCAAGATGAATTTCCCAGTTTTTATTCTTCCAAAAGTGGATATGCAACTCCATTGCGTTTAGATAGCGCAGCAGAAATTGCAGCTATGTTACAAACCAAATGGGCAATGGGTTTAGAAGGTTCGGTTCTTATTGCAAATCCATTGCCAACTGCACATGAAATACCGCAAGCTGCAATGGAAAAGCACATCCTTACTGCATTGGCAGCGGCAGACAAACAACAAATAAAAGGAAAAGAAGTAACACCCTTTTTATTAAAATATTTAGCAGAACATACCAATGGAGAAAGCCTGCAATCCAACATAGAATTGATATTACACAATGCAGCGTTGGGTGCAAAAATTGCAGTAGCATTTTCAAATAAATAATTGAAAAGAGGGGTTTTAAAAAATAGGAAAATGGCATTTTCTTTATTTGTTCTTTTAGCTAGTCAAAGGATACACTAATTTTACAAACCAAAAACTTTTAAGTACACTCCAAGCAATTAGTACTAACTTCAGAAATATCACCTACAAATAGTTCGTTCAACTACCATCTTCTAAAACACTAAATTTGTAGTAACCAACGTAATTTTTTAAAAAACATTTGTTTACTTGAAATGATCTCAGCATTAATAATTATTGTATTTGTATTGGGTTATATTGCCATTGCTTTTGAGCATCCGCTAAAATTAAACAAGGCAGCTTCTGCATTAATTACGGGTGTACTATGCTGGACAATCTATATCCTTCAAAGCAATTCAACGCATGTAGTGAGCGAAGAACTGTTGCATCATATGGGAGAAATAGCCTCTATTCTTTTCTTTTTATTGGGCGCTATGACCATCGTAGAATTAATAGATTCGCACGATGGCTTTGATATCATTACGCAAAAAATAAAAACAACAAATAAAGCAACCCTTTTACTGATCATAACAGCTATCAGTTTTTTTCTTTCCTCGTTATTGGATAACCTTACAACAGCCATTGTAATGACATCGCTTTGCTCAAAAATATTAAGCGAAAAAGAAGACAGGCTATGGTTTGCCGGCATGGTTATAATAGCTGCAAATGCTGGCGGTGCTTGGTCTCCATTGGGCGATGTAACTACTACTATGCTTTGGATTGGTGGGCAAATAACTGCGCTAAATATCATGAAGCAACTGTTTCTTCCGAGTGTTGTAGTATGTATCATTCCTGCTTTAATCGTTTCATATCGCTTTAAAGGAAAAAAAATAAAACCCATACCGGCATCTACCTGTACACCCAAAGAAAAAAGAGATGGCAGAATCATACTCATTTCTGGTATTGGATTTTTAATTTTTGTACCTGTATTTAAAACCCTTACACATTTGCCTCCTTTTATGGGAATTTTATTGGCATTGGGAATGATGTGGGTAATTACTACAATCATTCATAAAAGCAAGGGTGAAGGCAGGGCAGAAAAATATACAGTAGCCAGCGCATTGCAAAGAATAGATAGTCCGAGCATTTTATTTTTTTTAGGCATATTATTGGCAGTATCTGCTCTGCAATCATTTGGCATATTAAAAGATTTGGCTGGGTTTTTAAGCAGCACTTTAAAAAATGATTTTTTAATTGGTATTGCACTTGGGCTTCTTTCGGCTGTTGTTGACAATGTGCCATTGGTAGCAGCATCCCAAGGCATGTTCGATTTATCTACTTACCCTACAGATCATCCTTTTTGGGAATTTCTTGCACTAACTACTGGTACGGGCGGTAGTGCTATTATAATTGGCACGGCAGCAGGCGTTGCAGTAATGGGTATAGAGCAAATAGATTTTATGTGGTATCTTAAGAAAATTAGCTGGTTGGCTTTATTAGGCTTAGCTGCAGGTATCATTGTATTTTTTATACAAATGCAGTTGGTAGGATAGCAAATAGAAGATTATCTAGCACCAATCTTATTGAAAAGGGTATGCCACAATAATGAAAGTTCATAAGACTTCTCAATAAAAAAAATACGTTGTACATTAGCAGCATAAATACAATTATATAAATGGACATTAACAAACAACACATACAAACAATAGCGGTACATGCGGGGCAACAGCATGAGGAAAGCATAAGCGATGTAATACTGCCAATCCATTTATCTACAACATTTGAAAGGAAAAAAGATGGCAGCCACAATGCATATAATTATACAAGAAGCGGCAACCCCAATAGAGATGTGGTAGAAAATAAAATTGCAGCTATAGAAGAAGCATCAACCGCTATTTCATTTTCATCCGGCTTAGCTGCAGTAAATGCATTATTCGAAAATATATTGTCGCCCAATAGCCATGTAATTATTCCAGATGATTGCTACCATGGTACAAGAAGTTTACTAGCTAACTTTTTTAAAAGATGGCAAGTAAGTTTTGACGAAGTAGATATGACCGAGGTTGCCAATATTGAAAATAAAATAAACAGCTATACAAAATTGATATGGATGGAAACACCGTCTAACCCACAATTAAAAATTGCCGATATACATGCCATTGTAACACTGGCAAAAAAACAAAATATCATTACTGCTTGTGATAGTACTTTTGCAACACCGCTGTTACAAAAACCACTACAAATGGGTGTAGATTTTGTGATGCACTCCTCCACCAAATTTTTTAGCGGCCACTCCGATATTTTAGGTGGTATTATTTGTACCAATCACAACAATGAACTTAGCAATAACATAAGAGCATATCAACAAACAGCAGGTGCCGTTCCTTCTCCTTTTGATTGTTGGTTGCTAAACAGGAGCCTTGCTACATTTCCTTTGCGTTTAGCAATGCAATGCAATAATGCCTTGGCCATAGCGGATTTTTTAAACACACATCCTGCAATAGAAAAAGTATTTTACCCGGGATTGCCTTCACATAAAAACCATGCTATTGCAAAAAAACAAATGACAAATGGTTTTGGCAGCATCATGTCTATTTTGGTAAAAGGAGGAGAACAGGCAGCACTAAAGTTTGCATCTAAATTGAATATTTTTAAACATGCCACCAGCCTAGGCGGTGTAGAAAGCTTGGTAGAACACAGGCGCAGTGCAGAAGGCAATCATCCGATAAGTCCAGATAATTTAATACGTATTTCTATAGGCATTGAATATGTAGGGGATTTGAAGAATGATTTGGAGCAGGCGTTGGGGTAGTTAATAAAAACATTGGACAGCTTTACACAAAAGTTTACTAATTTCCTACTTTATACATCTTCTCCTGTATACCTAATTTTCTATTTATTAAGAAATACATCCCTGCAGCCTCTTTTGTTAGGTCTATATAACCGAACTTTCCATTAAAAATTATTTTTCTTATAAGCTGACCATTACTACCAATTAATAAAAAAGTTTCATTCATCAATAGCTTATTACCCCAAAAAACAGTGCTGACGTTTATAACAGGATTTGGAAAAACGATTAGTTCATTTTTATACAAATTATTTTTCAATAAAATGATTGGCCCAAAGCTAAAATGACCGTCTCTATCTATTAGCTTTAGGCGGTAGAAATATTGTGGCTCAAAAATTTTATAATCAGCGAAATAGTAATTTTTTTTATTTATACTTTCACCTGTACCCAATACCGTTGCAATTTTTTCAAATTGCAATCCGTTAGTACTTCTTTCAATTTCAAATGAATGATTACTATATTCAGAAGCAGTGCTCCAATGAAGAATATTTGAAAGCTTAGCTGTTTCACCATCAAAACGAATCAAATTTACGGGAAGTACAATGCCATTTAATTCATAAGCACCCATATCCACTGTTCCTGTTATTATTCTATTGTTGCCAATAATATCAAATGTACTTACGCCCACATTATTTCCTACATTAATGCAGGGCGATGTATTTTGCAATTGCAATCCATCGTCGGTAGTAAGCCAACAATTATCCACACCTGCCGCATTTGCAATATTTATAAACGTAGGAGATAGCACAATATTACCTGTGCCTGGCCCAGCAATAATATGCGGACCATTCTGGTTGCTCATATCTATACAAGAATAAGTAGCAGTTAGGCTGGCATTACCCAAAAGGAAGAACTGTGGCCCTACACCAGATACAATATTGCCCCAAAAAATACAATTGCGTATAGTAGGATTAGCCGTACCAGAATTACCTGAAACGAAATTTGTTCTATCGGAAACAATACCACCACCATCCACCGATGAATTATTTATGAAAACAGAATTTAAAACTATTGGGCTTGCATTGCCATTACCAGCACCCCAACAGTACATGGCACCAGCCCTGCTTGCTGCGGTATTATTATAGAAAATAGAATTGGTAATAACGGGGCTTGCATTGCCATTGTACCCAAAGTTATCTATACCACCGCCACCACTTGTAGCTGTGTTAAAGGCAAATATGCAATTAGTAATTACCGGGTTGGCATTGCCGCCATTTTGCCCATGATTAAAAATGCCCCCGCCAAACAAAGCTGTGTTATTACTAAACAAACAATTTCTGATTGTAGGGCTGCATGTGCCACTATTGGCAGCATTGTTTAGCATGCCACCGCCAAGACTGCGATTATCATTACCCAATAAATCAAAATTGGCATTCGCCCCACTAATCGTAAACCCATCTAAAATAGCCGTATTGTTTAAGCTGCTGTTGTTAATTACATGGTAACTGTTATCTGCATTTCCGGGTACTCCAATCTCTGCACTTAATAAAGATGTAAAGCCACAGGAAAAACTTCGTTGTGATAAAGTCGTTTCTGTGCCATTAAAACTTCCATAAATAGCAACTCCATTCAGCATGTTGAAATAAATATTTCTGTTAGCTGTATTGGTGGTAAAATAAGTTCCTGTTGCCACCCACACTTCATCGCCTGCAATGGATGCATTGATAGCTGCCTGTAATGATGTACCGGGAAAAGCATTGGCCCAGTTTGTTCCGTTTAATAGCCCGGCACCTGTTGATGTTACAAATCGGGTAGCAGCATTTGCAGAGAAACTAAAAAAGCATATCAGCAGTATGTTGAGTTTAACTGTTTTCATAGACAAAAAATATTAGATTATTTTTTTAATTTCAGCAGTTCTATTTCCTTTTTAAGTTCTGCAATCATTTTCATTTGTTCATCGCTTTTTTGGTTTAACTCCTGCACGGCTTTTACAAGGGGCATTACAAAATCGGAATAGCGAAGTGAATAAAGCTCATCTGCATTTGCCGGTTTCTGTACACCACTAAAGTTGTATCCTGCTGTGGCTGCGGCTTTTTCCACGTCTTGGGCAATGAAGCCACTCATGGGAATTTTTTCGATATCATATTTCGAATCCCAATTGCCTTCTTCTTTTTTGCCGGCATATACCATTTTATTTTGATGGTGAATATTTAAATTGTAGGTAACGGGGCGCAACAGGTTGATAAATGAAAGGCCGGGGACATTGGCATTCACATTATTTTTTATCCTTGCATCGCTGTAAGTACTCCAGCCTACCTCCCCCCCAATCCAGCTAACACTGGTATTGCCAATTTCTATACGGTTGCTAACATTACTAACCCCACCTGCACTGTATCCGATGGATGTAGTATTATTCAAATTGGAAAGGACAAAACCAGAACCCGCTCCATAACCAGAATTGTAATCTCCTGTGGTGTTTAAATAAAGTGCTTCATATCCGTTTCCTGTATTGTGGTGCCCTGAAGTGTTGGAAAAAAGTGCTTCATATCCACTGGCGCTATTGTCGAATCCTCCTGTGTTGCTTTTTAATGTCAGAGATCCCAAAGCAGTATTGTAATTGCCAGTATTATTGACAGGGGCAGTAGAGCCCCGTAATGCCTCATAGCCAATTGCTACGTTATAATTATCAAACGGTATAGCGGTGTTGTTGGAATAAAGCATTGCGTTATTACCAACGGCAGTTGCATTGCTTCCAGATACATTGTAATAAAGCGCCTGATTACCGTTGGCGGTATTGTTACTTCCTGTGGTGTTGTATACAAGTGCTTCATCACCGTTGGCAGTATTGTTGCTTCCTGTGGTGTTGTTGTTTAGCGCCAATGACCCGTAGGCGCTATTGGAGTATCCTGTGGTGTTGTCACGAAGCGAACTAATTCCGTTTGCTGTATTATAGCTTCCAGTGGTGTTTGCTAAAAGTGTACCACTTCCGATAGATGTATTGCTGTTTCCGATGGTAATGTTTCTTAATGATTGATATCCCAGAGCAGTATTGTAATTACCGGTATTGTTGGCAGCAGTTGAAGAGCCTCGTAATGCCTCAAAACCCACACCAACATTATAATTCTCAAATGGTGTGGCGGTGTTGTTGGAATAAAGCATTGCGTCATAACCAATAGCAGTTGCATTGCTTCCGGCTACATTGGAATAAAGTGCCTGATTACCGTTGGCGGTATTGTTACCTCCGGTTGTATTTTGATAAAGTGCAGAATATCCGTTGGCTGTATTATAGTCTCCAGTAGTATTGTTATAAAGCGAACTAAATCCAGTGGCTGTATTGTAGTTTCCCGAACTGTTTGTTCTGAGGGAAAAGGATCCGGCGGCTGTATTGTAGCTTCCTATAGTGTTTAAATAAAGCGAATTATTACCAATGGCTATATTTGAGTTTCCAGTACTATTGCTGTACAATGCTTGATAACCTAGTACACTGTTTTGTACTCCCGTATTATTAGACGGACTTACAGAGCCTCTTAAAGCTTCATACCCAACCGCTACATTATTATTAGTAAAAGCTGAAGCCTGGTTGTTTACTAATGACATGGCTGCATACCCAAAAGCTGTTCCATTATTTCCCGCCTGGTTAGAGAGCAATGCAGATACACCATAGGCCGTATTTCTATCCCCATCTATATTGTTGTTCAATGCCTGAAAACCAGTGGCCGTATTATTTAAACCAGTTGTGTTGTCATTCATAGACTGGTAACCAATAGCCGTGTTATTATCGCCACTGGTATTTGAAAACAATGCCTGGCGGCCATTGGCAGTATTGCTGAACCCGGAACTATTATTAAAAAGTGTTTGATATCCAATTGCCGTATTGCTATTACCCGTATTGCTTGCTGCCGTGGTGGACCCCCGCAATGCTTCATAGCCAACAGCCACATTGTAATTGGTAAAAGGGGTTACGATGCTGTTAGCATATCTCATAGCTTGATAACCAATTGCAGTTGCATTGCTTCCAGCTACGTTTGAGTAGAGGGAAAAATATCCATTAGCCGTATTATTGTTTCCAGTACTATTAAAAGCAAGTGCCTGAAATCCATTGGCTGTATTCCAGTTTCCAGTGGTATTAAGCGTAAGTGCATTTACCCCATTGGCAGTATTACCTATTCCGGCATTATTAGTATAAAGTGCTCCAAGCCCGGTGGCTGTATTATTGCTTCCAGAGCTGTTGGAATAACCTGATGAACCGCCGATAAATGTATTATTTATTCCACCTCCAATGGCATTATTAATTCTTCCTGCATTTAACCCAAAAAAGCTATTTGATGCATTATCTGAATGAATCCATAGCAAGTCGTTACCACTGCTATTGCGCAATTTTATAAGCGGATTGTTGGCCGATTGAGTGCTGTTGGCATCTATAATTAATTGAGAAGTATCGGCAGAGCCTTTGATATGCAATTTTGCCTCAGGTGTGGAGATACCAATGCCTACATTTTGAGAAAATATTAATGGGTGAAAAAAAACTGTCAATAGAATATAAGCCAGGAATTTCAGCAATACGGATTTTCTTCTGTGTCGGCTAACCTGAATAATTTTTCCATTCTGCATTTCAAATTCTTTGTCATTACACTGCTCCATTTGTAAATACCGGTTGTTAAACAAATGACTGCGGTGCAACCTTATGAATGATTGGCGAGGCAGTTTTTCTTCAAACCACCTGAGCAGTTTTGCAGTTACCAGCGTCTTGCCATCGCTGAAAAAAAGTTTTGAATAATTGGAGGATGCTTCCACTCTTATTATAGTAGTGGTATCTATAATAAATTGCCTGGCAATAGTAGTTACCCCGATAGATTGTTTTTCCATGATTATATTTTTAGAATTACACAACCGCTTTAGTACAATGAAGCTATAGTGCAAATAAGAATTTAACCTTTACTTTTCAATCAAATAAAAGGAAAATTCAACGAATGAGGTGTTTGGGTATGGCTTTAGTAATCCCGGAGAGCCCGGTAATAAGATAACTTATTTGGAAATAATTTTGCCGCTTGCTACAATCTCCACAAAAGCATCACGTTCATTGCGGCTGATGGGAAGTTCATGTTTGCCAATCTTTACAATAAATGCCTCAATAGCGGTAATGGCTTTTATGTTTACAATATAGGAACGGTGTATGCGGTAGAATTTACCAGCAGGAAGTTTTTCTTCCAGCCCAGATATGGTATGGTATGTAACCACTGATTTTTCTTTTGTTACAATTTTTACATACTCTTTCAATGCTTCAATAAATAATATTTCCTCAAAAAATATTTTTACGAGCCCACCATCTGCTTTCACAAAAAAGAAATCTTCATTTTCTTTTACAGCATCTACATCTGCGGTTTCTATAACAGAAGGTCGCAAAAACTGCCAGGCTTTATTTACAGACAACAAAAAACGTTCAATAGCAATTGGCTTTAATAAATAATCAATGGCATTGGCATCAAAGCCTTCCATGGCATGCTCCCTGTAAGCGGTGGTAAATATTACTGCTGGCGGGTGGGTAAGAGATTTTAAAAACTGAAAACCAGTAAGGCCGGGCATATTAATATCAAGAAAAACCAATTCAACTGGATGAGTCATTATTCCTTTCAAGGCTTCTTTTGCATTTTTATAATTTCCTTGCAATGTGAGCCTATCATCCTGGGTAATAAAATCTTCTAGTATTTCACGGGCAATTGGCTCGTCATCAATTACTGCGCAGCTTATCATTTTCATTATAAGTTTAGTTTTAAAGTTACTGAAAAACTGTTGTCTTCATGCCTCATTTGTATATCATGCCTTCCTTCATATTGCAGGTTTAGGATATGTTTCACTGAGTTGATACCAATGCCATGTGAGGCAGTAACATCGTAAAAACTGTTTTCTACCGTAAAAAGCAGTTCATTGTCATCAATATTCATACTTACCCTCATCCAACTTCGGTCAGATTTTTCCTTCATGCCATGCTTAAAAGCATTTTCTACAAACTGAATGAGCAATAGGGGTAATATTGTTTGGCTGTTTACATTGCCAGTAACACTCATTTCTATTATTGTATTTTTTTCGTAGCGAAGTTTTTCTAGTTCTATATAACTTTGTAGAAAATTTATTTCTTGCCGTAGTAATACTTTCGGTTTGTTACAGTCTACTATCACATACTGCATAATGTTTGATAACTGGCTTAGTGCAACAGATAATTGCGAGCTATTACTGCGTGACAAGCCATAAAGATTATTCAATGTATTAAAATAAAAGTGTGGGCTTAACTGCTGTTTCAAAAGGTTTAACTGCATGTCTTTATTGATAACAGCCAATTGTATCCGCTGTTCTCCCACCCTTTGGAATTCTGTATAAAATTTCAGCATATAGAAGGCTGATAGCTTCACTACATATTTACCTATCTCGGTCCATGAATCATACACAACTGAAGTGAAAGACCTAAATTTAACAGGCCATACCAACCATTCCTGCTTAGAATTTAGCAAGAGATACAATAACCCAATAATAAAAAAATAATAGACAACGAAAATGAAAATATTACCAAGTATTATTTTCCACAGTGCTTGTTTGTGAAAATAGTTGAGTACATACCACAGCAAAATAGTAAGCAAAAGATTTATAAAAAACATCGTTATGTAAAAGGGAATTGGTAATACACACACCTTACACTTAGAATAGGTAATCAGATAGGAGATAACAATGAATAAGGCTTCCGAAATAGCATATACGGCAAATGCTACTCGCCAGAATTTTCTGCCCGCAGTATTAGAATTACCAATACCTGTAATATCGTTTTCTTTATATTGCATCTAGCTGTATGCGTAGTTTAAAATTTTTTTCAGGTGAATACACCGATGAAAATCTTCCTTTGTATAACTCATCTAGCAGCGGTGGCTCCGCAGGTTTTGCTGATAACCCTTCTACTAAGAATAACATTTCATTCCCTATAAATTTTATACTGATGTTGCAACTGTTGTTAGCTGCATCTGTTGGCGTAGCTAATATATTATCAACAAAGCCTGTGAGCAATAATGGTGCAATTTTTAATTTATCAAATCCGTTTTCACAGGTAAGGGAAATGAATATCCTGTTATCTGGCTGCTTATTAATTAACTGTATGTAGTTGTTAAGAAATTGTATTTCTTTTTTCATTTCTATTTGCTGCTCCCTTGCTTCGTAAATAACATATTCCATCACTTTTGCCAGTTGCAGTATTGGTTCAGTTGCATCAGATGGTTTTACTGCTGCTGATTGCTGCAAGTGCTTAATTGTTTTGAAATAAAAAGAAGGGTTTAGGTGCCACTTCAGTAATTTTAACTGTAGTTCTTTGTTGGAAACAGCCAGTTCAATTTTCTTTTTTTCTTCCAGCTTATAGTTATAAAAATAACTTGCTAAATAAAACCATGATAAACGAAAAGCATGTTTTAGCAATTGGTAATTTAGAAAAGAATATTCATTTCCCCTGTCAAGATAAGGTTCCTGCCTGTCAGATATGGGGCGTGTAAATTCCTGCAGGTTATTATAAAGAAAAGCAAGGGCATCCTGCACTGGGCCAAACCAAATTATGGAATAAACTATATAAAAGGAGAGATTAACAATAACCTGAATAATAATTTTCTTTTTTCTCACAGACCATGCAACCCACCAAATAGGCCATATCAACAGGCATTGAAAGAGCAGCATAATAAGGTGATACTCTGGTATGCTTATACGGCGGTTGCCAAAATTGTTCAGGATTATCAAAAATAATAACTGTATGCAAGCTTCTACCATTGCATATACTACAAAAACTTTTAGCCAATAGTTACTTTGGCTTTTATGGAGAAATGATAAGCCCATTGTAACTTAAAGGTAGTTATATACGCATTCTTTGTAGTAGTAAAAAAGGATAATTCTATAGAAAGTAAGAATTCCTCAACCAAATAAAAGTTTAAAGAAACGAAGGAAGCTGTGCATATAAATTTACAGAATTTTATTAAACGAATTCGTTCATTTTTTTAAAATTAGAACATGCATGTAAGTAACAGTACGAAATAAATTTAAATGCTTTTTTTAATCCATATAAAAATCCCAAACAATTTTAGTTTGGGATTTTTATATGTAAATAAAAGGAATTTCCATTAAAAAATATACCTCAATCCAAATTGCATTTGCCACCTCGAAATCAAATCTGGACTTGCAGTGAATGTACTTCTGGTTGATGGATCAAAATTAAATATTGGTTGCCCAGACCCACTAAATCCAGATACTGACAATGGCTGGTAGAACCCAGAGTTGGTAGCCAATTTTCTTACACCCCAACTACTATTTAGCATATTTCCCAAATTTTGAATATCAATACTAAACTGTATTGTACTTCTTTTCTTGCCATTCATAAAATTAAAATCTTGCAATATCCTCATGTCTACTTGGCTAAACCAAGGCGTGGATCCAGCATATTTTTCAGTATATTCTCCACGACGTTGGCTTAAATATTTATCAGTAGCCAAGTAGTTTTTAAAAGTAGCTCTTTGTACAGCCGGAGCTTGTACCACGCCAAACACATCTGTATAATTTGCAAACTGCATTATGTCTACTTCCTTATCTGTAGGTACATAAAACAAATCATTGGTACCAGTTCCATCGTTATTTATATCTCCGCCATATACGTAAGCAAAACGATCTCCGCTTACCCAATTAGCAAAGAACGAAACGGTGGTAGCATATTTTTTTGCCGCCCCATATTCAAATTTCTTAATACCTGCCAACACAAAACGATGTTTGTTGCCATATAACGAAGTGGAGTTTCTGGCTTCATTTGCATTGTTCAATATTGGGTTTCTATCAAAGGCATCACTCGATATTTCTGCAGAAATTGAACTTGCATCTTGTGCTATTAAGTAATTGTAAGACCCTTGCAAATACCATCCATTTTTAAATGTTTGTACCGCTTGCATGCTTACATTAAATTGATATCCTGTATTTTTTGCATTGGTGAAAACATACGTATTGTTTGTAGTAAAAGGCCCATCAGTACCTTTATCTGTAGCTTTATAAATTTTTCTATTGTCTCCAGTACCAGAATTCAACACTCCTGTTGGTGTCCCTAAATTATAATTACGCACCATCATAGCTCTTCTATCTTTCGAATACGCTATGTCACCTGATAAAATTGTTCCAGATTTTAATTTATAATCTAGACCAAGATTACTTCTCCAAATTTGTGGCCATTGAAAATTTTTATCTGTTGCATTGTAAAATCCAGTATAAGGATTAGCTTGCTGGTTTCCTAGCCACACAAAAGGGAAACGACCAGTAAACAATCCAGTTCCTCCTCTAAGTACTGCTGTTTTATTACCATTAATATCCCAATTAAATCCAACTCTTGGTGATAATAAAGGTTTTCTTGTTGGAAACTTTGTATTGTCTAAATCTTTACCTTCTCCATTTGAAATACGATTTCCACTGGCATCAAATAAAACTTGAGGGTCGTTGTTTGCGATGGTAGGCGACCCTTCTTGAAAGCTCCCTTTAAAAGTTCCATCACCATTAAAATTTGGGTTTTTAAAACTTGCATTTTTATAAGAGGGTGCATCTACCCTTATACCATATGTTAATTTAAAATTTTTAGAAGCCTTCCATTCATCCTGCAGATAAACTGACATTTGAGCAACCGTTAAATAATAAAATGTCCATTGGTCGGCAGCGGCCCTGTTTTTTGCATATGCCACATCAGCACTTAATGGGTATGCGCCAAAAACATAAGCCCCATTTACTGGCACACTATCTTTAAATACTTTTATATCTGCATTAGAAAATACCGCTGGTCCATAGCCAGTCAAATTGAATGAATTTGCAAATTTAAAAGATTCGTAAGATGCCCCAATTGTAAGTGTATGTTTAGGTAAAATAATATTAAAATTGTTTGTGGCCTGAAAAGCATCTTGATTTAGAATGTTATTGATAGAAAATGGTTCATGACCTGCAATGATGTAACGGACACCATTTTTTGTAATATTTACAACTGGAAAAGGAGTGGAAAGAGGATCTCTATTGTCTCTAAATTGTGTATAAACCAATCTTAATTTATTGGCATATTTGCTGCTAAAATTCGATTTTAATTCTGTACCAAATGAATTTAGTTTATTGTTTATTCTATATCCAGAATTTCTAAATTGCAATGTTGTAAAGTCTGGCCCACGGCGACCAATAGCACTTGGATGTGCTGGCTTTTCTTTAGATGCATCTAGTCCGTTGTAAGTAAAGGATAGGCTATTATTTTGATTAATATTCCAATCTAATTTTGCCAACCACTTGCTACTTTTTTGTTTGTAATTAAAGCCTTGGTAGTCGCCTGTTTCGTATCCAAATTTATTTTTAAGTATGGTACGCACGTCTATTAAGTCTTGCTCCAAAACACGAGAGGCATTGTTTTTATCTGAGTTAGCAGCTGTTTGACCAATGAAAGCTGTTGGAGCATCTTGCCTTTGTTCCGTTTCAAAATTTACAAAATAAAATAATTTATTTTTCTTGATGGCTCCTCCTAATGCAAAACCAACTTGGTATTGATCTAGCTTTGGTACTGCTACTTTTGTTCCATTTATTTTTTTACCAGTAAGCCCTTCATTTCTGTAAAAGCCATATACTGTTCCTGCTAATGTGTTGCTACCACTTTTAGTAACTGTGTTGATACCTGCACCCGTAAAGCCCGCCTGGGTTACATCGTAGGGCGCTATGTTTACTTGTATTTGATCTATTGCATCGAGCGATACTGGCTGTGAACTTGTTTGTCCACCTGGTGTTGGTGCATCTAAACCAAAAGGATTATTAAATACTGCACCATCCAAAGAGTAGTTATTATATTGCCCATTTCTACCAGCAAATGAAGTACCGTTTACCGTGCTAGATGCAGAAGGGGTAAGCCTTGTAAAATCATCTGCAGAACGAGAGATAGTCGGTAATTGACGAAGTTGACGAGAGCTAATATTTGTAGAAGCCCCAGTTCGTTGTCCATCAAATAATTTAGATTTTGTTGCTACGGTCACCGTCTCTAAATTAACATCTCCTGCTTTAAGTTTAAAATCTACAGCAGTATTTTGCCCCAATTCCAATATGATATTGTCTTCCGTTTTGGAAAGGTATCCGGTATAAGTAACTACAATTGAATATGGGCCACCTACTTTTAGGTTTGGCACAACATAAGACCCATTGCTTTGAGAAATGGTAGTTTTACTAATACCAGCATTTGCATAAGTAATTTTGATGGTAGCTCCTGAAAGCGTTTTGCCCTCCGTATTTGTAATATTTCCACTAAGTGTTGCTGTGGTTACCTGAGCGTTTGCAGTAAGGCATATTATGCTGATGAAAAAACTCAGTATAACCTTAGTAAAGTTTAGATTTATCATAAATTTCCTAATATTTAGTTAACAAAAATATAACAAACAATTAACGTACCAATGTTATTTTCAAAAAAAAATATAAAATCGTAAAAATACAGTTGGGATTATCTGACGCTAAAATAATAATAAGGATAATTGGGCTTATTTATTTAACTGGTCTAAATTTATTTTTCCTTGCGCCTCTAGCATACGCAAGCTTTTAGCATCTTGCAAAAATTCCGATGCAAAAATAAATTCATTCAACTGTTTGTTGTCAGAAAAAATAATGTCTTTGCTATTACCCGTCCATTCTTTTCTGCCTTGCACCATGTAAAGGATATTATCGCCTATTTCCATTACACTGTTCATATCATGGGTATTTACTATGGTGGTAATATTAAATTCCAATGTTAGTTCTCTAATCAACTTATCAATAATCATAGCCGTTACAGGATCTAAACCAGAGTTGGGCTCATCGCAAAAAAGGTATTTAGGATTTAGTACAACCGCCCTTGCAATACCCACTCTTTTTTTCATACCCCCACTTATTTCTGCAGGAAATTTTTTATTGGCATCTTTTAAATTTACCCTGTCCAATACTTCATTCACCCGCTTTAGCTTCTTAGCATGGCTATCATGTGTAAACATGTTTAATGGGAACATTACATTCTCTTCCACCGTCATACTATCAAACAATGCAGAACCTTGAAAAAGCATGCCTATTTCTTGACGAAGGGTTTTACGATCATCCTCCGTCATATCAGTAAAACTTTTTCCGTCATAAATTATCTCCCCTTCGTCGGGCTCAAATAAGCCAACCAAACATTTTTGCAATACAGTTTTGCCACTGCCGCTGGTGCCAATAATAAGATTTGTTTTGCCCGTTTCCATTACATGGCTTACCCCATCCAACACAACCTTATCTCCAAATGCCTTTTTAATATTTTTAAATTCTATCATTATTTTTTTATAAATGCGCTAAACAATAAACCAATAAAAACGGCCATACTAAAAATTATCAGTAAGCACATCAACAAAGATTTTATATAAAAGTTTCTATTATCAACAATACTTGTATCAGAATAAAATTGATACCAATAATTTGGAAAAATATAATTTCTTGCTCTCTTAATTATATTACCACTAAACTCTTTTTGTGTCGTTTTATAAATATAAAGTAAATCTTTATCTCTGCCATACAAATCATAAAAAGCATCTTCCTTTTTTGTAAATGGTAAGCTTAGTGTGCTATCGCCCGATGCGGATACTATTTTTATAGTAGAATCTTTTATATCCGTATTTTTCATCTCTACTACATTCAACCATTTTCCTGCAGCATTTAAATAACGTATGTTATTGAACATAATATCCGCAGCTACCCACTGTTTCAGCTCAGGTAGAAAATATTCATTACAAACATGTACACTGCCGTTTACATTTTTATAGTTACTAAAAATTTCTACTGCCCTGCATTTTATTCCTGTAGATGCAACAAAAAGGTTAAAAATTCTAGCATAAATACCACACCATATTTTTGCTCCAGCTGTTGCAGTTTTGTATTGGTCAAAAGCATTCAACTTTAAAGTAGATTCGTTTGGTGTTCCAACAGATGCTCCTATTTTTTTATGTAAGAAGATGCAAATTTTTTCTACTTTCAATGCAGCCGACATATTGTTGAATATGCCAATGGAATCTGTAAGTAGCTGTTGTATTTCTTTTTGTTGTTTATCATCAATCCCCTCAAAAATATCTTTATCAGATTCTATATCTTCAAATGAAGTGTTCCCAAAATTTGAACGATACACGGTAATAGATGCAGCATTTTCCATGCGATTATTTCTATGGGCAGGTACAAATTCTATTCTTGCAAATAAGGTATCCGTATATCTTGGAGAATAAACTGTGTAAGTATTTATACCCTTTACCAGTTTAATTTGTGGAGATTCAGCAGTGAATGAATCTACCTTTGTATCATTAATGGCAATATTCCATTTTACAGGCTTTCTAAAGGTATTTTTTAGCTGACATTCTAGTACACTATCATTTATACTTACCATTTCTTTTACGGTAATATCTGTTACTACAGAATAAAGCGTAGCATAGCTGATTTGCTTTTTGTAAACACATTTATCCTTGTTTACAAATATGAAAGCATTTGCAAGAAGCAATAAAAAGAGGAAGAAAAAAGTTTTTTTTCTATTCATTTAATTGTTGAGGAGTAGTTGAGCTAAAATATAATCGGAAAGCAAAATCATAATACAACTTACAACAACAGCTTTGGTGCTGGACCTACCAATTTCCAAAGCGCCACCCTGCACATGGTAGCCATAATAAGCAGGAATAGAGCTTATGATAAAAGCAAAAGTGTACCCCTTAATTAATGCAAACCATACATTGAACGCTTTAAACTCTTGCAGCAATCCACGATCGAATGTATCGTACGATAAAATGCCAGATGCATTACCTGCAAGTCTTCCGCCCCAAATACCCAATACCATAGATAAAACAATTAGCAACGGTATCATTAACAATGCTGCGGCAATCTTTGGCATTATAAGATATGTTTTTGTGTTGATGCCCATTATTTCGAGCGCATCTATTTGTTCGCTCACCCGCATATTACCCAACTCACTTGCAATCTTGCTGCCCACAACACCCGCTAGTACAATACACACAAGCGTAGGAGAAAATTCAAGAATAACCGTATCCCGTACAATTTGTGCTATGGTAGTTTTAGGTATAATGGGACTTACCAATTGATAGGCAGTTTGCACAGCACTTACCGCCCCCATAAATACAGAAACAATGGAAACAATACCTAAAGATCCAACGCCAATATCATTGCATTGAAGCATAAATTCTTTCCAATAAACTTTGGCGTTTTCAGGTTTGGAGGCCATGCCCTTGAGCATGATAACGTACTTGCCAATATGGGTGATCAAATTCATGCAGGAAACTTTTATGAGGTTGTCTTTAATTGCGTTTTCGATCTACTTTTCCACCATTTGCTTCGCTTCAATTCATCTTGTGTAGCAGGCAAAGTTGCTTCTCTACTTTTACTTTTAGATTGTGCATCTACCACTGCAATTACAACCATATTGAAAATGCTGCGTATGCTACTGCCCAATTGTAAAACGTGTACAGGTTTGTGTAAGCCTAATAAAATAGGGCCAATGCTATCTGCACCGCCCACTTCTTGTAATAGGTTATAAGCTATATTACCTGCCGCCAAATTTGGAAAAATAAGGGTATTCACATCCCCATTTACCAATTCGGAGAAAGGGTAATTCTCTTTTAAAATATCTTTATTAAAAGCCATTATACCTTGCATTTCGCCATCGCAAATTAAATTGGGTTCTTTTTCTTTTACTATTTCATGCGCTCTTTGCACAAGCTTTGCTTCTGGTGAGTTGCTGCTACCAAAATTTGAATAGGAGAGCATGGCAATTTTTGGTATTACATTGAATTGCCTTACAGCTTTTGCTACCAACAAAGTTATTTCTGCTAATTCCTCTGCTGTTGGATTAAAATTAACCGTCGTATCTGCTAAAAATAAAGGCCCCCTTTTAGTAAACAATAAATACATACCGGCAATCTTTTTTACACTTGGCTCGGTACCTATTATATGTAAAGCTGGTCGTATCGTATCTGGATAGTTTCTGCTTAATCCACTTATCATACAATCAGCCACTCCCGTTTCTACCATCATACAACCAAAATGGTTTCGGTCTTTCATTGCTTTGTATGCTTCGTATTTATTTACACCTTTGCGTTGCCTTTTCTCAAAAAATATTTCACCAAAAGATTTTCGCATTTCTTCTGTATCATCATCTTTTGGATTAATAATTGGCATGCCCTCTAAATCAACTGAATTATCTTCTGCAATTTTTCTGATTTTCTTTTCATCGCCTAATAAAATAGGGAATCCAATTTTCTCTTCCAGTACCAATTGAGCTGCTTTTAAAATCTTAGAATTCTCTGCATCTGCAAAAACTACTCGTTTAGGATTTTGTCTGGCCTTGTTTCCAATAGCCCTGCTAAGCTGGTTATCTAAACCTAGCCTATTATTCATTTCTATTTTATAGGCATCCCAATCTGTAATAACGGTTCTAGCCACTCCACTATCTATTGCAGCTTTTGCCACTGCGGGTGCTACTGCTGCAAGTAAACGGGGATCGAGTGGTTTGGGTATAATATAATCCTCTCCAAACGAAAGAATTTTTTCATTGTAGGCAAGATTTACAACATCTGGCACGGGTGTTTTTGCAAGTTCGGCTAAAGCCTTTACAGCCGCTAGCTTCATAGCTTCGTTTATGGTTGTAGCCCTTACATCGAGTGCTCCTCTAAAAATATATGGAAAGCCCAAAACGTTGTTTACCATATTGGGCGTATCGCTCCTGCCTGTAGCCATTATCAAATCTTTGCGACAGCTTTTTGCAAGGTCGTACATAATTTCGGGCACTGGGTTGGCCATGGCAAAAACAATTGGATTTCTTGCCATAGATTTTACCATATCAGTCGTTACCACATTACCTACGCTCAATCCAAGAAAAACATCTGCACCCTTCATAGCTTTTGCCAGATCCCAAGTGCTGAATTTTTTATCTCTTGTAAATGGCTGTAATATTTCTGGAATATCTGTACGTCCATTGTGTAAAATTCCATCTTTATCAAACACAATAAAATTTTCGGGCTTTGCACCTAGCGAAACATATAAACGTATACAAGCAGAAGCCGCTGCACCTGCTCCATTTATAACAAAATTTACCCGTTCTATTTTTTTCTTTTGTATTTCCAATGCATTGAGCAATGCAGCGGAAGATATAATAGCTGTTCCATGTTGGTCATCGTGCATCACCGGAATGTTGCATTGCTTCTTCAGTTCTTGCTCTATATAAAAACATTCAGGCGCTTTTATATCTTCTAAATTGATACCACCAAATGTGGGCTCGAGCGCCTTTACTATTTGTACAAATTTTACAGGATCCGGTTCATTTATTTCGATATCAAAAACATCTATATCTGCAAATATTTTAAAAAGTACGGCTTTACCTTCCATTACAGGTTTACTTGCTTCGGGCCCTATATTTCCTAAACCAAGTACTGCGGTACCATTTGTAATAACCCCTACCAGATTCCCTTTTGCCGTGTACTTAAATATATCATCGGGGTTTTTTACAATTTCATTGCAAGGTTCTGCAACTCCAGGAGAATAGGCAAGTGATAAGTCTCGTTGTGTTTTTGCCTCTTTGGTAGGCACCACTTCAATTTTTCCAGGCCTTCCCTTGGAGTGATATTCTAAAGCTAATTGTTTACGTAGTTCTTTTGCCATATGGTTTCCTATTCTAAATTGTTGAACCCATAAAAAAAAATGGTTTATCAACTAAAAAACCACCTGCTTAATGCCCAATAAAATTGGTAAAATGGTAAAAACTACCACAGGTAAATTTTTTATTATTTATTTGAATGGATTGCAATTTACACAATAAAAAATAAGCAAGAAATAGGAAAGTAAAAAACTAGGTTGTTTTTGCCTTAAATGACCAAGCAACAACAAATTCAGCAATTGTTTCGCCATCTTTGTCTTTACCTGTAGAATAAGTATTAATTAAGACACTCTTACCAGAAGCGATGGTTTCTTTTATAGCAGATTCTATGCGTTTTCCATCTTCGCAGGTAAAAGTGGTTCTGCCAGTTGCTTTTTTGAAGAAGTTGCCCTCTATTTTACGTACAAGCATGCTTATCTTCGGCTCTTTTTTGTATGTGTGGCCCATTGCTAAAACACCTGTGCTCATTTCTGCAGCCATGGCCAAACAAGCAAAATAAGTACTTTTAAAAGGGTTTTTGGAAAACCATTTGAAAGGCACTGTAACCATACACATATTTTCATTGGCAAATTTCACACGCACCCCACTAAAATAGGCACTAGGCAATTTTGCTATTAAAAACAACCTTAAATAGATTGGGTTAGCAATACGAGTAGCAAACTTATCAAACATTCGGAGATCTCTCATCTTTTAGACGGATTATTGGATTGATTACTATAACGACTATACTGTTCCTATTATTATTAAAAGAAGGCATACATGCAATTATTTAGTAAAATTACCATTGTTACGGAAACTAATTCTGTTCAAGGCTCCCTATATATCTCCCCACATATGAGGATTTAAAACCCTTGGACTCCACATTTCTAAAAAACTTTGTACTTTTTGCTGGCTATAACTCTTTTTACCATCTTCTAGATATTCGCTGGCTTGGGTATGTATGCGTTCTCCTTTTTCATTTAAAATTATAAATAAAGGAAATCCAAAACGCTGAGGGTAACCTAGTTTTGCAAACATGGCTTTGTTTTCATTTTCTTTGCTAAAGTTCAAATGATAGACAATAAAGGATGCTTTTATTACTGAATCTATTTTGATATCTTCTTTTGTAAAACGTGCAAATTCTATGCACCAGCTGCACCAATTGCCACCTGCTTGTATTAGCACAAATTTTCCTTGCGCTTTAGCTTTAATGATAGCAGCAGCTATTTCTTGGGAGGCATTGGCATTTGGGTTGTATAACTTCGCTTCTTGCCCAAAGCATGCAAACGAAACGAAGAATAATATTAGTGTAATGGCTTTTCTCATTTGGATATTGAATTTATAATGTATGCAGCTGCAATTGCTGTTGCAGCAGTTTAACAATAGTACTTTATGGTAAATGTAAACTAGGTTTTCTAATTAAATGGAAAAATAATCGAAATAAAATGATGCGCTATGAGCATAGGTGCAAGTGGCAGCATTGGTTCGGTCTTAGTCGCTGTTCCGTATATAGCTGTATGCGTACACCGCCGTTGGCGGTACGCCTACAGCTATATACATCGCTCCCTCCACCGCAGCGTCTTAGCGGTAGTCCATTTTTCGACATTTATCTAAGCGAGTACATGCGTCCTATTGTTGATTTGTTTATTAACTACAGTGGATATAATATGCAGCATTGTAGAAACTTATTTGCAGGGTTGCATTGGTGCATTATTGATAAATAGCATGATTAAAAAAAGATACAACTCGCTTCTATTATTATTTGGAAATATTTCATCAAGAAATACACAATAGTCAATTTTTCTGACAATGCCCACCGTTAAAAGACGGTATTTTTTATTTTACCCACCGTTTTTTAACGGTAATTTTCTTCCAAAATACCGTCTTTTAACGGTGGCTTGTTTCAATTAAATGAATTCTATTTGTCAGTTATGTCGTTGTAGTACTAATATGAGCTATGATGAATAATAACAAGTTGAAAAAACAAAGCTTTACAATTTAGTAACACAAAACCTTGTAGCATTATTACTACAAAAACGTTTTTATAAGTTTTTGTTTTTTACATTTAGTGCAGAAATAGTATAGAGTGAATAAAACAGGTATTTATACCTGTAAAATATTGAGGCAAATAAATTTTCTTTGAAGATCGTTGCGGCTATTTAAATAAAAAAATGAATTCGGAGTAGTTAGTAACATTACAATAAACCAAAACTGTACCATTGCGACTAGCAAGATTTAAGTTAACCTTACTCGCACTCATACTACACTCCGCCTATAGCTACGGACAGCAAGACAGTATTGTCCCTAACATAACAGAAGTACCCTTAAAGTTTATAAAACAAACCAACGATAAAATAGATAAGTATTCCAACCGTATAACATCTAAAACAGAAAAGACTTTATCTAAATTAGCTAAGTGGGAGGCGAAAATTCACCGTTTATTGCAAAAGGCAGACCCAGCAACGGCAGAAAGGTTATTTGGCCAAGGAAGGGAAACATTTGCTAGCATGCTTCAAAAAATAAAAGAAGGGAAAGCCCTCACAGATAATTACAAAGCCAAGTACGATTCTTACAGAGACAAGCTAACAACCAACATTAAATATATAGAATCACAAAAAGCCCAGTTAGATAATAAATACATTAAACCGTTGCAAACTGCGAAAGAGAAAGCAAAGCAACTAGAAGAAGATGTAGCCGAAACCGGGTAGTGTTCCAATCGTGTTGGTATTTTTTAGAACCCTTATCAATACTGAATTTAGAAGAAAATAATTAGTTAAAAAGTTAAAAATCGGGCAGCCTAGTGGCTGCCCGATTCAATTATATGACAAAAAATAAGCGCAAA
>JANPCB010000027.1:0-11243 GCA_031430735.1 Ferruginibacter sp. | reverse complement strand
TTTTATTATATTTGACATAGATATTGTTTGTTTTGCGACTTCAAGATACTGAAATTCAGTATCTTGAGCAATATCTAATCGATATATTTTAATTCAAATAATTACACCCAACGGGTTATCTACACTTTTAAGATACTCGTTTTGCGAGAATATAAAAGTGGTATTTAAAAAAATAAATAAATAAATAAAAATGCGCTTCATATATAATCGAAAAAATGAAATGTACATAAATTTAAAATGAAATGTACATTTTTTTGACAAATATAGTAAAAGGCATCACACAACAGTGATGCCTTTTTAATTACTGATTAACCAACGTTTAAATTGAATTTAACCACTTCACCGCTTAATAACTGTTTAGTGTTCTCAATATTGTTATCGTAGATGTGAACGTTGCCTAAAAACAAAGTGATAGACTTCAATTGCAAGCCAATTTGTTTACTTATTAGATACAAATGATATATATCAGATGGTAAGCCTAGACTGGCGTCAGAACTGCGTTGATATGCGCTGACAACTAGTTTGCCGTTGTCAATTTGAAATTGTATAAGACTAAGGCACGGTTGCTGGTTGCTCTCAGTGTTATTAGAACCAAGAAACAATACGTAATTCTTTGACGTACGCTTTTCTTTATTGATTTTCTCAATAAGTTTAGGCAATTGCTCAAAGTAGGTTGGGTAACTGTTTACGAGTATTGGTCCGCAATAATCCCACCAACTCACGCCAATATCTCGATAGGCTTCCGTAGAGCGTTCGCCAGCCATAAACAACACTAATTCGTCTTTGAGTTTCTTTTTTGCTACAGCGTGGCTCTCAAATAGTTCTAGCAGGTCGATAGGCTTTAGTTCTAACGACTGATTCAATAAATAAGTTATCGAGCCTTTTTTATTGCTCTGTACTTTGCCTTTGTCTAGTATTTTCGATAAAATTTGATGGTACTTATTCATATTTGTAATACATTATGTCGGTATAGCTCGACTGATAAGTAACCGTGGCGTTCATTGTTTCGAGCGATGCGCCTGTAAATGGATTGCTCATAGGTGTTTTAGTTTCTATCCACTCACAAAGTTCTATGATAGAAGACTTATTTGATGTAAAATAAAAATATTTCGTACCATCAAGAACCTGCAGCACATCTAAATAATCTCGAAGCTTCCAAAAACTTTTGTATGTTCCTGATTCAGTTGATAGATATGGCGGATCTACCAAGAAAACCACATTAGGTAAATCTTTGTAATTTGCAAATAACTCTTTGTAACATTGGCTTACAACTTCCAAACCATCAAGATAACCGTCTGCAGTATAGTCAGATTGTCGGACAGTATTATAAAGCGTTTCCTTTTGCAATGATTCAAACGACTGCACGTATTTCATGCTAAACAAAATAGAACTAGAAAGCGTAATATAATCGACATAACCACTGTTTTCGTCTAATAAAACCCGGGCTAAAACTTTAGATCTAAAATCGCCTAAAATGATTTTATCCTTTGGACTATCTTTTAAAATAACTCTCAAATCTGCAATAAGTTGATTAGTCTTATTGATGTTTTCGAGCCTTTCACGATAATTATCGAAATCATTATAAATAACTTTTGCACCAGGAAAAATTGATTTTACAGTATAACTTAACAAGCCACTGCCTCCAAACAAATCGACATAGGTCGCAGTTTCAGAGTATTGCGCCAAGGCTGGCTTAAATTGTTTTAAAAACTTTCGTTTCTGACCCATAAACGGCAATGGTGCCGTTGTAAAAATTTTCTTTTTTAACATATTCATTTTTTTGATTAATGATTTTTGATTGTATATTTGTAATCTCTCAAGGAATTTATAAAACACAAAAAAAGCCACGACACAGAAGACTTATTGTCCTCCAACGTCGTGGCTTTGTGCTATATTAAATTACCTTGAGAAGTTTTTAATGTTGGAGGACTTTTTTTATTCACACCTCCTGTGAAATTTAATAATCAGTTTCTATATAAACTTTTGCTATTTCTAAATTATCTGCAGCCGCTACAGCTCCATTTCTTACTTCAGCTTTAAAAGCCATGCCGACGTTTACTGCTGGAATATCTGTTGTATAAACAGTATCTAAAACTGTTATGTTTGAATGCAAATTGACAATTCTAACATATAAATTTCCGCTATTAGGAGGATTAAACATAATCAGGTCATAGCCATGAGTTGTATTGCGAACCGTATTTACACCTAAATCAATTTTAGTTGCAACACCAGTTCCGTCGTTCATCATAAACTTCCAGTTTCCTGTATTAGCATCTACAGCATCATAACCCATTCCGCACATGTTTAAAAGAGCCGATGGTTCGCCAGCTAATACCGCAGTAGATGCACATAAACCTACGAACTTTTGACCACCTGCTAAATTTATATTCATACCCAATTGACAGCGAAAGAAAAAACCACCAAAAGCAACTGTATTACCTCGAAACCATTGTGTGTATGCTGTACGCATACCAGAAGCGTTTGCCGCCGTGGTTGATGTTTGAAATCTTGTTTTTCTGGTTGCTAACCAAACATTTGCCGATGCTATTGTTTGTTGGTGCGAAATAGTTGCCGCCGTTGTTAATTGACCACCCCAAATGGTTGGTGCCGTAGTTCCGTTTGCAGGAGCCACCATCATAACAGCATTACCATGTAAACCAACTTGCATAATTGTATCTATCCCCGAAGGTCCTACAATTTTTGGTAAATGCCTACCCGCTACTAATTTGGAATAAAAAAGTAATCCATCAGCCACACCTGTTGGGTCAGTTGTTGAAACTAACTTTATGTTTCCGCCTTCTACTTCAATATTGGCTGCACCTCCAAAAGTTCCGTTATCGTTAAACTGAATTTTTTTGTTTGTGCCAGCAGGCGAACCACCACCGCCAGAACCTAAAAGATTTAAACTTCTAATTACTCCTAAATTATCTTTATAGAATAGAATTTTATCAGCCTGATTAATTGCCAATTCGCCATCTTCTAAGGTGGCAGGAACAACACCAGGTGTATTACTTCTTTTTATTTTGATAATATTAGCCATAACCTATATAGTTCCGCCATCAATAGTTGAGTTAGCATCAAATTTTGTCCCGATAAGTGTTGTAATTGTAGTTACAAAATTAGGGTCATTACCCAAAGCAGCTGCCAATTCTTGCAAAGTATCTAATGCACCAGGTGCAGCATTTACTAAAGCATTTATTTGAGCCGTTACACTTGCATTGGTTGCATAATTAGCAGCAGCAAATCCTCCTAGTTGTAGAGAATTATCAGCAGTATCAACACGTCCGTTGTTGGTTGTATCGTAAACCGCTTTAGTCATATCTCCTGACGCAGTATTTACAATTATAGGACCAATAACTGTAGAAGCATCTTTTTTCCAATACAATGCATTGTCTGGAATAACCAAACACATTTCTCCAACTGCCAGCTGTCCAATTGTGGGCGCGCCTGCTGTATTTTTTCTTTTTATTAAAATGGTATTTGCCATATTCTTATTTTAAAATATTATGCCACCATCAATATCTTGTGGCAATAAATCATTAATCCAATCTTGCTCGGTTCCTAAATAACCATTTTCTACAGCTATTTGATACGCAGATTTACCATTTACACCATCACGATACAATTGCAATTCTATACTAATAGGAACATTCGGAACAACCGAAACAATGTTAGGCACCGATGCCGAAACTTGCACATTATTAGCAACACCGCTATGGGTTATAGTAACTTCCATTATTTAGTAATTGTGAGTTCGCCTTTAAAAATAATTCGTTTAGTGTCTATGCTCGAAATTTCATAATAGTATTTGTCTGCAGGTAAGTTTTGGTTACTCGCATCAATTTTAAGAGTCATTAAATCGCCAGAGACTTCGAGAGCACTAGCAACTGTAATGGCTGTGTTTTTTTGATACGAGTTCCAAACCTTATACTCAAAAGTACCAAGCCAAGGCGTTGCTGCCTTATAATAAACATAAGCCAATTCAGCATAGCCAACACTATTAATGTTGACTATTGCCGCAATACTTGGATTAATTTCTACTTTTTGCATTTCTTACTTTGCTACGCCTGTTTGGTCGCCGTCTTTAGACAATATTAAACCCAAACCGCCTAAAAAAGCAGTTAAACAAGCCACTAATTGTGTTTTATCGTTTAGATAAGTTACCACAGCACCCACACACATTACCACTCCTGCAGAGGTTGTTTTCCAATTTTTAATCATGTTTTTCATAATTTAATTTATTTAAGGTTTTTGATACACTGATCTTCCGTTTTCAATTTTATAAAATTGTCCAGTTAGTAAATTAACATCCGAATCTGCTTCTTGATGAGATTCATAAACTGGAATAATGGCTCTAAAATTTCCATTAAACGTTCCAGCGCCATCTACTTCTGTATTTCCGCTAATATAAACTTCACTATTATTTTCAGAAATTAAACTACTTTCAAGTTGTCCATTTGAATTAAAACGCGGTATACTATTAACACCACCACCTCCTGTAATTAAATTCGGAATAGTAATATTTCCATCAGCAGTGGCATAATTTCCTTGTACTGCTAAAGCTAATGTTCCTGATTGACTTGGTAAATTCCAGTCAACAGCCCCAGTTCCTGAATTAGGGAATGTTAGGGTTCCATTATTAGAACTGTTTAAAGGTGTGAAAACTATTTTGTTAGGTTTTAAAAGTAGATTTTTTTGATTGACTAATCTATTTTCAAATATTTGCATAAAACCTAAAAAAGGACTTGTAGATTTTGCATCTAAAAAAATTGGCTGAGCACTTGTGTCACCAGATTGCAAAACTCTATCAAGTGTAGGTATGAAGCTATCAAAAGCCCTAAATTGCAAAACATCACTTGAATTAATTGTTAACACTTTGGTGTTTACATTGTTTTGAATTACGCTTTTGAACTTTGGAGGTTTTGAAAACGTTTGTGTTTGGCTAAATGCCGTAATGCTAATAAAAGCCACTAATAATAAAAGAATTCTTTTCATTGTATGTAAAATTAAATTGGTTACTAAAAATTAATTTGGGATACTTCCCAGCTGGAAATGTCTTGTGGATCGCCGCCTAAATACCTGCCAAATGGTATAAACGTAGTTTCATCGTTAAGCCAAACATTGGCTACATCGCCTACTTCTAGGAATGCTTCAAAATTGGTTTTGGCTTTAAACAATTGAAAATTTCCAAATTGATAAATTTGCACTTGAGTTAGCAACAACTCGTGAGCATTAGGATCATTAAAGTGATTGTTTATATCGACAAACAAATCATTTAATCCCGATATATTAGCCACTGGAATGTTATCTTCTTTGTGCCAAAAGCTATCCCACGTGTCCCAAAATTGGGCTTGTGATGGTTTGAAACCAGTTTTAAACCAGTTTTTTATTGTTGTTAAACTTACCATTATCCTGTGTATTTTATAAAATGAACTACTCTAAATGGCGACATATTAGTATGGGCTTTGTCTTGACCGCCTGAATTGAAAGTTTCAACATTAACAGATCCTGGTTCATTTGCTTGAATCACATTTGGACCACCCGCAACACCATGTATACCCGTATTTCTTGTTAAGTTATAATTTGGCAATTCTGGTTTGGTTAATTTGTGTTCTCTTTTGCCACCTGTATTGCCTAATATCTCCAATCCGTGATTGGTTTCGTCGGTGCCTTGTGTGTAATTACCATCCATACCTATTGGCAATCTGCCACGTAATGGTAAATATTCTGCCCAACCAATTGGTATTTCTATAGCTGGTCTATCCCAAATCGCAATCATTCCAATAGGTACGTTACTCGCTGGTCTGGATTCTAATATTTCAATTCTATCAATCAAATCTTCAATTAGGCTTTGTTCTGCCTTATCTTCTGTAAGTTCTACAGTAGTTTTTGAACGTTTGAAATTTACCCAAGGAATAGCGCCAACGCCAATGCCAAAAGTGGTATAGCGAATAAAGACTACATCTTTTTCAGAGCCGTCTTTAAACTCTTTTTGGGTAACTTCTTGTACTATAATTACCGTTGTACCAATTTGTCCGCCACGGAATTCCAGCACTTCATTGTTTATAAAAACTGCTCCGTTGCTTACTGTAGAACCCGTAACTATACAACCCGAAATAATGGCAAAATTTCCTGCTAAATGTCCGAGCTCATTGAACACACTCCACGATTTTTGCATTTCGTTAAGCGTTTGGGTTTTAATCGGAAAACCACCGCTTTGATTAAAATTTTGAGTATTCATTATATTGGTTCTATTTTATAGCGTTTGCCCGCTAATTTGTAAAATTTTAATAAATCCTTTAGTTGAAATATGTTACTTTCAATTATTGAAATTGGCACAAAAACAGTAAAGTCAACCCCAGTATTTTCATATTCATCTTCGGTATAAACAAAGAATGTATCGTCTAACCAAGTGGCATCTGTTTCCAGTTCTGTGTATATGTATTCCTGTGGAAATGATGTGCCTAATCCTATATAAATACGCCTCAAACTTGGGTCTAAACTATCGTTTAATACTTTTCGCAATTTGCAAACTTGACCCGTATGATTCAATCGGTACCAGTCGAAATCCCGTTTTTCAATCCAACTATAATAAACCGCATCAATAGGTGTAAATAGACATTGAACGTAAGCCATAAGTATTGTTTTCCGCAAAAATGTGGGAAGCAATAAAATGGCTAATCGGTTATAAACTACTTTATACCACATAGCTTATGTTGTTAAAGTTTTCGACTTCAAAATAACCAGCAACTGGAATTATTTTTACATCTATATTTACAAACGGTGTGAACAAACCTGTTACCAAATCTTTATAACTTGATTGTGCTGAAACTACATGTGCATTTTCAACACCTGGAACATCACGTAAATAATCAATCATATCGTTAATCACTAGCTCACCATCAAAAGGTAAATTTTTCATGTAGGTTTTAATAGCCGCTTCCACAGTTCTGCCACCTGTAAGTATATTATTCCCCAATTCGTCAATGACTAATGGATTGCGATATACACGAATATTCAATGCCAATTTATCAGCGGGATTGTTTACTATATTTATTTTGACACCAGCATAAGCCACTTCACTCATGTAGAATTGAAAGCTTATTATTTGCGTTGTAGTTAATGGAATTAAATTGTCGCCACTTTCACCCGCTATTTTTATGATTAATCGGCTAGATTCTAAGGATTCTTTGACCGAGCAATATTTTATGATTTTTGAAGCTTCAATTTGATCGGTTGTATAACCTGTGTTATCAAATTCGTCATCGTCTGTTAATAACAAAAAACCAAACTGAAATTTTAAAGCCATATTTCGATACCAACGAGCAGTTCCGGGTTTATTTTCGTAAATGGCAGTGTTGACTTGTACGGCATGTATTTCGAATAATTTTTCTAACAATAAAATACTATACGAAACCGCAAAAACAATCAAACGATATATAGCCACCTTACTCGTAGAGTTAAGTGTTGCTAAATTTTCGTTTGCAGTAATTTCTGTAAATATTTGGTTTTGTATTTCGGTTATTGTTCTTGCCATTTTATGCTACTATAAATGTTAATTCGAGTGCCATTTTGCCTATTCCTAAAGTTTCTATTTCAATACCTTCCAAACCAAAAGCAGGAATAATTTGATTGTCGTTGTAATAATTTAAAATTTCTGGATCTGATATTGCATTTATAATTTTCAATTCACTTCCTACAACAATATCATCTGTTATACTTAAATTATTTTGCAAAGCCACGTCCAAATCACTTTGAATCGAACCTGTGTTTTGTAACAGTACGTCCAGAAATGATTGATTATGTAATACTTTTGCCATTTAACTGTTTGTATTTGCTTAGTTCTGTTGTTAGTGCTTCGACTTTTTCTTCTAATTCTCTTAACGAGCTCAAAGTTTCTTTTAAACGAGTGCTTAAATCGTCTACCATTTCACGGTATAGTTTTATTTCTTTTTCGGCTACTTCAAGGCTGTTTATTCTGCCTCGTAAAAACCAAGCGAGTAAACCACCTACTATAATTTTTAAAACGTCGTATATAAAAGGTGTCAAGTTTTCCATATTTAATTATCTTTTAAAAACTGATTAAACCGAGTTTCAATACTCGAGAATTCTGCTGCATTAATTAATGTTGTTGTCGTTCCGTTTATCGTGTCTGGCGTTGTTAAGGCAAAACTCATTGCTTTTATAGCTGCTATTAAATCGGACATCAATCCTTTCAAAGTTTCGTTTTGTTTTTTCAACAAAAAACCATCTTTATCTACTTGAAATGTAACCGATTCAATATCTAAGGCAACGCTTTCAATAGTAGAACAACATTCTACATATAATCTTTTCAAATCCTCGTTAATTGGACTTACCAAAACCCAACTATGTACCGCAGGAAATAAAATGAACTTTGATTTTTCTTCATCAATTACTGATGATAATTGCACATCGGTATATTCTAAAGAACCATCAGAAACTTTACAGGTTGCGTTTGTTTTATCAACAGAAACCACTTTTACCGGAAACGTGTCAACGTCTCTTTTTTTTAAGTTTCTTAATGCTTCCTGCAATTCGTTATTCATAATTATAATTTATTTCCAATACTTACTTTTCGTCTTGCACCACTTAAACCCATTGTTGTCACTACTTTTTTGATAAAATAATTTCCCGATCGGTTGGTGTGCAAATCATCTATAATTTTTGCTTTCATTCCCCTGGTTGCGAATGGTATTAAAAAGCTTTCTACATCGCCATCAAAACCATCATATTTTAATTTTTCAATTTGTGCCGCTGCCATTTTTTCTAATGTGGCTCGGTCAGAAACTACACTCGTTTTAAAGCTTCGTTTTTCGCCATCGGCATCACCAACCTCTACAACATCGCGCTTATTGGTTTTTGGATCAATGTATTCATACTCGACTTTTATGCGACGGTCTTCTTTAGACTTAAATTCTAAATTATTTTGCACCAGGTTATAATTCAAATCATAAACCACTGTTTTACCTATATTGGTTAATTGTTGTAATCCGCAATACAATTCACCTGCATCATTTATAAATGAGGTTAATGACAAATCCTTTTTAAAGCTTTCTAAAACTTGAGCACCGTTAGCATTATTAATAATCCATTTGTCAAGTGGTATATCAGGTATATTGCTAGCTAGCTTTATTTTTGTGCCTTTCACCACCTCTTGTAAAATTTCTTTTACATTAGTTTTTTCCCAGGTTTTAATAATATTGTTTTGACGAAGTTTCCACATATTGTCTTCACAATGTATTTCGACTGGAACTTTTGGACTTATCTTTTTTACAAAACCTGTAAATTCAACTGCTGAATATTTGCCAACATACGCCAATGTTATAGTAACAGTATCACCAACTTTGACCGCTTCTTCAGTAAATTTTTGAACGCCGTTTTGCTTCACGGTAAATCGTGATGGCAATTTGATAATTGCCGTATCGCTTAATTCGTCTACACTTTTTGTAATTTCTACTTCGTGCAATGAATTGAATGTATAATCACCTATTTTAGCTTGAGCATCTAGTACAAACATTATCTTGTGAAATTCGTTTTTTCTTTGTCTTTTTCGTTTAAATCAGCATAGAAATCGGAATCGCTAACTGCTTTAATATTATAACTTTGCACTCCTGAATTGCCTTGCATTTCATCAAAAGAAATGTCTTCAATTACAATTTTGCGGATTCCAAAAAGTTCAAAGAACAAATTACTTTTCACATCCAAAGCTTCATTAACGGCTACTATGTCCAATAGTTCTTGAACCCATTCTGAAGGATACGCTTGCATGTCTGCCTCGTTATAACATACTCCTTGTATTGTAATATTATAATCCTCAGCGTTTATAAACTCTTTTACTGTACCTTGTCTTTTACTACCCACCGTTGCCGTTTTTACAATAGTTTTTGTTAAACTAATAGAAACTAGCGGCTCGTTTGGGAAATTAAATCGAACGCCTTTATGCATCAAACTGAGTTGCATAAAATACTTTCCGCCTTGTAACTGGTTTTTGTTAATCGCTTTTAGATCAACTTCCTTTTTTTTTCTTTTAACCTGGAGTTTACCATCAACAATTCGACCATCAAACCGAAGTGTCGGAAATGGTGGGCCTATATAATCTATAAGCGGTATTGCCGTTAATCTTTTTAAATTAATGATTGGCATTATCCTGTTTGCATTTGGTTAATACTATTTACAGCTCGTAATAATTGTTCTTGCACTTGCTCACCCAATCTATCTATACCCTTTTGGGTATTCTCAACATAAATTTGTGTGCTATCTTGTAATTTGCCTATATTGATCGTTATTGATGTCATTTTTGAGCCACCAGAAACAATATTGTCAGCCTTTGATTTGTCTTTTTTATCTTTGCCATCTCCTTTGCCGCCTGGAACACCTAATTCGTCAAATATTTTAGATTTATTTTGTTTTAACGGATTGGTTGTTGGTTTTGGCGATGTAGTTTTTAAAACCACTTCTGCCGAATTCATTTTAACACCTTTTGCGTAACCTGTGCTAAATGTTTGACCAGCCTTAACCGCATCATTAAGCAATGTTTTACTAGAGTTAACACCCATTAAATCACTAGCGGCTTTTTTACCTATTTCAAATGCCTTGGTAAAATCTCCCGAAAAGAAAGCAGCTAATGCAGAACCTATTCCTTGAACTCCTGAAAGTAACTCTGAAAATCTATTAATGACGTAGTTTTTTATTGCCGTTCCAAAACCTTTCATTACTTCCCAAGTTCCCATAACTACGCCACGAAAAACCTCAAAGCGGTTCCAACATGCCCAAACAATGGCTATAAGTGCTGCAAAGCCAATAATGATTAATGATATTGGATTCATTGACAAAACAAAATTTAAAGCAGCTGCAGCTGTTGATGCAATCCACATTCCTGCTGAAACAATACCTAACCAACTTGCAAAAAATATAAGTTCGGCATTCGCCATTAAAAAACTAAAAGCAACACCTGTAACCACAACACCAAGAAAAAACATAAGCGGTTTTAGAGATGTCACATATTGAATGATACTTAAAACCGACTTTCCAAAAGGAATGATATTTTCAATAACTGCCGTTCCTATATCAAACAATGGTTTAATCCATTCGGCGAAAGCCATTCCAATACGTCCGACTGTATTCTTGAAAGTACCCATCATTGTATTAAACTTCCCACCAGCACTTTCTGCCATTTTTTTTGCCATTTCAAAATATCGACCACCTTCAGAAGTCGTTAATCT
>JANPCB010000026.1:0-3297 GCA_031430735.1 Ferruginibacter sp. | reverse complement strand
TATAAATGGACTAGAAGCAGCACCGCCGTCTCCACCATTGAAAGAAAAACCAGATGGGAAATTTGCACCAGCAGGTACAACATTAAATGGACTTGTTTGACCACCGCCAAAACCACCATTACCTGTAGATGATCCAGATTTACCGCCAGATGCAATGGCACCTTCTATTTGTGTAAATCCGCCATCGCTACCGACAGCTCCGCCAGCACCTACGGTAACTGGAAACGTACTTCCCGGTATTAAATTAATTCTATTTACTTGGGTGTATCCACCACCGCCACCGCCGCCAGAAGCATCGCTGCCAGCAGTAAGACCAGATCCTCCACCTGCGCCCCATAATTTGTACGTACCTGAAGTAACGCCTGGAGGTACAACTAAAGTGCCCGATGAAGTATAACTGCATTGAATAGTTGCTGCATTAGCAATAAAAGAAAGTGTATTCTGTAATAAGTTTTGAGCTTGGGTTGCCGGCACTTGCCCTGGAGCACCAACAAGCGTACCAGTACCAAACATTACATAACCACTACCCCATGATTTACCACCTAGTACACAGCCTGGTGCATTACCATTCATAATATTGGTAAATGCGCCGCCTGTTAAAGTAGCATGAGCAAAGAAGTTTCCCGTATAATTTGTTACTACAGGTGTAAATGGCCCTGCAAAAATAGGATGCCCAGGAAGGGTAGCCGTTGCACTTGATGAATGAGTTGTCGGATTACTATAATTTAACACAACTCCACCAAATCCTAAATTGATATTGCCTCCTACATTTGGAGCAGCTTTAATATAAAGGCGCCCTCCAGCAGTAACCCAATTCTGTATTTGGGCCATATTAGCTGTAAGAAAATTATTTAATTCAATGGCACCAGCGTTGCCACCTTCCATCAATACAAAACCAGTAGCAGCCGAGAATATTGTTGCAGGAACTGCAGCTACAAAATTTGTAACTGTAAAATTACCCGCACCAAAAACAGCAGTCATTGCATTTACGTTATCGGATGAACCCCAATTCTCACCTGCGCTATAGCGGATGTAGTAAGAGTTCCCCGCTAAACTTGCAACAGCAGGACCACTATCATTTGGTCTAAGTGCCGAAGGTCTTGTGGCTACAGCGCCCATCTCTGTTGTAGACGTGTAACTGGCAGAACTGCTCCCCGCTTGGGAATTTCCTGCCTGCCCCATCGAATGGGGCGATATGCCAAGACCGACGATTAACATCAGTAGCAGTGGCATAAAAATTTGTTTAATTTTTTCCATTTTTTTAAGTTTTTTTGATTGATTAAAACTTTTGTTTAATTGATTGGTTCATGTTTGGATGATTGTACTAATTCGGAATTTTACGAACTTGAAAAGAATAACCTTGGTGTAAAAGCTGTTCTATTAAAATATTTGTTATTAATACAGGTAATATGCAGTAATTGATATGCTTTTTTATTAGGGGCATTAAGAAACCCTAGCATATAGCGAGTGTGAGAAAGCAGTAATAATGCTAATAGAGGAGTTGAGGCGTTGGGCCTGTAATTACTTAAGCGATTAAGTATAAAATTGTACATAAATAATCTTTTAATTTTAGCTAATATTAATAAGGGTTTCACGCCTTATTAGCTTTCAATTAATGTTGGAATAATTATTTCGAATACAAGTGGATCTATTTGGGGTAATTTAGATACCATGCATTCTTTTGTAGAATTTTATAGAATTGGGATATAGCTAAGTTAATTCAGAAATAGTGTTTGGCTCTACTTCAAGAGTATCTTATGAGTATTTAAAGAGATTTATTTTTTTAAATATGGGTTTTGATTGTTAATAATTGATTGTAATATCTTATCATACATTTTTTTTAATACAAGTTTCGTTCGTTTTGGGCAATAGCATTTAACCTTCATTTTCATGAAAAAATTTTTACATATACCATTCTGTGGCATAGTAATAAAAACTACAGTTTATGCTGGTTAGACGGGTTGGATTTTAAAGAAGTTCGCTTTTAAACAATTTTGAATATCTAAAGACCAAAAAATAGATTCAATTTATTTAGGGGGATAAATTGAAAGCCTAATTATTTAATCAGTAGTTTGGCATTCCTTCACAATATTATAACAAATAATATAAAAAAAAACAAAATCCATCTATTTTTTTCTATTTACCGCACATTTCACTTAAAATGTGGATAACTTTATCAAATTTCCGTAAATTCCGAATTGTATTAATATTTTTTATAATACACTTGGGTAAATTTACTACCTAGATTACTAAACTTTTATTCTTCTTTGTAGTTTTTTTACGACAGAGATAAGTAAATCATTTTCAATAGTATAGAAAAATTAATTGTTTTTTTTGTACTTAATATGTCTATGTAGTCCGTTTTAAACAACGCTGCTGTGGCTTTTTGCTGGGATTTTACTTAAAAAAACTTATTACCAAGACTTAACCTAAAATTTGGGTAATTCACATTATTTTATTGCTATTTTTAATAATAATGAAGGGCTGGTTGGTGATTTGCCACCTGCAATTATAATACTAATACATAATATAAATTAGTCCAAATTTTGCTTGCAATTATAAACTCAAATTTACATATGTTTTCTACAATAGTATTTGTCAATTCTTTTACTTGTTTATCAATAAAAGCGCTTACATCTTCTAATGATTTATGGAGTTTACATGTAAAATCTCTTTTCATTTGCGACCATATTTTTTCTGCTGGATTTAGTTCAGGGCTAAAAGGAGGTATAAATAATAATGCTGTATTCTCTGGAATAACTAAATCTGCTCTTTTATGAAATACACGATTATCAAGCATGGGTATTTTAAATTCCTCTTTTTTGAAAACGGACAGCTCTTCAATATACGCTTGGAAAGTATCTCCGTTGCAGTGTGGAAATTCTAACACAAAATGATCTCCAGTAAATGGCGAGTACGATTCAAATAAATAAGAAGATTGGAATACTTGTTGAAATATTCAAATAGGTTTTACAACATACTCAATAAGAAGATATTAAAAATGCTGTTTCAATTAGCGGTTATAGATTGGATTATAAATCGAATCAACAAGAAAATTTAAAAAGAAAAAAACCCCTCAGCATTAGCTGAGAGGTTTTTAACTAAACGAAAAGGGGGTTAATCAAGCCTCCATTAAATAAATCTATCTTAGTATGCTTAATTTAATCACTTCTGTTTGGTTTCCATTTTCAGAAACCTTTAAAGTGTAAAAGCCTTGAGATAAATTGTCAACTGCCAACTCATTGGTACCATTTTTAAGTACGAATGATTTAACAAATTGCCCTGTAGCCGAGTACA
>JANPCB010000025.1:0-39652 GCA_031430735.1 Ferruginibacter sp. | reverse complement strand
GTTGTTTTCTTTCCAGTAAACATCTCCTACCATGCTTCCGTCAATATCGTCTTTAGGACTTTGAATGCCTAAGATATAAGCCAGCAAATTAAGTGGGGTGTAATGTTTGTAGTCACCAAATTTCCAAAGGTCAAGTGTATCAATGTGTGGAACTTCCCAGGGTTTTTTACCTGCAAAGTTTAAATGCGGAGGCAGTGGCAAACCATGAATTACTGTTCTTCGTGCTATATATGGGAAATCAAATTCCTTCCCATTGTGCGCTGATAACAACATATTACGATTCATACGCAAAAGCAAATCATTAAAATTAGCCAGTAATGTTTTTTCATCTGCATCCTTAAACGTTTTAATGCGAAACGATCGTTGACCATCACGATAAGAAAGAAATCCGGTTGAGATGCAAATTATTTTTCCGAACTCGGCAAAAATTCCGGCTCGCGAATAAACGGTTTCTGCTGTCTCAGTATCATTCTTCTTTAAAAATTCTGCTTTGCGGTTCCACAAGAGTTGTAACTCTTCGGGCGCTACTTTGTAATCGGGATACTGAGGTGCTGTTTCAATATCCAAACAAAGTATTTGATCGAGTGGGTTGGTAAACATGTGTAGTTTGCTTTTATAATTAATCACTAAAGTAAAACTTTCTGATTAATTGTCGTTAAATAAAAATAAAAAAGGCAGCCCCAACTACAAGGCAGCCTAACAAACAATACACTGTAACTACTACTACTCAAAACTTTGTTAGTTCGATTCTTTTATCTTGACTTTCGATTACGTTAGCTTAAAAATATTTAATGCTGTTTTAATATTGACTTGGTTTCGATTTTTTGCGCTGCCATAAAAACTTACAGCAGCGTAGAATGGGTAGATGATCAGGGGTAATGCAAAAATGAAATACTCCATTTTAAATTCTGAAATTTCATTTTACATACTCATACTCTTCAAGTCTGATTAAGAACAGAACCAAAAATAGTTTGCGATGCATAGATCTCCTCATGCAGATGTATAATTGGCAGGTTTGATTGTACAATTAGTAGGGTTGAGTGTATAATTGACATTGGGCTTTTAAAAAAACCATAAAATTTAAGTTTGTTTATATATTAAAACTTGATCAAGAAAAAGAAACATCAATTGAAAAATTAATTTGCACTTAATGTAAATTTATTCTCAATGCGCCTCCAACCAATTCTCACCAGTTCCCATTTCTACTTCTATCGGCACGGTAAGTGATAAAGCGTGTCGCATTTTATCAGCAACAATTTCTTTAACATGTGCTTCTTCATCACGGTGCAAATCAAAAACCAATTCATCGTGCACTTGCAACAGCATTTTACTTTTAAAATTTCCCGCTTTAAGGGCGGCTTGTATTTTTATCATCGCAAGTTTTATCATATCTGCCGCTGTACCCTGTATAGGTGAGTTAATGGCATTCCTTTCTGCAAAACCACGCACGTTAAAGTTTGCACTGTTTATATCTTTTATCCAACGTTTTCTGCCCATCAATGTTTCTACATAGCCCGTTTCTTTGCAAAAGTTTATTGTATCATTCATATATTGTTGAATACCTGGAAACTCCTTTTTGTAATTGTCTATTATTTCTTTTGCCTCTCCCCTTGGTATGCCTAAATTTTCTGCCAACCCAAAGGCACCTTGGCCATAAATGATACCAAAGTTTACACTCTTAGCCTTGTAGCGCATTTCTTTGGTTACCTCCTTTTCATCTACCCCAAATACTTTTGCAGCCGTAGCAGTGTGTATGTCTTTTCCAGTTTTAAATGCTTCGCACATATTTACATCTCCACTTATGGCCGCTACCACCCGCAATTCTATTTGCGAATAATCGGCAGAAACAAGTACATGATTTTCATCTCTGGGTACAAATGCCTTTCTTATTTCCCTACCTTTTTCGGTACGTATTGGAATATTTTGCAAGTTCGGATTGGTGCTACTTAGCCTGCCCGTTACAGCCACCGCTTGTGCATAATTTGTATGCACACGACCTGTCTTGTGATTCATCAAAACAGGAAAAGCATCTACGTAAGTGCTGCGCAATTTGGTAAGTTCTCTAAAAGTCAATATCTGCTCACAAATAGGATTGTTGTTTGCCAGTTTTGCCAATACATCTTCGCCCGTTGCATACTGTCCTGTTTTTGTCTTTTTTGCCTTTGGGTCTAGTTTCATTTTTTCGAAAAGCACTTCTCCCAATTGTTTTGGACTTGCCAAATTGAAACGAACACCTGCAGTTTCATATACTTTTTCTTCAGCCAGCTTTGCATCAATTTCCAACTCTTTAGAATAGGTTTTTAGAAACTCCATATCTATTTTAATGCCCTCAAACTCCATATCGGTAAGTACTTTCACCAACGGCGTTTCTACTTCATAAAAAACTTTTTCTACTTCTTTTGTTTTTAATTGCGGTAAAAAAATATTTTTCAATTGCAGGGTAATATCTGCATCTTCGGCAGCATATTCTTTGGCATCTTCTATGGCTACATCCCGCATAGTGCCTTGCGCTTTTCCTTTTTTACCTATCAACGATGTGATGCTTACCGGTACATAACCCAAGTACTTTGTGCTGAGCAAATCCATGCTTCTTTTTCCTTCTGGTTCTATAACATAATGGGCAAGCATGGTGTCAAAAATATTTCCGGCAAGCGTAAAGCCATACCATTTAAGCATGAGCAAATCATACTTTAAGTTTTGTCCTATCCATGTTTTACTTTTATCGTTGAACAATGGTTGAAAATGGTTTAAGAGTTGAACACAGCCTTCTCTTTCCATGGGGCATGGCACATAATAACCTTCTGTTGGTTTTACAGAAAAACTAAACCCCACCAAATCTGCTTGGTTGGCGTCTATATTGGTCGTTTCTGTATCAAAACATATTTCAGAATAGTTATTTAATTCCGCTATCAAGTTTTCTATTTCTTCCGCTGTTTGCACCAAGAGGTAACGGTGCTCTGTGTTTTCTATGTTTTTATCTGCAATCAATATCGCATCTGCATCTTCTTCATTTTCTTCAACCGCTGCATCGGTCGCTACTGCTACGTTTCCAAACAAATCCATCTGGCCAATATTGGCAGCTTTTATTTCCTTTGGAGAGGCGTTTGCAGCTGTGGTCTGTCGTCCGTTGTCTGTTGTCACTGCCACTTTCTTTCCCAAAATTCTTTCCCCCATTGTTTTAAATTCCAGCGCTGTAAAAATCTCCTCTAAAATTTCTTTGTTCATATCCTTCAACCTAAAATTCTCTTCATGAAACTCCACTGGCACATCCAAAATAATTGTGGCTAGCTTTTTACTCATGATGGCGTTCTCTTTGCCTGCCCTTACTTTTTCTCCTAGTGCGCCTTTAATATTATCTGCATTAGCCAACACATTTTCTATTGTATCATATTCCTTCAACAATTTTGCGGCGGTTTTTTCACCCACACCCACTATACCCGGAATGTTATCTACTGCATCGCCCATCAAACCTAAGATATCTATTACTTGGTCTACTCTTTCTATCCCCCATTTTTCGCACACTTCTTTTGGGCCCATTATTTCTACTGTGCCACCTTGATAGCCAGGTTTATATATTTTTATTTTTTCGGAAACCAATTGGCCATAATCTTTATCGGGTGTAACCATGTAAACGGTATAACCTTCTTTTTCGGCTTTTTTTGCCAATGCACCAATTACATCATCTGCTTCGTAGCCATCGCATTCTATTACAGGCACATTAAATCCTTCAATAATTTTTTTAATATCAGGAACAGCACCTCTAATATCTTCGGGTGTTTCTTGCCTATTGGCTTTGTAATCTGCAAAATCTGTATGGCGTTCTGTGGGTGCTGCCGTATCAAAACATACTGCTATATGGGTGGGCTTTTGATTATTAATAAGATCTGCCAACGTATTGGTAAACCCAAACTGGGCATTGGTATTGCGGCCCTTGCTCGTAATGCGTGGGCTACGTACGAGTGAGTAATATGCCCGAAATATAAGTGCATACGCATCTAACAAGAATAGTTTTTTTTCTTCCATGGGGTAAAGATAAATAATAGGTTTCACGCAAAGAAGCAAAGAAAAAACAAAAGGCACAAAAAGAATTTAAATACTCTTTTAGCAACCATCGTCTGTATCGACCAGTGAGCAATATCTTTTAAACCACTTTTTGGTAGTGCAGGGCTTAGTGCTTGTCTACAAAACAAAAACAAAGGACCTTGATATCAGGAACAAGCGGTTATGCGGTCGCAAAATGCGACTGCATCTTCCGAACAGGGCTTGCCGAAGTGGGGAAAATTCCGTCCGCCCGGCTAACTAAAGCTAAATTTATAAATAAAAGCTGATGATTTGCACATAGCTAAATTAATAACGTCAAGCTGGATATGAAGCCAAATTGAAAAAAAAAGTTGAAACACGGCTTCCGTCCGCCCCCATTTTGGCAAACCCCAAGTTATGCGTTCGCCCTTTATTTTTTTGAAGCTTTCGTTTTGGATTTTGCCTTTGGTTTTTTTGGTGCAACAGGTGCAATGATTGCGGAATTAAGTTGTACTATATCCTTCCATTTTATCGCACCAGCAGCATCACAATATTCTGTCGTAAACTCCTTAGTAAATTTGTTTATCATTTGTGAATACGACTTTATAAAGTCGTCGTTTCTTTCTCTGGCTTTGTGTCCAAGCGGCTCTATGATTTCTGTATATAAATTTGTATCACCCGAAACAAATTCCCAAAATTTTTGCCCACAATATTTATAGTAGTCTCCTTTATCTGGTTTGTTATCTCTTCCATAGCAACAGCCATTTACTGCAACTATATTTAATTTTGAATTGCTTGTTCGCAAAGTTTTTTGAGCTGTTTTGAAATCTAAGGCCATTTTTTTAATTTGAGAACTGTTTCCCCAATTTGGGCCTGATTTTATTGTTACAATATAGCGAGTACCAGAATTATCAAATTCAAGGTCGATATTTGGGATGCCGGACTTTCTTCCACTATATACTTTTTCATTTATAAAAATAGCAAGCCCTTCTAACCAGTCGCCAAAAATGGTTTCTTCATTTGAGGAAATATGTGCGTCAACTATACTATTGATTATTTTATCGGCAGTTAAAACATATTTTGCCTTAAAAAGATATGGGTTTTTACGCTTTAGGACTTGAGATAGTTTTAAGCCATCAAGACTTTGGATACGTTTTTCATGAAATGTTCCGATATTTTTCTCAACGTACTGCGTAACGTCTTTTAGGTTTAGCTTTTTCATATTTCACTTTAGGTTCTAATAGATATAATTCAACTGGTTTAATTTGACTTTTTATCATTTCATAATATTCTGGGGTAATATCAATACCAACGGAATTTCGCTTCATTCTTTTTGAAACAAATAAAGTAGTCCCTGAACCAACAAAAGGGTCCAAAACAGTATCTCCTTGTTTTGTAAATAATTTAATAAACCATTCTGGTAATTCTTCTGGAAATGCGGCACTATGATTTTTATTATTGCATTCAGTTGCTAAATGTAGAACGTTAGTTGGAAAAACAGTCTCTTTACCTAGCCAATTAGAAACGTTTTTACCAAATCCGCTTCCATTTTTTGCATTGTCTCTTATTTTATCTGTCTCACTCAAATTCTTAAGTCTTCCTTTTGCCCAATCTCCAATAGGAACCTTTACTTCATTCTGGTACATATGGAAGTTTTTGCTCTTGTTGAATTGCAATAGCCTTTCCCAACTATCTCTAAAACGATTTGGCCATTTACCAGGGAATGAATTTTTTTTATGCCATATAAATTCTTCGGTCCATAACCAACCTTGTTTTCTCATTGCTATTATTAATTCCATCACATAAGTGCTACGTTCCCCATTAACTACTTTTTCCTTGATGTTTAAAACAAAAGTTCCTGTAGGTTTTAAAACTCTAAGCAATTGTTCAGATATTGGCAAAAACCATTCTACATATTTGTCATGATGTATGCCTCCATATGTTGCCCTTCTTTGGTCAGCATAGGGTGGTGATGTTACAATCAGGTCAACTGAGTTGTTAGGGAGACTTTTTAATACTTCCTTGCTGTCCCCCAAAAATATATCTGTTCTGATCTCCATTTTTTTGTAGTCTTAAAAAACAAATTTATGCTAAATTCTTTATCCTTTTTTTATTGAGTTTAAAATTCTGCTGAAGGTCTTAGTGTGCTGCCGCAGGGTGACGCATAACAGCCATCGTTGGTATCGAAGGGTAACCAATGAGTGTTAGACCGTAACAACAACTTTATAAAAATAAAAGGCGCAAAAAGAATAAAAATACCCCTTTTGCGCCTTTGCAATCTCTGTGTCATTGCGTGAAATTTAAAACTTCGTTTCCAAATACAACGGCAACATAGCTCTCCAAGTAGGCCAGTCGTGTTTCCACTCTGTACCCCAAATAGATGCATCATGATTTATGCCTTTGTTGTTTAATATTTCCGATATTTTTGAAGTAGCGGACGGATCTTCATAATCGCCACCGCCTGTAAGTATATGTATATGGTTGCTTTTGCGAATATGGTTTAAATACCATTCATCTTCCAAGTTGGGAATATAATGTGCAGGTGAGTTAAAATACACTTGCTCATCCCAATACCCATCTGTATATTCGGTGAGGTCGTACACACCGCTCATGGCTATAACACCATCAATCAAATCAGGCCTCTTTAAGAATAGATTTAAACTATGCAATGCACCAAAAGAAGCACCTGAAACAATGATAGGCGTTTCTGCTGATGTATTTGTTTTAATAAATGGAATCACTTCATCAAAAATATAATTGTTGAATTGGTTTTGGCGTATGGCTTTGTGAGCACCTTCCATTTCTTTATTGAGCCAGCTTTCGCTGTTGATGCTATTTACAGAAAATATGCGCACTTTTCCACTATCTATATAAGGTGCAAGTGTTTCCATTAGCTGAAAACGCTCATACTCCATATAATCTGCCGCGGCTGTAGGTACCAATAATAATGCAAACCCATAATATCCATAAGAAACAATGGGCATTTCTTTTTGCAAAGCAGGGCTAAACCAGCTGGCAGTGTCTTTTATCATAAAATGTATTAACTAGTAAAAAAAATAATTAGTTGCAAATATAGAAATAAAAAGAGGTTTGTTTGCCTATTGCAAATAGGGTCGTCAACCTTTTTACGATACATTTATATTAAATTACCAAAAAAGGCTGACAACCCTTGCGACATTTTTTATATGCCTCACATTTTATTCTAGTACACCCTCGGTTATTTCTGTCCACAACTCTCTATAGCAACTGGCAGCATAACCACTCTTTGCAAATTCTTCAATTGGTTGTTTGTGTATACCCATTTTTTCTACATCGGATAAATAAGGTATATAATTGCCAAAGAAACGTTTGTCTTTAAACAATTGTTCCATTATTTCGTGGTGCATATTCTTCCGCAAATCCGTCATGGTAAAGAAACACATGAGTTTAGACTGGTCGATATCTTTTTCTTTAAAATAATCTTTTACCATATTGTAGGTACGTACAGATAGCGTAGTTGGTATTACGGGCATCAATACAATATCCGAAGCACTAAAAATATTTTCGCTAAGGGCAGAAAACCCTGGAGGACAGTCTACAAAAACAAAATCGTATTCTCCCTCAAATTGTTTGAGAACATGCTTTAAAACATTTTTTTTGCCTTTCATTTCCTCTAGCATAATATCAAAACTCTTAGTAGAGTTATCTGCTGGAATAATATCCAAATTACTGTAACTGGTCTCCATTACAGCCGCTTCTAGGTCTGCATCTTTGCTGATGAGTTTTTTTATCCCTTGGTTTGCTTTGGGTTTTGCTTTAAAATAAAAAGATGTAGCACCCTGGGGATCAATGTCCCAAAGCAAGGTTTTATATCCTTCTTTTGCTGCCAAATAAGAGAAATTTACACAACTAGCGGTTTTACCCACACCACCTTTTAAGTTATAGAGTGCTATCACTATCATAAAAAAATATTTTATTTTAGACTATGAATATAAGAAATTTCACATAAAATGAATTTTTTTAAAATTATTGACCTTTTTGGGCTTGGCTTCGCCCATTCATCATTACTATATGCCCACCATTGCTAAAAGTATTATATTGTATTTTCGAAATTTTAATTAAAACATATAAAAATGGCTTTTTTTAAACAATTAGTAACTTTTTTGGCTTGTACCTGCATTGCCAGCTTTTCATTTGCACAACAAAAACAACTAGGCGATGACCAGTATTTTAAAAGCAATTTTAAAGGTATTGTACAGCCATTGCCCACTGCTACTCGCTGGGTAGATAATAGCCATTTTCTGCTCATAAGAGATGGAAAAATACTTTTGGTAGATGCAAAGAATGGCAATGAAGTTGCTTATACTGAACCTGAAATTAAAAAAGAAAGTGTAGAATTAAAACCAGAAATCATAGTCAAAAACAAAGATTTATACCTAAGGAATAAAACAGAAGACATACAACTCACAAAAGATACATTGGTAGAAACTAACCCTACGCTTAGCCCCGATGGAAAGTATTTAGCCTATACCAAAAAGAATGATTTATACACCGTAGAAATAGCCACCCAAAAAGAAACCCGCCTTACAAATGATGGTAGCGATGTTATTTTAAACGGGTATGCTAGTTGGGTATATACAGAAGAAATATTGGGCAGGGCATCTCGCTACCGCTGTTTTTGGTGGAGCCCCCATAGCAAAAGCATTGCATTTTTTAGAACCGATGATGCTCCTGTAACGCCTTTTACCATTACCGATGCTCCTGGTGTGCATGGATACCTAGAAATGGTACGATACCCAAAAGTGGGCGATAAAAACCCAACTGTAAAAGTAGGAATGGTGAAGCCTGAAGGTGGGCCTGTTGTTTGGGCAGATTTTAATACACAGGATGACCAATATTTTGGCATGCCATATTGGACAAATGATGGCGCATCGCTCTGGGTGCAATGGATGAATAGAAAACAGAACAACTTAAAAATATATGCAGTAGACCCAACAACTGGAAACAAAAAAGAAGTGTATGATGAAACACAAAAAACATGGATACAATTGCAAGATGGTTACCAACGACTGCACATGCTAGCCAATAATAAAAACTTTATTTTAGAAAGTGATAAAACAGGTTGGAACAATTTGTACTTGTACGATATGAATGGTAAATTTATAAATGCCATCACAGCAGGAAAATTTACCGTAACTGATGTAAATTATATAGACGAGGCAAAAAAGAAAATTTATTTTACGGCACGCAGCAAAGAAAATACGGCACGTAAAGATTTTTACAGCGTAAATTTTGATGGCAATACTATGCAACGTTTAACTTTTGGCGAATACAATCATGGCATTATTAATTTATCGCCAGATGGCAGTTATTTTATTACGAGTTACAACAATGTAAGTACAGCAACCAAAATGGCATTGGTAGATAACAAAGGAAAAATCATAAAAGAAATAGCGGATAGTAAAGGAGCAGAAATGAATGATTACTTGTTGGCAAAAACAGAAATCGTACGAGTAAAAAGCGATGATGGTTTGTACGATTTGCCAATGAAAGTTACCTGGCCGATTAATTTTGACAAAACAAAAAAATACCCTGTACTTATTTCTATCTATGGTGGGCCCAATGCAGGAACGGTTATGGATACATGGTCGCTAAGTGGCAGCCAACAATTTTATGCAAAAGAAGGATTGATACAAGTAGCCATGGATCATAGGGCCAGTGGGCATTTTGGCAAAGAGGGCGTAAATTATATGTACCACAACCTAGGTTATTGGGAAATGAAAGATTATAGTACAATGGTAAAATGGCTGATAGAAAACGGAGCAGCAGATGCAAAAAAAATATGCATTACTGGTTTTAGTTATGGTGGATATTTAACTTGCTATGCGCTTACTTACGGTGCAGATGTATTTACACACGGTATGGCGGGCGGTAGTGTTACAGACTGGTCCTTATACGATACACATTATACAGAGCGCTACATGGGTACGCTTGCAGATAATGCGGAAGGCTATAAAACAAGCTCGGTACTTACTTATGCAGATAAATACAAGGGGATGCTGCAAATTGTGCATGGTATAATTGATGACAATGTGCATTTGCAGAACAGTACCCAGTTTGCCAGTAAATTACAAGAGCTCAAAAAAGATTTTGAAATGATGACTTATAGTGGTGGGCGCCATGGCTGGGGTGGCAATAAGGGCTTGCATTTTCAAAATTTAAAAACACAATTCATTTATAAATATTTATTGGAAAAGCCGGTGCCGAAAGCAATGTTGAGGTAGGGAAAAGGTTCAAGAGGTTTAAGAGGTTGAAGAGGTTCAAGAGGTTGAAGAGGTTGAAGAGGTTCAAGAGGTTCAAGAGGTTTAAGAGGTTCAAGAGGTTGAAGAGGTTTAAGAAGTTCTTAGGCCCTTTATTTTTTGTAGCACTTTAATAAGAACGAACCTTTATTAAATAATTTTATTCATCTAAATTTACCAAAGTGCCGTAATCAATAAGCAGTTCTGTACCTACTTCTATATCGCAAATGGCTTCAAAAAATTCGCCTTCATTTATAGAAACTAGATTGGGGGAATCGCTGTGGTTTAGGTAATAACACAAATCCATTACTTTAAAACCTTGTTGTGGTACGTAATAATGTGTATCGTTAAACAGACAAAAATTTTCAACCAAATATTTGCTATGTGTTGGTAGTTGCTCTACTTCCTCAAAACTTAATAACTCCCAGTTTATAGGGCTGGTACTAAATATATTTCTGGTGCCTTTGGGTATTTTTTTTATGGCTACAACACCAATTCCATGCAACGAGGAGGGCGCTAGGGCTGCATAGGTTTCGTTTTGGAGCTCGTTGATTAAATCTTGTTTCATTCAAAAGTAATTTTGCAAAAAATAAATTCAATTGTAAAGATTTAAAAAGTACTATTCCACTTCCACCGCTTTCTCTCCTTGTAATTTCATAAAACCAATTGGCTGTATAAAGTTGCTCAAACCATTTTCGTTTAAAACATTTATTACATCTTCCGTTTTATTTTTATTTACTGCTATAAGCAAGCCGCCGCTTGTTTGCGGGTCTGCCAATATTGCCCATTGTTCTTCGGTAAGTGCTCCAATTTTATGACCATAACTATCCCTGTTTCTTGTAGTGCCGCCTGGTACAGAACCTTGGGCAATGTAATCAAAAATGGTTGGGGTAATTACGGGTACATCTGCAAAATGAATAACGGCTGTAAGTTCGCTGCCTTCTGCCATTTCGGTAAGGTGGCCTAGCAAGCCAAAACCTGTAACATCTGTCATGGATGACACAGAAGCCAATTTACCCAATGCTTCACCCACTTTATTTAATTGCATCATTTGATTTGCTGCAAGGTCTTTGTGTTCCTCTTTTAAAATAGCTTTTTTTTCTGCTGTAGTAAGTATGCCCACACCCAATGGTTTTGTAAGAAACAATGTATCTCCTTCTTGGGCTTTGTTGTTTTGCTTTATGTTTTCTATGGCTACTATTCCATTTACGGCCAAGCCAAAAATGGGCTCGGGCGAATCTATGCTATGCCCACCCGCAAGTGTAATGCCTGCTTCGTTGCAAATGCTTCTAGCACCGTCTATTACTTTTTGTGCTACTTCTGGCGATATTTTATTGATGGGCCAACCAAGTATGGCAATGGCTAGAATGGGTTTTCCTCCCATGGCATATACATCGCTGATGGCGTTGGCAGATGCTATGCGGCCAAAATTGAAAGGATCATCTACAATAGGCATAAAAAAATCAGTCGTAGATATTAATGCCGTTCCATTGCCCATATCCAACACTGCCGCATCGTCTTTGCTATGGTTGCCTACAATGAGTTTGTCATTATCGGGCATGGCAATATTTCCTTTAAGAATCGTATCTAGTACCTGTGGCGATATTTTGCAGCCACAACCTGCACCGTGAGAGTATTGAGTGAGTTTTATTTGTTCCATGTTATTATTTACTAAAAAGTATTGTGCAAGTTATTCACAGTTTTTTAGAAATAGTCTTTTTATTTTGGGGTTTGTTTATTACCAATGTTATCAGTTCAATAATAGCTTGTTGGTTTTTTAATAAGATTTGTTGGTTATCCAAATTCGCATTCAAAATATTTTGGAGTACAGTATCATAGTTTTCTACCCCCTCCGAAATTTTATCAGTTTCACTAGCTATAGTTTCCATTTTCTGATGGGTATTGGGATTTGAATTATTTAAAACTCGTTTGGATCTATACCAAATTCATCTTTCAGTTTTTGAAGTAAATGCAAACTCAAATCTGACCTGTTTGTTTCGTATTTACAATAAGAAGCTTGTTCAATATTCAACTTTTCACCCATTTGCACTTGCGATAACCCTAAATCTTTTCTAAGTTTTTTTAGCCTAGCCGCTCTAAACATAATTATTCTAATTTTTCATAAATATATTCAAAAAGAGAATAGATAACTTCAATAAAACAAAGCATTTTTACATTAACTAATTATTAACTAAGTTTTTGTAGTGTTTAAACTACAAAGTTTAAGTCCCCCACTAAATTAATAATTCGTAAAGCTTATGACGTTATCAGCTCAATAAAAAGTAGGCATATGTTTTAATATTAAAGTTGCGCAGCTTTAAGGGTAAAACATAGGGTGGAATTTTTCTTAGACACAACACCTTAAAAAATGAAGGTATAAGATTACATTATTAAATTTAACAAAATGAAAATTTTAAAGTTTTGGGTTGTATCTATCTTTATGACGGTTTTATTCTTTTCTTGTAAGAAAGACAATTTACAAAACCCAATAGAGGAAGAAGAAGTTCTTACTGTAAAAAATGGGGTTTCAGTTAGTAGTAGGGGATATCTTGTTTTCAAAACTGTGGATGAAATGGTAAGGTTTGGAAAACTGTTGATTATTGATAAGGATGAGAAATTATTAACTGAACTAAAAAGTGATGGGTTTAAAAGCAGAAAAGCCAATGAAACGGATTTTTCAAGAAATCCAAATAGTATTTATAGCACAATTTTTAATGCTCAAGGTTTACTACAGATTAATGACGTAATTATGAAAATTACGGATGACGATTTGTTTCTTTATACACTATTACAACAATATGCAGATGCAGCAACAATGACCAATTTAATAAATGAAGTGTATATTCCTACAAAAATGAATAAAATAAATGTAGATAGGGAATTAACTGAAAACTTTAGCCTGATTGATTTTACAGCAGAAAACCCCTATGGGAAATTAGAGGCTCTAAATGGTGGAACTGCGGGAAGACGACCTATGTTTGGGAATCAATCTCAACCCCATACAGTATATAATCCTGATATTTATAACCCAGGTATGTGTAGTTGGACGACAACGCCATATATAACGACATACGTTTTTTGGGTAAATGTGGGAGGTCATTGGGGGCAGGTTACAGCTTCTGGTTATGGTGCTTGCCCTAATTAATTTTACCTTATTTATTCGCAGATTCTAAATCTGCGAATATTTTTAATTAATTTCATATAATAAATGGTACTTTCTAATTTTACTAATTTAGCAAAAAAAAATATTTTCATCTTTATATATATTCTTTGTTGCAGCAATACTTACGGACAAACCAAACTGAAAGTTATTTCTGAAACTGATAATTCTAATTTACCCTTTGCAACAATTACAGATAAAAAAAAGATGTATTCCTACTCATCAAACGGTAATGGGGAAATCCTTTTGGATGCGAAAATTGGAGACACATTGCAAATTACTTACGTAGGCTTTGTTACAAAATACCACATTATCAGTACCAATAATGATATTGTTAAACTGGTTCAAAATAATTCCATTTTGAAGCCAATAGTGATTTCTAATTGTAAGAAAATAAATACGGATAAAATAAATAATTTCAAAAACGTAAAAAAGGTAGACAATAATTTTGGAGGTTATTCTGCAAGCTATGGCATTGGGAGTAGTCAATATGTAATCCTTTTTAAGAATTCGACCAAAGACTATACTCTTTCAAAATTCTCTTTTTGGCTTAAAAATTACTTAGGCCCCGATAGTGTTATTTTAGCACCTTTTCTTATATCAATTTATGAAGTAAATGATACAAATGGTTTTCCATCCAAACCAGTATTGGAGAAACCCATATTTTATTTCCCAAATAAACAAGGAAAACAAACTATAGATTTAGATAGTTTACATATTAAAATTCCTGAAGAAGGTATTTACATATCTTTTCAATACATAATGGATGAAAAATATTCTTGGAAATGGAAAACAAAATGGGGCTGCCCAAATTGTGTAGATACCATTATTAAAATGTATGGGGGAATTTTGGAAGGAGCTTATAATACAGGGTATAAATCGCTTATTTACAATTTTTTTACCAATGAATGGATAAAGCAAAACCCAACTCAGTGTATAAAATTTGAGGCAATTTTAAAATATTGTAAAAACTAGAATCTCACTGCAATTTTTTTTTGCAGATTGTGTTTTTACAAAAATAAACTTAGTAATCTAAAAGAACCCCAACACAAAAAAAAGCAAAAATCAAAAACCAAAGGTCATTGATAAGTCAAGGATTCCCTAAAAGTTTTCTTTATATTTTATCATTTCTGTTTTTCGCAAAACTTCCCAAGGCAACTGTGATATTATTTAAGATATGGGCACAAAAAATCCCACTCAATACAAAGTGGGATTTTTTATTATGCTTTTAGTATAATTAAGGTGTAGCCAATTTTTTCTTTACTTCTTCTCTTACCAATGCATTACCTACATCATTAAAATTGTAGGCAGCTACTTCTTTAAAAATAGACATGGCTTTTTCTTTATTGCCTGCCGCTTCATTGGCTTTGGCAAGCCAATATTTGTTGTAAATATCACTTGGGTTTGCTTTTTCAAAATGCGCAATCGCATCAGCATATTTCTTTTGTTTCATACTTATCGCTCCCATGTTGAAGTGGTATCCCTCCAATTTACGATCATCTTTAATAGGGTCCAAAGCTGTTTTCATGGCTTCTGCTTTTGCCATTGCTTCATCGTATTTTCCTTCGGTGTATGCCATCTGTGTTTCCCAATTTAATTTATCTGCTTCTATAAAAATCTTTGCCTCAGGAGTACCCATATCGTTTGTTATCTGCTCAGATAATGGAAGAATCATTGGTATTAGTTTCTTTAAGGTAGCTGCATCTCCATTGTGTATAGCAATACTGGCAGAGGTTGTCAAGTAACCATTTTTTTCATTGGCAGATTTACTTTTATTAGTCGTATCTGTTTTCATAGCGGCATCCATCAGCCCACTCAGTGCTGCTGTAGTATTATTCTGGTACAAATAACTGTAGGCAGTATTTATAATTGACCCCGTTTTTACTTCATCATTTTTACCTGCATCGGCATAGTTTTTTCTTGCTTCATCATAATTACCTAAATATATATTGGCATGCCCTTCTTTATAGTAAGCTTCAGGCGATGTTGGGTTCAATTCTACTGCTTTTGCATAAGATGCTTTTGCTTTGGCAAAATCATTTTGTGCTCGGTAGCAATCCCCCATGGTAATTTGAGCACCAGCACTCTTAGGGGCTAGCTCCACCACTTTTAATGCATTTTCTTCAGCCTTTTTTAAATCTATGGGTTCGTTAAACATATAAGAACCGGCTAACGAAGCATAACCGCCCACCCAAGCCGGATTTAGCTTTATTGCTTTTTGATATTGCTCCCGAGCTTTATCAAATTGATTATTGCCTCCAAAACCGTTGCCCAAATCTGCTTGCGCCCTTGCCATATCGGGGTAGGCAGTTGCTATCTCTTGCAAAATTTCCAATCCTTTCTTTCTATCGCCGCTAAGATTGGTGCTTTGATAGGCTCCATATAATTTTTCCCAATTGCTTGCACTGTCTAATTTAGATTTTCCTGCATTTATATCATCGGCATATTCTTTAGCGCTATTAGAAGTATTGGCTCTATAAAGATACGCAATGCCCATGGCAGGGTCTTGTTCGATAGCCGTGCTAAATGCTTTTCTTGCATTTTTTGTATCGCCCAGATCTAAGGCTGCTAGACCCTCTTGAAATGAAGCCATGGCTTCTTTGGATTTTGTTGTAGCGGTAATGTCGGTAGCTTTGGTTTCGGCTTTTTCTTTATCGCCTCCACTTTGGTTACAGGAAATGAAGCAAACAAATACTGGTAAGATTAAAAACCTTAAGAATTTTTTCATATGCAAATGAGTTTGTTGCCATAAAAGGCAGGTTAATGAAAACAATAATGCTTTCATAATCCATCAGATTTTAAAGTATCTCTAAGTTGGGGGGGATACTTAAGATAAATAAATATAATATTATTAATTTATAGAATAAATTATTTTTTCAACTTTTTGAAAAAATCTTTTTAACCCATTAACTACGAGTAAATTATCAATTTTTGTGTGTGGCGTTTTTTCATTTATTTTAGAATAACTATAGGTAAATCTTTATCGTTACTTTTAAATATGATACACAAAAGCAATATATAAACCATGTTTAAAAATGCCATAGAAACCATAAAGATTTAACCAGAATACATATAGAAAAAATACAACCGCATGGGAAAAGCCATAGCTATATTTTTTTACTATTCATTACAGAAAGTACTTTTTGCCAAATATTTAAAAATGATTCCGGTATAACAAAAGTGGTCATTATAGGAGTTGTGCACGCTGAAAATAAAAATAGAAATGCAGATTGTTTACTGGAAATTTTAAAAAATTAAATTTAGAATGCTTTTTTACTTTCAATATTTGTATTTAACAATTCAATATTTTCATTCGTATTTACTGCCCTTGCCTCTATTGTCTTTATCAAATCGGCTGTATTTTCTCTATTGTGCAATCCCTTCAAATAATATTTATCATAATAAGTAAGCAGTATTCTAAAACTCTCTTTAAAATTATTTTCTAGCAAAAAATTTATTGCATTTTTTGTTTCTAGCCCACCCAATCTTTTTTGTATACGCATAATGGCGGTAACCAATCCATCTTTTTTCTGCACGCCATATTCTTCTGTGAGGTAGTTTAATCTTTCCTCAAAAGGGATATCCATAAAAAAAACCTTGCTGCTGCGCATCGTTTTCCATAGCGGTATGGGTATTTGTAAATTGCCTATGCGTTGGCTTTCATCTTCCAGCCAGATGAAGTTTGCAGTTTGCAAGCTGCAGTTTGCAATGGGCTCTTGAATATTAAGCGTTGTATTATTTTTTTCGACTAATTCATTTGCCAATAAATTTTCAAACATTTCTTGTGTGGGTTGTGGCAGTTGCCCTAATGCGCCCAATGCAGATCCTTTGTGATTTGCCAATCCCTCTAAATCTATTATAGCATGGTTTTCTTTTGCCAAGGCATGAAGCAATAATGTTTTTCCGCTCCCTGTATAACCACCAATGATATTAAAATGATATGCTTTTTCAAATTGTTGCAATACCCAATTGCGATAGGCTTTGTAGCCGCCTTCTAGCGTATACACTTTAAAGCCATACAAATCCAATAACCAAGCAACCGCAGCACTGCGCATACCACCACGCCAGCAATGGAGCAGTATACAGGGGGCAGTTTGCAGTTTGCAGTCTGCAGTTTGCAAGCTTCCCTCTGCCACCTGCCCGTTGACATCTGCCAACTGGTCTTCCCCCTCTGCCAACTGACCACTGCCAACTGCCAACTGCTCCTTGCCACTTGCCAATTGCCCATTGCTATCTGCCAACTGGTCTTTGCCTTTTGCCAACTGCCCATTGCTCTTTGCCCACTGTTCAACCTCCTCCACCATCAACTTCATCTTTGGCCCAAAAAAATCTAATCCTATTTTTATAGCATCTTCTTTGCTTTGCTGTTTGTATGCGGTACCTACCAATTTTCTTTCTTCATCGCTAAATAATGGTAGGCTTAAGGCGGTTGGGATATGCGCATGCTTGTATTCGCCTGGGCTACGCACATCTAGTAATACATTGGTTTTTGCTAGTTCTAAAAAAGCTGCTATGGGTAATTTTTGAATGGCCATGTGGTATTAAGCTACAACGTATTTACAATTAAATACAGTTTAAAGAATTGCAAAAATACGTATCTATCATGTTAGAATAACAAAGGGTGCATTTAAAATGTCGTAAGGGTTGTCGCAAGGGTTGTCGTCAGGGTTGTCAACCTTATTTGTTTATTTCCAAAATGAATGTACTGGAAAAAGGTTGACAACCCTATGTCCAAATGCTCTGGAAAAAGTTTACATCCCTATTTGCAAAAGTTTAACAAACAGAATTTATGTAATTCATAGAATCTATGCATCTTCCCAAAAACTACCATTTATGAACCATCCATCAAAACTATACATAGCATTATTTGCTATTGTTTGTATTATTTGCTTAGTAGCCTTTAAAAACAAACCTGCCATAGATAAAAAGCCAGCATCATTTGGCAACATACAAATAGACGAACCAAAAATACAAGTAGCCATATTATTAGATGTGAGTGGCAGTATGGATGGACTTATAGAACAAGCAAAATCACAATTATGGAATATGGCAAGCACCATGGGTAAAGCTACATGCCAAAATGGTAAAAGCCCATCGATAGAAATAGCACTGTATGAATATGGCAGAACAACCAACGACGCAAAACTTGGTTACGTAAAAAAAATAAATGGTTTTATTAAAGACTTAGATTCGTTGTCGGAAAATTTATTTAGTTTAAAAACTGATGGTGGAGAAGAATATTGTGGGCAAGTTATATATACTTCTATAAAAGAATTATCATGGGATAATACCGCAGGCACTTATAAAGTAATTTTTATAGCTGGCAATGAAGATTTTTTACAAGGTAATCTGCAATACACAAAAGCTTGTAATGAGGCCAAACAAAAAGGAGTAATTGTAAACACTATTTATTGTGGCGATAAGATGCAAGGCGTTCGGGAACATTGGAACCTAGCAGGCGAGTGTGGTAGTGGTAGTTATACTAATATAAATCAAAATGCGAGAGAACAAGAAATACCAACACCATACGATAGTGTATTGTATGTTTTAAATGATAAATTAAATACCACCTATATATCCTATGGTGCTTCTGGCTATATGAAACTAGCAAAGCAACAAAAAATGGACGATGCTAATAAATCCATGAGTAAATCTGCAGGTATTAAAAGAATAACTGTAAAAGGTAAGAAAGGATTGTATGATAATACAGAATGGGATTTGGTAGATGCTTCAAAAAGCAGTGGAACATTTATGGATGAAATAGACATTAAAACATTACCAGATAGTTTGAAAACAAAAACAAGGACAGAATTAAAAACCATTGTTACACAAAAATCAGTAGAAAGAAATAGCATTCAAACTCAAATAGCCAGTGTAAATGTGCAAAGAGAAAAATTTATTGTAGCAGAAAAAGCAAGACTAGCAACCACTACAAAGGTTGCAACATTAGAAACAGAAATAGAAAAAATAATAAAAGAGCAAGCCAAGCGTTTTAAAATGACGATACAATAAAAATGTATTTATAGAAGTAAAAGTATCGCATTTACTTCCCACTTAGGGTGTACATTTTATAATTTGCTTTTGTTATTTTTACTGCATAAACAAAATAATGAAGCATTTACTGCCCCTTTTTGTTGTACAGTTTTTACATGGCTAGCATCATTTTCTTTGTGGATATATGATACCCCGGTAATTACTCGGTATACTTTTGATACCACCGATACAGAAAGCGTAGCTTTCGAAAATGGAACGATATGGGTCGGAATTTGTTTTGCTTTTTATAGTTTGTTGGCTGCCTTATTAGCATTTTTTCTTCCTAGGTTATTAAATCATTTTTCCAAACAAAAATTACATGCAATTGCTTTATTTGCCGGAGCCATTGGCTTATGCAGTATTTATTTTGTAACCAATAAATACATGTTGATTTTTTCATTTATGCTTATTGGTATTGCTAGGAGTAGCATTTCTATTATTCCTTATAGCATTATTAGTAGTATAGCTCCATCCAATAAAATGACTACCTATTTTGCGGTTTTTAATTTCTCGGTTGTTATACCACAAATAACAGCAGCTTTTTTATTAGGCTATTTGGATAAACACTTTTTTAAAGGAGAAATAATTTTTGTAATAATGGCGGGTGGTTTTAGCATGTTACTTGCTTCTATTACCATGTTTTTTAAATGAGTTGGAATCAAATAAAACTTAATACCAGTAAATGATTATCCATATTTCCTTCTTAAAAAAATGATTCGGTATCTGAAACTATCATAAAATAATCCTATTAACAATGCCAAGGCTGCAATAAACAATACATATAAATGAAGCTTATAAAAAAATATTCCGCTCACAACACCTCCTACAAAAAAAGCAACAATAATGGTTAGGCGCAACGTAATGGAAGTAAACAATCTTGCTTTGGCTTCTTTGCTTTTGTAAAAAAAAAGTTGAGATAATTCTATACCCAAATCAGTAAAAAGACCCGTAAGGTGGGTCGTGCGCACAACAGAATTTGAAATTTTAGTAACCAATGAATTTTGTAACCCCATTGCAAACAACAAACTACATGCAAGAAAATTTGGATAAGACAAAACCAAGTACTTTCCAAAAATGGCCATCGTAATTAAAATTATAATTTCTATTGTAATCGGTATCACATAAATATACCGTTCGTTCATTCTAATAATAATTTCTGTGAGCAAACTCGAAAAGAAAGAACCTAATAAAAAGAAAAAGATATAAAGAAAATATACAAGCCCTCCCCAAAAATTTAATTTAAAAGCTTCGTCTACAAAAAATGCAAAATGGCCAGTTACATTGGTTGTTAGCCGTTGTATGCTTAAAAAACCAGCAACGTTTACAATGCCTGCTACAAACGACAAGAAAGATGCAATCCTTAAGTTATGCTTTGCATTTCGTGTTTTACCTTGGTGCCTAAACATATTGCACTTTTAGAACAAAAGTACATTTTAATTCTTTGTAAGCACAATCCTACCCCTATCTGCCTTGTAAATTTCGTCGAAGTAATTTACAATAGCTTGATATTCACTTTTAGGAAAACGCCCTTCGTTTCTCTCATTTTTGCGCAGCACATTTATAAAGTTATCTTTTACCGTAAAATTGATACTATAGTTTCCATATGCTGTTTTTAAAGAAATATTTTTAGGCATTGCCTCCACCGTATAGTTTACCGGAATTTTAATTTGAATAGTGTCTACATCTATATAAGCAGAAAAAAATTGAATATCGTATTTTCTTTTTTTATCCTCCTCCAGTTTACTTGCAGAACGGTTAAAAAAGTTTGGTGTTATAAAAAATCTTTTCCCGGTAATGGTAGCATAATCTGGTGCTGTAATGGATAAATGCTCATCTACTGTAGGTATTAATCCTTTGGTTTGGGTGTAGACAAATTTCTCAACTGAGTAAGTGGGTAAGCTCAATGTGCTATTCAAATATTTTTTCTTTTCTTCTTCTGTTGCACCATTCATTAATCCATGTACATCATCTTGTTGTATGCCTGTATAATGCGTATCCACTTCAGCAGATAATGCTCCTTCTTCATTTATAGATGCGCTAACTTTTCGCAATTGCAAATTATCTATAGCCTTATAAGTGGGCGTTCTTACTATATGTCCTCCATCATCATCAATCAATAATACTTTTCTATTGCCCGTAAAACTTCCCATATAACCAGCACTTACCGTTTGGCTTGTACACTCTAGCCACATGGTATCTTTTTGTAGCGGCACACACATTATTGCATGGTTAAAATAAGGCGATGGAAAATCTTCCCATAGCCCATTTCTATAATCACCAGAATTTACTAATACATATTTTGCTGGCAAATTCATTTCCTTTAGTAAGCTTACCATGTAATTAGAAAGTGCTTTACAATCGCCGTATTTTTTGGTAGCTACATACTTTGCGTCAAATGTTTGCCATCCACCAATTCCTATTTGCACACTTATATACCTCGTATTTTTTTGTAAATAAGCATACAATAATTTTACTTTCTCATAGTTATCGCTCACATTATCTGTAAGCTTGTGTATATCCGCTTTAATGTTTTCTGGAAGCTCCTGCCTCCCATTGTTTAAGTCTTTAATGAACAAACCAAGGTTTTTCCAACTACTCATCTCGCCTTTATAATCGCCTATTTCAAATAGCGATGGGGCAATATAAACCGCAGGATTTATTTCATCCCAGTGTGGCTGGTATTGCTCATAAGCAACAGGGAGAAGGTTCTTTACTTGCCAGTTGTAGATTTTTCTATCTTTTTCTGTTGATTGTACAGGTTGATTGGTATAAGCAATTTGCTTAAAACGCAGAACGTAATCAGCTGGCGTTTCTACTATAAAGCTGCTTTGCTCTACGCTACATTCTAATTCTATTGGATTCCATGAGGGAAGAAAAAAAATGCCGTCCAACTCTTGCTCATCTTCATACGCTACCGTATATGGATATTGAGCATAATAAAAATTATGGTGCTTTGCTCTTCCGTCCGACATTAAACTTATATCTCCCACAGCAGAAAAATCCCCAATATCTTTCTTCTTTACTGATTTAATTTCCTTTCCTTTAGCATCATACAACGTTCCCGAAATATTTGAGAGGCTTTGTAATTTAGAATATGAATTATGATAGTCTGCCAAATCAGCTCCGGCTTCTTTTAAAACAGTAATGACGTATTTATGTTTTACAATTGCTTTGGAATTAGACTTAATAATTACCCTTAATTCTTCAAACCTTTTTACTGCGTTTGCATTTTCTTTTAACGAATCATTGATTAATGCCACATCATAATTTTGAGAAAAAGTAGCATTGTAAAAAAAAAGTGTGCACAAAAAACATATCTTTCGCATAGGTTTATTTTATTTTTTTGAATACGATTTGTTCACTTTGTTTCTTTACAATTTGGCCAAAAAAATCACGCAATGATTGATACTCTTCTGGGTCAAAATTTGCTCTATTGAGTGTAATTTTACTCCTAAGTTGTATAGAATTTGCATCGGCTTGCACTATATATTCAAACATACCATCTTCTTCATTGTATTTAACTCTTATCGATTTAGGAATTTCATCTACCTTATATCCTTTTGGAATATCCATATAAACAATGATTACCTCATTGGTTGGATAAGGCATTTCTACCGGATAATTTCGAGTTGTTGCTGTAAAAGGATTTGTTTTGTAAGCTTCACCAAATAGTGGGTTAAAATAAATAATGTCTTCTGTAAAAGCGGTGGCAAAATCGTACTTTATCGCAATTCTTTCATCCAACTTATCCAAGGAATCAATAGATTGGTTGCTCAGTGTAATGTCGTAACTGAAACCGTTCTTTACTTTTTTAAAATAGGCTTCTTTTGAAGAATTACTCATTTCCTCTCTAAAATCAAAAGATTCGAAATGCCCTAAAGTAGAACTAAATGAGCCTACAATATTTTTCCCATCCTCACTGTTATAGAAATTGATGTTGGTTATTTTTTTTTCCTTTAAACTATCAGAAAATAATGGAACTAGGTAAGGCTTTTCACCAATTATTCTCGCATATCCGTTGTAACAATAATCTGGCAAATGATTGAAACCTATCTTCTTTTTGGATGCATCCAATAAATATTCTTTTTCATTAATTAAGACCTTTGTTATAACATAATTAAATTTGTTTATTAATGGATACATTTCATAAGCCAATCCATTATCTCTGGTACTAAGTATTAGTGGCTCTGCATTAATTTTTGCTTTTTTTAATAGTGCTACCAACACCAGGTTTAGTTCACTCGCATTACCTTTTTTATCCTGAAAAGTTTTTTTAAGATTTTCATTTAAATAAATGCCGTCAAAACTGGTGGCTACAAAATTATTTTTTACGAAATCAAATATATTTTTTGCTGTTGCCAATGTATCATCTTTAATGATAAGTTTTTCAAGATCATCTTCCATCCATTTGTTTTTCTCTGCAAGGGCTGCGCCAAACTGTTCGTCTTTCAATAAATCTTTGGATAGCTGATCCCAAGTACTTAAAATAGGTTTAGGTGCTTCCCCTGGGTAATCTATACTTTTTATTTGAAACTCGATTTTAGAAATATGGTTTTGCAAAGTGGTTACAAATTTCTCTTTTACAATGGCTGGTAGGTTTTTCAATACCCATTCGGAATGGGTTAATGTAGCATTGTATCTATACGATTCTGACCTTGAAGAACTGGCAGAGCCATAAATAATAAAGGCTTTAAAATCCTCTTTTACGTTAATAGGTTGCAAATCGTAATAACCATTTGGTAAGAATATATAATTAAAAAGTGTAGGAATGGTTACTTCATATTTGCTTTCTAAAACAGGATACCTATCCTGAAAAGTCCAACCCCTCAAATTATAAGACCTTGGCGAAATTATTGTATAACTGTACTCAATAATACTACCTTCTTTTATGTTGGGGAACGTAAATTTTTCTATTGTAAGGTATTTGGCAGCCTTATCCTTAAACAATGATTGCTTGTCTAGTTTTGTTTTAATGACTTCTCCGTTTTCCATTGTGTAGGTTACGGCTTCTATTTTATCAAGTTTATCTTCTGAATTTTCTCCTTTGTATAATGGGATTTGTATAGTTGCCAGATCAAAAGCATTTTTATTTAATATACGAACACGTTTGTGGTATGTATAAGAAATATCAAACCATGAGTCTGTATTTGTTACATACTTTGCACTGCCGTAATCATACAAAATAACGGCTTGGGCACTACTATCAATTGAATATATTTTTGTTTCAAAATCTTTTGCAGTAATATCACCAAATTTTATATTTGATTGCTCTTGAGATTTGGCATTAAAAGATAGAATAAATAGTCCGAAAAATGAAATTAAGTTACATCGCATCATAGCGTAATGGTTTGTTACAAATGTAGTTAGATTTAAACTAATAACATCAATAACAAAAAAAACTACAAAGTATTAAACTATTGCTTCTTGTATTTCAAACTGCATTTTGTGTAACTGATAATAGTGCCCCTGCTTCTTCATCAATTCCGCATGGGTGCCCATTTCCTTTACTTCGCCTGCATCTAGTACCAAAATTCTATCTGCCTTTCGTATGGTGCTTAACCTATGGGCTATTACGATAGAAGTTCGCCCGGCTATTAATTTATCTATGGCATGCTGTATGAGTACTTCACTTTCGGTATCTACCGACGAAGTGGCTTCGTCTAGAATAAGAATAGATGGATTGTATAACAAAGCTCTTACAAAAGAAAGTAATTGACGCTGCCCAAGCGATAAAGTGGCACCCCGCTCCATTACATTGTAATCATAACCGCCTGGTAGTTTTTCAATAAATTGATGCATGCCAATTAGTTTGGCTGCGGCTATTACATCTTCTTTTTTAATATCGGTATTTCGCAATGTTACATTATCCAACACACTGCCGCTAAACAAAAATACATCTTGTAAAACTATACCAATTTTACTCCTCAAATAATCTAGCTCATACGCTTCTATATTTTCCCCATCAATTTTAATAGCTCCTTTTTGTACATGGTACAATCTGTTTATTAAACTAATAATAGACGTTTTTCCACTTCCTGTATGCCCCACAATAGCAAGAGTTTCTCCAGCCTTTATTTCAAAATTAATGTTTTTAAGTACATACCTTTCTTCCAAATAAGCAAACCATACTTGCTCAAAAGAAATATTCCCTTGCATGGTTGCCGGTGCGTAGGTTCCTGCACGTTCTGTTACATCTTCATTATCCAAAATGGCAAAAACCCTTTCGCTGGCAATGGCACCCATTTGCAGTACATTAAATTTATCTGCAATTACACGCAGTGGACGGAACAATAAATTTAAACAAAGAATAAATGAAGTAATAATTCCTCCTACGTCTTTGGCTTTTTCTGGTTGTAAGCCAGCCTGTGTGCCAGCCCACCAAACCAATAAGCCAATAGATACTGCGGAAACCAGTTCTACTACAGGAAAGAAAACGGAGTAAGCAAAGATGCTCTTTATATTTGCATTGCGGTGCTCTTTGTTAATATTTTTAAACTTTTCTAGCTCCCTTTCTTCGGCGGCAAATGCTTGCACAATACCCATACCTGTTATATGCTCTTGCACATATGCATTGAGTGCTGCCACGGCGTTTCTTACTTTTATAAAAGATTTATTTACGGTTTCTTTAAAAAAATAAGTTGCTACAATAAGAAAGGGGAAAGGGGCTAGGCACACAAGCGTTAGTTGCCAATTTGCCCAAAACATGTACGAAAGGACGGATACGATTGCCAACATATCTGCAATAATAGGAATGAGGCCATCACTAAAAATATCATTTACCGATTCTATGTCATTAATGGTTCTTGTTGTTAATGTACCTATGGGTGTTTTATCGAACTGCGATAAATTGAGGTGTACAATTTTATTATACGTTGTTATGCGAAGATCTTTTACTACCGACTGCCCCAAAGAGGCTGTAGTAAAAGTAAAAAAGAAACGGCAAGTGGTCTCTATTAATAACAGAGCAATTTGTATAATGGTTATTTCAATGATAAAGCCCCCTGCGCCATTTATAAAACTACCAGCGCTTTTATCATTTATGCCATGATTGATGGTAAGATGAATAAGCAAGGGCCTTACTGGTGCAATAACTGCCAAGAAAATAGCAAGAAAAATAGATAAATAAAATTTCTTTTTGTAGGGTGCGGCAAAGGCAAATACCCTTTTTAATACAGATATATTGAGTTTCTTTTTTGGTGCTGACATTGGGGCAAAGGTACGAGTTGAAGGGTTACGAGTTGCAGGTTCAGGGGTTACGGGTTGCGGGTTGGGTAGTTACGGGTTGCGGGTTGGGTAGTTATGGGTTGCGGGTTTGATAGTTACGGGTTGCGGGTTTGGTAGTTATGGGTTACGGGTTTGATAGTTACGGGTTGCGGATTTGGTAGTTACGAGTTGCGGTTGGATGGTTACAAGTTTTTAATTGGGCAACATCATGTATCTAACATCTAACATCTATCATCTAACATCTATTCCCTATCGTATTCCCCTTTTACTGCATAATATCCAAATATCATTAAACCAATTGCAATAGGAATAAATATGGTAATAATGATTATCCATGGTATGGGCTTATTTATATCTTTTGTGCCGTTACCAATGTTTTGAAAGGCACCATTTACTAAAAAGAAAATTACCATGGGTGCAATGAGCATCCATACAAATCCCATTATTTTTTTTAGTTGATTCATAATTTTTATTTTTTTGTTGCCACTAATGACACGAATTTTCACGAATGGTTTTTATTCGTGGTTATTTGTGTTATTCGTGGCTAATTATCAAAAACCTATAAGGTTTTGTTAGCATTCTTATAATATAAAGTTTCTGCCTAAACCTTATAGGTTTGCAAAGGTTCCACTTTTGCAAATTAATCGCTTACATCCTCTTCTTTTTTATTACTCAAATATAAAACCCCTATTACAAAACACAAAGCTGCTACGCCTATTGGATACCAAAGCCCCACCAATGGGTCGTTTACAAAAGTAGTAGATAATAAAGTAGCAATAAAAGGGACCAACCCACCAAATACTCCATTGCCAATATGATAAGGCAAACTCATGCTGGTGTATCTTATTTTAGTAGGAAATAATTCTACTAAAAATGCTGCTATTGGTCCATAGGCCATGGTTACAAAAATGATCATTGCCCAAACGAGGAAGATGAATTTCCATTTAAGTGAATTGGAAAGGATAATGTCAGTGTATACCGGTTTGGAATCGGCTCTAATAATTGCATTCTCACCACTAAACTCCCATCCAATCTTTCTATATGATTCAACATCTAATAAACTCGTATCTCTTAGTGCGCTTAATGGAGGATAAATAGCCCAGCCCTCTTCAGTCTGTTTCCTAACAAGAACAGTGTCACTTCTTTTCTCAGTAAACTTTGCCTCCCTATAATTGAATTTATTCTCTTCTTGATAAATCATAAAATTTCTACCGAGAATCTTTACAGTATCGGGTAAAATCTTTTGAGTTGAAGATGAAATAAGAGCTTCTGATTTTTCCTTAACCCACTCCTTTGCATCCGTATCCTTCAAAAAAGTTTTAAATATTGGTCTGTAAAAAACTACCCCTAACAACATCCCTACCATCATTATCCATTTACGTCCAATTTTATCGCTTAGCCAGCCAAAGAATAAAAAGAAAGGCGTGGCAAATGCAATGGCCCATAGCAAAATGCCACGGCTTTGCATAAACTCGAGCTTGCAAGTGTTTTCTAAAAAACTTTGTGCATAAAACTGACCTGTATACCAAATTACGCCTTGCCCCATTACTGCTCCAAATAAGGCAAGCAACACAATTTTAAAATTTGCTTTGTTGCCAAAACTTTCTTTCAATGGATTGGTTGATGTTTTGCCTTCATGCTTCAATGCAGTATATAAAGGCGATTCATTCATTTTTAAACGGATGTAAATAGAGACACCCACAAGCAAAATAGATACCCAAAATGGATAACGCCATCCGCCCCACTCTGCAGTAAATGCGGCATCGCTCATATTATTTTTAACCAACATAATTACACCCAGTGCTACAAACAATCCGAGCGTAGCGGTGGTTTGTATCCATGCTGTAAAATAACCTCTTCTATGTGCGGGCGCATGCTCGGCCACGTATGTAGCTGCGCCACCGTACTCGCCACCAAGCGCAAGGCCTTGAACTAAACGCAATAATAAAACGAGTAGCGGTGCAGCCATACCAATCATTTTATAACTAGGCACCAAGCCTATTAAAAAAGTAGAGCCACCCATTAATACCAACGTAAGTAGAAAAGTATATTTTCTACCCACCAAATCGCCCAACCTACCAAAAACCAATGCACCAAATGGTCTTACTAAAAAGCCAGCAGCAAAAATGGCTAGTGTGCTTAGCAATGCTGCAGTATCATTTCCTTCCGGAAAAAATTGCGAAGCTATGGTTTTGGCAAGCATTCCAAAAATATAAAAATCGTACCACTCTATTAATGTACCAAGCGATGATGAAAAGATTACCTTACCAATTCCTTTGGTGGAAACTGCTGCCATGAAAAACTTTTTAAGAAATTATAAATTGTTAGTTTAGAAGAATTGGTATAAATATATTAATTTGGTGGCAAAGGATTGGTATTTATTTAGGGATTGGTATTTTTTTAATTTCGAATTCCGTGCATTCGCAATTGAAATGAGTATTGTATTACTCTCAAAAAATATAATTTTAGAAAATATATAATCGCAATTAAAAGCTGTCAGCCTGATCTTGTCGAAGGCGAAGTGAAACAATTAAAAAATATAACACCCATCTACGCTTCGATAAAAGATGAGAAAAGATATACTTTTGAATGGAGGTTCTTAATTGGATTTTATCAAAATCCAATTAAGAACAAAATCATATTTGCCACTGAAGTTCAATCAAGGATATTCAGCTCGTAAACAAAAAATGAAATATTAAAATATCATGAGTTACCCATATCAAATAAATTCTTTAGATCAATACCACGCAGATTATAAAAAAGCAGCCGAAGAACCCGAAGCTTTTTGGGGCAATGTTGCCGAAAATTTTTATTGGCGAAAAAAATGGGACAAAGTATTGGATTGGAATTTTACCGAGCCAAAAATAGAATGGTTTGCAGGCGGAAAATTAAATATTACAGAGAATTGTATTGATAGACATTTAGAAAAACTAGGAGACAAACCCGCTATTATTTGGGAGCCCAACAACCCCGAAGAGCGGGTACGGACGGTTACTTATGCTCGTTTGCATAAAAGGGTTTGCCAATTTGCGCAAGTACTAAAAAACAATGGTGTAAAAAAAGGTGACAGGGTATGCATATACATGGGTATGGTACCCGAGCTTGCGTATGCCGTGCTTGGCTGTGCAAGAATAGGTGCTATACATTCTGTAATATTTGGTGGCTTTAGTGCACAAAGTATTGCCGATAGGTTGGAAGATGCCAATGCTGAATTTATTGTAACATGCGATGGTGCTTATCGTGGTGAAAAAGTGATCCCGCTAAAAGCGGTGATAGACGATGCATTGATTGGTAATAAAACGGTAAAAAAAGTTATTGTTTATACAAGAACTAGAACTGCTGTAAGCATGATAAAAGGCAGGGATGTGTGGTGGGAAGATGAGATGGAATATGCAGAATCACAAATAGAAAAAGATGGAGTGGTTAGCTTTCCTGCAGAAGAAATGGATGCCGAAGACCCGCTTTTTATTTTATACACAAGTGGTAGTACAGGAAAACCCAAGGGCGTGGTGCATACATGCGCAGGCTACATGATTTGGACAACTTACACTTTTGTAAACATGCTTAATTACAAGCAAGGCGATATCCATTTTTGCACAGCAGATATTGGTTGGATAACTGGGCACAGTTATATTGTGTATGGCCCATTGGCTGCAGGAGGTACTAGCCTTATGTTTGAGGGCATTCCTACTTTTCCGGATGCTGGTAGATTTTGGAATATTGTAGATAAGCACCAAGTAAATATTTTATATACTGCACCTACTGCTCTAAGAAGTTTGATGAGTTTTGGTGAAGCGCCTTTGCAAGGAAAAAATTTATCATCGCTTAAAACATTGGGCACGGTAGGCGAGCCTATAAATGAAGAAGCATGGCACTGGTATGACGATAATATTGGGAAAAACAAATGCCCGATTATTGATACTTGGTGGCAAACAGAAACGGGTGGTTGTCTCATAACTAATCTTGCTGGCATTACCCCAGCAAAGCCAGGTTGGGCTACATTGCCTATGCCAGGAGTACAACCAGTATTAGTAGATGAAAAAGGTCATATTATTGAAGGCAGTGATTTTGCAGCAGAGTGTTCAAAAGCCTCTCCCTTCGGGGGAGGTTTGGAGGGGGCCGGCAATTTGTGTATAAAAGCACCATGGCCGGGTATTTTAAGAACAACTTGGGGCGATCATGAAAGATGCCGCACAAATTATTTTGCAACTTATCCTAATTTATATTTTACAGGTGATGGTGCATTAAAAGATGCTGATGGAAACTATAGGATTACTGGCAGGGTAGATGATGTATTAAATATTAGCGGCCACCGTATTGGTACCGCCGAAGTAGAGAACGCCATCAACATGCATACGGGTGTGGTAGAAAGTGCTGTGGTGGGCTATCCACACGATATTAAAGGGCAAGGTATTTATGCATTTGTAATTTACAATGGCCACCATGGCGACGAAAACCAGCGCAGACAAGATATTAGTTTGACTGTATCTAAAATAATAGGTGCAATTGCCAAGCCAGATAAAATACAATTTGTAAGTGGCTTACCCAAAACCCGTAGCGGAAAAATTATGCGCCGCATACTTAGAAAGATTGCTGAAGGCGAAACAGAAAACTTGGGTGATATAACTACTTTGCTAGATCCTGATGTGGTAGCTGAGATAAAAGAGGGGAAGTTGTAGTTTAAGTTGTTTAATATTTGTAAAGCATATTGTGTCAGACAGCTGTGGAGTCTACAATTATTTATCTGAAGTGATAAGTAAAATAAGAGATGAAAGAAAATAGTTTTTTAATTGTGCTTAATTTATTTACTACATAAATTTAGTTTAAACCGCCATGATAACTCAACACAAAAACATAATCATATCCGGCGCCGCAAACCACCCTATTGCACTCGATATTTTTTTTGAGCAAGATGACAAACCAAAGCCTATTGTAATATATGCCCATGGCTTTAATGGTTTTAAAGACTGGGGCAATTTTGATTTGATTGCAAATAAGATTGCTGAAGCTGGATTTGCATTGGTAAAATTTAATTTTTCGCACAATGGTACTACTCCAGCAGAACCAACTGATTTTGTAGACTTAGAAGCTTTTGGCAATAACAATTATTCTAAAGAATTGGAAGATTTGCAAAGCGTAATAGATTGGGTGTTTGATTCGCAAAATAGATACAATAATCAAACAGACAAAAATAATATCAGCATTATTGGGCACAGCATGGGTGGTGGGATAGCAATCCTGCATGCTTCTGCGGATAATCGAATAAAGAAACTGGTTACCTGGGCAAGCATCACCGAATGTAAAACGCCTTGGGGAAACTGGCCCACAGAAAAAATGGAGGAATGGAAAAATACGGGTGTACAATATTATTCAAATAGTCGTACCAAACAGCAGATGCCTTTGCATTATCAATTACATGAAGATTTTGTGCAAAATGAAGACCAGCTTAATATACAAAAAGCCATTGGTAGTTTAAAAATACCTGTACTTATTTGCCATGGGACAAAAGACATGGCAGTACCTATAGAAAAAGCTTATGAGCTAAAAGATTGGCAGCCCGCTGCTATTTTATTTACTGTAGAGAGTGATCATGTTTTTGACCGCAAACATCCTTGGCTGGGTGAAGCGTTGCCAGAAGTAATGATGCATGTTCTGGACGCCACTATACATTTCTTAAAAAACTAAGCAAAACTCTTTCACCAGTCAAGAAACCATTTGCGTTTGTACTAACTTCCCGCAATATAATTTTCCATATTCTCGATAATAAATTTTTGTTCTTGAATAATATGTCTTACCAAATCGCCGATAGAAACCAAACCAACCACTTTATCATCGTCTACAACTGGGAGATGTCTTATAAAATTACCAGACATTAATTTCATACAATCATCAATGGTTGTATTGGTAGTTACGGTAATGAGTTTTCCTGTCATGATATCTTCTATGGGTGTTTCCCTAGATGATTTTCCTTTTAAAATCACTTTACGGGCATAATCCCTTTCGGTAAAAATACCCAGCAGTTTTTCTTCTTCTATTACCATCAATGAACTTACATTTTTTTCCACCATTATCTCTAAGGCGCTGTAAACAGTCGTTTTGGGTGTTACAGAAAAAATATTAATCCCTTTCGATTTTAAAATATCTCGTACTACTGCCATAAAGTTTTTGTTTAAAGAATGAATATTAAAAATTTAGATACTGATTAACAGTTTTTAGAATGTAATTCTTACTTTTCCAACTAATACTAGCTTCTTTAAAAATAAACAATTTTATTCGAAATTAAAATTTGAATTATTATATTTCAGGTCATTCATAATTTAAATCTTTCTAGTTATGAATTCAACATCTTGATATTTAAACATATGTAATAATATTTGTAATAATATAAGCTTTACAAAAAGGATATGTAGGCTTTCAGGAGATTTGTATTGTCACAATAAGTTTGAAGCATGAAAAAGTAGAAAAATGGCTTTCTAATTTATCTACATTAATTAGCAGTTCCAATACGGCAAGTTATATTACAGGGGTAATTAAATACCAAAAATCTATACCAATAAATCTACAATATTTCTTGAAACTTACTTATAAAGGTAAGTGAGTTTTGATACAAATTTTTATTAGTCGCCTATTGGGGAAGGCTGTTTTAAAAGCAATAAAAATGTAGTTTGAGTGCTCAAAATAGGATTAATACTGATTTTTTGAATACGGGTAAGATGTGCGGCCAATGCTACAGTTACAGCATATGCGGCGAAGCAAAAGTAAGATTCACTTAATTTTGATTACAGTTAGAATAACATTTTATTTTTTTGTCGAAATCTCCTTTATACTTGTTACCAAAAAATATTGCTGCATATTAAACCCAGTAACGGTTACGTTTTTATTTTCGAATTTTTCAAAATAATCATCGTAAAACGGACTTGCACCCTCTCTGCGCAATTTGATAGATTGGTCTTTTTGCTGTAGCACAAAACCTATATGTGCGCTTTTACTTATACCACCAAGGTTTACTTTAGTTACAACGCCTGTAAGCTTTGATTTTTTTACTTCATCTTCGTACATATTCTTTTATTTCCATAATTAGATTGTCTACTTCTTGTATTACTAGCAAACGTACCGTTTTTATTTTTTCTTTTTGTTGCATACGGCTGTACACATGATAACGATATTCCTGTTTAGCACCTGGCCCTTTTGATTTAGCATTTTTCTTTTTCTTAAAACCATAAGTCATTTTTCCATCGCTGCTAAAATTATTATCTTTTAATACTTTTTGAATATCTGTTTTTAGTGCGCCTTTTGGTACACTTTCTATTTTTATGGGTGCATCACTTGTATTACCAATATACACACTTTTTTCTTGTAATTTTTTTCTTCTATCTTTTCTTTCATTTTTTTCGTGTACTATTTTATTCATAATTGTCTTTATCGGCGTTTTGCCGGGCGTTGTTTTGGGTGTATCTTCTACCGGCGAAAGACTAGGATCGCCTAACAATAAAAATTGGATAATTGTTTTTAAATCCATTGGATCCATTTTTACATCTCCCTTTTCTACAAAACGCTGTTGTGCTTCTAAAAAAGCCCTACCAGTAGATGCTCCTTTTAAAACAGCAATTAAAAAATATTGTGTAATATAATCTGCAGCTCCTTGTCCTTCAGGTGGGCCATAAGCCGCTGTGGTACTGCCTACAAATGCAATTGCATTGTTTTGCAAATAGGCATTGGCTATGGGTATTTGAATTTTGGTTGGTTTAAGCGGATTGTACAATAAACCTCCATAACAACATTCTGCAGCAGTTACATTGCCATAAGTTATTTTTCCATCTAAAAAGGAAGATTCCATACATACGGGAAAACTTTGAACTGTTTCACTTGGCTGTCCATAAAACTCGGGTGTACGCAAGCCGCCATGACAATTATAAAAATGCATCATAGCATTTAACGTTGGTTTGCTGTAAGGCCCTTTTGCAGTAGGTGCTATATTTAATTTGCTGTTGTCTTGGAAAATATTTTTAAGCGATTCTTTTGTAGATTTTTGCCACCATTTTACACTCAAAGAAAAATAGCTTTTGTACTTTGCTGCTTTTAAGGGCTTCCAATTTATACTGTTTTGTATGAGTGCAATAAGATACGCTGGGTCTTTAACTCCAGTAATATCCGGCAACCTTCCTACCACTCTTGAAGGGGCAATGAAGTCACCAGCATTTCTGCTAAAGGGAGCTTCGCATGCATAAGGAGCATCGCTGGGTACAAAGCTATCATCATCGTCTGGTATAGGTATGCGAAACTTACAATGCGGAATAATATCCTGTGATCCTACTAACATTATATAATCTGGATTGTAAAAACGAAACAAACTGTCAATGGCATTTTTGTATTGCGATGGGTCGGTTGCATCTGTTACAATCTTGCCTTTTGCTTTTTTCATGGCTACTTTATCATCTACAAAAACAAGCAAACTGTTTGCATTTCTTTTTTTATCGGCAGCAATCAGTTTTTTTAATTGGTCTGTTATTTTTTTTAAACTGGCAACACCATATTTCTGTAAAAGTGCTGCACGATTGCTAATGATTATTTTATCTATTTGCATGATTAGATAATTTGGTTTATAAAAGATTGCACCAATATACTAAATAATATTAATATGAAATATACTAATTTCAAACTAGTACAATGCTAAAACCCACAAATGAACCTACCTTATTGTTCAATTGTATTAACGGAATTTAAAATGGCCAATTCTTTATCGGCTAATTAATATTTTACTGACACGCCTGCTTTTTCCAATATCTCTATACACGCTGTCTGCTTTTCAAATTATATAATGCAGGGATAACTTCTTTTTACGATGCTTTTTTTGAAAAGTTTGAAAATATAAAATTGACCTAGTTGAATTTGATATAGTTAAATATTTTTTTAAAACATGAATGAAATTGCTTAAAAAAAATGATATGATTATAATAAATCTAAACAAGGTTTAAGTTATTTCCGTCATTAGTTTTGTATCTTCAATTATAATTCCATTTTTTCATTCTTAATCCAAAACTTAATAATTTGAAAAATCAATCAATTTTTCGTGCATTGTGTGCAATAGCTTTTACGTGCATTGGCAGCAATTTATCTGCTCAGAATCATCCATTTTATCATACCAGCCAAAAAAATTTTCCGGTAATCTCGCAGGTATCTGGCCAAGGAAGCAATATAAATGTAGTTTATCAGCGGTGTACATGGAGGATACATCCCGATTCACCTTCGGTTGCTTCGCCTGCAAAATATTTGAGGGGGAACGTAACTACCTATTTTACGACTACACAGAATAACGTAGGGCAAATTACTTTTGATTTTAACAATGTACATACAATTGATTCTGTAAAATATCAAGGATCAAAATTAATTGCAGGCGCTATTGTATGGAATACTTCAAAAATTATTCAGCTTAGTTTTCCCACAGCTATTGTTTCATCTGGTACACTAGATTCTATTACTATATTCTATAAGGGTACACCACCGGCTTTAAGTGGGCAAGCATTGGGCTATCAAAGAGGGGTTTCCTCTTCTAACAATTATATTTATACCCTATCAGAATCATATGAAGACCGCGACTGGTGGCCATGCAAACACGATATGACCGATAAGATAGATTCGATGGATATTATTGTTAGTGTACCCAGCGCATTTTGGGTAGCCACAAATGGAAAGATGATAGACTCTGCTATATCAGGAACAAATAGAATTTTTAAATTTAAACATCGCTATCCAATTGCTTCATATCTTGTTTCGTTGGGCGTAGCAAAATACAACCGCTATTACCGAGGAACTGTAAATATTGGTGGTACCAATGTGCCCGTTGTTTACAATCTATTTCCAGGAAAATCTAAAAACTCGTATAATAATATTCTGGCAGCATTAGATAAAAGTAAATCGGAACTTACTGAGTTTAGCAACAAATATGGTGACTACCCATTTAAAAACGAAAAGCATGGTTTTTATGAATTTGGCTATGGTGGTGCAATGGAGCACCAAACATTTTCTGGTATGGGAAGCTCAACATTAACAAGTTGGTCCACTATTGCGCATGAGCTAGCGCATCAATGGTTTGGCGACAAAGTAACTTGTGCCACTTGGAGCGATTTATGGGTGAACGAAGGTTTTGCTCGCTACAATGAAATTCTTGCTGCAGAGTTGGTAAGCGGATTATCAAACCCAATTACACACCGTGGCAGTATTAAAACTACAGCTAGAGCTACTTCTACAACACCTATTTTTATAAGTGATATTACTTCATCTAATACCATTTGGACGAATAACAATGGTAACGCAGTTTATGAAAGGGGATGTATGGTTGTGTCCATGTTGAGAACACTTATGGGTGATACTAAATTCTTTCAAGCTTGTCGTGATTACCTCGATGACCCACTACTTTCCTATAAAGCTGCTGGAACAGCAGACGTAGAAAGAAATTTTGAGAATCAATTTGGTATTGACATGAGCCATTTTTTTAATGCTTGGATTTATGGATCTGGCACACCTTCTTACACTGTAAACTGGAGTACAACTGGAAATAATATTACTGCACAACTAAACCAAACCAGAACTGCTGGTGCTTCCGTTTCTTATTTTCCTATGCCCGTGGTTTTAAAAGTTGCCAACGCAGGCAATACTTTAAGCACCACATTAATTGTATATGATAGAGGAGATTCCATATTTATTGCAGGTAATGGAGCAGGAGCTTCTGTAGCAGGGAATACCATTTCTTTCCCACTTACTTTTGCACCAGCCACTGTTTCATTTGACCCTAACAACGAAACCATGGCTACAGGAACAACCACTAAAGTAACTGCATTTGCACGATCATCATTTAAGGAGGCCACTATTTCCTATACCAAAACAGAGGTTTACCCCAATCCTGCCAACACAGAAATTACAATTACCAGAGAATTAGCCAATCCCAACACTATTGTAATAATGACGGACATTAATGGTAAAACTGTTCTTAAAAAGACAATTTTTTCCATAGTTGAAAAAATAAATACACAACAATTGACAAATGGCACATACATCTTACAAGTAATTGAAAATGGTGCTACAGTAAAAAGTGAAAAATTAATAATTGCACATTAATGAAAAAAAAGCCGGCTCATCACCGGCTTTTTTTTATGCCTAATTGGACTTCAACTGTAAATTTACTCTCCCACCAAATCATTCCGTTTCTATCTAAACTTCTTTGGGTCGCTCCCATCCATTTGCACAATAGCAGGATAAAATTTTCCTACTATATCTACCAACGTTGTTTGGCTTTGCATTACTTCGTGTATGTCTTTGTATGCAAATGGTGCTTCGTCTAATCCGCCACCAATAAGCTTTACACCAAAATCTTTCAACGCTGTTCGCAATGCTTCGTGTGTAATATTTGCCAAGGCCTTGCTACGGCTCATTTTACGCCCTGCGCCATGGCTGGCCGAATTGATGGATGCAGCATTGCCTTTTCCTTTTACAATAAAACCTGGTGCCGTCATGCTACCTGGTATAATGCCCAATACATTTTTACCAGCAGGTGTTGCGCCTTTGCGATGTACAATTACTTCTTGTCCTTCATACATTTCTTTCCATGCAAAGTTGTGATGGTTCTCTACCAAGGCCAATGGTTTTTCTCCAATGGCTTTTGCAATTTTTGCATGTATGGTATGATGACATGCGCTTGCATAATCTCCTGCAAGGTTCATAGCCAACCAATATTCATTTCCTGCTTCTGTATCTAAATCTAACCAAGCCAAATGTTTTGCTTCTTTTGGCAATGGCGTAGTTTGCATGGCTATTTGTGTGTAATGGTTGGCAATATTTGCGCCCAATCCACGGCTACCGCTATGCGTAAGCAAACCTAGATACTCACCCACAGGCACTCTCATTGGATTTTCTATATCTGTAATTTCTATTTTACCAAACTCTACAAAATGGTTTCCGCTACCGCTAGTACCCAATTGCCTTACTGCTTTTTGATGCAAGATTTGAAGCATTTTTATTTCGCTAAATTCTTTTCTATCCAATACTTCGTGCTCGGTTTTTTCTGCAAACTCACGGCCTGCACCAAACAATGTATTGGCTACCAACTCACGCTGAAAATAAGCTTCACGCTTTTTCAATTCATCAGGCTCTATAGCAAAAATACTTAGGCACATTCGGCAGCCAATATCTACGCCCACAGCATAAGGTATAATGGCATTGTTTGTTGCAAGCACACCACCAATGGGCAATCCATAACCTTGATGCGCATCTGGCATCAACGCTCCTGCAACCGCTATCGGTAATTTTGCAGCTATCTCCATTTGTTTTAAAGCACCTTCTTCAATATGCTTTGCACCAAATACGGCGTATTCTATTCCTTTTTCATTCAGCGGAATTTCTACTGTTTCTTCAACCACTTCTTCAATTAGTTTTTCTGCAATTTTACCCAATACCTCATCTGCCAAATAATTTTCTGGCGCAGCTAAAATATCTTTAAGTATTTGCAAAGCTTCTTCTTCAGTACTGTATTTAAAGTGTGTACACATGGTATGCATCGCTACACTTATTACTGGCCCTTCTTCGTAGCCAATAGCTCTTATTTGTTTTCCTGTTAATTTTAATTTGCTCATGTTATTTTTTTGAACCACAAAGGTTTATTTGAACCACAAAGGCACTAAGGTTTTCACTAAGTACACAAAGGGGTTTGTGAACCTTGTGGTTTTTCTTTTGTGTGCTTTGTGGTTAATTTTTTTTACTTTATTTCTCACCCTTGTTTTCCTGTTAATTGTAATTTGCTCATGTTATTTATTTGAACCACAAAGGCACTAAGGTTTTCACAAAGTACACAAAGGGGGTTTGTGAACTTTGTGGAATTTTCCTTTGTGGGCTTTGTGGTTAATTTTTCTTTACTTTATTTCTTATCCTTGTTTTCCTGTTAATT
>JANPCB010000024.1:0-57089 GCA_031430735.1 Ferruginibacter sp. | reverse complement strand
GCTCCAGATACCCTGCAATACGCCATGTTTGAAGAAGGATGCATACGATGGAAAGCCCCTACTGTAGTCGGTGGTCAATGGTCTGTGGTCTTCGACTATATGCTCAAAGACCATGCTGGTAATGTACGGACTGTGATAACGGATGAAGTGAGAACAGATGATTATCCTGCTGCAACAATGGATACAATTACTGCCATAAAAAATAACGAGAATAAAATTTATGCAGGATTAGATTTAACAAGGGTTACAAAACCAAATGGCTACCCTACGCCAGATGATTTTCCGATAACAAACCCAAATAATTATGTAGCCAAAGTACAAGGCGATGCGGGTAGCCAAAAAGTAGGCCCAAGCATTACCCTAAAAGTAATGAAGGGGGACAAGTTTGATTTTTATGTAAGTAGTTATTACCAAGCAACCACTGCAAACGCCCCATTGCAAAATCCTTTAACCGATATTGTAAATGGATTGGCTAGCGGCGTAAGCGGAAGCTCGGTTTTAAATACGCATGGCGTAACAAGTGCGCAATTACAAACAGCTTTTACACCAAACGTAACCAGCTTCTTAAACTCCCAACCACCCTACAATAGCGGAAGTACCATACCTTTGGCCTATGTAAATTGGGTTTTGTTTGATGAGCAATTTAACTTAGTAAGTAGTTCGAGCGGTTTTGAGCGTGTAAGTGCTGCGGGTATTATAGAGCCACATACAAAACAAGATATGCCAATAACACAAAGTGGTTATCTTTACATTTACGTAAGTAACACTACACCCAATATACCCGTTTACTTTGACAACCTAAAAGTAAAACATATACGAGGTGCGCTCCTTGAAACGAATGAATATTATCCTTATGGGTTAAAGATGGCTAGCATTAGCTACAAAGCCAGCATGACCATGACCAACCGCTTTGGATGGAATGGCGGCAACGAATATGAAGACGAAGGAGAGTTAAATTACAGCAACACTTTTTATAGAAAGTACGATGCACAGATTGGAAGATTTGTGGGGGTGGATATGTTGGCGGAGAAATTTGTAGATTTAAATCCATACCAGTTTGGGGGTAATAATCCTGTAATGTTCAATGATCCGATGGGGGATCAGTTTGGAGGAAAAAATGGAGAGAGGTTAAGCCAAATGAATGCGCATCCAATTCATATGAGTAATTGGGAGAATTCTGGGGGCATGTCTTTTAACAATGGTTTATATGCAGATTACACGGCTTTCTGGGAAAACTTTTTTTCTTTTGCGAATTTTGGGGGGAGTTATAAATTTACAACTGCGACCAATAAAAAAGGATTTGAAGGAATTAGATTTAGCTGGTGGGAAGATGGAACAAGTGAAGATGGTTTTTTACAAGAAGTTGTAGGTTACTCAAGGTTCATCTTAAATGAATCTCATTTTACTAGGGGAGCAAGTGAAATGCATTCATATACCCCAACTACTAACTGGGCCGGTAAATGGGATGATTTTAATAATAGTTGGTTAGGAGCTATTCTCGATCCTGCAGGAGTTTCGAAAATGGGTTATGGTGTTGCAAATAGTGGATGGATAGTATCATCTCAGTTTCGCAATAAGAGTACAGTAAGTTTGATAGGTGATGATGTAACTAATTTAAGAGGGCAACGTCTAAATGCTACATTTGGTAAGAGTGGAGCAGAATTACAAAGCGATTTTGCTTTATTTACGATGATAACATTGCCGTTGGGATTAGGTGGGGGTGGTAAGGGGGCAATAACGAGTGGAAAATATGCATTTGGACTAAAAAATGAAGTGTCAGTTTTTGCGGAAGAGATAGGTGCAACGCATTTAATGAAAGATCCTAATTGGAAGGCTACTTTTGGAGAAATAATTGCTAACCCTGCGAATGACATTCATTTTACTTTAAAAGGAATAAATCAAAGTCCAATGCAAATGATTATGAATCCGGGTAAGTCTGGTATAAATTATGAAATGAGTCAATTGTATAAAAGTCCTTCTTTTGAAAGTGCTACTTTTTATCATGGCGGAAATACATATACAGGTTTTAACGTTTTTCAAATAATTCCATAAAATTCAAAAAATGAGTTTATACCATAATCTAAAAGAAAGTTTTCAAATTGTCGATTTTTCGCCAACACATAATCAAGTACTATTGAGATGCATGCGAAATAAAGCTAGAGATTATAACATTGATATAATATTTAAAGGTGTAGAAGTTATTATGATTCCGTCATTACTTAGCGGGATTGATATTTCAGTAATAGAATTAAATTCTGCAAACGATTTCTTAATTTCAAAATTCCTGTTTCTAAAGAACAAAGATTTTAGTATTTTTTCTATAAAAAATTCTAAAGGAAAAGAATTCTTTATTAATGCTATGTGTTTTGGGGTTTATCATAATAATCTTGATATACTAGAAAGTAGTATTGGAAGGTATGATTTTGAAAATTTTGGCGAAAATATTTTATGGTTTGCTGAATAGTGATAGTACTACAAAGTTTGGCAGTGTTCCAAAGTTGTGGTTGTTTTTTGAAACCATTGTCGATACTCATAGTAGTGTTCCAATCGGGTAGTGTTCCAATCGTGTTGGTATTTTTTAGAACCCCTATCAATACTGGATTTAGAAAAAAATAAATAGTTTTAAAAGTTCTTTGATTTTAGTTTCCCCCCAGTTCATGCTGCGGCTGCGCCGCAGCATGAACTGGCTCGGCGTTTTGTCTTTCGCCACAGGCAGAGAGCTACAAATACAGCTAGGCTTGCTGCTAAGATAAGAATAGGCAGCAAAGCAAATGCTCAAAAAGCAAGAGTAGAGGCCGCTGCCGCTGAGATACCTGGAGCAGTTATTCTTAATGATATGCCAGTTTTTACTGGAAGTGCATCACAAATTAATAGTCAAATGATGACTTATAACAGACAATGGTTTTTAGGGCAACTAAGAAGTGGAAGAACTATTTTGGATCTTGGTATTGATCCGGCAAGAACTAGTTCAAGTATTTTTTATCAAATGGAACTAAACATGCAGAAATATTATTCTATTCTCCACCCTTAATAAAATATTAAAATGATTGAAGGAAAACAATATATTGAAATAGTTAAAAAGTTTTTTTTATTTCTGATTTCAGAATTTCAATTTGAAATTATTAATGAAAAGATAAGAGGAAATGCATTTTATGATGTGCAATATGCAACCCCTTCTAAAATAGTTTCAGTTAATTATGAAAATATTGAAAATTATTTTCAAGTCATTATATTTATGTTACAAAATGGAAAGATGCCAAATTATGATGATAAGACAAAGACATTACACCTTAATAAACTTTCTAATAATATTATGTCGCAAATAGACAAAAATGAGATAGTTTTAAACAATGAATATTTTATCAACTTTATTTCAAATAATGAGATTGAAAAAAAGATTCTAAAATCTGCAAAAGAACTTAGATTATGTTTAAATAACTTTAATTTATAATAAAAACTAAGATGATAAAATTACCCGATATTGAGAAAGTATCCGCAGAAGTTCATAATAAATGGATGGAAGCCAAAAAAGCAAACGGTGTATTTTCACGAAAATCCGAAGATGGAGAAGAGTTAATGGTAGATTATGAAAATCTTTCGGAAAAGGCAAAAGATTTAGATAGGATTACTGTAAAGGCAGTTTATGAAGCAATAATAAGCGCTGCTAACTAAAGTTCCAAATTTGGGTAATGTTCCAAAGTTGTAGTGTTCCAAAGTTGTTGTTATTTTTTGAAACCATTGTTAATACTCATCTTACAAAAAAAGAGAAATAGTTTTAAAGTTAATAATCGGGTAGTTCATAAGCTACCCGATATTTTTTATGGTAAAAAAGGGTGGTAGTGTTCCAATCGTGTTGGTATTTTTTAGAACCCTTATCAATACTGAATTTAGAAGAAAATAATGGCTCACATTAATCTATTGGGGATTAAGCAAAAAGTTTATATAATCTAAAAAGGAAAAACACTGTATCAGTTACGCCTCTTTGATTAGCTCTAAAGAGTTTAATTTTAGAGTTAAAAGACTCTGCATTAGCATTTGTATGCCTGTTTATAAAAAAGTTAAGGATGTTTTCTAGATTATGTTTTACAGTATTTGCTACCGTATAAAATTCTTTTACCTCTTTGCTTATAATTTCATCAATCCAATCTGTAAACCTCATCTTGGCTGATGCCATTATCCTGTCTTCATAAATATTTCTAAAAGCTAAAGTTTGATGATAGGCATGTTCAAGTTCAGGGTATCTTTTAAAAAGTAGAGTTGCTCTTACCTTTTGGCTTTCTGTCCAATTATCTTTTTTCTTTGCTAAAATATATCTGCATCTAGCCAATAATTGCTTTGGACTATCTCCATTTTCTAACACAAATGGAATGTATTTTATGTTGTCTTTTTTAGCTTGGGCTATGGCTTGATTTTCTATATCTAGTTCTTGCCATCTTTTATTAATTCTAATGTGCTGCAAGGCCTCCATAGCAAGCTTCACAACATGAAAACGGTCTGTTACCAATGTGGCTGTAGGGAAAGCTATTTTTATAGCAGATTCCATATTTTTCGCCATATCAAGCGTTACTTCTTTTACAGCCAAACGCTTATGTTCACTCAGTTTTAAGAGGGTTTCTATAATATCTTTTGATAAAGTTCCTTTAATAGAGGCTACTAGTGTACCTGCTCTTCCTTTGCCTGCCTTGTTGGTTACAAATGTATAGAGCTCTCCTTGTGATAAAGAGACTTCATCAATACTCAAATAAGGACCAATATTTTCAGGAAAAAGCATATAATTTTCAGCATGTGCCCGTTGCTCCCAATCGGCAAAACCACTACTATATTTTTTGTAATGCCGCCGCAGTTTATTGACCTTTACGCCAAAGTAACTACTGATATTTGTAATGGTATCAACCCTTGTATTTACCTGTACCTTTTAAAAAATCCGATAGCTCTTGGGTAAAACCAGAGCCAACGGCAACAAAAGAAAAATCATTTCTTACTACTTCTTTTGGTCGCAATTTATGACGCCAACGGCGCCTCTTTATCTTTAAATAAACAGCTTTACCTCGTATGGGAAAGTCTTGCAGGGTTATCTCCGTAAATCCTTTCGATTCATAGTCAATGGCATCAGGCTTTAGTAAGACATTGTTCTCTTCTAGTAATATTTCAAAATACTTGACCTTTGAAACAGTGTCTTCTAAATCATTTATAGAAGTAATGGTATAATGTTCTAGCAATCCTTTAGGTAAAAAATGAGATAGTAATGTTATATCCAATCGGTTTAAATTTTAACCAAAGATAACTTTAGTCCCCATTAAATAAAACTGAGCCAAAATAATTAGTTAAAAAGTTAAAAATCGGGCAGCCTAGTGGCTGCCCGATTCAATTATATGACAAAAAATAAGCGCAAATGCTACAAAAAGAACATAAGTGTATCAAACGTGTTGGTGGTAAGCTAGAATGCTTGCTGTGCAAGGGTTGTTGTATAAAGTGGGGTAAAAGCAATGCAGGTAAGCAAAGGTATAAATGTAAGAATTGTGGAAAGGGTTGTATTGAAAATTATAACAATCAATCTTATAATGTTTCCGATAAGTTGATAACATCATTATTAAAAGAAGGTTGTGGCATACGCAGTATGGCAAGGCTGCTTCATATATCTTGTACCACAGTTCTAAAAAGAATTTTAAGTATTGCAAAATCAATTGAAAAGCCTATCATATCCTTTAATAAAACCTATGAAGTAGATGAACTGCGCACTTATTATAGATGTAAAACAAAATTATTGTGGGTAGTATATGCTTTACAAAAAGATACTAAACAAGTTGTAGAATTTGCTGTAGGCAGTAGGACAAAAGCTACACTACAAAAAGTGATAAGTACATTGTGTATGAGTGCTGCTACAAAAATAAATACAGATAAATTAAACTTGTATGGTTTTATTATTCCGCAAACAATTCATAATACAAGTCAATACGGCACAAATAATATTGAGAGAAAAAATTTGAGTTTACGTACACACTTAAAAAGGTTAAATAGGAGGAGTATTTGTTTTAGCAAGAGTGTATTTTTATTGAGCGCTTGTTTGAAGATTTATTTCTGGAGTTAGTATTTTTAAAAAGGCATTTTATACTTTTCTAGATTTGATATTTAGAAAGAAGTAGTTTATATTTATAGAATTGTGAGCGTTCTTTGATTTTTATTTTTTTCGCCCCTGTGCATGCTGCGGCTGCGCCGCAGCATGCACAGGGGATTGGCGTTTTGTCTCTCGCCACAGGCAGAGAGCTACAAATACAGCTAGGCTTGCTGCTAAGAGAAGAATAGGCAGCAAAGCAAATGCGCAAAAAGCTATAATGAGACTGGACAAGTAAGCACGAAGCAGCTCTCCCCCCTTTCGGGTGGAGGTGGTGGGGGCTTAGGGCTTCAAACCTTTGCCTACAATATGCAAGGTATGCTCACCAGCATAAACGCACCCTATGTAACACTGGCCAGTAACACAGGCAAGGAATACTTTGGAGAAATACTCTCTTACACAAGCGGTTTTACCACCAACCAATACAATGGCGGTATAGCAGGTGTGCAATGGAAAAATGCAGGTGATAGTACCGCAAGGGCTTATGGCTATACCTACGACAATGTGGGCAGACTTACCCGTGCAGACTTTACCCAGCAAAATAGTGGTGCAACAGCATGGACAAACGATAAGGTAGATTATACAATAAGCGCACTAGGCTACGATGCAGGAGGCAATATATTAAGCATGCAGCAAAAAGGCTTGTTAAGTGTAGGCGGCAATGCAACAATTGATAACCTTACATACTCCTATTTAGCAAATAGCAATAGGTTGCAAAATGTATCCGACCAATCCTCGGCAGGAGGTGGGCTCGGCGATTTTAAAGATACCACTACCACCTCTGGTATAGAATATGTTTACGATGCCAATGGCAATATAGTAAAGGACAATAACCGCCGCTTGTTTAATGCCAATGGTACTACAGGAACAGTGTTTAACCTACTAGATAAACCAGACTCTATGGCTGTAGCGGGTAAAAGCTGCACCTATTATACTTACAATGCTGCGGGTACTACACTTAGTAAAACAGTAAACGATTATAAAACCAATACGGCAAAACGATATACCTACATTGGTGGCTTCATATACTTATCTACCTATATACTTGGCACCACCCCAGCTCCAGATACCCTGCAATACGCCATGTTTGAAGAAGGATGCATACGATGGAAAGCCCCTACTGTAGTCGGTGGTCAATGGTCTGTGGTCTTCGACTATATGCTCAAAGACCATGCAGGGAATGTACGGACGGTGATAACAGATGAAGTAAGAACAGATGATTACCCTGCTGCAACCATGGATAACGCAACTGCAATTAAAGTAATAGAAAATGCTATTTATGCAGGACTCGATTTAACAAGAGTAACAAAACCAAATGGATACCCTACGCCAGATGATTTTCCCATACCTAATGCAAATAATTATGTAGCCAAAGTACAAGGCGATGCGGGTAGCCAAAAAGTAGGCCCAAGCATTACCCTAAAAGTAATGAAGGGGGATAAGTTTGATTTTTATGTAAGTAGTTATTACCAAGCAACCGCTGCAAACGCACCATTGCAAAACCCATTAACCGATATTGTAAATGGATTGGCTAGCGGCGTAAGTGGAAGCTCGGTTTTAAATACGCATGGCGTAACAAGCACAGAATTACAAACAGCCTTTACACCAAACGTAACCAGCTTCTTAAACACACAACCACCCTACAATAGCGGAAGCACCATCCCCTTGGCTTATGTAAATTGGGTTTTGTTTGATGAGCAATTTAATTTAGTAAGTAGTTCGAGCGGGTTTGAGCGGGTTAGTGCTGCGGGAGTTATAGAGCCACATACAAAACAAGATATGCCAATAACACAAAGTGGTTACCTTTACATATACGTTAGTAACACTACACCCAATATACCTGTTTACTTTGATAACTTAAAAGTAAAACATATACGAGGTGCGCTCCTTGAAACGAATGAATATTATCCTTATGGTTTAAAAATGGCTAGCATTAGTTACAAAGCCAGCATGACCATGACCAACCGCTTTGGATGGAACGGCGGCAACGAATATGAAGACGAAGGAGAGTTAAATTACAGCAATACATTTTATAGAAAATACGATGCGCAGATAGGGAGGTTTACAGGGGTGGATATGTTGGCGGAGAATTTTGCAGATTTAACGCCGTATCAATTTGGGGGAAACAACCCGGTAATGTTTAACGATCCGATGGGGGATAAATTTGGTGGAAAAAATGGAGAGCGGTTAAGCCAAATGAATGCACATCCAATTAGCATGAGTAATTGGGAGAATTCTGGGAGTATGCCTTCTAACTACGGTTTATATGCAGATTACACTGCTTTCTGGGAAAACTTTTTTTCTTTTGCGAATTTTGGGGGGAGTTATAAATTTACAACTGCGACCAATAAAAAAGGATTTGAAGGAATTAGATTTAGCTGGTGGGAAGATGGATCAAGTGAAGAAGGTTTTTTACAAGAAGTTGTAGGTTATTCAAGGTTCATGTTAAATGAATCTCATTTTACTAGAGGGGCTAGTGAAATGCATGCCTATGATCCAAATGAAACTAATTGGGCAGGTAAATGGGATAGAGCTAACACGTTTAAATTCAAGGATGATCCTTTTTTAATTGGAGAGAAGCTTGTTTCTAAAGCTGCTTATGGTTTTTTAGACGGTATCTGGACTGCAGGTTCTATTTTAAAAAACGGGTGGCGAAATGCTAGAAATATTAAGGGCGAACATATTATCTCTACCTATGGAGCTAATGCTGCAGAAAAAATGCGATTAGGTTCGGCTGTTACTGTTTTAAGTTTGCCTTTGGGGGCTATTGGAGGGGAGGCAAGTATTGTTACAAAGCAGGAAACGACCATGCTTGGACATAGTGCGGATAATTATGTACAACTGGCTATCGATAATGGATATAATTATTTCAAAGTTCCTAATGGTGCTTATTGTAAGCCTGCAAACCAGTTATTTCTTGATCAAGCAATTTTGCAAGGTGATAGGGTTATCTTATCCAGACCTTTAAATGAGGTTTTTAGAGGGTCAGTTTTTAAATGGGAAATAGACTATATGCTCCAAAATGGTTATAAGGCTTTAAATTCAACAACACTAATACCATAATAAAAATGGATAATTTTTTAATATTTACTAATTTTTTACAGGCTAAAAATTATAAATTGGTTAAGGAAGATAAACATATCGGGGTAGTTATTTATGAATCTGAAGGCCTCTTCATTCGAATTGAACAGGATAGAAATCTTGAACGATTTATTAGTTTATCCCGTACAAATAATCACAGCTGGGAAGGATGGTATGACATGGATATAGTAAGATTCCAAATTTTAAATATCCCTTATGCTTTAGATGACATGTACAAGTTCGAGCAATTAAGCCAATTCTTTATAAATTACTACGATGAAATTATAAAGGCATTTAGCCTTTCATTCTTTTCTAATACTGAAATTGCATTGGCAAATTTGAAAAACAAAAGGTCTAAAGCACTATTTGGCTATTAAATTACCACTTGGTAGTGGGTAGTGTTCCAAAGTTGTGGTTATTTTTTGAAACCATTGTCAATACTCATTTTTCAAAATAGAATAATTAGTTTTAAAGTTAATAATCGGGTAACCCATAAGCTACCCGATATTTTTTTATGGTAAAAAATAAGCACTAATGGTACAAGAAGATCATAAGTGTTCCAAAGTTGTGGGTGGAAGTTTACAGTGTATGCTGTGTAAGGGTAATTGTGTAAAGCATGGTAAAACAAAAGAAGCAACACAACGTTATAAATGCAAGCAATGTGGTAAAACTTTTATGGAAAAGTATATGAATAAAGCATACGTAATTGCCAATAAAAGTAAAACAGCTTTGCTAAAAGAAGGTTGTGGCATACGAAGCATGGCAAGGCTGCTGCACATATCTTGTACTACCGTTTTAAAAAGAATTGTTAGCATTGCAAAAGCTATTGAAAAACCTATAATTTCTTTTAATAAAAGCTATTAAGTAGATAAACTGTTTTCTTATTATAAGTGCAAGGCAAAGCTATTATGGGTAGTTTATTCTTTGCAGAAAGATACTAGACAAGTGGTAGAGTTTGCAGTAGGTAGCAGAACAAAATCAACATTGCAAAAAGTAATTAGTACCTTATGCATGAGTGATGCTACAAAAAATAAATACAGATAAATTAAACTTGTATGGTTTTATTATTCCATTAACTATGCATAGTACAAAACAATATGGCACAAATAATATCGAAAGAAAGAATTTGAGTTTGCGCACACATTTAAAGCGGTTGAATAGAAGGAGTATTTGTTTTAGTAAGAGTATATTTTTGTTGAGTGCTTGTTTGAAGATTTATTTTTGGGGTTAGTATTTTGAAAGGGCATTTTAAACTTTTCTAGATTTGATATTTAGAAGGAAGTAGTTTATATTTATAGAATTGTGAGAGTTCTTTGATTTGATTTTTTTTTGCCCCCGTGCATACTGCGGCTGCGCCGCAGCATGCACGGGGGGTTGGCGTTTTGTCTCTCGCCACAGGCAGAGAGCTACAAATACAGCTCACGCTTCGCCCCTTGTGAAGAAATAGGGGCTGGCTTTTGCGCAATAAGTAAAAGCTGCACCTATTATACCTACGATGCTGCGGGCAGTACGCTTAGCAAAACGGTTAACGATTATAAAACCAATACCGTAAAAAAATATACTTATGTAGGTGGTTTTGTATATCTGTCTAACTACGCCATTGGTGCCACAGCTGCACCCGACACATTACAATACGCCATGTTTGAAGAAGGGCGTATGCGTTGGAAAACCGTAAGTGGGCAGCCTTTGGTGGTATTTGATTATATGCTGAAAGACCATGCTGGGAATGTACGGACGGTGATAACGGATGAAGTGAGAAGGGACGATTACCCGATGGCGACTATGGAAACAGCACAAACTACCAATGAAGAATTAATATATGCAGGCTTACCAGAAACAAGAACAAATAAAAATACAATACCAAGTTACCCTACAGATAACACCACCAGTCCCAATGATTTTGTAGCCAAAGTACAAGCCACAGCAGGTAGTCAAAAAGTTGGGCCAAGCCTTACGCTAAAAGTAATGACGGGTGATACCATAAACATAAGAGTAAACAGTTGGTATAAACTAAATGGAGCTACACCTTCTGCCCCACAAAGCCCACTAACCAATATTGTAACATCGCTTATAAGCGGCATAAGCGGAAGTGCAGTAGTAAATACGCATGGCGTAACTTCTAACCAATTTAATACAGCAAACACATTTACACCTGATGTAACAAGCTTTTTAAATAACCAAACAAATAACACAACAGGCAGCAAACCAAAAGCATTTATAAATTGGATATTTTTTGATGAACAATTTAATATTGTACAAAGTGCCAGTGGTTTTGAGCAAGTAGGAGACGACTCAGAGTTAAAACTACATGTAAAACAACCTGTAGCTACCAAGTGTGGATTTTTATATGTATATGTAAGCAACGAAACGCCCAACATACCAGTATATTTTGATAACTTGCAGGTAAGCCACATACGTAGCCCGCTCCTTGAAACGAATGAATATTACCCTTATGGGTTAAAAATGGCTAGCATTAGTTACAAAGCTAGCATGACCATAACCAACCGCTATGGGTGGAATGGTGGCAACGAATATGAAGACGAAGGAGATTTAAACTACTCTAACACTTTTTATAGAAAGTATGATGCACAGATTGGGAGGTTTACGGGGGTGGATATGTTGGCGGAGGAGTTTGCTTTTATTAACCCCTACCAGTTCGGGTACAACAATCCTGTAATGTTTAATGACCCTATGGGCGATCAAAACAAGCAGGGCTTTGGCCGAATGCAAAAAGGCCCAGACAATGAATATCATCCAGGTTGGTATTCAGAAAAACTTTGGAATGATGTTGGGTTTTTTGATTGGCAAAATCAAGGAGAAAGCAGTGGACTTTATTATAATATACAAGGTTTTTCGTCAATAGCGATTGCAAATAAATTAAGTTTTGGCGAGATGATTAGCCAAAATAAAAGAGGGGAGTGGGGAGTTTATATACCTGCCCATTCTAAAGAATCAAATATCAAAGGAGATGGGCACATGAATTTAGATGGTGTAACCATGGTGTCGGGTCAGTGGCTATCGTTTGGGAATTTTACACTCCAAGGGGCTGAGTGGGAAACATTATCATGGTCTGGTATTGGTAGAAATGTTGACCCGAGTTCTTTCAAGTTCAGAAAAATGACCACGAATGCTTGGGAAGCTGGAGTAAGTGGTCTTTATTTTGATATAACCTATATGAAAAAGTCACCTCCTTGGAAAAAGGATTATCATTTTAAATTGCAAACAACATTTGTTCAATTTCCTAAAAAAACCGGATCAGGTAAAGATTATAAGCCAAACGAAATGGCAAATATTACTGCAGTTGGGTTTCAACACGCAATAACCTATTTGTCAATGACTCTGGCAACATTATGGAAAGAAAATGAAGTAGCGAACTTAAGTGAGAGAGATTTTCAAAAAATGTTTTACGAAAGTGCAGCATTTTATATTAGTCAACTAGCCGACGGTCAAGCAATTGTTAAAAACGTTAGTAATAATGGAACATCTACAATTATTACTCCTGTAGTTTGGACGCCCTAAATTTTTAAGTAACTAATAATAGATATTGTATTTCCACTAAAATATTTTTATGATAAATCGGCATCTTTTAACTTTAATTGGGATACTATTAGTTTTTTTGCTCGGGGCATTACTATTAACAGATAAAACTAATCCTATGATTAAGAACAACATTCGATTTAATCCACTGATCGGATCAACTTACAGGTATGAGATAAATGAGACTCGTGAAACTGCTTCTCCAATTGGGAATAATAAAGATGTCTCTAAATTAACAGGAAAGACAGAGATAAATTTTAGTTACAAAATCTTGAACAGAATAAACAATGAATTTAATGTTTTGGTTGAAATCATTTCATATAGTTCAAGTCTAAATAAAGATGAAACAGGAAAAGAAAATTCTGATAGAAACGATGAGGACTCCCAAATTGATGAGGACTCCCAAATAATAAAAGGAGCCTTATTCTCACTCACTATTGCAAGTAACGGAAAAATTAGAGATATAACAGGATACGATCACCTAGAAAATAAATATGAAAGCTTTAATAGTAATAAGCCAAGCCCAGAAAAAAATGGTAGGAGGTCAATCGCCCCCCCAAGCAAAGAATATTTCATGAATATCTTCAAAACCGTTTCGGAAATGCTTTCAGGGTCAAAGATTTTAATTAATTCTACATCGAATATTCTTGAGCCATCAATGTTAGGAGAGGGTGAGACTGATAATACCCAACTTAATTTTTATGATGTTATAGATAACGTTGCATTAATGAAAACCTATTCTGTGATCCAAAGAAGAGTGCAACGAGAAGGAAACATATTTCAAATAGGAGGAGACGCACATGGCAAGCTGAAAATGGAACGTCAAACAGGGATGCCTCTACTATATGAAAAAAGGGCTATTATGAAGGGTAATATTGAGATAAAAGGGATAAATCTACCAATACAAGTTTCAGGAGTATATACCTTAAAAGGCAAAAAGATTTCATAGTTGTGATGTAATGTGATATTCTTCCTGTAATGTAGTTATTTTTTGCATGAGTTGGTCACTTCGTATAAACCTGAGTGCCCATCGCCACCTCCGTGAGTCGCCGAGGCGTGGTCCTTTGACCAGCCGATCAAGCCATGAGAAAATATTAACAAATAATATAAGTACTGCCCAATAAAAAAGTTGTAGTCAAAAAATATAAACCATCGTTTTAAAATGTTTTTATATTTATATGATTCTAAGAGTTCTTTGATTATAGTTTTTTCTGCCTTTATGCATGCAGCGGCTGCGCCGCTGCATGCATAAAGGGTTGCCGCTTTGCCTCTCGCCACAGGCAGAGAGCTACAAGTACATCTTGGCTTGCTGCAATGAAAAGAATAGGCAGCAAATGCTAATGCGCAAAAAGCAATTACAAACAGCCTTTACACCAAACGTAACCAGCTTCTTAAACTCCCAACCACCCTACAATAGCGGAAGTACCATACCTTTGGCTTATGTAAATTGGGTTTTGTTTGATGAGCAATTTAATTTAGTAAGTAGTTCGAGCGGTTTTGAGCGTGTAAGTGCTGCGGGAGTTATAGAGCCACATACAAAACAAGATATGCCAATAACACAAAGTGGTTATCTTTACATTTACGTAAGCAACACTACACCCAATATACCTGTTTACTTTGACAACCTAAAAGTAAAACATATACGAGGTGCGCTCCTTGAAACGAATGAATATTACCCTTATGGTTTAAAAATGGCTAGCATTAGTTATAAAGCCAGCATGACCATGACCAACAGCTTTGGATGGAATGGTGGTAACGAATATGAAGACGAAGGAGAGTTAAACTATAGTAACACTTTTTATAGAAAGTATGATGCGCAAATAGGAAGGTTTACGGGGGTGGATATGATGGCGGAGAATTTTTCCGGAATTAATCCTTACCAATTTGGATTTAACAATCCTGTAATGTTTAATGATCCAATGGGAGATAAAACTAGAGCATTGAGTCAAAATGAAAGACACCCAATTCATATGAGCAATTGGGAAAATTCAGGAATACAACGCAGTTATTCTAGCTATTATGATGACGGTGGTGGACAACGTGGAGAGGGGTTTGCAGCCTTATTTGCAATGTGGTTTAGTGATGGATATGCGCAAGCTGGTACCTACACATTTGATAAAAAAGGAGAGTTCTATTATTATGGTTCGGAACAAGTAGTAGTTTTTGGGCAAGTCAAAAATAGTCAATGGAGTACCAGTAGTGTGGAGTATAGGGGTTTTGGGGATGGGGGTGATAAGCGATATTCTTTTAATCAATATGTTTCAAAATGGGAAAGAGATCATGGCGTTAGAATGACAGATTTGCAAAGAGAAACTCTGGCTACAGGATGTGTTGGAGTGACAGCATTAGAATTGGGAGATAATAGAGATAGAAAAACTGGGATGCCATTAACAAATAGGGCTTACTCTTCTTTTAGTATAGCACAACAAAAAGCAAAAGAGCTAGAGAGTGTTAGTGGAAATGCACGGGTATTAATTTATTCAATTAGATTTTGGACAGATAATAAGAATGGTTTTTCACCAAGTAAAGATGGAAGTGTAAATATGAGTAGTTGGAATCCAGCTATTGGTAGATACCCTGATGGAGATATTAAATATACACTTTTTGATTATGGATTGTATAGTAGTCAAAGTAATAGTTGGTTTCATGCTAATCAAGCACAACCTGGTATGATTATTTATCAAAGTTCACTTGCACATTATTCAAGACCATTACTCGACTTTAATCGACAAGTTTTTTGCATTGCAACTACAAATATTCTTTTAAAATAGACAAACATGAAAAAAATAAACATCACTTTAAGTATAATTTTATTACTAGTAGGTATTGAAGGTTTTGGTCAGAAGACTAAAGTAATAGTTGGAGAAGCAGTTAATTTTAAAGCTGGTGCTGCAGTTGTAATAAAAAATGAAAAAAGAGCATATTTTTTAGATGGTATTAGTTTTTGGGATGAAAATATTGTGGGCAAAATTGTAAAAGTAAAGGGTAGGCTTAAACTTGAGGATATAAAAAAATTGCCACATAAACCTGGCTTTCCGATTCCTCAACAAATGGTAGGTATAAAAAGAACAATACTAAAACCAAAGTGGATTTTGATGAAATAAATAGGATGGAATGGCGGCAATGAATATGAAGAGGTAGTGTTCCAATCGTGTTGGTATTTTTTAGAACCCTTATCTATATCGGATTTAGAAAAAATAATTAGTTTTAAAATTTCTTTGATTTTAGTTTTTCCCCATGTGCATGCAGCGGCTGCGCCGCTGCATGCACATGGGATTGGCGTTTTGCCTCTCGCCGAAGGCAAGAGCTACAAGGACAGCTAAGCGGCTGCCTTAAATAAAAATGCAAGGCAGGCTAATGCACAAAAAGCCTTCGCTTGCTGTTTGTTGCAACAGATTGCAACCTCCTCTAAAGAATATAAAGTAAGCCCTTCACTTCAAATCAATAATAACTTTGGCATTTTTTTGTTCGGAAGATGAAATAAAAACTTCGTAACGATTTTTATTTGCAGTAATTATCATCAATGATGTGTTCGGTGGAATTGAACCCAAATTATCTGCTACCATCACTAATTCGTGGTGGGGATGTTCTTTATCAATTTTTATATTAATGCTTATGGGTTTTGCCGAAAGACCAGCACGGCTTACAATTAGTTTATTGTTATGATAAATGCTCACTGTATCGCCATCTATTTCGCCATTGTCATATAATTCAATTAGCATTTCAGATTCTTCTACTTCGATTTTCCTTATTAGTAGATTTTCTCTTGTAGCAATGGGTTTGGGCAATACTAAAGGCACCTGCAATATCGGAATTGACGTAACAGCAGGATTGGTAGTTTTTACAGGCAGCCTTTGTTTATCTATACTTTGGATTGGCTTTACTGGATTTTCTTTTTCAGGATTTATCTTGGGCTCATTTTCAGGAATCCTAACAATTGGTTTAGGAACTACAATTACAGCTGTGGCGATTTCCTTTACTATTGGCTTTTCTACTTTACATTCCTTTATCACAATATCGTCTATAGCAAAATCATTTCCGCATCCACCGTCTGTAATATCCTCCATTCGAAGTGTAATGATACTTGCACCTTCAGGCACAAAAAATTTAGCTAAAAAAGGTCTCCATCTCGGTTGTGCAGTTGGAAAAATTGCTCCTGTCTCAAAACGATCAATCACCGAACTACCATTCAGTAAAGTTACTTTTATATTTGGAGGTGTAGGGTTACAACCATCGGCCGACTTGCAAATATTTACAACCCAAAAAGAAAATTCATACATCTCCCCAGCTGTAAGTCCACCGAAATTGGTACTAAAAAAAGTACTAGGTCTTTCACTCGCATTTACAAGCATCATTCTACCATTTGCATCATTCTCTGTATGGTCTTTCAACAAGGTATGCCATTTACTGTCAAAGCAATCTAAAGAATAGTCTGTAAAAATATAACTGCCATCTATTGGGCAAGTAGATTTACTCTTGCTATAATTTCTCAAAAAAGTCAGGTCAATATTTTTGGGATTGTTTACAGTACCAAAATCAATTGTTAGGGTGGGTTCTTTAAATGCACAATCCATTTTTTGTGCTTTCACTTGATTAATGAAGAACAAAATAATTAAATACATAAACCTGTATCGAAAAATAGCAAGGTTTTTTTTATACATACTATCCTATTTTGTGAATTGCATTTTCATACACACATTTTAATTACTAAAATTATGCAATAGTTTATGAATAAGTTGACCGACTATCATTTTTATAGATACTATTACATCCAAAAAATAGAAAAGAAGATAAAAGTCAAATAGGTTCAAAGTATTGTTGATACTTATTATTACGAAGAGAGCCTCCCTACAAAAATATCGGGACAAAGTGCGGGATGGGAAGTAGTACCCCGCAGTGTATGCCGCTTTGCGACAGAAACGAGGCGCCTGCCTACCGGCAAAGGCAGGTGCTACGGACAGCCCAAACAACCGCTGGTTATTGTACATTGCTGATAGCCCCAAAAAAGAATTGAGCATTTAGAAAACACGCTATAAACAAGTGCCCCCTAAATACTCAATACTAAATACTCAATACTAATCTCTTTACTCCTTATCTATCTCTACTACACAAGCTACAATACTATTACTATCGCCTACACTTTTAAAATACATCATACCATTGCTCGTATTGCCAAACGATGCATTGGTTATGGCGTTTGCTGCTACAGCATCGCTTAACTTGCCGGCAAAATTTGATTTTGAACTTGCATTTATTGCTGCATTGAGCGCATTGTAATCCAACTGGGTTTTACTTACTACAATCCCCATTTCTTCTTTATTGCCCACTTCATCTGCCTGTATAGATTCTTTGCGTGGAAACAAACGATACCCTGTAATGCCACAGTATGGCGAGTGTATGGGTTTGTATGGAAAAAGTACCAAACTTTTGCCAGCTAGATCTGGTGTAAAAATGTAGATATAACACTCTACCGCATTTTTTATTTCTATCTTAAACTTAGATCCTTTTTTGATAGGTGTAACGGTCTTAAACAAATTTCCTCCCGCAGATTTCAATGCAACATTTGTACGGGTTTCTGGATTGAATAGACCGATGTTACATTCAAAAGCAACATTGAGCGCAGCTCCTCTTTTTGGCAAAGGATCTAACCCATAGGCCTCTCTTACAAATTCTTTAAAATCGCCATAGCGCACATAGCCAATCCCGTTTTGCCCCCACTCTGGCCCCCAACTATTCATTATTTGAAAAGCCCCACCTTCTACCCTATCGTCGTACCCTATTACACACATGGCGTGTCCACCAAAGCCTGTCATGTCTCTATCATTTGAAGTTGGGCGCCAAACTTTTTGGCCCATCATTTCCTGCATAAAAGAGCCACCTACCATCATACCAATAACTACGGGTGCATCTTTGGCAAGGTGTTCTTTTACAGCACGAATATTTATACCCCTTACATCATCTGTTTCGGTAAGGCGATGAAACCCGTGTATTTTATTTTGCTGGCCTTGCTGTATCAATGAACTATTTGCTTGGCGGCTACAATCGTTTTCATCGTATTTAAAATCTTGGTAACGCACAGCCCCATTTTGCTGCATAAACTCCATGGCTTTTTGTATGTAGGAACCTTGGCAATCTTCCAATGCAATGTTGTTGTACATAAATGCAGGGCTGTAAGCTATAGTATTGGGATCTTGCTTTGTACTTGCGGCTTCTAAAATAGTGCGAGCGGCATAAGCACTGCTCCATGCAACACAACTACCTTGCTTGCCTTGGTTTAGGCGGTTTGGGGCATATGCTGCAAGTGATACCATTTCGGGCAAAGGATTTTTGGTATTATCATCTTCCAAACCTTCGTACACCTGCGCTTTTTTGGTTTCATCGGCATTAAAATTATACCCGCTTTCGGTAAATGTTTTATTGCCTTCGCTTGCTGTTTGTTGCAACAGATTGCAACCTCCTCTAAAGAATATGAAGTAAGCTGCCGCACCTAAAATTAAAAGAAATATAAGGCTCTTACCACCGCAACCGCCGCTCTGCTTTGAGCCATCTGAGTTGTTACCGCCGTCTCGGTTGCGAAACAAACCCAATATCAATGGCAAAAAACCAAGCAAGCCACCGAGGTTCAATCCACCTCCACCGCCACCTCTGTTTCCACCACCGCCGCCACTGTTGTCATCTACATAATCGTCTTGATTATCTGGGTCATCAACCATGTGTAAAGCCATAGGGTAAAATTTAGAACTTAAAATTATGTTGTTTTGGGGAAATGGAGGCTGGAAAGTTTTAGTAATAGTGAACTGTTTTATATTATTGCTTGTACCACTCTAATTATAATTAATGAGTTTGATAGAAATCTAATAAATCTATTCATTTGAAGGCTATTACTCTAACTTATAAGTATTGCAATTTCTACTACTGTGTAACCGTTACCCCATTTACATTGGTAGCATTATTTATTTCTAAATTACAAAAGGTAGTTTTTCCTTGCAATTGCTGTAAGCTTGTACCGTCGAAAGCTACTTTACCACAAACATTAATATTATTTGTATTGTTGTTAATCCAATTTCCAAGCACGCTCAGTGTATTCCCGTTTGTAACATTAATGGTAGCGCCATCTTCTATCGTAATGTTGCGAATAGCAAAATTTGTATTTACAATTGGAAATGGATTTGCATACGATGGTATCAGTACATCGGTTGTTGCAGAAGGTATTGTACCTTCTTCCCAATTGCCACAATCTGCTACATCGGTGTTATTTTTATTGCCAGTCCAAATAGACACTTTATTATTTGAACTATTGCTTGTAGCCAAAGTATTAACTATCGCAGGTGCTTGGTATTCTACTTTTACAAAAACATTTTGCGAACCAGTGGTTGTATTGCTGTGTCTTATTTTCACAACCAACCATCCATCTGTAGTAGGGTTATAATTTAATGTAGCAGTACCAATGTTTTCCGCTAACTTATTTCCATTTACATCCCAGAGGCTTAACAGTATGTTTGCGGGGGAGGTAGCAAGACTTATCTGCGCAGATACAAGATTGGAAGCAGCAACAAATATTTTTCCTACTATTCTTTGATTGCTGCTATTGGTAGGTAAAGCACCTCCATAACCTAAAGAACTGCAATGGCTATCGCCAAGATCGTCCGCCATTTCCCACTCTTGTATTGTTCGTTTGTTTCGCATTGGCTCATACACAGTAGCATCAAAACCAACAGGTGCCCAAATGGAATAACCCCAAGTATTGTTTGCCGGATTTACGGGTGGGGTATTTACATTTACTCTTTTATCGGCAGGTACAGTATAGGTAGTCACTCCATTTGCTCCACTATAATCTTTTAAAACGGTACCTGGCGGAAAATCAGAATCCACAAAAGCAGATTGCCATCCGCCAACATCAGCTCTATCATTTAACCCTATCAATGCCTTATTACTTCTTTCAATAATTAGTAAATCGTTGTTGGTACTACCTGCATTAAAAAACACATTACCACCGGCTGCTGTTGATCTTATTTTATAAGAACCATTTTTAAATTGCAATTTTTGATGGCAAGCAATAATATTTGCAATGGCTGCTCTACTAGGCAAATCAACTTGATTATCTGGCAAATGGGAAAACCTTTTACCAGTATTTTGAATATTAAATAAATCTTCAAAAAATATTTGGGGATTACCATCAATTGCCATCATGGCTGCATAACCCAATGCTAATCGAATATTATTTGCTGGGTCAATATGTGGTGCAAGTTCACTGCCAGTATTCCAGCCGGTTATGTTTCCAACGCCATCAACAATAGGACGATAAGTATCATGATTATTTACAAAAGGAATGGTACGGTTTACGTAACTATTAATACCTGCATAAAATTGCACTCTATTAGATTGTTGAAAACCCGGCAATGTAGACATATTAAAAAAGCCACCGGCATCTACCATACTTTTTATACCATTTCTAAAACTAAAATCGAACGTGCCAGCCCTATTTTGTACGTTATTGCACCATGTATCCATTTCGCTTGCACTGCCCACATATTCGCCCACCGCTATCATACTATCCGTACCATTGGCAAAAGAGGCTAACTGTTGCATGTTATACAACCAATCTTCCGAAGCTGCATTTTCATAATGTTTAGATGCATCCAATCGTATACCATCAAATGCAGTTTGTTTTTTTAACCATATCATCCATTCCCTCATACCTTTTCTCATATATCCATTATTGGCAGCTCCTGTTTGTAGCGGATTAAATGTAGCGTTGCTGCTTTGCCCTATGGCGTTGTCGTAGTAGCATATATCAGGACCAAACAACTCTTGGCACCAATTATCTCCACTGGTATTTTCGCAACCATTGTGTGCAGGATTGTTATGAAAATTTTGCCAGTTTTTTGAGAATCGTCCATCTCTGGTTAAATATTCTAACGCAGAATCTGATGCGTTTGCTTGTTGTGTAGCAGGCTTGCGAAAACTGGTATACCTAAAGTTTTTGTACTTATTAGTGGCTACAGCTGCAGGGTCTATGCCACCCGCAGATAAATCGCCAGCACCACCCAACTGATTTGGAACCACATCTTGCATTACTTCAATTCCATTGGCGTGCAACACTGCCAGCATTCTCAATAATTCATCTTTGGTACCAACCCTTGTTTTTACGTTTCCTTTTTGAAATTTATCACCTAAGTCATAATTATCAAATACACCATAACCAACATCACCGGTTCCATTTGCCCCTTTAGAAATTGGTGGTATCCAAACCATATCTATCCCCATCAACTTGATACGAGGTGCTAGTTCAGTAATATAATTTGCCCAACCGTTTGGATAATTGCTATTCCAATAATCCCACCAAAATGCTTGTAAAATAACTTTTTTTACAGTGGTTTGGGAAAACCCTATTTGAAAAAAACCCAAAAAAGTAAGGCCAAAAAGTAAGATTATCTTTTTCATTTAATTGCAAGTCTGAGTAATAAATAATCTGTAAATTATATAAAACTAGCAAGAATCGCAAAATTTTTGAAAACGTTTTCGCTTTAGGTAAATTAATTTACAGATGTTCGATTATTAGGTTTTAGACCATTACTAATTGTATTTTGATACAAATATTAAAATTGACAAAATATAGTACACCAGAAAAAAGTACTACCTTCCATTTGTAACACAGACGTTGACAAATGTTCAGTAAAAATGGCTGTCCAAGAGATTCAATTGACTTAATAAAAACTTATAAAAAACGTTCTTAAAATAGCATTAAATGAAAAACAGTACATTTTTTTGTGGCATAGTCTTGTTATGTATAATATCCTGCACAGATACCAAAAACAATAAGCTAATTATTGGAAAATGGCAAGGCGTACAATGGAAATCCAATGGAAAAGATTTGGACAGAAACATTGCAAGCACTTCATTTACATTTGATGATAAAGCCAGTTATAGTTTTGAAAATGCGGGAAAAATAGAAAAGGGCTCGTATAAAGTAGAAAATGAAAGTTTGTTTACTACTCCAGAAAAAGGATTAGAAATAATGGTAAAAATTTTAAAGCTATCCACCGACAGTTTGGTATTTGGAATGAACAATGGTGGGCAAGAGGAAATATTAACATTGGTAAAAAAATAAGATAAAATCACTTATTATCATCCAATATCTCAAATTTCTTCGTTACAGAATTACCCAACTCATCTGTTATAGTAATTAAATGTGTGCCTTTGCCAGGGCTTAATGCAAGCTGGTGATAATGTTGTGTTGTACCTGCAAAACTATTATCGAGTGTCCAATATATTTTAGCTTCGCTGTTACGATGTGCTGCAGTAAAAATAGTTTTACCTTTTTCTCCATTCATTTCTTTGGGCACATAAATTTTTGCATCGCTTTGTGGGTATACAAGCTCCATTAATTTTTGTGTGGCAAAGGTTTGACATCCTTCTTTAAATGGAGGCAAAACCTTGTAATCTGCATTGCGAAGCTTATAATAAAATTCCATGGTAGGTGGCAAAATAAACCAACTCTTGTGTAGCATATTTGCAGGGCTTTCGCAACTTTCATTTACCTGATAATTTCCTATAGCGTCTAACTGAATAATTTTATGGTAAGGGCAAAGTGGCGAGCGCAATGCATTGGGTGGCATCATGAGTGTGTCTATATCTGCGCAATCCACATTAGCCCTAAAGCCGGTTTGCCTACATACGGGTGCATACACATAGTTGTACATAGGCTTTGCAAACCAGTCAGATTGTGGTAATAATCTAAATATGTCAAACATAGCAGGAGCAGCTGTTTGAATACCTATAAGTCCTGCACGCCCTTCTCCAGTTGTATTACCAGCCCATACCGCTACCACATATTTAGGGGTTACTCCAATAGCCCACCCATCTCTAAAACCAAAACTAGTACCCGTTTTCCAAGCTATTTTTTTGGAGGAAGAAAATTGTTGCCATAAGCCTTCTTCTCCTGGGCGCATTACTTCTTGCATGGCTTGAAAGGTGAAGTATATAGAAGTAGCATCTAAAGGAATTGTTGATTGCGTTTTTTGTTGATTGGTTGATTGAGCAACTTTGTAATATGGTGGATGAAAATCATTTTTGTCTAAAATCCCTTTATTTTTTTTCTGATGGTTTAACGTTCTAGCAAAAGAAGCGTACAAACCCGCAAGCTCCCACATTTTTACTTCGCAACCGCCTAGGATAAGGCTAAGCCCATAAAAATTTGCAGGATTGTTAAGCGTGTTAATGCCGCATTGCTGTAAGGTTTCGTAAAAGCGTTGGTATTTGTATTGTTGCAATAATTTTACAGCAGGTATATTTAAACTTCTGCTCAGTGCTCTGTTTGCTGGCACAGCACCGTCATATTCCAAATCGAAATTTTGGGGTGTGTAGCCGCCAATTTGTGTAGGCACATCGGCCACCAAACTGTTGGGCAAAACGCCGCCATCGCTTAACATAGCTGCATACAAAATGGGTTTTAATGCACTGCCTGGGCTACGTGGCGCATTGATAACATCTACATCACTTTCCAAATTTTTATTTTGTGGCTGAAAAATATTTCCTACATAAGCCAACGTATTTCCCGTTTCTACATCGAGTACCAATGCACACATATTGTTGATGCCATTGCTCTTTAATACTTGCTGCTGGCGTAATACAATTTCATTTACGTTTAATTGCAATGTTCCATTTAAGGTGGAGCGTATTTTTGTAATACCTGTTTTATTTTCGAACCTAAATCGTTGTAAAAGGTGTGGTGCATTTTGTGGTAATGGCAAAGGTTTGTTTGGCAGTGTTTCTTGTTTGGCTAATGTGCATTCTTCTTTTGAAATTTTATTTGCAGCTACTAATTTATCCAACAAAGCATTTCTTTTTTGCAACAATGTTTCCCTGTTTTTCCCAGGATGTACAAGCGATGGTGCATTGGGAAGCACCGCAAGCATGGCTGTTTCTGCCCAACTCAATTTATCTGCACTTCTCCCAAAATAACGCCATGATGCTGCATCTAATCCAACCACATTGCTACCAAACGGCGCATTGCTTGCATACAATCCTAGTATCTCATTTTTTGAATAAGAAAATTCTAATCTGATAGCAAGTACAGATTCTTTTAATTTATTCCAAATACTGCGATTGCTATTTCGTTCTGAAAGACGCATAACCTGCATCGTAAGTGTGCTACCTCCTTGTGTAGTTTTTGCACCTTGAATATTGGCTTTTATAGCCCTAGCAATAGCACTCATATCTACTCCTGCATGCACAAAAAAACGTTTGTCTTCATAAGTAGTTATACAATCTACAAAATGTGCTGGTACATTTTTATTGTAAGGAAAACGCCATTGTCCATCTGCTGCAATGGTAGCATTCAATAAATTTCCTTCTGCATCTTCTAGTACATAACTTGTAGGAGATTTAAAAAGTTTTGATGGTAGGATGAAGTAAAAGAGGAAGATAAAAACTATTGCTAGAAACGATAATATTTTTTTCTTTTTTGAGATATTTGATAAAGAAATTTTCAATTGATTTTTTATTTTTTCGCAGAAATAATTTGGGAGATGTTGGGTAGATTTTCAGTGACCCATTTAGGAATTAAACAATCTTCAATGGAAGAAACTAAATTGCCATTATCCATAGTACAAATATCTAAGAATTCAGAGGCTGAAGTATCAATAATTTTAAGAGTATTAAAAATAGAAAAATATTTCCCCAATGATGACTTTCCAGCCCCATTTGAACCGGTAATAATATATAGTTGGGGCATACTATTAGATTAAATGGTTGTCCAGCAAGATTTGTTTTGCTTCTTTGGTAGAAAGCTTTTTAATCTCAATAAAATCTCTTTTTGAATTGTCTAACATCACTAAAGACATAGAACCGTCAGGATATTCAAAATAACATTGAAAATCAGGTAGGCCTGATACATTTATCATAAAAGGATACCCCATCGCAAACTTTTCTTTACGCAAATTACTTAAGGCAATTGTTCCAATATTTTCCTGTTTAAGTGTGTGTAGCATTACTCAAATTTACGAAACATTTATCTAACATTTTGCCAAATTTTCTTTATTTTGTTATTACTAAAACAGGGATATCCTTCCATAAAAGCTAAACTGATATTCTCCTGCAATGGGCTGTAGTATAGAAGTAAATATGTAGATGCAAATTCTTTGTTGAAAATACCAACAAAAAATTTATTTCCTTTTACTAAATAACATCAGTCAGGCATTGCAACCATTAACTATGATTCCGATTTCAATAACCGCTATCAAAGTTGGCAACCGCCGTCAAGGTTTAAAACCGCCGTCAGGGTTTTTAACCGCTGACGGGGTTATAAAATATTTTATTTTCCACTAACTACCTCCACCCATCGCCCATTGGTAGCTGCTGAGATTGTATTGTCGTACATATTTCTACAATCGGTAGCTGCTAAAAAATACCTACCCAAGTAAGATGCATTTAACTGAACATAAAAAGTAAGTACATCGTTTTGCCTTATATCAAAATAAGTGTACACCCTATCGTCTCTTACATCTTGATACGTGCTTACCGATGATTTAAATGCTCCTTCTCCATCCATCATGCGTGGGTTTAAAATTTCCCAACCACTAGGAAAAATTTGTGACAATGCCATTTGCGAATAAAATTTATTGCCCGTATTTTTTATGGATACTTTAGCAATAAAATCTTTCCCTTGTGCAAGTTTAGAAATATCTACCGCAGATCCATCTTGCGAAATATAAGAAATACTCATACTCAAAGCAGCTGAGTTATTGGCCGTTTTGATGGTATCACCCGTTAATGGTTGGCCTTGTGTAATTATTTTTACATACAAAACGTTGGTACCTCGGTTTGTAATGGAAGTCGCATTGCTACCATCCTTCAACGCTATGGGCAATTGCTTGATGTATGAGTTTGCATTTATGTCTTGAACCTTACCTGCAAGATTTGTAGCAGCAATTATTTTTGCTCCGCTAGCATTTTTTCCACAATACTTTGCAATAGCTATTAAACTGTAGGCGGTTGTTTGCGTGCTATACCAACTATCTTCCGAAAGCCTCGCCGCAACATTGTTAAGCACCGCAGCGGCTTGTGTTTTTCTTCCTAGCAGTGTGAGTGTTTCTAAAACCATGGCTTCGTCTCTAAGATCGGAGCCATAGGTAAACCCTGCATACAATCTTTGTGTAAATGTTGTAGGCAATCCGCTAATTAAATCTACTGCTATATTATCTTGCCCTGCCAATTTATAGGCTGCTGCCAATCTCCATTTTGCCTCTACAGACAAGTATTTAAATTCCCTCAACCGGTTCATAGCGCCCATTTCTGCAGACTTTGCTAGTGCAAGGGTATAGAGCCTGTAAGATTGCGCTAGGTCGCCACCATAAAAATTAGTTGTACTAGGTGCCCAAGCATTTGCTTTTCCTTTTTGATAATTTTTCCATTGGCTAAGTAAATTTTCACTTACAATATAACCATTGTTCTGTGCTTCTATCAAAAAGTGCCCTGCATAAGTACTACCCCAATCATCACTTTCACTGGCTCCAGGCCAGTATCCAAAACCACCATCAGGCCTTTGAAAATTATTTATTTTGGCAATGGCCGCTTTTGTATTTTTATCAATACTTGCTTTTTGAAAATCGGACAAATCTGTCAATTGATTTAATACCAATTGTGGAAAAACGGCTGACGTAGTCTGTTCTATACAACCATGCGGATATTCTATCAAATAGCTCAAACGCTTTTGCAAGTTCATAGATGGAATACTGGATACTTCCATTACAGAAGTACCTAGCGCTGCAACACCAATAGGCATTACAGCAGCGTCCCATTTTTGGCCTGGCGCCAATGTTATTTGTTGCACATTTGTAATGACCGGATTTGGATTGCGTACATCCAGTTCTATTTCATCCGTTGCCTTTTCACCGTTACTACTTGCACTTACTTTCATTTTTCCTATTCCGATTGCATTTTTCACTCTCACATCAAAGTATGCTAATTGCTCACCCATTTTTTCAAAAGTTAGTGTTTGTGAAGCAGGGCCAATAATTTCTAAGAAACTATTTGGTTGCATGGTTACATTTACATTTTTTATATTATTCTCCATGGCAAAAACGGTAACCGGCAATTTAATAATTTCGCCAGGGGCAAGTACACGAGGCATCGTAGCCAATACCATTAATGGCTTCTTTACCGTTACTGTTTTTTCTGCAAAACCATAACTGCCCTTATGCGCCGCTACTACCATCGTTCTTACCGAGCCAATATAATTTGGCATCATAAAAGTTTGCGTTTGTGTTTGCCCACTGCGCAATGTAAATGGACCAAGATATTTTACAACGGGTTTAAAACGGTTGGCCTTTTTTTCTTTTACAGGTCCTGCATCTTCATCACCTCCTATGGTTAAGATACGCTCCAAATCTCCACCCCATGCACCAATAACCAAATCGTACATATCAAAACTTTTTACACCCAACGCTTCTCTTGCATAAAATGCAGCATGAGGGTCGGGGGTTTTAAAACGAGTAAGGTCAAGCAATCCATCATCTACTACGGCAATACAATACGTCATTTCTTTGCCGCTTTTTTCACTCACCTTTACCGATACATTTGTTTCGGGACGCACACTTGCAGGCATATTTATTTGCGGGCTTAGTACCGTACTTTTATCTTCTACAAAAATGGGTATAGAGCCATACATACGAATGGGCAAGTCGTTGATGGTTTGGGCATGTGGTTGCAATAAACTTATGGTAGCATAAATATTGGGTGCCATGCTGGCATCTGCTTTAAATTTTACAATTGTTTGCCCTTGCGTAGATTCTTGCCAAAAAGTTTTTACAACTTTACTGCCACTTTCTAAACTCACAAATAGTCTTCCTCCTTTTGCAGATGGCACTGTCAATTTTATTTCATCGCCTACATTGTATTTTTCCCTATCGCTGCTAAATGAAAGCATACTAGCTGCACTTTGGTCATCGTTGCCAGAACGGCTCTGCCAGCCCGGTTCATCTACATAAAAGGCACTACCTGTCATGTGGCCACTCAACTTATCTTTTACCAAAATAAGATAGCGGCCCCATTCATTATCGCCCGTTTTAAAAGACCAAGAGCCCTTTCCATTGCTAAGAGAAACATCTGCTTTACTTATAAGTTTATTGTAATTGTCTTGTGTAAAATTGCTTAGGTTATTTCCATTTTCATCCCACCACCAACGCCATTGAATTTTATAAAACTGCACTTCTACTTCTTGTGTGCCTGTGAGTAAATTTCCTTTTTCATCTACATCTACTATTTGCACAGCATGCGTTTTACCTGTAAGCAAATAGTTAAACGGCTTTTCACCATCGGGCATTTTTAACCCTGCATAGGATTTGTATGGACTGTATTGCATACTAATATTATCTATACTAAAACTCCCTCCAGGTTCAAAAACTTTGGTAAATAAATTGGCTGTGAGCATGCCTGGGGCTGCTCCATCTATTTGAAAATTTGGATTTATAGGTGCGTTACCATTCTCATCTAAACTACCATCAAAAATTGTTTTTATTTGTGTGCTGTAATTGGAGGTAGGATTATCAAATTCAAAATCAGGGAATTTTGTAAAACTGGTTGTTCGTGCACTCAAGGATGCATCTATTTTTGCTTTCAAATTTTTGCCAGGGCTACCAAACAACCACATAGAATTGATGGTGCCTTTGTTGCTGCTGTTTACCCCTAGCAAAGGATCTTTACCAAAATCAATATTTATTTTCAAACGGTTGGGCATCACCGTTTCTATTTTTATTCTTTTTTCAAAAACGGCTCCTCCCACTTTAATGCGCACCAACCAATTTCCGGTAGGTGATGATGACTCTGTAGTGGTTTTAAAAATATTAAACCCATCTACCCCATTGGATTGTACGAGCTTTTTATATAGTTGTCCTTGCGGGGAAATAAGGTTAAATTCTACCGGCATATCATTTGGTAAATTGCCTGTTTTATCTTCCAAAATACAATTTATGAAAAGGCTATCGCCTGGCCTCCATACTCCTCGCTCTCCAAAAATAAATCCTTTAATTCCATTTTTTATTTCTTCGCCACTCACATCAAAACGGCTGAGTGCAAGTGAGCTTCCATCATCCAATTTTAGATACCCTCTTTCTGTTCCTTTTTTTGCAATAAGTAAATAGGGCTTTTGTTTTAAATCAACTGTTGCAAAGCCATCGCTGCTGCTATTTGCTTTTCCTATAACCTGGTTTTGATAATCCATTACGATCAAATCTACTCCACCCATTGGCTCGGTACTAATGATACTACTCACTGCTACCATCAACGAATTATCGTTGCCCCTTTTTGCTGTAAGGCCAATATTACTTGCCAATATATTTCTAGATGCCCACCTGTCTTTGTTAAAATAGGAACGGCTCGTGGGATCATCTCTTCTTTCCCAATTGTAGCCTCTTGGATAGTAATTGTCATAAGAATCCCAAAAAGCATCGTCATCATCGTTACCAGCTCCGCCATTGTAATTGCCCTCATCCTCATAATATTCTTCACCGTTGTTTTCTTCCGCTGCCAAGGTATCCGATGCCATTTTTGAATACAAAGAATAAGCCGGCCTAAAGCCAATGGTAACCCTGTAAATTGCACCAGGCTCTGTTTTTAGGAATTTATCTACATCAAGCGAAAAGCGCTGTTTGGTATGCAAGTCCAATGTTTTGTCATCGTCTAACCTTAGTGTTTTTTGCACAATTGGTTTTGCTACTCTACGTAGTTCTTGCTCGCCACCAATGTCGTTTTGTTGCAAAAACTGTGGCACATTGTTTTCAAATATTTTGATGATGCTAATATCAACTGCATTTAAATTGATGGCATCAAATGGCAGTACCAATTTACCCGATGAGGGTAAAATATTACCTTTCCCTAAAATTTTTACAGAAGGTTTTTTGTTTTCAAAAACAAGATTTGATGTAAACCCATTGGTCAATGACTCTCCCCAACTGTCTTTTATACCTGCATTTACATTCACGGTATAATTTCCTTCGAGGGATTTACCCGAAAATAATTTTACTTCACTCCCATTGATTGTATACGAAACATCAGGCTCATTGCTTATGGTCACCAACCCTGTAAGATCTTGGCCTATTGCTATTGGCTCACTAAATTTTATAGACGCATATTGTTGTGCGTCATTTACAGGCGTTACACTAAGTACTTTAAAATCGCCTACCGCTGGCACTTTCAAAATTTCTTCGCCTGCAACAGCAATATCCATAGGCTTCCCATTCCATTTAATGGTAAGAGGCGTTTCTGCTACCTTACTTCGTACAATTCCATTAATAGTGTATCCATGTGTTTTTCCTCCATTATTGTGTTGCCATATAATTTTATACGCTTTGTCATTTTGCGAAGCTGTCAACACTTTTTCCAATTCTTTGCCATCTTCCACATCTGCAGTTACTACTTCTCCATTCAAAAACATTTTATCTTTGGTAGCATCCGCCCTCAAACCATCTATATTTACTTTAAAAGATGGCTTTACTGTTTGAAGATTAAAAGCCAGCATTTCATATTTTACAGGCACTTTGGTTACTTTACCAAGGTTAAAATTTACTTTGTATAATTTATCTGCTTCTAAATTTTTCTCTGGTTTAAATTCAATGGTTCTTGCATCTATCCACGAGGCTTTTCCTTTTACTGCTGGAGAAAGTTCAAAAAGTTTATCGCTTACAGGCTGGCCTACCGTATGCGTAGTAGCTGCATCTGTGGACAGTTGCACCCGTACGCTACTTGTTTTAGAAACGATGCCTGTCGTGTAAGCTTCTACATATTTTGAAAAAGCAGGGTCTACATCAATCCATTTTTGGTTGTTGTTTTTCTTGCACGAATTGGTAAGTAATACAATAGCAAAAAGGCATAACAATGCTGGCGCAAAAGAATTGCGGTGAGCAAAATTTTTAAAGGAAGACATGGTGGTAGTTTTATGTGTTGTTGAGGGCAATAAAATTGCTTACGTAAATGTTAGAAGAATTTTTGATATTTCAAAAAATGTTTTTTTGTTTTAATGGTTTTAGGGAAATTTTAACCACTCAGTACAGAAAAAAAAGTAGGCAAAAGGCACAAAACGTTCAAATGAATGTCTTTATGGTTATTCTATATTATTTATAATTCGCCAAGTTGATATAAAATTTGTATAACTTGGCGAACTATAGATTTTATAATTCGCCAACTTAACGTAAAATATACTACATTTGGCGAACTATAAATTTTTTCAAATGAAAGTTGCAGGAAGAAAAGATGAAATAGAAATACTGGGAAACCTACTAAAATCTGATAGCCCAGCGTTTTTAGCCATGTATGGGCGACGGAGAATTGGTAAAACATATTTACTTAGACAAGTGTATGAGTCCCATATAATTTTTGAGGCAAGTGGTATTCATGAAAATGAAATGGAGCAACAACTGGAAAACTTTTGGTTAGTATTATTAGAGCTAATGCCCAACCTACGATTTTCAAATCCTCCCAAAACATGGTTAAAAGCATTTGCTTATCTAAAAGAATATATACTCTCTTTAAAAGGCAAAAAAAAGAAGGTAATATTCTTAGACGAAATATCTTGGTTTGATACGCCCCGTTCTGGTTTCTTAGCTGCGCTGGATAATTTTTGGAATCAGTTTTGTAGCAAACGAAATGATATTATTTTAACGATATGTGGCTCTGCAGCATCTTGGATTATTAATAAAGTAATTAATAACCGAGGTGGTTTACACAATCGAGTTACAAAAACGATTCAGCTTTTTCCTTTTACATTAGCAGAAACGAATGAGTATTTAATTACAAAAAATATCCAGCTTTCAAAGAAAGATATCATTGAATTATACATGTGCATTGGCGGTGTACCATTTTATTACAAGGATATAAAGAAAGGAAAAAGTGTAGTGCAAATTATAAATGAGCTTTGTTTTACGCAAAAAGCAAGTTTAAAAAACGAGTTTAATAACTTGTATGCCTCCTTGTTTAAAAATGCACATTTACATATAGAAATTGTAACTGCTTTAGCTAAAAAAAACAGAGGACTTACAAGACAAGAAATAATTGCAGAAACAGGATTGAGCAGTGGTGGTGGCACTACTGTTCTGCTAAACGAATTAATTGAATGTGGTTTTGTAACCCAAATTTTACCGATAAATAAAACCTCAGAAGATAAATTATATAGACTGATTGACGAGTTTAGCCTGTTCTATTTTAAGTTTATGTACAAAAGTAAAATAACGGACTGGACAACTGTTTTTAGCAAACAACCCTACAGAATATGGTGTGGTTATGCATTTGAAACCATTTGCTTGAAACATACAGCGCAAATAAAATATAAACTAGGTATTAGTGGTATAGCAAGTAATGACTATTCATGGGTAAAAAAAGGAACAAAATTAGATGAAGGTGCACAAATAGATTTATTAATAGATAGAGCAGACAATTGTATATCGATGTGCGAAATGAAATTTTACAACGCTCCTTTTGAAATAACAAAACAATACGCAGATAACTTAAGAGATAAGCGGGAAATATTTAAAACCAATACAAAAACTAAAAAAAATATTTTTATAACATTAATTACATTGTATGGTGTAAAACAAAATGAGCATTCGCTTAGTATAGTAAGTAATGAGGTTTTGGGGGATGATTTGTTTTGAGAAAATAAGTGCAGAAAAAAGCCGCAGAAAATTCTGCGGCTTTGCTAATTATATCACCTGCCCCCTCAACAAATCTTCAAACACATCTCTCCTCCTTATCACCCTGGCTTCTCCATTTTCTACCATCACTTCTGCAGGCTTTAGGCGGCTGTTAAAATTGCTGCTCATTTCAAACCCATAGGCGCCAGCATTGTAAAAGGCAAGAAAATCACCTTCCTTTACTTCGGGCAATGTTCTATCCCATGCAAATGTGTCTGTTTCACAAATATTACCTACTACATTGTAAATACGCTGGGTACCTTCGTGGTTAGACAAGTTTTCTATATGGTGATAAGAGTCGTACATCATTGGGCGTATGAGGTGGTTAAAGCCACTATCCACACCTACAAAAACTGCCGAAGTAGTTTGCTTTATCACATTTGCTTTTACAATTAAATAACCACACTCACTCACCAAAAATTTTCCAGGCTCAAACCACACTTGCAAACTTTTTCCCGTTTCTGCTTCAAATTGTTTGAATGCTTCCGCTACTTTTTCTCCCAATAAATTTACATCGGTTTCTTTTTCGCCAGGCTGGTAAGGCACTTTAAAACCACTGCCCAAATCTATATATTTCAAATCGGGGAAATGAGTAGCCATGCCAAACATTACTTCCAAGCCTTCTAAAAATACATTGATATCTTTTATCTCACTTCCTGTGTGCATGTGTATGCCTTCTACACGCAGATTGGTGGTTTTTACAATGCGTTCTATGTGTCGCATTTGATGAATAGAAATCCCAAATTTACTATCTATATGACCCGTAGAAATTTTATAATTTCCACCTGCTAAAATGTGTGGGTTTAATCGGATGCAAATGGGGTAGCTGTTGCCAAACTTATTTCCAAATTGCTCCAAGATAGAAATATTATCTAAGTTGATATTTACACCAAGTTCTTTTACCTCAAGAATTTCTTCAAAGTCCACACAGTTTGGTGTATATAAAATTTCTTCTTTTGGGAACCCGGCAATAAGACCAAGTTTCACTTCATTTACGCTTACACAATCCAACGATCCACCAAGCGAACGCACATAACGCAATACATTTACATTGGTAAGCGATTTGCAAGCATAAAAAAACTTGGCATTGCTGTTTCTAAAAGCATGGGTAAGTTTTTCGTATTGTGTTTTTATGCTTTCGGCATTATAAACATACAAAGGCGTGCCGTATTGGCTTGCAAGGTTACTGAGGGTGTCGTGTGAAAGATGGTTCATTTTTTTATTGTTGAATTGTTAAATTGTTTTGCCATTATAATTCCCTTCGCAACAGGCGAAGGGCTACTACAAAAAAAGCATTTCCTTTTGAGAAATGCCTTTTAAAAAAATCTATTATACAAAGATATTTTAAGATGCTTCCTCTGCGTCTTCTTCCTGTTTATCTTGTTTTATTTCAGCTATCTCTTCTTCCATTGTTTCCACTACCAAAGTTTCTTCTACCACATCCATTTCTTCTACAACAGTTGATGCTTCGTCAAAAGTTGTTGCTTCTCCTTCAACATCTGTATCATCTACCACGGTTTCTTCTAGCGCTACATGTATATGCGTAGGCACTTCCCCTTCTGCAATGTGCAAGGCACCAGCCTCACCTACCACATCGTGTACATGTATTTCTTCCTCCCCCAATTGATGCTGGTTTACTTCCGTAGCTTTTACCATTTCTTCTAAAAATACCTCGCTTATTTTTGGCAACTCATCTGCACTGTTTATACCAAAATAATCCATAAAAGATTTTGATGTTGCATAAATCAATGGCTTGCCCACCGCATCTTCATTTCTACCACTTATAATTACCAAATCTTTTTCTAATAATTTTTGCACGGCATAATCGCAATTTACTCCTCGTATGCTTTCTATTTCGCTTTTTGTAATGGGCTGCTTGTAAGCAATAATGCTCAACGTTTCCAACGAGGCGGTAGAAAGTCTTTTTATAAATTTATCGCCATTTATTAAAGCAACGGTCTTGTGGTATTCGGGTTTTGTAAGAAACTGCCACCCACCTCCGCTTTGCTTTAGTTCAAAAGCATAGAATTCCGAATCGTATTTCTCTTTAATCCCTTCTATAGCTGCTTGCACTTGCTCGGTATCTGCTCTATCTTCTATAAAACCTAGTGCTGTATTAATGAGCTCGGTAATTTCTGTAGCCGACAAAGCTTTGTCGCTAGCAAAAATTAATGCTTCTATGTGAGGTATGATTTGAGATATTTCCATGAATCAGTTTGCAATTTGCAAAAGGCAATTGGCAAAAGCACCAATTTTATTTTTTGTTATTTTATTTTGAAAATTTATTTTTTTTGCAAACTGCAAATTGCCCTTTGCCAATTGCCCTTTGCCAACTGACTATCCGTTCAACGCCGCAGCTCCACTCACAATCTCACTAAGCTCGGTTGTAATGGCCGCTTGCCTAGCACGGTTATAACTTATTTTTAAGGATTTTAATAATTCGTTTGCATTATCGCTTGCTTTATCCATTGCCGTCATTCGTGCTCCATGCTCACTTGCGTTGGAATCCAAAACGGCTTTGTATAATTGAGTATTCAATATTTTAGGCATCATTTCTGCCACCAACACTTCTTTGTTTGGCTCGTAAATAAAATCTGCCTTTACTTTAGATACGGTTTCTGCCGCTTTTTTAATAGGCAAAAATTGCTCAGCAATAAATTGTTGTGTAGCGGCATTTTTAAATTCACTAAAAATGAGTTCAACTGCATCTACATTTCCACTTGCAAAAGTGTCCATCGCATATTTTGCTGCATCTTGTACTTTTTCAAAACTCAATCCAGTGAAAATACCCCAATAAGTATCTATTACATTAAATCCATTTTTTGAAAAATATTCAAAGCCTTTCTTTCCAATTGGTAATATAGTTACGTTTCCTTTTGCAAGTTGCGTAGCATATTTTTCATTTATAACCTGCTTTGCAAGCTTTATCAGATTACTGTTGTAACCGCCACAAAGACCTCTATCGCTTGTTACTACAATAATCATTACTTTTTCTACAGCTCTTTCGGTAGCCAATGATATGGCCATATCTCCACCACTGCCGCTTACGATATTACCCAGCATTTCTTGCAACTTTTGGGCGTAAGGGCGCATTTGTGTAATAGCATCCTGCGCACGACGTAGTTTTGCAGCACTTACCATTTTCATGGCTTTTGTAATTTGTTGGGTACTTTGTACACTTTTAATCCTTGTTCTTACCTCTTTTAATGCACCACTCATGCTATTGTATTTTAGATATATGCGTTTTAAAGGCGCAAAAGTACGAAAAAAGGGTTAAATATTTTACTCAAAGACTTAAAACGGTTATTCAATCCAAAAAAACTTATTTGTACATTTGCAGCCCCACAGTTTAAGGGGTGGTTTCTGTCATTTTGGCTACAAAACAACATCAGCATCATATTTGACAAAACCAACAAACCAATTAACAACAATTATAATATTAAAATATATTTATGCTCGGATTTATATCAAAGATTTTTGGTGGCAACAAAAGTGAGAAAGACGTAAAAAAAATAGCCCCAGAAGTAGAAAAAACCAACCAGTTTTTTGCAGAATACGCAAAGCTTAACAACGATCAATTGCGTAGCAAAACGATAGAGTTCAAAAATCGTATAAATGAATTTTTAGCTCCTTTGGATACTGAAATTCAAACAAAAAAAGACAATGCAGAACAATTGGGTGTGGCAGATATTGATGGCAGAGATGCCATTTACAAAGAAATAGATGCCTTACAAAAAGAGCGCAATGTAAAAATTGAAGAGGTTTTAAAAGAATTATTACCCGAAGCTTTTGCTGTGGTAAAAGAGACAAGTCGTCGTTTTAAAGAAAATGAAACACTCACCTCTACTGCAACAGATTTAGACAAAGAACTTGCAACAAAAAATAAAAACGTAACAATAGAAGGCGATAAAGCCATCCATACCAATAGCTGGAATGCGGCTGGCACTTTGGTAAAATGGAATATGGTGCATTACGATGTGCAGTTGATAGGTGGCTCGGTATTGCACAGTGGTAGAATTGCCGAAATGGCAACTGGTGAAGGTAAAACCCTTGTGAGTACTTTGCCTGCTTACTTAAATGCACTTGCCGGAGCAGGAGTTCATATTGTAACCGTAAATGATTACCTCGCCAAAAGAGACAGCGAGTGGAACGGACCAATATTTGAATGGCTTGGTCTACGGGTAGATTGTATAGACAAACACGAACCAAATGGCGATGCTCGTAGAAATGCATACAATGCAGATATTACGTATGGTACCAACAACGAATTTGGTTTTGACTACCTAAGAGATAATATGGTGCACAGCCCAGATGAAATGGTACAGCGTAAACACCATTATGCAATGGTAGATGAGGTAGATAGTGTATTGATAGATGATGCTCGTACCCCCTTGATTATTTCTGGACCTGTAGGCCATAGCGATAACACACAACTGTTTTTCGACCTTAAACCTCGTATAGAAAAATTAGTAGAAACACAAAGAAAAGCTGTAAACGGCTTTTTAATAGAAGCCAAGAAAAAAATAGCTGATGGTAATGATGACCCTAAAGATGGTGGCCTTGCTTTGATGCGTGCTTTTCGTGGTTTACCAAAAAATGGTGCGCTTATTAAATTTTTAAGCGAGCCTGGCAATAGGGTAAAATTGCAAAAAAGTGAGAACTACTACCTAGCAGACCAGCAAAAACAAATGCCTAAGGTAGATGAAGAACTTTACTTTAGCATAGATGAAAAAAACAACCAAGTAGAACTTACAGAAAACGGATTGAACCTTATTACCAGAAATGGTGAAGACCCAGAGTTTTTTGTATTACCGGATATATCTACCAAAATAGCAGATATAGAAAAAACCGATTTGACGCCAGAAGAAAAACTGCAACGCAAAGATAATTTAATGACGGAGTACTCCATGAAATCGGAGCGCATTCATACCATACAACAATTATTAAAAGCATACACTTTATTTGAAAAAGATACCGAGTATGTTGTGATAGAAGAAGAAGTGAAAATTGTAGATGAGCAAACAGGCCGTATCATGGAAGGTCGTAGATACTCCGATGGATTGCACCAGGCATTAGAGGCAAAAGAAAATGTAAAGATTGAAGCTTCTACGCAGACCTATGCAACTGTTACGTTACAAAATTATTTTAGGATGTACCACAAGCTAGCGGGCATGACAGGTACTGCCGAAACGGAAGCAGCAGAGCTTTGGAGCATTTATAAATTGGATGTGGTATCTATTCCTACCAATGTAAAAGCCATAAGAATAGATGGAGAAGATTTGGTGTACAAAACAACCAGAGAAAAATACAAAGCCGTAATAGAAGAAGTAGAAAAAAATAGAGCTGAGGGTAGGCCAACACTCGTGGGTACTACATCGGTAGATGTGAGTGAATTGGTGAGCAGGATGATGAAACAAAAAAACATTCCGCACAATGTATTAAATGCAAAGCAACATAGCAGAGAAGCGCAGGTTGTGGCCGAAGCTGGGCTTGCAGGTGCCGTTACCATTGCAACCAACATGGCAGGTAGAGGTACAGATATAAAGCTAGGCCCTGGTGTAAAAGAAGCAGGTGGTTTGGCAATTGTAGGTACAGAGCGCCACGAAAGTCGTCGTGTAGACAGGCAGTTGCGTGGACGTGCAGGAAGACAAGGTGATCCAGGCTCCTCTATCTTCTTTGTATCGTTGGAAGATAACTTAATGCGCATGTTTGGCTCCGAAAGAATAGCGGGGTTAATGGATAGAATGGGTTACAAAGAAGGCGAAGTAATTCAACACAGCATGATTACAAAAAGTATAGAGCGTGCACAGAAAAAAGTAGAAGAAAATAACTTCGGTACTCGTAAAAGATTATTGGAATACGATGATGTAATGAACAAGCAACGTAATGTTGTTTATGGCAAAAGAAACCATGCTTTGTTTGGAGAAAGATTGGCATTGGATTTAGATAATTCATTCTACTCAGTAGCAGAAGGATTGGTAAATTCTTATAAAGAGATAGCAGATATAGAAGGATTCAAATTGGCCGTAATAATGAATTATGGTATGGATACTTCCATAACACAAGAAGACCTTGAAAAAACGCCAGCACAAACACTTGCAGAAACTGTATACCAAGAAGCAATTGCGCATTATAGCAAAAAGAAAGCGACATTAGCTGAGCAAACGATGCCTGTCATAACCAATATTCGCAAAGAGCAAGGCAAGCATATAGAAAATGTAGCGGTACCATTTACCGATGGTAAAAAAGGCATTCAAGCATTGGCAAATTTAGATAAGTATATTGCTACAAACGGAGCAGAACTAGGCAATGCACTGGAAAGAAGCATTACACTTTCTACCATTGATGATGCATGGAAGGAGCATCTTCGTGCTATGGATGATCTTCGCCATAGCGTGCAAACAGCAGGTTATGAGCAAAAAGATCCATTGGTAATTTACAAGATTGAAGCATTTGCTGCCTTTAAACAAATGGATGATAAAGTGAATGGAGATATTGTGAGTTTTCTTAGCCATGCAGGCATACCAATGGAGCAAACAAACGCCGGTAGTATAAAAGAAGGCAGAGAGCAAAAAACCGATATGCGCAAAATGAATATGAACAAAGCGCAGATTGATGCAGCAGGGGATGATTATGCTGCCAACGAAAAAGATTACTACGACCCTAGTGGTGGAGAAGCCGTAAAACAAGAACCCATACGTGTAGAACCAAAAATTGGACGCAACGATGCTTGCCCCTGTGGAAGTGGGAAGAAATACAAGGCATGCCATGGGGCGCATTAGTATTGGTATCTAGTAATGAGTATTTAGACTGGAGATTTTAGATATAAGACAATTATATTAGGGTTGTTGGCTTTTTTAAAGCTAGCAACCCTTTTTATTTTTAGATAATTTTTATTTTCAAAATGGGCTAACTTACACAATTGAAAACACCCTATGCTGCTAATGAAAAAAATAATAAAAATCTCCTTCTCATTAAACCTATTTTTTACACTCATACTTTGTGGATGCAGCAACACAAAAACCATTACAAAATTTAGTGCAATAAATATTGAGCCTCGCAGCAGTTGGAATGCTTTAGAACCTAAACCATACAAAACACATATTCCCATTAGAATAACTGTACACCATGAAGGCACTAGACTACCAATAAATGCAGATGCTGCAAAAAAAATAAACGCTATACAAAAATGGGGTATGGGAAAAGAAAAAAATTGGGCAGATATTCCCTATCATTTTTTAATAGCTCCTAATGGTAAAGTATACGAAGGGCGAAATGTTTTTACTGTTGGGGAAACTTCAACTGAGTACAGCCCTACAGAACACTTACTTATTTGCTGCCTCGGAAATCTTAATGAAGACGCTGTGCCGCCTGCACAACTAAAAGCACTTATACAAACAATAGCGTACTGTGCTACAAAGTACAATATTCCAATAGATTCACTGGCAACACATAAAGATTTTTCTATACAAACTACTTGCCCAGGAAAATATTTAACTGCCTACTTTGAGAATGGATACATAAAAAAAGAATTGCGAAATATGCAAAAGAGAAAATAATAAAATATGAACACCAGGCTTTTTTTATTTTTAGCATTTACATTTATTGCCTTTACTATTATAGGAACAATTACACATGAGTTTGGGCATTATGCAGCTGCAAAATATGTAGGCTTACAACCAACTTTTCATTTTCAATCTGTTGATAGTGAACTAAGTGAAAATGAAATTGAGCTAGATAAAATTCTTGCATTGTATCAAAAAGAAATAGATGCAAAAAAAGATTTCCCTGCTAAAAAAAGGTTTGAAGATTTATGCAAAATAGAAAGAGAGAATGATTTTTCACAAGGTCGGCTGGTCCATTACAAACAATGCTTACTGGTACTATTGCATTTATTTTTTTGCTGGCGAATAAGAATAAACATTTTTTTGCAACATCGTTAAACTGGAAAAAGTGGTTATTAATTTTTTGCGCATTATTTTGGCTTAGGCAAGTTCTAAATTTTGTGATTGCAATTATAACTTTGATTGTAACTGGCAGAAAAGAATTTAATGGAGATGAATTTATTTTAGCACAACATTTTAGGCTTCCAATTTTTACAATACAAATTATTACTGCCTTTGTCGGACTTATCATTTCATGTATAGTTATTTTCAAATTTGTACCAACTGCTCAAAGAAAAATATTTATAGCCGCAGGTTTTGTAGGTGGTATAAGTGGTTATATTTTATGGATGCATATTTTGGGGCCATGGTTAATGCCATAAAGTATTTTTAAAACTGCGTAAAAATATTTACATTCGATTATTAAATTTACAACCATGCAATCTAAAGCCGCCACAGTAGATGAATACATAGCCTCTCTACCCGATGATAGGAAAGATGCAATGACCAAACTTAGAAAAGAAATAAAGAAAAACATACCCAAGGGTTTTCAAGAATGTATGTCCTATGGAATGATAGGTTATGTAGTGCCACACAGCATTTATCCAGATGGATATCATTGTACACCAAAGCTTCCTTTACCATTTATAAATATTGCTTCGCAAAAAAACTTTATTGCAGTATACCACATGGGCGTGTATGGCGATAAAAAATTACTCGATTGGTATTTGGCTGAATATGCAAAACAATCTACTAAAAAATTAGACATGGGAAAAAGTTGCATGCGGTTCAAAAAAATGGAAGACATCCCATACAAATTAATTGGTGAGCTCGCATCAAAAATGACTGTACAAGATTGGATAGATCAATACGAGCGGTTATTTAAAAGTAAATTAAAAAAATAATTTTAGTTACTCAAAAATCTCATTGACCCCTTTTCATCAGTACCAGCAGCCACTGTCCTGCAGTTCAGTGTTTTATTTCTTATCCTTAAAATCCGTGTCATCTGTGTCCCATTGTTTTTCCATTTTGCCATCTAATCTATGTTATCCATATTCCATATTTTCCAATTTTCTTCCGCCTGTAGTATCAACATTTCAAAACCGTTTTTTATTGCGGCTCCATACTTTTCCCCTTCTTGCAGAAAGCTTGTTTTTTCGGGCTTGTAAATAAGGTCGTACAATAAATGATTTGATGTAATATTCTGATAAGGCAATGCAGGCATGGCATCTTCATTGGGCGACATGCCAAGAGGTGTACAATTCACAATTAGGTTGTACTCACTCATTATTTGTGCATCTATTTCATCATAAATAATAGTGTTATTATAGTCTGCCTTATTTCTGCTAACCAATAAAAAATCTATTCCTATTTTTTTAAACACATACTGCACTGCTTTAGATGCACCACCGCTACCAAGCACCAATGCTTTGGTATGATGTGGTTGCAATAATGGCAATAAGGATTTTTCAAATCCAACTACATCAGTATTGTAACCCATTGTTTTATTGCCAAAAAATTTGATACAATTAACAGCTCCTATCACTTTTGCATCTGCACTAATATTACTCAGGTATGGTATTACTGTTTCTTTGTAAGGAATGGTAACCGCTAGCCCACACAAATCTTCATGTGCTACTTTTAAAATTTCGTACTCCTTTATTTCTTTTAGCGGAAATAATTCAAAAGCACAATCCTTTAAATTTTCTTTTGCAAATTTATCGTCAAAATATTTTTTGGAAAATGAGTGACCAAGTGGAAAACCAATAAGACCGAATTTTTTCATATAAAATAGTAAAATAGTTCAAAAGTAAAATTACACAGATATAAAAGAAATTATCACCAATCTTTCTTATAGCTAAACTTACCAAATAATGTAATTATATTATACCTTAAACGGTATAATAATTAAATTAAAATTAAATTAATATCATATAAGGTATAAATTTATAATAAAATAATAAATTAGATACTAATAGGGTATAAATAATCAATAAAAATGTAAATTTGTAGTAACAAAGGTATAATTATGAAAGAAAATAGGCTATCGTTATTCGTAAAACAAAAAAGAAAATTGGCAAAAATTACACAGCCCGAACTTGCCCAAAAAGCAAACGTGGGCCTACGATTTGTAAGGGATTTGGAGCAAGGCAAAAAAACATTGCGTATGGATAAGGTAAACGATGTGTTGTTATTATTTGGTGCAAGTCTAGCACCCGTAGAAAACTTATTTGAAAATGAATAGAAGTGCAAAAGTATACCTGCACAATGTATTGGCAGGATTGTTAAATGAAACCGATAGCGGATACCAATTTGAGTATGATGAAAATTATATGCAAAGTGGCCATGCGTTTGCAATAAGCAAAACATTGCCTGTAAAAAAAGAAGCCTATAAAAGCAATGTATTGTTTCCATTTTTTGATGGTCTAATACCCGAAGGTTGGTTATTGGATTTAGCAGAAACAAATTGGAAAATAAATAGCAGAGATAGATTTGGATTACTATTGGCCTGCTGCAAAAATTGTATAGGCGCAGTAAGTGTGCAAATAGAAACCAATTAAAAATTACGAATTATTAATTACAGATTAAAAATATTCGTGCATTCGTGGCATTTCAATGAAAAATTATAAAAACAAAAACCCACTTTACAAAACCGTAAAGAATGTTGTGGAAGATAGTGCTGCTAGATATAGTAGCAGCGAAAAAAAATGTTTGTATTGTTATAGCCCAATGCAAAGCAATGAAGAAGGTAATTACCATACTGCATGTTGTAAAAAGTTTTTTGGCCAAGCTTATGTACCCACTGTTGACTATAACAAAGAAGCCTTAAAAGAATTGGCCGAACAATTTTTAAAAACCAATATGGCAGTTACCGGAGTACAACCAAAAGTTAGTTTGAGTTGGTACCGTAAGGAGGAAAAGAATCGAGTAAAAAAATTAACTGTAGTAGGGCTCTATGGCGATTACATATTAAAGCCACCAAGCGATTATTACCAGTGCTTACCCGAACTTGAAGATTGCACGATGCATATGGCAAAAGTATGCGGGCTACAAACAGTACCACATAGTTTATTTTATTTATCAGATCATACGCTTTGTTACTTAACTAAAAGAGTAGACAGAAGCAGAACAGGTATGTACCATATGGAAGATATGTGCCAACTTACAGAACGCTTAACCGAAGATAAATACAAGGGCAGCCACGAGCAAGTAGCAAAGGCTATATTAAAATACAGCAGCACACCCATGTTGGATGTTACTAATTTCTACGAATATGTTGTATTTAGTTTTTTAACGGGCAATGCAGATATGCATTTGAAAAACTTTAGTTTATTAGAAACAGAAGAAAGGGGAAAATATACTTTATCGCCAGCGTATGATATGCTGAGCACTGCATTGGTAAATAAAAAAGATACCGAAGAGTTGGCATTAACTTTAAATGCGAAAAAAAGCAATTTAAAATACGAAGATTTTTTAGCAGCATACGAAACAAATCATCTTACCAAAAAACTATTAGACAAAACGGTAGAAAATTTTTACTACTGTAGTTTAGAAATGAAAGAAGTTGTCTATAAAAGTTTTTTGCCTAATGAAATGAAAGATGAATATGTGTTATTATTGAATAATAGAATGAAGCAGCTGAATATGTTGTAGAAAAAAATATTTGTTACAAAAACAAAAGTCTTGGCGGGGATTTCGTAAGCATACACAATACATTATAATGAAAGCTTGTTCCTAAACCCCGACACGCTACGATACTTGAAGTTTTAGCCTTTAATTCTTTATCGTTCTTTTCTCCGTCGGGGTTTCACAGTTAGTACTTTTATACTATTTGGTTTATTTGTGTGAAAACCCCGCCTATAAAGCAAAACTACAAATTGATGATACGGCCTATAAATTTTATTCTTTATAAGTTATCAATATTTTTACAGGCTTACTACAAATATGATCCCCTGCAAGTACACAATTACTAGAACTGTTTTGAATATAAATATTACCATTGGTATGTACAAAATAATTATACTTTAGCCTTGGGTCATTATCATAAGCAGGTGGTATCCAAACAGCATTACCAGAAATACCGACTTGCACACTTACTGATAGCACTTTTGTGGCATCTATACCAAGTAAACTAATAGGTTGTGATCCATTGTTGGTTGCCGAAGTTGTACCACTAAGTTCTATCATTTTAATGGCTGGTGCGCCACTTGCCTGTGTACCGAGCCTTGTAAAATCTCTGATATTTACTTTAGCATTAAGGTTAAGGCTATCCGCAGCAAAATCGCCGTAGATGAGGGCATTGTTTTTATTGGCATTGGAGTTTTCAATGTACAATTTTTCAGAACCTAATTCATTAAGCGCCGCAGAGGTGCCTATCGCAATATTTCCACTGCCATTTATGTTATTTCCCAAAGCTGAATAGCCTAAAGCAACATTACTACTACCTATTTGATGAAATAACATTGAGGAACCTCCTAATGCAACATTAAATGAACCAGATGAGCTTTGAAGTGCAGCCCTGCCAATAGCAGTGTTACTTGCACCTGAAAAACCAGATGATAAAGCACTTGTTCCAATTGCAGTATTATCATCTCCTGAAATATGGTAGAATAAAGAGCCTGAACCCAAAGATGTATTGTAACTGCCAGTTGTATTATTAAATAAAGATTTACTTCCCACAGCAGTATTGCCATTAGCTTGTGATGAGTTAGCACCTATTCCATTATTGAATAATGCACTATCGCCAACAGCTACAAGATTATTTTTGTTGCTGTTTAAAGCTAAAGCCTTTGCGCCTATTGCTACATTAGAATAACCTGTTACATTTTTAAACAAAGAAGAATCTCCTACAGCTGAATTATTGCTGCCATCCGTATTATTCTGCAAAGATGAAACACCTATCGCAATATTTTTATTTCCGTTTTTAATCCAAAAAAGCGACGCTACACCTACTGCAACATTAGATGCCGCTGTGCCAGAAATAACGCCTTGCATAGCCTGATTACCCACAGCTGTATTAAAATCACCTGTTATATTTCTGTTTAAAGTAGCATATCCAATAGCAGTATTAGATGATCCAGTTGTATTTCCTATCAATGCATTTGTTCCCAAAGCAGTGTTGGTTGAACCTGTTGTATTTCCAAAAAGCGATTTACTCCCAACAGCTGTATTACCTATACCCAAGTAAGATAAAACTGCCCCAGTACCATTATTATACAAAGCACTATCCCCAATGGCTACCAGATTGCTTTTTGTTGTATTTAGAGCTAAAGCCTTTGCACCTATGGCTACATTAGCAGAACCTGTTGTATTACTTGCAGAAGAACTGTCGCCAACAGCTACATTTGAACCCCCATTTATTACCAAACCACCTGCATTGCTACCAATAAGTACATTTTTGTCAGAAATTAAATTAAGTGTTGGGGTGTGATTACCAATTATTATATTTTCAATAACTGAGTCAGTTTCATTAAGAACATAGCCACCTTGGTTAGCAATTACAACATTGTCTGAACCTAATGTAAAAGCGCCTGATTGAAATCCTATACCAATATTACCTGATCCATTTTTTAATAAGTTTAAAGCACCCGTTCCTAAGCCTACATTTAAAAACCCATTTATCAAATTACTTAATGCCGAATTTCCTATGGCAGTATGATTATTAAAATTATTTCCACCTTGCTCTAGTTTATTTAATGATAAAGCTCCAAGTGCTAAGTTACTCTCGCTTATAAGCCCTGCTTTTTGATTATTAATTTTAAATAGCAACGGTTTGTTATCTCTTGTACCAATAAAATTTACGCTTGTATCTGTACCTGCATTACCAGTTGTACTCCACCCACTACCTGTACCGCTTGCATTTTGCAGCCATACCCAACTACCACTGTTGTAATAATAAAAACCTATACTATCGGGTGCATTTTGAAATACCAATAAACCGTTAGCTGCACTGCTAATGGCATTACGTTGGGCTTTATTCATTCGAGGGATTAACAATCCTTTATCGGTGGCCGATACATCTAATAATGCACTAGCATTAGGTGTTGCAGTTCCAATACCCACATTTTGTGCAAATACATTTGTTGCCAAAAATAAAATCCCAATTAAACTGTAAATTTTTTTCATGTAAAATTATTATTCTGTAAAACTTATAAACCAAAACGATGTTGACAATCCCACAAATGAGTTAATGTATTTCCACATCACTACTCAAAAGCATCCCATTACCGCATTTGTGTTTTGATAAGCCAAATATATATGTATAGCAACAGTGTACCTATAGCAGATATGTGTTATATTGTGCTTAGCAATCAATTGTAAAAAACTAATCCTTATGCAATTAAAACCCGTATCGCCTAGTGAGTTTACAGGCAAAATGCTACGATCTAAAGAGCCCCAAAAAGTAGATTATACCGCCTATTTCAAACCATTTATAGAGCAAGCAGTAAATTTTGCTGTAGGGCCATATTTTTGGTTTATACCCGACCAAGCAGATATGTCCATTGTGGCGGCAAGTGAAAATACCAGACAGCTATCACCATACAATCCCGAAGAATGGGTAGGACAAGATGCAAATTTTTGGGCTAGCAATATTCATCCAGATGACAGACATTATGTATTGGCTGCTGCACTTTTATCTGCAGAAATAAGTGAAAGCGATACAAGAGAAAAAAGCGATAAAAAACGCATAAACATTTATTGCAGAATGTTGGATGCACAAAGTATTTTTAGGTGGGTGCTTATACAATTTCCCAATAGATATTTTAATGCAGAAAATAGAATTGCCAGCACTTGGGTAATGATTACTGATTTGGGTCATTTTAAAAATAATATTGCTCACATGATGACGGTGATAGATACAAGTAATAATGAAAACCACTATTTTTCTGTATCCTTACAAACAAAAGAACTAACACCTATTGATCTGCCGCAAATAACAAAGAGAGAGCAAGAAATTTTACAGCTTATGGCTCGGGGTCTTAATAGCCCCCAGATTGCAAAAGAATTATTTATTTCCAACTTTACCGTAGAACAACACAAGCGTAATTTAAGAAAAAAAACAGGCTCAAAAACATCCGCTGAATTAATGACTTTTGTATGTAAGAATAATCTGTTCTGAGTTTTATTTAGCATCTAATTTTTACGAATCTTATTTTTTACTTTTTTTGCCGGTAATACAGGTAGGCGTTTTATTTGGTTTAAGGCGGGGTTTGTTTTTTTCTTTGCAAAAAAAATACTGCAGAACAGTCTTTAAGAGTAAAAAAATATATTTAACTATGTGAATCTATTTGCCTATGTCTTTACGTGGTAAATGTATGTTTGTACAATCAATTCCAAAATAAATACCTTCGTTCCTAAAACCATCCAAAAAATGAAACATATTTTTTCATTTCTATTTATACTTTTCCCTTCAGTTATTTTTGCACAAACAATATCCCAAAAACTACAAATTGCTTTTACCCAGTTTGAAAAAGATCCTCAACTTGCTAATGCAATCAGTTCACTTTATGTTATTGATGCTAAAACAGGGAATATTGTTTTTGAAAAAAATGCACAAATAGGTTTGGCTCCAGCATCTACACAAAAAATAATTACCAGTGTTACCGCTTTTGAATTGCTCAAAAAAGATTTTAGATACAAAACCATTTTGCAAGCTGTGGGAGAAATTAGAGATACTGTATTGCAGGGAAACCTTTACATTAAAGGTGAGGGTGACCCTACATTTGGTAGCAATAGATACAGCAATACTAAAGGATATCAAGTGCTAAATGCATTTGTAAATGCTGTTCAACAAAAAGGAATAAAACAAATTACAAAACCACTATCATTTAACTTTAGATCCTACTCTTACCAAGCTATACCCGATGGTTGGATAATGCAAGACATAGGTAATTATTATGGTGCTGCTGCACATGTTTTAAACTGGAAAGAAAACCAATTTGATATTGTTTTAAATTCGGTGGAAGGAAAAGAAGGAGCTGTTTCTGTCGTTTCTCCAACGAATAAAACTTTTATAAACGAATTGAAAGCTGGGCCAAAAGGTAGTGGTGACAATGCATATTGCTACTTGCCTACACAAGAAAATATTTGGGTGCTCAAGGGTAGCATACCTGTAGGTGAGCAAAAATTTACAATAGCTGCTGCTGATAATGAGCCTGCAAAAACTATGCTATCCGATTTATCCTTTTCGCTAAAACAAAAAGGTATAAAAACAAATGGCATGCAAGATTATAAAACAGAACTTACAAAACCTCATACTGAAATAATTGATGAAAGGCAATTCATAAATTTATACACCCATTATTCTCCTACACTAGATTCTATTATTTATTGGTTTAATAAAAAAAGTATAAATCTGTATGGCGAAGCTTTGCTAAAAACAATGGGCAGTAAAGCAAAATCAAATGCAGATAGTGGTGTGGCAGTTGTAAAATCTTTTTGGACTACAAAAAATATTGATAAAAATGAATTGAATATTTTTGATGGCTCGGGCTTATCTCCACTTAACAGAGTAACAACTCATGCGCAAGTAGAAATTTTAAAATATGCAGCAACAAAAGATTGGTACAAATATTTTTTGCAATCACTCCCGCTCTACAATGGAATGACGATGAAGAGTGGAAGCATTACAAACGTAAAAGGATTTTGTGGCTACCACACTTCAAAAGATGGCAACAGTTATATATTTTCTTTTTTGGTAAATAATTTTAATGGTAAAGGTGGGGATGTAGCTAGTAAAATGTTTAAGGTATTGGATCTGTTGAAATAAAAAAAAATGCAATGGTTATGTATCGTTTTTAAATCCAATTGTTACATTCAACATAAAAAATACTAGTTAAGTTATCAAGAAGTAAACCTACTAGCATTTGTATTATAGCAAGTAAACCATTATCCCCGAATAAAAAAGTCTGCGGGCTATTCTTCCATAAGAATCATGCAATCAAAAAATAAATACTTTGGTTTAATTGAAAAATATATTTGTAAAATTAAAAATTGCTTTATGTCAATTATATTAAAATCAATATTTTTTTAAAAGAATAATTTTTTATTACTATTGTCTTACTCCAAATACAAAATTCAGGATTTATATAAAAAGCCAATCAAATGTAGTGTATATGGTTTTTTCATTAAGTGCTGAAAAATATAACGTATTTTACTTTTACAGCTTATCCAAATAAAACTCAAAGGTATCTCCTCTCAATCCGATACGCATTGCTTCCAAAGCTATCATTTCAGATGGCGCTATATTGCCTAAGTTTACGTTACAACCTATCAATTCTAAAAAATACAATTGCTGTGCTTTTTGCGGGGCTTCCCATAATATCTTTTCGGCAGGTATTTGGGTAAGAATTTCTTGTACCAAGCCTTCACGCACTTCGCCACTACCTCTGTATATGCCTACATTACCTGCTTCTCTTGCTTCTGCAATCACATAAGTTGCACCTGCGCTCAGTTCTGCCCGCATCAATTCTATCCACTTATATGGCGGAATAATATGAGCAGCATCTTTACTCCCTACTTCACTATATATTTTAAAATGCTTTGCCAACTTTTCAATATAGCCACATTTTTCTGCATGCGGAATGGTTATTGATCCATCGCTCACTTCCATGGTGGTTACACCAAAATCTTTGCACATGGTCACATAATCATCCATTTGGTTGCGAATAAGAAACGCTTCAAATAAAGTACCTCCAAAATATACTGGCACATTGTACTCGGCGTAAACTGCTAACTTATCTCTTAAATTTGGCGTTACAAATGCAGTACCAAAACCTAATTTTACAATATCTGTATGGGGTGCAGCCACACTCATAAAATTTTTGGCTTCTTGCACACTCAAGCCCTTATCCATTACCATTGTTAGCCCATTCGTACGTGGTTGTGCTGTACGCTCTGGCATCTGAGAAAGATTAAAATTCATGTAATTCTTTTTATTACTGACAGTTAAATTTGCGTGCAAATATACCCAAAGAAAAATAAATGGGATTTTCCTTGCTTTTTTGAGCAGTATGCAGCGTATATTTTTTCTTAAAGGCTGCTTTTTTTCTTGTACCGGGCAATAATTTCTACTACCTGCCTATGTTTGAGAATAGACGGATTTAACTGAATAAATTTCTTAATTAGTTTAGGGTTTATAGCCATTCCATTTTCTAGCTGCAATGCTGCCTCTTTAAATTGCCCATCAGCAAAAAGAAAAATACTTTGATAAAATAAAAAAATGGGTTTTCTATCTGTTTGTTCATAGGCAAACTGTGCGTACTCAATGCCTTCTGTAACATATTCTGCGTGCAACAAGCATTTAAGAAGCTCGGTCCACCCACTAATGTTTTTGGGCCTAATACGCACAACATTTCCAAAACATGCCAGCGCCTCGTCTATATTATTCATTTGCAAATAACATTGCCCAAGAGCAAGGTTATAATCTGGCTGCATCCGATTTGTACGAAGCGATAGATTGAGGCATTTTATGGCACTTTGCCATGCTCCTTCATTCATGTAAGTAGTAGCAATTTTGTAATGCATGCGACTATCTTCGGCATCCATGTGACTTGCTTTTTTGTAGTAGAACCTGGCTTGTGCATAATTTTCCATCCTGTCATAACAATGACCAATGGCTTCATACACCAAGGCTTCGGGTATAGAAAGTTCCAATACCTTTTGCAAAGATTCGATGGCATCTTTATAATTTCTTAACCTCAAATATGCATCGCCCATATTGCGATGCGCATTTTCAAATTTTTCGTTGATGGCAATCACATATCCATAAGCATCTATTGCTTTCTCGTGTAATTTTATACCTTGATAGGCAGCTCCTAGGTTAAACCAAGCAAGCTCATTAAATGGTTGTTCTTCAATAATTTCTTTGTGGAGGATAATGCTCTCTTCATTTCGACCTGTAAAGTCTGTCCAAAAACAAATTTTATACAATGCTTCTTCATTGGCAGGATCCTGCTTTAAAATAAGTACCAAACAATCGAAAACTTTCTCAAAATTTTCATAATCATCATATACATCTGAGAGCTCAAAAAGCAAATCCAACTTTTCATCTCCTTCAAATGTTTCAATAGCACTTTCTAATACCTCGGCAGCTTTTGCTTGCATATCCAATGCCAGATAGGCATCTGTTTTTAAGATATAAAGATCAGAATCTGAGCTATCTAAAACCTCCGCTTCGTCTAATAAATCCAAAGCCTCCCCATAACTTTTTGTAACAATGAGTAAATTAGCTTTTAATAGCATTAAAGGAGGTGTATTGGGATATTGATTGATGGCATAATCACAAACAGTGAGGGCCTCTTGTAATTTGTCTTTTTCATCAAAATATTCTATAAGTCTTTCAAAACCTTCTTGCTCAATAAAGGAGTTGGGTCTGCCAGCACGCAAATTGTCATATTGTGCCAATAATTCTTTTAGCTCTTCCCTGTCTTGTCTATACCTGTCATTTCTCATAAAGTACTCCTCCTTAACTGTAATTTAGTTAATTTTTGATTATTTATGCATTGTTAAAAAAATAATTTAACTATTAGACAACATTTGGCATAATAATTCGTCTTATATTTAGAAAATATATTACATTTGCTTTAATAGAAAAAAATGAAAAAAACGCTTCGCATATTATTCCTAACAACAATCCTAATGGGACAGTTGTTTACGTCTTTTGCGGACAGAGGTATTGGTAAAAAGAAGAGCAAAGTTGTTCTTAATATCAAAATGCCTGTTTCTTTTCAATCCTCTTTAAATTTTAATCTCCGTAATGGTCTAAAGTACACTGGATCTTTAATTAGTTCTACACCTAAGACTTACAGCTCAAATGCTCTTATTACCTACCAAAAGGGTAATAGCATATATATCATGCCATACAAACAAAAATTGTTGGTTGCTGATGTTAAACAAGGTTATACCGGCACAAAGCTTATAATCAAAATTCGCTAGTATTATTCTGGAGAATATACAATTTCAAACTTCATCTATAATTTCTCACACAAACTGCGCTCTATTTGTGTTTACTAAATTATTCCCCTTTTTTCAATTGTTGGTTCTCCTCATAAGTCATGATTCTAAAACCTGTTTTAGGAGCATCAAATTTATTTATTGAGATAGCATTTGCCTCGTACTTGGCCAAAGTATATTTAAAAACAAGGTTGCCAGATTGTAGTTCGTATTGAACAGGTAAGCCTCGCAATTGTGGAAATGCATTGTTATATGTTTTATTTAAAACCTGTATTGTTGGATCAAAATAAACTGTGTAGCTCTTACCATCAGCGCTAATTGCAGTTGCTTTTTTACATGTATAACCTGCTATTGATATTGTAGCATTTTCATCAATTTTAAAATCAAGGGATTTATTTATTTTATTCTTTTGATTCCAATTATCTGCGTTGGTAGTAATCATTAGTTTTTGGCCACTGTACTCTTTCAATATATAACCTTTGCCCGCTTTGCTATCAAAAACGGTGGTTTCAGAACCAATAGAACTGTTCATTTCTGTACGACTTACATCCTTAGAAAGAAACAACGAAAGTACAGCGCCATTAAGACCACCGGATATTTGCTTTTCCCCGTTCCCACTTTCAATAGAAATATTGTAATTAATTATGCCTTCACTCAATATTTTTTGCGAAAAAGTATTTGAAGTAAAAACAAAAAATGCAAAAAAGAATGCAATGTAAAATTTTGTGCTCATGTTCATTATTTGGATATAAAGATAGTAAAATACATGCCGAAAAATGATTTGAAACGTTAAAGAAAAAGCTGCACCTTTTACAGTGCAGCTTCGTAACATATTTTTAACTAAAATTAGTTTTTATTGGTCTTGTTTTTCAGTTCTTGCAGCTTTCGTTGGCTTTCTTGCATAGCTGCAACTTTTTCTGCAATTTTAGAAGTCTTTTGAGGTTTCTTTCGATTTTCATTTATTTGCGCCAAAATCTTTTCGTGGTTTATTACATATTTCTGAATAAATATTTGTAACAAAAGTGTGATGGTATTGGAAACAGTATAATACCAAGTAAGTGCTGCCGGAAGGTTGTTAAAAACACCCAACAAAAGTACCGGGAATATATAGGGCATGTACTTCATTACCGGGTTGCTGTTGTCTTGCATAGAGCTCATGCTGTAAATAGAAATCAACATACTTGTAATAACAGCAGTTAATGTAAACAAGCTTACATGATCTCCATAAAAAGGAATATTAAATGGCAGTTTCAATATGGAATCATACGCAGCAAGGTCATTTGCCCATAGGAAATTTCTACCCCTTAAATCAATGTTACTTTGAAAGAAATAGTACAACGACATAAAGATGGGAATCTGCAACAACGCTGGTAAGCAACCTCCGAGCGGGCTTACACCTGCGGTTTTCCAAAGCTTCATTTGCTCTACACTAAAAGCCTGTTGATCTAATGAACCTGTTTTATCAGTAAATTTTGCTTTCAATGCATCTACTTCGGGCTTTAGCACTTTCATTTTTGCACCACTTAAATAACTCTTGTAAAGTATAGGCGATGTAATTAAACGAATGAGTAAGGTTACCAATAAAATAACGATACCCATACTAGCAATATTTCTTTGCAAGAAATCGAAAACGGGCAATAAGAAATAGCGGTTTATGTATTTTACAAAAGAGAAAACGCCCGTTCCATAAGGCACCATATTTTCCATTTTATTATCATACCTTTTTAAAATGTTGTAATCACTAGGGCCATAATAAAATTGCAATGCAGTATTGCCATTTGCAGCAACTGGTAATTTAAAATTTGCAGTAGATCTGAAAATAAATGCACTACTATCTGTAGGTTCTTTCCACTCTACACTCCCACTCTCAAAATTATTTTTAGCCGATAGTGCTGCAATGAAAAACTGCTGTTTTACACCAACCCAATTTACCGATTTGCTAAACGTTTTTGTATCGCCTTTAGCCGCATATTCAAAATCAAATCCATCATCCTTTACAAAGCAAATATGCGATTGCGTCAATTCATATTTATGGTCTTTTTCAATTTGCGCTGCTTCCGATTGCCAAATAACGTTTATGGTATTTTTATCGAACAAATCTGCTCCTTTTGTGATGATATTAAAATCCAACATGTAATCACCAGGCTTAATTGTGTATTGGTGTATTACTTGTTTGCTACCAGTACTATCACCTGTTCTAAAAGAAATGGTTTGGCTTTTATCTGCATTAGTTACCACAGCTTGAGGGGTAAAATTAAGATTTTCCGTTTCTGCAGTATTGTTGCCGGTTCTTATAGTGTAAGAGAATTTATTAAAATTACCAGTTTGCAACTTTACTATAGAGCTATCAAATTTTTTGTACTTTTTTAGTTCTACTATGGCTGGTTGTGCTCCTTTTGTATTAAAGGTAACTTTCATCACTTCATTTTCTATAGATACCATTTGTGCTTTTCCTGTATCTTGTAGAAAACCCTGTGTTTGCTTTACTTGCTTAAGAGAGTCAGTTTTTAAGCTATCTAGTACTGCCAGTTTGGTATCTACCTTTGGTTGCTTTGCAGCGTTAGCCTTTGCAGTTGAATCCGCTATTCTTAACTGCTCCCCTTCGTAAGCAACCTTGCCTTTACTGTTTATTACAAACATACCTATCAATAAAGCTCCAATGAGTGCAAAACCGATAAGTGTATTTTTATCCATTCCCATGTTAGTTAATTTTTACGTTGAATATATTATCCTCTATTTAAAAGGTTGCTTTGTTTCTTCAAACCATAGTCCGTAAATACTTTTACGCCTTATTGGCATGAAGGCTGCAAATGTAAACTCTTTTTGCTGTTCTATATAAAAAATGCCTTCTTTTAGGAAGGCATTTTTTATAATTTTTATATCAATATTATTTCTTAGCAGGTGCTTTTGCTGCTGCAGTTTCTTCTTGCTTAAGCTGACGAGTCATTGTTACAGAAGCGATAGGAATACGTGGAGAGTTCATAATCTCCATATTTTCTGCTACGATATTCTCTACACGAATATTTTCGTTTAACTGTAAGTTGCTAATATCAACTTCTATATTCTCTCTAAGATATTTTGGAAGTGTTTTTACTTTTACCGATTTAATTTTAAGTACCAATTTACCACCAGCTTTTACACCCAAAGCAGTTCCAGTATATTTAAGTGGCAAAGTAGCTATTACTTTCTTATCTTCTACTAGTTCCAAAAAGTCTACATGTATAAGCACATCAGTAACCTTATTAAATTGTAAATCTTTTAAAATACACTTGTAAGATTTACCATCTACTTTAATATCGGCAAACATAAACTCAGATGTGTACACGATGTTTTTATAAGCTGATAATGGTGCTGAAAAATTTACCTCTGTTTTACCACCGTAAATTACAGCAGGCACAAGTTGCTGAGAGCGAAGTTGGCGGGTGGCTTTTTTTCCGCTTTCGGTCCTCAGTTGTCCTTCGATTGTAATTGTTTTCATTATTGTTGTTTTTTTATGAGGTGCAAAAGTAAGGGATTTTAGTTAGATATGAGATATAAGATTTAAGATTTAAGATTTGGCCTCTCAAACTAGAGTAAGTTCTTTTATAGGTCTTATAATAAGTGCTTGCTATCTTGTGTCTAAAGTCTTGTGTCTAATATCTTATGTCTAATATCTCATATCTAATATCTTGTGTCTAATATCTTGTGTCTATTATCTTATGTCTAATATCTCATGTCTAATATCTTGTGTCTAATATCTTGTGTCTAATATCTCATGTCTAATATCTTGTGTCTAATATCTTGTGTCTAATATCTCATGTCTAATATCTCATGTCTAATATCTCATGTCTAATATCT
>JANPCB010000023.1:0-36980 GCA_031430735.1 Ferruginibacter sp. | reverse complement strand
TTAATCGCTCAATACCTTGTCTTTTGAACAAAGCACCATAAGGCGGTTTGTAAATAATGCCTCAACATCATATACGAGAGACCTACTCTCATCTTATTTATAGTTCGTAAAAGATTCCTCTCTTACTTCTTGGCGCACCGCAGAAATGATTGGTTCGTTTCATAAAACCTTTATGGCTATATTTTTTGATTTTTTTAATGATAAAATTATACCTTGCTTTCTTTAAAAGCAACATAATTACTCATTATAAATTTTCCATTTCAAATGGCTGCTCCTGTTTACTACTCCGAATATTTACAACTCGATAAAATAATAGACGCACAACATCCCGAAAGTTTTAAGGAAGGCAATGAGCCTGCTCACGATGAAATGCTTTTCATCATCATACACCAAGCATATGAATTGTGGTTTAAGCAAATTTTGTTTGAAGTAAATTCTATTACTACCATCATGGGAAAATCTGCCATGGATGATAATTCTCCGGAATTGCAAACTGTTGTTCACCGCCTGCAAAGAGTAGTCACCATTTTAAAAGTATTGGTACAACAAATAGATATCATAGAAACAATGACACCACTCGATTTTTTAGATTTCAGGGATATGCTGCGCCCTGCATCGGGTTTTCAGAGTTGGCAGTTTAAAATACTGGAAGCTAAACTTGGTTTAAAATTTGAGCAGCGCCATGGGCAGGGTTATTATACTTCTCAACTAAAACAAGCCGATATAGATGTTATAAAAAACGCCGAAGAAGGAGATACCGTTTTGGAACTAATAAACAAATGGCTAGAAAGAATGCCTTTTTTCAAAGAGGAGCATTTTTGGAAAAATTACAACCCCTCCTCTTCTCAAGAATCTTCACATCCCATAAACAATATCCATCCATTTTGGAAAGATTATGAAAATATTTATTCCTCAGGTCTAGCAGAAGCAGAGAAAATTAATGTAGAACATTTTAGAAGAATATTTTTTGATGATACAGAAAACAAAGAAAGGGGATTGAGCACAGAAGCTTGTCGCTCGGCATTATTTATTATGATTTACAGGGGTTACCCTATGTTGGAATTGCCTTTTCAATTATTAGATACTTTATTGGAAATAGATAACCAATTGGGCAACTGGCGATACAGGCATATAAATATGGTGCGTCGTATGATAGGAACCCGCATAGGCACTGGCGGCAGCACAGGTGCAGGCTACCTACAGGGTGCCATGGACAAACACTATATTTTTAAAGAAATTTCGCAGTTAAATAGTTTTTTAACGGATAGAAGAAAACTTCCGAAATTGCCAAAAGAAGTTACAGATAAATTGGGGTATCTGTAGGAATTCGCCTGTGGCGAATTCTAGGATAATTTGCCGAAGGCGAATTCTAAAATGATTTGCCGAAGGCGAATTCTAAAATAATTACAGTAGAAAAAATAAAATCGCATGTGGCGATTAGCGAATTCGCCTGCGGTGAATTTGAAAAGAATTCGCCACAGGCGAATTCCTACGAACGTCATATAAACATGCAGCGCCGAAGAATTCACAAAGCCGTAGGAATTCGCCTGTGGCGAATTCTAGGATAATTTGCCGAAGGCGAATTCTAAAACAATTTACCGAAGGTGAATTCTAAAAAAATTATGGTCGAAAATTTCGTTGAGGCGATTATCGAATTCGCCTGCTGCGAATTTAGAAAAGAATTCGCCACAGGCGAATTCCTACGAACGTCATATAAACATGCAGCGCCGAAGAATTCACAAAGCCGTAGGAATTCGCCTGTGGCGAATTCTAGGATAATTTGCCGAAGGCGAATTCTAAAAAAATTTATCGAAGGTGAATTCTAAAAAAATTATGGCAGAAAAATTCGTTGGGGCGATTATCGAATTCGCCACAGGCGAATTCCTACAAATTATCATCCTGCCAATTTATAACATTTGAATTTATGTAGGCAGCAATATTTTCATATTCCTCTTTATCCCTTATAATTCTATCGTGAAATTTTCTTTGCCATTTAAAATCATCAATACCATTTTTACTACAAAGTTTTGTAATGTGCCCTTTAAAATGATTGATAAATAAACTAACAGAACCCTTTATAAGTGGCGCCATTCCAGTAATGGGTATTTGTTCCTTTATTGTATTGTTTATTATTTCTACAATCAAATGAATATGATTTGGTAGAATTTCCCATTCGGTGATACCAAAAATCGTATCGGCATTATTAATAAAATAAGGATTTGTTTTGTATGGATTTACGATATCATCGCATGGGCAAAATTGTACAATATTTTGTTCTACAAACTCTCCAATTTTTGTGAGAACCATTTGTTGATTTTCAATTTCCCCAAACCTATGTTCTCTATTTTTGGTACAAATGGTAATAAAATAATAACCGTTTGTCGAATAATCAAAATTTGGTAAGCGATATTGTTTGTTTATTTTGTACATTTTGATAAATGTGTGTGTTTGCAGGTTGCCTGTAGGAATTCGCCTGTGGCGAATTCTAGGATAATTTGCCGTAGGCGAATTCTAGGATAATTTGCCGTAGGCGAATTCTAAGATAATTTGCCGTAGGCGAATTCTAAGATAATTTGCCGAAGGCGAATCCTAAAAAAATTGCCGAGGGCGAATTCTAAAACAATTATGGCAGAAAAATTTGTTGTGGCGATTATCGAATTCGCCTGCGGCGAATTTGAAAAGAATTCGCCACAGGCGAATTCCTACACCAATTCCTTCAGCTTTTCCACCACTGCATCTACTTCTGCTTTGGTATTGTGTTTACTAAAACTAAATCGTACCGTAAGTTGATTTGGATTGTTGTTGATAGAACGAATAACATGGCTACCTTGGTCTGCTCCGCTGGTACAAGCGCTGCCACCACTGGCGCAAATATTATTTATATCGAGGTTAAACAATATCATTTCAGATTTTTCGGTTTTAGGAAAGCTAGCACTGAGCACCGTGTATAAACTTCTACCAAGCGTATCTCCATTAAACCCTACACCCGGTATATGTTTTTTTAATTGCTCGTGCATATAATACTTGAGTGTACCAATGTAGGCGCTATCTGTTTCATAATTTGCCATGGCTATTTCAAATGCTTTGGCAAACCCTACAATGCCATAAATATTTTCGGTGCCTGCACGCATGTTGCGCTCCTGCCCGCCCCCGTGTACGAAGGGTTTTATCCGAATATTTTCATTTATGTAAATTATACCAACACCCTTTGGTCCATGAAATTTGTGGGCGGCACCTGTAATAAAATGTACAGGTGTATTTCTTAAATCTATGGGGAAGTGCCCAACTGTTTGCACGGTATCGCTGTGAAAAATGGCATTGTATAATTTACACAATTCACCCACGGCATGCAAGTCTAATATGTTACCTATTTCGTTGTTTGCATGCATCAATGAAACCAAGGTTTTTTCTTCGGATGCTGCCAAAAGCTTTTCTAAATCTTCTATATCTACATGTCCATCGGGAAGTAACTTAACGTAACTTACTTTTACAGCATCTAAAATATCTAAATGTTCTACCGTATGCGTTACTGCATGGTGCTCTATTTTAGAAGAAATGATGTGCTTGCAACCAAGGTCTCTTATAGCAGCATGTATGGCCATATTACTACTTTCGGTACCACCACTCGTAAAAAATATTTCTGCAGGGTTTGCATTCAATAATTTTGCGACAGATTTTCTTGCTGTTTCCACAGCCATTCTTGTTTCTCTACCATAAGAATAAATAGAAGATGGGTTACCAAATTTTTCTGTAAAATAAGGCATCATGGCTTCCAACACAATTGGGTCCAATGAAGTGGTAGCGGCGTTGTCGAAGTAGATTCTTTCCATATCTTAGTTTTGGGTTGCGGGTTATGGTTATTTGGTTTCGGGTTGCGGGTTTCGGGTTATGGGTTTTTAAAAGTCGAGCATTCGTTATAAAGCTCGAGCTTAAAAAACCCGAAACTAAATAACTCGAAACTCGCAACTATATAACTCGCAACTAATTAACTCGCAACTAATTTATACTATCGCTTCCTGTATATCCATCATCAATCTTTTTGCAATATTATCGGCGGTTGTTTCTAAACTACTTTCTGCATAAATGCGGATGATAGGTTCTGTGTTGCTTGTTCGCAATTGAACCCAATCGTTATCAAATTCAATTTTTAAACCATCTTCATCATTTATGGGTTGGTTCTTGTATTTATCTTTTATGCTAGCAAAAATTTTCTTTGTATCTACGTCTTCATTGAGTGTTATTTTATTTTTACTCATAAAATAATCCGGGTAAGTATTGCGCAGTTGCCTGGTTGTTTTGCCAGCCTTTACCAAATGTGTAAGAAATAAGGCAATTCCAATTAATGCATCTCTACCATAATGTAAATCTGGTACAATGATACCACCATTTCCTTCTCCGCCTATAACTGCATTTCGTGCTTTCATTTTATTTACCACATTTACTTCTCCTACTGCACTTGCAAAGTATTCGCCGCCGTGTTTTATAGTTACATCTCTCAAGGCTTGTGTGCTGCTCATATTGCTCACGCTATTTCCTTTTTGCAAGCCAAGCATATAATCTGCCACTGCTACAAGTGTATATTCTTCGCCAAACATACTACCATCCTCGCATACAAAGCAAAGTCTGTCTACATCAGGATCTACTGCTATGCCCAGATCCGCTTTTTGTTTTACAACTTCCCTGCTAAGATCTGTAAGGTTTTCTGGTAAAGGCTCGGGATTGTGTGCAAAATCCCCTGTTATTTCGCCATGAATAAGGGTATAGTTTTTTACGCCTAATTTATCCAACAATGCTGGTACAGCAAGGGCACCCGTACTATTTACAACATCTACTACAATATTCAAATTGGCTGCTGCAATTGCTTTTACATCTACAAATTTATGTTTAAGAATTTTTGCAATATGCGACTGAAGTGTTTTATCGTTTTTAGTAATAGTACCTAACTTTTCCACGGTTACAAAATCAAAACTTTCTTCTTTTGCAATTTGTAAAATCTTTTCGCCTTCTGCTCCGCTTATAAATTCGCCTTTGTTGTTTAATAATTTTAATGCATTCCATTCTTTGGGATTGTGGCTTGCTGTAAGAATTATTCCACCATCGGCATTTAAGGAAACCACCGCCATTTCTACGGTTGGTGTGGTGCTAAGATCGGTATCAATTACATCTATCCCCAAGGCTGTTAATGTAGCTGAAACAATATTGCTCACCATTGCACCACTGATGCGACCATCTCTGCCAATAACTACTTTTGTATTCTCCGGTCCATTTTCTGATTGTGTTTTGAGCCAAGTGCCATAAGCTGCTGCAAATTTTACCACATCCAATGGGGTAAGGTTATCGCCTGACTTTCCGCCTATTGTGCCTCTAATGCCCGAAATACTTTTTATTAATGCCATGCTTTTTACCTGTTTTTAAGGAGGGTAAAGGTACAAAATAGTGAGTGAAAAGAACACGGGTGATAGAGATTAAATAGAATACAGGGAGGAGGGTGCACGGATGATAGGGATGAGGGAACACGGATGAGACGGATTAAAGGGATTAATTGGATTAAATGCAAGAGAGAGGGAACACGGATGACACGGATTGAACGGATTAAACGGATTTTGGATAAGTACAAAAAATGATGAAAAAAGTTGAACTGTTGAAAATATACGCCCGATAGCAGTGGAAAGCCCGGAATGAAGTGAGCGACGTAGGAGCGAAACGAAATGAGGACCTGCCTTTGCCGGCAGGCTTGTAACGAATAGCCCCGCAATTCTGCGGGGTAAACCAGGACCAATATTGAAAAATGAACCAATGCTCCCGTCCAAAAATCAAAAATAATTTTCCCTGCTAATCCATTAATTTTGCCCACATGCTAGATACCTGGTTTAAAGATTGGTTTAATTCGCCCTACTATCATCAATTATATGCACACCGAGATGAGCAAGAGGCTGCTGCATTTATAGATAATTTAGTAGCGCATTTGAAGCCTATTGCGGGAGCAAAAATGCTTGATGTAGCTTGCGGAAAAGGACGGCATAGTATGCAGCTTGCTGCAAGCGGATTTGATGTAACGGGCATAGACCTAAGCAGCGAAAGTATTGCAGAAGCTTTGAAAAGCGAAGGAGAACATTTGCATTTTTATGAACATGATATGCGCCTCCCATTTTGGATAAATTATTTTGATATTGTGTTTAATTTTTTTACAAGCTTTGGATATTTTAAAACACAGCGTGAGCATGACAATGCCATACGCAGCATTGCAGAAGCCATTAAACCAAATGGTATTTTTGTGATGGACTATTTAAATGTAAAATTTTCTTCCAGTCATACCATTGCAGAATCTGCACAACAAATTGGCCATACGACTTACACCATAAGCAAGTGGAGCGATGACCATCATTTTTATAAAAAGATAATTGTGGAAGATGCGGCACTTGCCAAACCTATGCAATACACCGAAAAAGTAGCCAAATTTACCTTAAGCGATTTTGAAAAAATGTTTGCCAAGCAAGGCTTGAAGATAAAAGAAGTATTTGGTGATTATCGTTTTGGTAAATACGATGAAGTAACTTCTGCAAGGTTGATAATGATTGCGGAAAAAGCCCCCTAAGGCCCCCTAAATCTCCGCCGAAAGGCGGAGGACTTGTGAACGCTGAAGATTTCAAAATTCTCAAATAGTTTTGATGACTATATTTTTTATTTATTCCTATTATTCAGCAGCATCCACTTAGCTGTTTCGTAAATACCTAAAGCCCCCTAAACCAGCCTGCCGGCTGGCAGGTCTCCGAAGAGGGACTTGTGAACGCTGTAAAATGGGGAGCAGTAATCCTATTTAAAGTTTTTTTGAATTATTTATTCCTATTATTCAACAGCATCCACTTAGCTGTTTCGTAAATACCGGAAGTTAGTTTGCCCATTTCCTTTTTTACGGAATCTATTTGAATAGGGCTTAACATGATAGAATCTTTGGTTACGGAAACCAGTTCATCGTTTTTCATGTGTATGTTTTTGCGATAAAAATATTTTTCATTTACAACCCCTATCCAACCTGGTGCATGGTATATGATGAAAGCTGCATGTTGCTTTTTAGTTTTGTCTAACAAGTCTCTCCCTAGTGTAGAATTGGTATATGGCTGCTGTATCATACTAGCCACCGTAGGCAAAACGTCTATTTGCGAAACAGGCTCTTCGTGCAATGCCGGTGTGAGCAAAGCAGGTGCATAAAACAACAATGGAATGTGCTCGTCTGCCAATCGTTGTTCGTTCCAAGCTTTTGGATAAACTGCCGTAGCATTGCCTTCTAAGCCATGATCTCCTACAAAAATGAATATCGTATTTTCAAAATATTTTTCTTTTTTTGCTGCTTCTATAAATTTTTTAAAACAGTAGTCTGTATAAGCAAATGCGTTGTATTCTTTGAGCGATTCGAAGCCATATTTTAATAATTCCTCTTCGGAAATATTTTTAGGAATAAAATCTTTGTCTTCTTCGGGTAAATTAAATGGACGATGATTATCTGCTGTTTGTATGATGCTAAAAAAAGGCTTGGTTTGTTTTGCCAACACTTCATTTGCTTCTAAAAATAAATTCTTATCGCTTATACCCCATACATTTAATTTTGCTGATTTGTATTTACCTTCTTCATAAATGTTAATGTCTTTTATATTTTGTACAAGTCCTTTGAAATTATTGAACTCACTTCTGCCTCCTATAAAATAATATTTTTCGTAACCTTCAAAATCGTTGATGATGGTGCGCTGGTTTACCGCTGCTTCGTTGCGTGTAGAGAATTTGGAGAGTTGTACATCGGGTATGCCAGAAATGGTAGCAAATACGCCTCTTGCTGTACCAAAAGTTGGGGAAAAACACCTGCTGAAAAATATCCCTTCTTTGCACATTTCATTAAAGTAGGGTGTACTATTTAATGGATTGCCACTCATGCTGCTTTTATACATGCTAAAACTTTCGCAAATAACCAATACCACATTGGGCTTACTTTCCAGCGCTTTGCTATTTGGACAAACCAATCGAGAATAATTATCGGTAACATTGGGCCCTAGCCCCAAAAATGTTTTCATTTGCGGGTAATATTGTTTGGCATTGGTTGTAACTGCAGGTTCTCTAAAACGCAATGTGGTGAAGAAATTTTGCATGGGATTGAGCGCAAGATTGCTTTTAAACTCATCGTTTAAATTAAAGGCCCTAAAAAAATCGAGTGGCTTTGCGGTGAGAAAACCATACATAAACCAACCAAGTAAAAGCAAGGCTACTGCATGCCAGCGACGGCGATAGCCAAACTTATGGATGCTTATATTTTTATCTACTACCTGCACATGCGTTCGGCGAAACATCCATGTCATCATAAGCACTGCGCCAAATAGCCCCACCAGAATCCAAACAATGGGATAACTCTGCCATATCATTTGTAAACTTTCTTTTGGGTCTTCGGCAAAAATGAGCGCATCGGCATTTAGCCTAGCATTGATATATGCAAACTGCCCAAAATCGGCGCCATAAAAAAACAAAACCAACAAAGTGATGATTCCCAAATAGGCTGTCCAAACTTTTTTGGAAGTTTCATTGTAAAACGGTGAAAACTTTGCAAACAAAGAGATAACTGCAATAGGTAGTAATATAAATGCAATCCAACGCAGATCATACTTTAAGCCAAGCCAAAAAGAGGTACCCAACTCCGACCAAGGAATGGATGCTGGTTTAAAAAAGATTACTGTAGCTACCCTAAAAGCGGTAAAGATTAAAAGATAAATAAGGAATAACTTAATTATCCACTGAATCGTTTTGGTAACTCGCCATTTTATAAACATGCTAATATGAATCTACTAATATTATTTGATGTATAAATTTATTTCTTTTTATTATTCAACAACAAATATTTTGCTGTATGGTAAAATGCTTCTGTTGTTGTTGCCATAACATTTTTCACACTATCTGTTCTGTTATTCTTTATAACCGTTTCATTGTTTGTAACCGACACAAAATCCACCACATTTGTATTTAAATTACGTACCCAATAAAATTCATTGCTTACCAATCCGATTGTTCTCAAATCTGGATCTGCAATAAATGCAAATCTATTTTTATTTGCAATGCTATCAAAAAGATTGGAGCCCAAGGTAGTGTTTGTAAAGTTTTGATGCGTAAGAAATGCTACAGATGGAAAAATATCCATTTGAGAGGTAGGTTCTTTTATGCGTTTGGCTTGTAATAATTTGGGCGCATAAAACAATAAAGGCACATGCTCTGCCAATATTCCTTGCTTGGTAAAGCTTTGTGGAAACATATCACCGGCATTGCCCCTTAACCCATGATCGCCTACAAAAACAAAAATGGTATTGTCATAATATTTTTCTTTTTTGGCTGCTTCCATAAATTTTTGAAAACAAAAATCGGTATAACGAAAAGCATTGTACTGCCCGTTATCATCAAAACCATATTTATGCAAGGTATCATCGGGGTAAGATCGTTTTTTAAATTCACTCAAATCTTCATTGGGAATGGTGTAAGGCCGATGGTTATCTGCCGTTTGAATAATGGATACAAATGGTTTTGTTTGTGCAGCCAAAACCTTGTTTGCTTCCAAAAATAAATTCTTATCGCTTATGCCCCATACATCTACTTTGGCAGCTTTAAAATTTTCCTCTTCATAAATTTTTAGTCCTGCAATATTGTTGGTAAGCAAGCCTCTTATATTTGCCCAAGTAGTGCTTCCTCCTAAAAAATAATATTTATCATAACCAGCAAACTCATTCATAATGGTATGTTGGTTTACAGCAGCAGGATTGCGACTTGCGGTTTTATTATCCTCCACATCGGGTATGCCTGTGAGCGTAGCCCACACGCCACGTGCAGTACCAAACCCAGGCGTGAAGCATCTTTCAAAGAATACACCCTTGTTGCACATTTCATTAAAATACGGAGTTGGGTTTAGTTTATTACCAAACATAGAGCTTTTATATGCACTAAAACTTTCGCAGATGACGATAACAACATTTGCTTTTTGAGCTGTATCTGTAGCCACCATATTTACCCTCGATAAGTTTAATGTTTCGGCATTTTTATTTTGTATACCAAAATAATCAGCCATAATAGGGTAAGCCTCTTTTACTTTTTTTAAATCGTAACCGCTGTTTTTAAAACCAAAACTGCTAGCAAAACTTTGAAACGGATTGAGTGCTGCGTTGGCTTTAAAATCATCGGAAAGTGTAAATGCATCACTCCACCTAAGCGGGTATTGACCAATTTTTCCAAAAATGGAAATACACAATAGCACTACAAAAACGATGGAAATACTGATGCGTTTCTTTTTTGATAAAACAAGATTTTGCTCTTCCAAATTTTTAAACAATCGTTTTATTAACCAAGTAAAAAGAGCAAGAAGTATGATTAATGCAATGGATATTTTTAATAATGGATATGTCTGCCACATCATACTAGCAGATATAGCAGCATCTTGTGCAAAACTAAGTATGGCGGCACTTAATCGTTGTTTTAAGTAATCATAGTAATAAAAATCGCTTCCATAAGCTATTAGAAATAGTAGAAAAATAAATACAAGTAGCAGGTATAAAAATCGTTGAGCAGCTTTTGTTTTAAATGGATTTATAATAGAAAAAATTATGTACAATACCAACCCAATAACCGATACAACCCTTGCATCGTACCGAAGCCCCAATAACATCATAGAGCCGCTAAAAGCTTTGTTTTGTGGCCTATAATGATAAAAGAAAAACAACCGATACAATGTCATGCACAGCAACAGCGTTGCCATTACAGATAAAATAAAACGAATAATTTTAGGAAGTTTTGGCAATAATCGCATTTTTATTTTTGCATTATAAAATATTTGCGAAGTTAACCCGTTTAAGCCGTTTTTGTATAAAGCCTACATATCGGCGCTTTTAAAATTGTAGCAAGGGATGCCAACTTTTCAGAAAATAATATGAATTGGATAAAATAATTGCTATGGTTGCCATCACTTGTGTCATGTACTTAAGGATTGTCATCCTGAGGCACTCATGCGCAGCATCCTGCCTAAAAAACAAGTTTTTGACCTCTTCCCTACTAAAATAGGGACAGGTTGCAAATGACAAAAAGAAATAGTTTTCTGCAGCTTCGCTGCGAAAAAAGCTTGCCACAAAGGCGCAAAGGCACGAAGTAGAAAAAATGCTACGCATTTTTCCTTTGTGTCTTAGAGCCTTTGTGGCTAAATTAATTTTTTGCAAAAAATTTTTTTATATCTTTTTAGTAAGCATGTCATTAGCAGCTTGTCTGCCGACAGGCAGGCTTGTCGAAACCGGGTTTATTTAAGTGCAACTGTCTTCGACATCCGCCAAAGGCGGAGACCCTACAAGTGAAACGAACTTTTGTCATATGCCAAGAGCTTAAAAACTTTTTATACGTGTCTCAACTTGACAAATTCGTTTCTAAACTAAATAACATTGATTTGCATCTATTACAACATGCTACAATTTTATATGCACCCGATATATCAACAGTATTATTTACTTTTACCCAATTATTATGCAAAAAATATTGAATGTAGACAGGGCCATTTTCGAATATATAAATGACCACTTGCACAATTCTTTTTTCGATGTATTTTTTTCGCTGATGCGAAATTCGGTTACTTGGGTACCCATGTATATTTTTATGTTGGTATTTGTACTCCTTAATTTTAAAAGGGATAAATATTGGTGGATATTTTTTGCAATAGGCACGGTAATACTTTCCGATTTTATAAGCAGCGATATTATTAAAGTAAATATATATCGGGTGCGGCCTTGTAATGACCCTTTATTGGTAGACAAAATCAATTTTTTGATTGGATACAGGCCCCAAAGCTCTAGTTTTACCTCATCGCATGCCACCAATCACTTTGCCATGGCCTCTTTCTTCTTTTTTACTTTAAAAAAATATATAGGCAAAATAGCTTGGCTTTTCATGCTTTGGGCAGCTATTATTTGCTTTTCGCAGGTATATGTGGGGGTTCATTTTCCGCTAGATGTAATTTGTGGAGGCATAATTGGTTATCTTTTCGGATATTTGTCTGCAACATCTTTTAATAAAAGATATTCTTTAATGTAATTAAACAACATGTTTGAGGTATTTATCCTGTTTTTATTAATATTTCTTACTGCTCTATTTGTAATGAGCGAAATAGCTTTGGTAAGTGCCCGCAAAGGACGTTTAGAAGCCTTGGCTGCCAAAGGCGATGAAAAGGCCAAAGCGGCTTTGGAGCTAGCCAATAATCCTGAAAAGTTTTTAAGTACTGCCACCATTGGTATAACGCTTATCTCTATCCTTGTCGGTGTATTTGCCGAAGATAAGTTTAGCAAAATGCTGGCCCCCACATTAGAAAAGTATACCCTTACTGCTAAATATGCAGATAGTATTGCTACCATCATCGTAGTATTGGCAGTTACATTTCTTACCATCATTTTTGGAGAATTGGTACCAAAAAAGATTGGGCTAATGCGGTCAGAAAAAATTGCCCGTGCCGTTGCTATTCCCATGAATTTTTTATCTACAATGGTTCATCCGTTGGTTTGGTTTTTATCTGGAATAACGAATGGCATTTTTAAAATATTCAACATAAAAAAACCTACAGACAGTGCGGTTACAGAAGAAGAAATAAAAGCCATGATATCGGAAGGGAGCGAATACGGCTCTATTGAAGAAGATGAGAAAGAAATTATAGAAAGGGTATTTCATTTAGGCGATAGAAATATCACATCGCTTATGACGCACCGTACAGATATTGTATGGTACGATATGAAGGATACGGTGAACGATGTAAAGAACAAATCGGAAGAAATTATCTTTAGTACTTTTCCTGTTTGTGAAGATACCGTGGACAATATCAAAGGCATTGTTTATGTAAAAGATTTGCTAAAAGCCGATCCCACCAAGCCTTTGGCCGATATTGTAAAACCTGCATTGTTTGTACCCGAAAATAATTCTGCTTACCAATTATTAGAAAAATTTAAGGGTACTAAAATACATTCTGCCTTTATTGTAAACGAATATGGTACGCTAGAAGGTATGATAACCCTCAATGATATTTTGGAAGCCATCATTGGTGATGTACCACAAACAGGGCAAGAGGAATATGGTATTACCAAAAGAGACGATGGTACATATTTAGTAGATGCACAAATACATTTTTACGATTTTTTAAGCTACTACGAAAAGGCAGAATGGATGAACGAAGGCGAGCATGAATTTGATACGCTTGCAGGATTTGTTTTACATGAGCTGGAACATATTCCTAAAACCGGCGAAAAATTTATTTGGAAAGATTTCACGTTTGAAATTATAGATATGGATGGGCAAAGAATAGATAAAATTTTGGTTAGCATTTCGGATGAGTTGAAGGAGATGATGGAGGAAGAATAGGCCCCCCAAAGCCCCCTAAATCCCCCACAGGGGGACTTTTAGTCTGTAGCAAATTGATGCTTATTTTAATTCATTTGTGGTTCGAGTTGCTGTTAGAGCGGGGATTTCGCTATTAGATCTACAAATTATCACGAAAGTTTGTTGCGAAACCCCTTGGGACGGAGCGCTCTGCGATAACTCTTTTACCTTCTTTCTCTGCGGTAATAGTAATGTGAAAATAAAACAACTCCACAAGATTCGTTGTATTCGCTGTATTCGTTGTTATCGTTGTTTCGTTGTGTGAAACAATAGACCACTCCACAAAATCCGTTGTATTCGCCGTTATCGTTGTTTCGCTGTGTGAAAAAATAAACCACTTTAATGTAAATTCTTAAAAACTCATCTCCGCCCTACTCTCCGGATTTGCCAATTTTGTACTCTGCCGTTTTCCGCCTACTGTTACATGCAAAAAACCCATTTGCTGTTCTTTATAATCGTATAAAATATTATCCATAATGGCTATCTTTTTTACAGTAGCTATGTTGTCGGCTTCATAATAACTATAAATGGCTTCTTCTATTCTTTCGTAGCCAATAAATTTTAATTGTACAGGTTTGTTATCAACCGTAATTTGTAAATGCTTTTGCACATAATCATTTACCAACTTATCCATGGCAGGTTTTTGTTTGGCATCCAATAGATCTACCTTGGTTTTATATGCAGCTCGCAATGTTTTTTCAAAATCAGCTGTAAATATCTTACAACTTACTTCCAAGGATTTTTCTTTGGCATTGTGTTCTATTTCTGTAACACTTATATACAATGGATGGTGCTTGGTAGTAGCACCCAACGAAAACCAAACCAAACCAACCAATAACCACTTGTGTAAAAAACCTTGCATTGCTTTTTATAATTGATGTTAAACGATATATTTGAAAATAACAACAGCAAACTTACAGTAATCTATCAAAGCATAGCAAAAGCATGAATGATTTAGCATTTTATTTTAAAATTGGCTGGCAACATATCATTAGTATAGATGCCATAGACCATTTGCTTTTTATATTGGCACTTGCTGCCATTTACTTATTAAAAGATTGGAAAAAACTGTTGATACTCGTTACCGCTTTTACCATTGGCCATTCCCTTACATTGGCATTGAGTGTATTTAATATCATTCGCATAAACGATAAATGGGTAGAATTCCTCATACCCTGTACCATCATCATCACATCCATTTTTAATTTTATACAAGCCAATACCAATAGCAAATCTATTAACTTAAATTATTTCTTTGCACTTTTTTTTGGACTAATACATGGCCTTGGTTTTGCCAATACCATCCGATTTATGCTAGCCAAAGACCAAACCATTGGCTGGAGTTTGTTTGGGTTTAATGTAGGCTTGGAGGCAGGCCAAATAATAGTGGTATCAATAATTTTGATAATAAGTTATTTAGTTGTAACCCTGGCCAAGCTCCCTCAAAAATGGTGGATTTACATCATTAGCGCTGTAACTTTTACATGGGCGGTAATTTTTGCCATGGATAGAATTCCGTAAACTTATAACATATAGATTCAATAATAAAAGCTAACGCTATATGGTTTAATTGCATAAAGAAAACTGTATAAAATACAATACCTAGTGCTGGTATTATTTTGAACGAGCGTATTTTAAGAATAAAAAGAATAAAGCGATACAGCTAATAAAACAACATAAGGTTTTACCTATGAGTCAATGAAAATACTATAACTGTTACTGCAATAATCGCTAAAACAATAGCAGCGAGTGAAATTATACCTAAAATAATAGCTGTTTTTGCATCGCTGTCATTAGGATTTAATTTTATAGCTTCATTGCCATTTACAATTGCTAAAATGCCCAATGGTATGGTAGCCAAAGGAAATACTAACAAAGAAACCAATGCGAGTATACCAAGTGTTAAAGCATTTTTCCCTTTTTTAGATGTTGGCTCATCGTTACTTTTTAAGCCATGTTTAACTTTATATTTTAATATCTTAATAGCTAGTTTTTCTTTAAATTTTAATTTACGGCCTAAGTAACTTTCTATTTGTTTAATGCGCATTTTAGCTAACACTTGCAAGTTTCTTGTTGGGTCGTCATTTTTTTTTATAGATACCGTATTTGTAATATTAAAACTACTTTTATTTACTAATGCAGATTTTGCATCAATAAAAACCATGAGGATCATAAATAGTAAAAATAATTTACGCATAATATTAAAATTAAAAATCAAGTTAGTGAAAATAAAGCAATTCTAAAGATGCCAATTCAATAAAAAATATGGCTACAGATTTGCAAACAATTATTTTTATTGACTATATGTAATTAGTATAAAAAAATAAATGCCTTTAACTAACGCTGTGGGTGGAACACACAAAGCAGCGAAGATGTTGCAAAATTGAAAAAATGGTGGATTTACATAACCAGCGCTATAACTTTTACATGGGCGGTAAATTTTGCCATGGATAGAATTCCGTAAAAAATTATCTTTACCACTTTCAAACAAACAGCATTTATAAGAAAACAAACCACAATCAAAAAAATTTTCTTTTTTATTTTACTATCGGTAGCTATTTTTAATTGCCAAGCGCAAGATATTAGAAACAACCCCGGTAGCAACCATGGCAATCGTTTCGAACAATTGGGCACCATACTACCCACCCCAAATGAATACCGTACTGCCAGTGGCGCCCCAGGCCCCAAATATTGGCAACAACGCTGCGATTACGATATTGTGTGCGAACTAGACGAGCCCAACAGAAAACTCATAGGAAAAGAAACCCTCACCTACTTTAACAACTCTCCCGATAACCTAACCTATTTGTGGTTGCAGTTAGATGAGAACCAACACAGTTCTGTAAACAACTCCGGCTACCAGGGTAGTAGCACGATGCCCAAAACGGTAACCGAGCAAGATGTAAACAGTATGACATCGGGCGGTAAGCTGGACAAAGAATATGGCGATAATATTACCAAAGTAACCAACGCACTTGGCGCTCCACTAAAATATACCATCAATAAAACGATGATGCGGGTAGAGCTGCCGCAGGTTTTAAAACCAGGGCAACAATTTGTATTTAAAATAGAGTGGAATTACAATATCATAGAGCGCACCAAATACGGTGGCCGTGGTGGTTATGAGAATTTTCCAGAAGATGGCAATGATTTATTTACGATGACCCAATGGTTTCCCCGCTTATGTGTGTACAGCGATTATCAAGGTTGGCAAAACCACCAGTTCGCTGGCACCGGGGAGTTTACCCTTACATTTGGAAATTATAAAGTAGCCATGACGGTGCCTGCAGACCATGTGGTAATGGGCACAGGCGAATGTCAAAATTACCAAGCCGTGCTTACGCCTGCACAATACGCCAGGTGGAAAACAGCACAAAACGCAAAAGATGTAACAGAAGTAGTTACCTTGGACGAAGCAAAGGCAAGAGAGAAAACTAAGTCTACCCAAAAGAAAACATGGATTTTTAAAGCCGATATGGTGCGTGACTTTGCATGGGGCAGTAGCCGCAAATTTGTGTGGGATGCCATGCCTGCCTATGTAGAAGGAAAGAAAATTATGTGCATGAGTGCTTATGCAAAAGAAGCTTATGCGTTGTACAGAAAATACAGCACCAAAGCCGTGGCACATACCATCAAAAGCTACTCTAAATTTACCATACCATATCCCTACCCTGTTGCACAAAGTATAGAAGCAGCCAATGGTATGGAGTATCCAATGATCTGTTTCAATTTTGGCCGTACCGAAAAAGATGGCACTTACAGCGAGGGAACAAAAAATGGTATGCTAGGTGTAGTAATACATGAAGTAGGGCACAACTTTTTCCCGATGATCATAAACAGCGATGAGCGCCAATGGAGCTGGATGGACGAAGGGCTGAATACTTTTGTAGAATACCTTACTGAAGAATTGTGGGACAACAAGTTCCCAAGCAGCCGTGGCCCAGCCTATAAGATTACCGATTATATGAAATTGCCAAAAGACCAATTGGAGCCTATTATGACCAATAGCGAAAACATTATCCAATTTGGTGCAAATGCATACAGCAAGCCTTGTACTGGTTTAAATATGTTGAGAGAGACGATCATGGGCAGAGAAAGTTTTGATTATGCATTTAAAGAATATGCAAAACGCTGGGCATTTAAACACCCTACCCCAGCCGATTTGTTTAGAACCATGGAAGATGCAAGTGCCGAAGACCTGGATTGGTTTTGGAGAGGCTGGTTTTACAATACCGATCCGGTAGATATTTCATTGGACACCGTAAAATGGGCTAACCTAAGTACAGAAATAAATGCGCCTGCAAGAGCTGCTGGTTCTACTTCATTTCCTGTAGCCAAACCACTTCAAAATAATTTTGAAGACATTTCTAAAATAAGAAATAGGGAGGATAAAAATATTGTGTTTGCAACCGATGCCGATATGAGCTTGCGTGATTTTTATTGGAGGTACGGTCGTGGTCTTGCGCAAGTAGACAGCACGCCATTTACCATTACAAGACCAGCTGCAGCTGCCGATACATTTACCACCGAACAAAAACAAGCCATAGCAGGAGGCAAAACCATGTATGAACTTACTTTTAGCAACAAGGGTGGTTTGGTAATGCCCATCATTATAGAGTGGACGTATAAAGATGGTAGCAAAGAAGTAGATCGTATACCCGTACAAATTTGGCGCAAGAACGAAAACAAAGTGGTAAAAACTTTTATGAAATCGAAAGAAGTAGCTTCTATAAAATTAGATCCTATGCGGGAGACTGCCGATATAAATGAGAAAAACCAATCTTGGAATATAACAGAAGAGCCATCCAAATTTCAATTATTTAAAAACAGAGCAGGTGGTGGCCGTGGCGCAGCAAACGGACAAGGAAATGCCATGCAGAGAGAAATAAAATAACTCCGAAAATAATTTTTTTAAAAGCGGCTTCCTGTTTTGGGAGCCGTTTTATATTTAGTAAATAAAAGAGAGTGCGAAAAACCTAAACATTGCTTAATGCGTGTAGGCCAATAAAATGCACAGCATTTTCCTTCCCGCCTTATTCCTATGAAAAAACGCCTTTCCGCCTTCTCGGCAAAAAAATAAGCAGTGCATTGCAGTAACAATCTGCCAAACAAATGGGAGCAAGCAAAAAAAAATACCCTCTGCGAATACTCCCTTACCTCCTTTCTCTGCGGTAAAAAACGAAAAACCCTAACTAATACAAAAAAAACCAAATAAATTATTAAGTATTTAAAACAATACTTATCTTCATTTCGGCAACAAGGCGTACAAGAGAAGTCGGTTTAGACTGTTGTCAAACCCAAGAATAAGTTGGCTAACAGTTAACCATTTTTAGCAATTATTATGACAACAAGTACAACCTGGGCATGTTTAGTAAAACCAAAGGAGCCACTTTTTAGTAAACACCCCAACTTAAAAACTTAACTTGCGAACTTATAAATAAATTTGAATTTCAAATGAGTGAAGACCAAAAGAAACAACTTGAACAACAGCTTTGGAATATAGCCAATACGTTGAGAGGCAAAATGAATGCGGACGAGTTTCGTGACTATATTTTGGGCTTTATTTTCTATAAATACTTAGCCGAGAAAATGGATATTTATGCAAATAACATTTTAAAAGCAGACAAGATTAAATACAAAGAGATAAAGGAAAACACCAAACAAGGCAAAGAATATATTGAAGCCATCAAAGAGGAATCTTTGGAGAAATTGGGCTACTTCTTAAAACCTTCTGAACTGTTTAGCGAAGTGGCTAAACGTGGCAACAGCGATGTGGAAGGCGGAAACAATTTCATACTCGGAGACCTGCAAAAAATTCTCAACAATATTCAGCTTTCCACAATGGGAACGGAAAGTGAAGAAGATTTTGACCACTTGTTTGAGGATATGGATTTGAACAGCACTAAACTTGGTAAAACTCCCGAAGCAAGAAATGAAATTATTGCAAAAGTGCTTTCGCACCTTGACAAAATTGATTTCAAACTGGAGCAAACAGAATTAGATGTTTTGGGTGATGCTTACGAATATCTGATTGGACAATTTGCCAGCGGTGCAGGAAAAAAGGCAGGTGAATTTTACACACCGCAAGAAGTAAGTAAAGTATTGGCAAAAATTGTAACCACAGGAAAAAGCAAACTCAAATCTGTTTACGACCCAACTTGTGGTTCGGGCTCATTGTTGCTACGTGTAGCAAAAGAAGTAAAAGAAGTAAACAACTTTTACGGACAGGAAATGAACCGCACTACTTACAACCTTGCACGAATGAATATGATTTTGCACGGTGTGCATTACCGCAAGTTTGACATTAAGCAAGAAGATACTTTAGAACATCCACAACACAACGGAAAACAATTTGAAGCCATTGTAGCCAATCCGCCATTTTCGGCTGAATGGAGTGCAAACCCATTATTTACAAGTGATGACCGTTTTAGTCAATATGGAAAATTAGCACCTGGCAGCAAAGCCGATTATGCTTTTGTGCAACATATGATACATCATTTGGCAGAAAATGGAACAATGGCAATTGTATTGCCACATGGTGCTTTGTTTAGAGGTGGAGCAGAACAACACATTCGCAAATACTTAATTGAGAATAGAAATTATTTAGATGCAGTAATTGGTTTGCCAGCCAATATATTTTATGGTACAAGTATCCCTACTTGTATAATGGTTTTTAAAAAATGTAGAGAACAACCAGAAGATGTTTTGTTTATTGATGCAAGCAATGAATTTGATAAAGTAAAAACACAAAACATTTTGCGTGACGAACATATTGAGAAAATAGTAAGCACTTACCGTAATAGAACGGAAACTGAAAAATACAGCAAACGAGCTAGTCTTCAAGAAATCATAACCAATGATTATAACCTCAATATTCCACGTTATGTAGATACATTTGAAGCAGAAGAAAGTATTGATATCAATGACATTGCTATCCAATTAAAAGCCTTGGAAACTGAAATGAAAGATACTGACAAAGCTATTAGTGCATTTTGTAAAGAATTAAATATTTCAACTCCTTTTTAAAATGGAAAAGCAAATGAATAGACCAAAATTGCGTTTCCCTGAGTTTAATGGAGAATGGGAAATGAAGAAGGTTGGAGAACTATGCGATAGTATTGTGCCAGGTAGAAATAAACCAAAAGATTTTGAGGGTAATATTCCGTGGATTACGACACCAGATATTGTACACAATGGTACAATAATGTTTTCAAAAATTGGATTAAATATTTCTAAAGAGGAAGCAAAAAAAGTTGGTTCTAAAATAGTACCAAAAAATTCTATTGTGATTTCATGTGTTGGAGATTTGGGTTTAGCTGCAATTACAGGTAAGGATATTGTAATCAACCAGCAATTACATGCTTTTATTCCAAAGGAAGATATTGAATATAGATTTCTACTTTACCAAGTAAGTCTTCAAAAAAGATATATGGATAGAGTAGCAACTAAAACTGCTGTTCCATATATGAATAAAAATAATTGCAATTCAATTCCAATCTTTTTTCCATCACTACCAGAACAAAAACGCATTGCATCTTTTTTCACCGTTTTAGACAAGAAAATTTCTGAACTCAAACAAAAGAAAAACCTTTTGGAGCAATACAAGAAAGGCGTAATGCAAAAATTGTTTTTACAAGAATTGAGGTTTAAAGATGAAAATTTAAAAGAGTTTCCAAAGTGGGAGAAGAAAAAGTTGGGGGATATGGTAAATAATTTAGGTGGCACAGCTTTAGAAAAATATGTATATGAAGGTGCGACTTTTAAATTTATCTCTATAGGTAATTATAGTGTTAATGGAAGGTATATCGATAATGGTCAAAGAATTATTTTAAACGAAAAGACAAAAGAAAAGCTTTTAAATAAAAATGATTTAGTTATGGTCTTAAATGATAAGACTACTGCTGGTGATTTAATTGGTTCAACAATTTTAATTGATGCTGACAACACTTATATTTATAATCAGCGGAGCGAAAGATTAATATGTAGTTTAACTATGGTTCCTCTTTTTCTATGGTTTTATCTAAATTCTTTTTCTTTCAGAAAAGACCTATTTTCTATTTCACAAGGTGGCACGCAGATTTATGTAAATTTTCCAAGTGTAAAAAAAATGGAAATAATGGTACCATCAATTGCAGAACAAACTAAAATCGCCAATTTTCTTTCTTCCATTGATGAAAAAATAAATCGCACAAAAAAACAAATTCAACAAACTCAAGAATACAAAAAAGGCATGTTACAAAATATGTTTATTTAATGGCTAAGCAACCCGAACAAATATTAGAAGAACAATTGGTGGCACAACTGCAAAGGTTGGGTTATGGCTTGGCATCTTATTCTTTTATTAAGTCATTGAATTTCAATATTTTTAAAAATTTTAATTTAAAAATGGTACCAAAAACAAAAAAAGATATTACATTTGCATCAACAGTACCCGCTTTGCATACCGTAAGATCTGCAAGCGGGTCATTTTTTTTTATATAGCTATGGCAACTAAACCTGCATTCTCCATAGACGACCAAATAACCTTGCTAAAACAGCGAGGAATGCTTTTTCGCAATGAGGCTTCGGCTCCCCACTTTTTAGAAAACATTAGTTATTACCGCCTAAAAGGGTATTGGTGGGATATGCAATACGATTACAGCTTGCACACTCTTAAGCCAAATACGTATTTTGAAGATATTGTTGACCGCTACAATTTCGACCGACATTTACGTTTGATTCTATTTGATGCCATTGAACGAATTGAAATAGCTCTGCGTACCAAAATGATTTATCATTTGGCAATGAGTTATGGCAGCTTGTGGTATTTAGACCCTGCCCTTTTTGAAAGCACTACCATTACGCTGCTTGATGGCACGGTTAAAACCATTCATCAAAATACTTTAGATGAACTAAAAAAAGAGTTTAATAGAAGTCAGGAAATTTTTATTAAAGACCATCGTTACCGATATCCCAATCAAGATGCTGATGCTTGGAAAACATTAGAGGTTGCCTCAATGGGAACACTCTCAAAATTGTATAAAAATTTAAAACATCAATTGCCAGAAAAGGCAAGCATTGCAAAAGAAATGGGCTTGAATTTACATAGCGAACTTTCAAGTTGGTTAGAAGCTATTACTTACGTTAGAAATATTATTGCTCATCATTCAAGAATGTGGAGCAGAAATATGGTAAAAAGACCAACGGAGCAATTGAATAATCCAGTTGGACAATGGTTTGTAAATCCGCTAACAGCAGTACAAACCAAAAAACCTTTTCTGATTATTTCGAGTATGGTTTACTTATGCAATCACGTAACGCCTAATCACCAAATAAAAAGTAAAATTCTCGAACTTTTCAAAGCCAATCCAACCATAACAATCTATAAACTTGGTTTCTTGAATAATTGGCAAAACGAACCCCTTTGGAAATAAATGGCTAAGCAACCCGAACAAATATTAGAAGAGCAATTGGTGGCACAACTACAAAGGTTGGGTTATGGCTTGGTACAGTTGAAAGACGAAAAGGATTTAATTTCCAACCTCAAACAGCAATTAGAAAAACACAACAACATACAATTTAGCAAAGCAGAATTTGAAAAAGTGTTGAATATATTGAGCAAAGGTTCGGTATTTTAAAAAGCCAAAACGCTAAGAGAAAAACAGCACATTGTAAAAGATAATGGCGACAATTTATATTTTGAGTTTATCAATTCAGAACATTGGTGTCAAAATCAGTTTCAGGTTACGCATCAAATAACAGTTGAAGGCACTTACAAAAACCGTTACGATGTTACCTTGTTGGTGAATGGTTTGCCTTTGGTACAAATAGAACTCAAACGCAGAGGGCTGGAACTGAAAGAAGCCTTTAATCAAATCAACCGTTATCAACGCCATTCATTCGGGGCAAATTCTGCGTTGTTTCAATACTTGCAAATATTCGTCATCAGCAATGGAGTAAACACGAAGTATTACGCCAACAACAGGCATCAATCATTCAAACAAACTTTTTACTGGACAGACAAAGAAAACAAACGCCTTACCAATATTCTCAACGGTTTTACAAGTGAGTTTTTAGAGCCTTGCCACATCAGCAAAATGATATGCAAATACATTGTGCTGAATGAAACCAATAAAATATTGATGGTGCTTCGTCCGTATCAGTTTTATGCAGTAGAAGCACTCATAGATAGAGTAAAGAATAGCAACAAAAACGGATACATTTGGCATACCACAGGTTCGGGCAAAACCTTAACATCGTTTAAAGCGAGCCAGATTTTAATGAATTTGCCACAAGTAAAAAAAGTGGTGTTTGTGGTGGACAGAAAAGATTTGGATTACCAAACCAACAAAGAATTCAACAGCTTTAGCAAAGGTTGTATTGACGGCACAGACAATACCAAACAATTGGTTCAACAGTTTGCAGACGATACCAAACTCATTGTTACCACCATTCAAAAACTCAATACTGCCATCAGCAAAAAACAGTACTTGAGCAAAATGGAAAAACTGCAAGACGAACGTATTGTTTTCATTTTTGACGAATGCCACCGCAGTCAATTTGGCGAAACACACAACCGCATTAAAGCATTTTTCAATAACATTCAGTTATTCGGTTTTACAGGCACTCCCATTTTTGCGGACAATGCCGTAAAAAATGAATTGGGCAAACGCACCACAACGGAACTGTTTGGCGAATGTTTGCACAAATATGTAATTACCGATGCCATCAAAGACGAGAACGTATTGAAGTTCTCGGTTGAATATGTTGGAAGATACAAACGTAAAGAAACTGCTACCGAAATTGATATTGAAGTAGAAGACATTGACACCAAAGAGTTGATGGAATCGCCAAAGCGATTAGAAAAAATTGCCGATTATATTATTGCCAATCACAATCGCAAAACACACAATCGAGATTTTACCGCAATGTTTTGTGTAAGCAGTGTAGACATACTGATAAAATATTACGACATCTTTCAACGCAAAAAAGAGGAAGGCAAACATAATTTACGGATTGCAACAATTTTCAGCTACGCTACTAACGAAGACGATGCAGATGCCAACGGATTTTTACCCGAAGAACTTTCGGTTGTAGAAGAACCAAGAGCTTTATATGGTTTACAGGCTCACAGTCGTGAAAAATTGGACGAGTTTATCGGACATTACAATCAAATGTTTGAAACAAAATTTTCGACCAAAGACAGTGAAAGTTTTTACAACTATTACAACGACATTTCTAAGAAAGTAAAAGAACGTAAAATTGATATTTTGCTGGTGGTAAATATGTTCCTCACAGGGTTTGATAGCCAAACGCTGAACACAATGTATGTGGACAAAAACCTGAAATATCACGGACTTATACAAGCCTATTCGAGAACTAACCGAATTTTAAACGAACAAAAATCACAAGGAAATATTATTGTTTTCCGCAACCTAAAAAACGCCACCGACCAAGCAATTACTTTATTCAGCAATAAAGAAGCGATAGAAGTAATTATAATGAAGCCTTATGAAGATTATGTAAAGAAATTCAATGAGGCATTCATAGAACTGATAAAAATTACACCAACTGTAAACAGCGTAAACGATTTAAAAAGCGAAGATGATGAATTGGAATTCATCAAAGCATTTAGAGAGTTGATGCGAATAAAAAATATTCTCACCGCCTTTGCTGATTTTAAGTGGGAAGACTTGGCAATGGCTGAACAGCTTTTTGAAGATTACAAAAGCAAGTACCTTGACTTATACGACAAAGTAAAAAGCAATCATCAAAAAGAGAAAGTTTCCATTTTAGAAGATGTGGACTTTGAACTGGAATTAATTCACCGTGATGAAATTAATGTGAATTACATTATTCAGTTACTCATAAAACTGAAAGCCAGCGTACAGAAAGACGTTACCAAAACGGAAAAAGAAATTTTCAATTTGCTCAACAGCGATGCACAATTGCGAAGCAAACGAGAATTGATAGAAAAGTTCATCCAAGAGAATCTTCCAGTTTTAGAAGACACAGACGACATTCCCGAAGCATTCGACAAATTCTGGAATGAAGAACAGCAAAAGGCATTTCATAAATTGGTAAAAGACGAAAATCTTTCAGCCGACAAAACCGAAAAAATAATTGAAGATTATTTATTTGCCGAAAGAGAACCGTTGAGAGATGAAGTGCTTGAACTCATTGAAGGTAACAAACCAACGATATTAGAACGCAAGAAAGTTGGAGACAGAATATTGAGCAAGATTTTAGATTTTGTGGAAACATTTATTAATGGGATGGCGGCATAGTAAAAAAATATAAAATGAATAACAAAGAAATCGCAATCAATCTTTGGTATGTAGTAGATACAGATAATTTTATTTTTCTTTTAAAGGCAAAAATGTATTTGGTCGATGGTTCCGACGAAGAAAAATTAGATTTTTTAGCAAGCAGGTCACTCCTTGATTTTGAGATTGCAAAAGATTATTTAATACAACCACATTTTGAATATGTTGTTGACAGAGGGATGTATCTAGCAATTCCTAATGGCATACAAATGAATATGGGAGGCGACATCGATTTATTTATTGATATAATGGAAGAACTGAATAAAGAAATTTCAAGTCTATCGCCATACAAAGTACCTGATCAACCATTAGTATGTATCACTCCATTACGTTTAAATTCCGAGAAATTGGTTAAGCCATATGACGATATGAAAATTAGAGACATTTATTGAAATTAGTCACTTTCTTGTTATGCCGCTAAATGAATGTTAACTTCCCCTTGGGCTTTGGTTCTGGCAGAAAATCATAGCCTAACTTTTGGTTCTTATAATTTTCATATATATCTTTATTCGGCTTTTGTTCCGGGAGTTGGAATTTGAAATTCCACACTTGTACAAAGCGCTAACGTTAGCGGTCTTGCAATTCGGCACCCTAAAAATATTAACTTTACAAAACTATGGCAAGCATACTTAATGAATACATTTCAAAGAGACTAGGACTTCTTGACCTTCAGAATGAGTTACAGAGGTTAATTAAATTGTATAATAAACATACTGGAAGGTATATGTTTATTTATGCAGCTGACATTAATAAATCAAGAAATGGAAGTATTGATGTAAGCATGGTGCAAGATGATTTTTACAATATTCAAGACATCCTTCGAGAATCCACTCAAAAAAAGATAGATTTTTATATCGAAACACCGGGTGGAAGTGGCGAGGCGGCAGAAGAAATTGCGAAATTTTTAAGGAAAAAATTTGATGAAGTAAATTTTGTTATAGCAGGTGAAGCAAAAAGCGCTGGGACAATTCTTGTTTTATCTGGTGATAATATATTCATGACAGATACAGGTAGTTTAGGTCCCATTGATGCACAAGTAAGAATTGGCAGGTCTGTTGTTTCGGCGCACGATTATAAAGAATGGGTGGATTTGAAAAGAAATGAAGCCGCTTCAAATGGAAGTTTAAATCCTTTTGATGCAATTATGGTTGCTCAAATTTCACCTGGTGAATTATACGGGGTAATTAATTCTCTTGAATTTGCCAAAGACTTAGTAAAATGCTGGTTGGAAGTGCATAAATTTAGAAACTGGACAGAAACTAATTCTAAAAAAACTCCAGTTACTCCGGAGCTTCGTAAAAAAAGAGCTAATGATGTTGCAGAAATGTTTTGTGACCATACTACTTGGAGGACACACGGCCGGTCACTTAAAATTGAAGACTTGAAAGAAGTGTTACTTATTGAAAGAATTGACGATGATAAAATACTTGCTGATATTGTATACAGAATAAAAACTGTTATTCGTTTAATACTTGATGGCTCTTCCACATATAAAATGTTTTTTGTTGACGATCTTAAAATATCAAAAACCTTTACTGTCAGTCCTAATAGTAACATGCCTACGGGAGCAATATTTCCTCAAGCAAAAGGACAACAAAAACAAGTTGATTCCGTTGAATTAGATATACAATGTCCAAAATGCGGTAAACGCCACCTTGTTAACGGTTATATGGACCTTAATAGTCAACAAATCAAGACTTCTAATCTAAAAGTTAACCCAAATATCAAAAATAATGACATACTTATTTGCGATAATTGTAACTTTGCATTAGATTTGAATCCTATAAAGAATCAAATAGAAGCCCAAACCAAAAGGAAAGTAACCTTCAAATAATTAATTAAAATGACTGAAACATTAAAAATTAAAGTAGATTTTGACGGCGAAACAACAAAAGCTTTGTTGAATTTTATTACAGAAACTCAAGAGGGCAAATACACTGCTCAAAAACCTGACTTAACTCAAATTACCTACAAACGTCTGGAAATTCAAGAGCAGGACAAGTTCCATTCATCTGAGGAATCTTCCAATCAAGTATTACTTTTTGGAGTTTCCTACTAATAAAAATATTTGTACATACAATACACTAACTCCAGCCATCTGGCGCAGGTATGTAAGTTGACAATTATTTGAAAACTATCGCAGCATACTTTCAAATTAAAAAAAGCACCTCTGGCGCAATTGGGGCATAAGTTTGATCCAATCATCGTCAGTGCATAGCCAAGGTTTGATTTCGACGGACTGTTTGCTGCCGGACAGAAGTTCTAAACTTCGGCTTTTAGGTATCCGCAGGATGTCCACGGGACGCTGTGCCCCATCTGGCGCAGGTATGTAAGTGGCCTATTATTTAAAAACTATCGCAGCATACTTTCAAACTAAAAAAAGTATCTCTGGCAGAAATGAAGCCCAGCTTGTGTGTTGGCTTTCCTGCCACGTGTAAGTAATAGCTGTAAAAAATAATATTTATATTTAAGACAGAAGTTGATAAATACGTTCTTTGGTTATAGGTTTTATTTTGTGCAAGTGCGGCTGCTCCGCAGCTTGCACGAAATATTTTTTCGTTTTACGCTCACCGCAGGCAGAGAGCTACCAATACGGCTAGGATTTGTGATAAGGGAGGAATAGGCAGGAAATGCTAATGCCCAAAAAGCTATTTTTAGCACATTGCAAGCCACACAAAACCAGCCGCACAAAATCCAACTTTGCAAAAGAGCTGCAATTGCCAACGCAATGCATAAAGTTTTTAAATTCAATCGGACAAAATGCAAAGAAGATAAGAAAGCCCCCCGACGGCAGCTTCGCTTTCCTTTTTTTTAAATTTAAATAAGCATATTATATATTAAATATTTGGTTATATGAGCTATAAGTCATATTTTTCTTGCTTAATTGGCCATTTACTTAACTAAACTTCTTGTTTGCACCTATTTTTTAAATTCCTAATTTAAAAGCATATGCCCGAATACAATAACCTAGAAGGATTCGAAATTACATCGAAAACTAGAAATAAATGGACTTTTATTGCTAGAAATCATTCTTCCTACAATCATTTTAGAATGCCACCTTTATTTAAATCTGTTTCACCTTTTATTACCCTTTATGTATTAGGATTTATTTTTATTTTAGGAATAGAATTGTATTCAACTTTTGGAGTAGCATTGAAAGAAGGTGTTCCAATAGAAATTATATTCTTCTTAATTATACTAGATATTTTATTCGCTTATTTTCCTCATTTGCTAGATGGTAAAATAAATCTTAAAGAAAATCAATTTTTCTTTGCAGACAATGCTAATCAATTTAAGCGATTAGTAAATGATAAAGAAGAGGAATATTTAAAAAGACTTGCTGCAACTAAGGGCCTTTTAAAAAAGGAGATTGCAGCTTTAAAATTTTGGAAGCTTATTTTGTATCTCCCTTTGCTTATTTCAGCTGGAGTTAAACTTTATTTATTTTTCCAGACATACCCATTCTTTGATACTTATTAAGCATACATTGTAATTTCTTCATACTCTTTAGCTGCTATATTACATATGTTGTGTACTGGACATGTTTTAATGTACTATGGAAGATTCAGACCTTCCTATAGAAAAGATAAACATAACTTTGAGCAACAAGCTGGTAGGGTTAATGCCTATTCAAACATACCCGAGGAAAAGTTTATTAATACTGCAGAGGCTTTAGCGACTTTTGACAATATTAAGCATAATCAAAAAATCATTAAGAAGGAAGAAAAATTCTACTTTTTAATAAAAGGAATTTTGTTTGATGAAGAACTTAATGATTTGATAAGTACTCAAGAAACACACGAACAACAACTATCTGTAGCGGTTACGGGGAAAGAATATCAATTGACACTATTGGGCAAAGAAGTAGCATAAAAAGGCGTAAAAAAAATAAAAGGTTAAAAAATAGACCCCAAACAACTTAAATAATATTTTAATGAAAATTCTAAAACATCTTTTATTTGTACCTTTTATTATCATTACATTACTAAGTTGTAAAGAGAAAAATGTAATTCAAGTCCCTTTAACGATAGCAACTTTTGAAAAACTGGGCAATAAAAATGACAAATTTCCATCCTTTTTCGAAAAATTATGCGACCCTTACGAAACAAATTCAGAAATAAAAACAAATTTTGCCCCTTATCCAGTTACTGTTAAAAGGCTTGATCTCCCAAACGGTGATTTCGCTTTAAACATCATTGCGGACGAAAAAAAGAGTAATACTAATTCTTTATCTTACAGAAAAAATATTGTAAAAAAATATTTGCAAGACAATACTCTAGCAAATATCTTAACACTAGAATCGGCTAATGTTGATAAAACGAGCGCAATAAATTCCTACATTTCTTCACTTAGCAAAAAATCTAAAGTTTTCTTTTTTTCCTCCGCTGCCAAAAATAATGTTTACAACAATTCAACTCTTTATGATGACGCCGACAGTTTAACTAATGCGATTTCAAAGTATCTTTCAGAAGAGGGCAAGAGTGATATTGTTATTATTTTAAACCCAGAACAAGCCTCAATATACAAAGTTGACACAGCTTCATTTACTCTGATAGATACAACATCTGTTAGAACTAGTACCCCTGACGAAATAGTTCAATCAAAGTCGGAAACTCAAGTACTACTTAAAGCGCTGATGGAAATTTCAAATCCTAATTTGACATTTCAGGAAAGAAAGTCAAATGCAAACAAGGCTATTGCAACTCTATTCACAAATAATTTCGATGTAGTAATGCATGAAGGGCAAGTATCTGCCAGTAAAACGTTTTGGGAAAAAGGAAATGGAAAAAAATATTTGTTAGAAAGATTAACGACTGATGATTCTATTTTGGGCTACCAAATTATTAATGCCTGGAAAAGTATCAAAGAGAATAAGATATCCCATATAGAGATTGTGGAAATTCATAAAGCAGATTAAATAATATTGGAAGTGAAAAATAAATTTTTATTAGTATTACTGGCCCTTGTTTCCTCATATTTTGTATATGCACAAAATATGAACTCTCCTTTTTCAGAAGCTGAAACTCAACGTATTGAAAAACAAGCGAAAGACTACATAAAAAGTTTTACGAGAGCTGTTCCGAAACTTGCAACTACCCATGATGATGAACTACAGAGGACTATAACCGCAAATATCAAATCATTATTTATTCCGAATGCGAAGGTGGAGGTAATGAATCTTGATTTACAAAGGCGCACTTATCCATTAAATTCTTACCTATTAAATGTTGTTGCGGAATATGCCGATAGATTTGGTTTAGTAGTTGTAAAATTTGAAAACGTGGTTGTCAATCATAATAGTTTTAAACCTATTAAAAATTCGGAAGGTGTTATAACCAGTTATAAGGGTACTTACAGCTTTGTACAAATATTTTGTGTTACGGATAAGAATGTTGAAATGGAAAGCAAAATTGAAATGGAAGACTTCATTGTGTGTGAAAAAACAAAAAAGAAAGGAGAGATTATTCTTAAAAAAGTAACCAGCCCTACTGCTGGGGATCATTGGGTCTTATTATTGGGTAATATTACTGCCAATCAAATAGAAAACTTAAAAAAATAGATTATGATTTTGAGGCCTACCCTTTTGCTTATCTGCCTCAGCATTTTTTCGTCTCTGTATGGTCAATCATCTTCTAATCAAAAGAATAATGTCGAAATTATAGAAAGTGCAAGAGCATTTTATTCAGCAATCGAATTATACTCTGGAAAAAAGGGAAAGGAAGATAAAAATCTCTATGGTCAAATTCTTAAATACAAAGATGGCGATGATGCTGTTTTTCATGCAAATGATCTTTTTGGCACAAGACCCAGAGATCAGAATTTCGACAATTGGATGACTTACTTGGATAATATTGATAACGATTATGATAATGATATTGAGGTAGATTATAGTAATATTCAATTACTGAATTGTTTCGAAACAAGGTATGGGTTCAATTGTGCTATTGTTAGTGTACAAAAGTCTTTAAAATATAAAGACAATTATAAAACAGAAACAGAGTTTATTCTAATTAATTTAAATAACAATAAAATTTCAGAGGTTGTATTTCCTGATTTTTATACTACGAAAGGAGGTACTTGTAATTCTCCAGAGGATGAGCATCCTATAGAAAAGCAACGTGAAGCTAAAAGAGAAGCTGATACATATTTTGAACAAAAAAACTATGCAAAGGCAAAGGAATTATATATTTCAATAAAGAACCTGTATAATGACGAAACGGTTCTTTCACAAATTGCGGAGTGCACTAAATTCTTATCCTTAGAAAACTATTTGAAAGATGCGGATGCTGCATTTACATATGAAAAATACGAAACTGCTAAGTCACTCTATTTAAAAATATTAGATGAATTCCCTCTATCTGAAAAATTAACATTAAATAATAAAATTGCTCAGTGTAATCAAAAAATTAAGGAGCAGGTTTACAAAAGAAATATTGAATATGGTGATTATTATTTTCAAAAAGGAATTTATAACCAAGCAATATACTTTTATCAACTTGCCCTCCACGATAAACCTGGTGATCAATATGCAACAACTAAATACAATGAAGCAAAAAAAGCTGATCCAAGGTTAGCCTTGCAAGCGATTAAAAAAGCTATTTCTTTGGCTGAAGCGAATGATAAAAATTGGGGTATTTCCTTTAAGATAATGTGGGAATATGAGCAAAGTGGACTGTTAAATGCTGAAAACTATTATTTTATGACAATGGTTTTGGATGAGAAAAACAAGTATGTTAGAAAAGAAATGGGTTTTAAGGGTAGAGATTTTAAAAATTATTTAAATATATATGCTGCAAAACTTCGTACTGCGTCAAACAGGGAAAATTATGAACTAGGGCTGAATTTTTTAAATTATAATCTTGCTAAAAGGCATCAAAACTAAAATATTAATTATGAAAAAAGCACTAATTCTTTTTGCAGTTATTTCTTTTTTTACAAAAGATTTTGAGACTCTGTATGCTCAAAAAATAGATAATTTTAAGCCCAAAATATTTTCTTTACATAATGCGAAATTTTCTTTGGGCATAGGCATTGATGGCTCCTTTTCAAATTGGAGCATAAAAGCAAGCAAGCCCGGCAGTATGAAAGTAGCTTATAAAGATCCCAGAAAAGATAGTACACAAGTTTCTTACGTTGCGGCCGGAGTAAGTTTTGATTTTTATTCTCCCAATTCACTAATGGGACTCGTCTTCGGTTGTAACTATTCATTTTCTGATTTGACGATTTCAGACGTGAATAAAGCAAAATATAATTACTTTTCTATTGACAGATTAGACTTTCCTGCGTATCTCAGGTTCAGACCCGGAAGTAGAGATGCAGATGTACATTTATTGATTTTGATTGGGGCTGTATATAATTTACCCATTAGTGGAACCAGAACAATCTTGTCAAATGGAGGTGGAGGCTTTTATGTGGAGGATTCTACCGATAATTCAAAAAACCAATTTAAATCCTTTCTTTCGCTTTCAGCATCACTGGGTATTGAGTTTTTTGAGGGCAAGAAGAATAACTCTAGAATGACGGGTTATATAAATTGTGACTACCCTTTGGGGAATGCTTTAAATGCGGAATACATTGATTTTAAAACTGGTGGAAACAGTACTTTAGCCAATTTCAGCAATTTTAAAATTCAGCAATTTAGGTTTGGAATTGGACTAAGATATTTTTTTGGATTTAGGAAATACAAAACATGATCAGTCAGCTACCTTTGCATAGCTGCAAATAAAGCACTTGGAGCTGGCATACATAACCATCGGCATAGAAGACACCCATCTGGCGCAGGTATATAAGTTGCCTATTATTTGAAAACTATCGCAGCATACTTTCAAACTAAAAAAAATTATCTCCGTTCATCTGGCGCAGGTATGTAAGTTGACTATTATTTGAAAACTATCGCAGCATACTTTCAAATTAAAAAAAGTATCTCTGGCGCAGTTGGGGCATAAGTTTGATACAATCATCGTCAGTGCATAGCCAAGGTTTGATTTCGATGGACTGTTTGCTGCCAGACAGAAGTTCTAAACCTCGGCTTTTAGGTATCCGCAGGATGTCCACGGGACACTGTGCGCTGTGCATATATCTAGCCCAGCCTACCGGCAGGCAGCTTTAGTTCCGGGCGGGCAGGGAGGCTATTCCAAAACTGTCCAAAGCCGCGGTCTTTTTACGTAACTTGCAGACAACGTACAAAGTTGAAAGCACCGACAAAATAATTAAACTCAAAGTAACAATATATTCTAAACTCGAAAAAAGACCTTTTATGAAATTTATCTTTTCCTTCATCTCTTTTATATCACTTTTTGTAATTAGTTGTACAGGACAAAGTAATAAATCGTATCCAACTTTTGTGTTGAATGACAAGTATAACCAAATTCAAAAGGGGGATTCTAAAGTAGTTCCGCAAAATTTTGAGCTTCAATCTTTACAGGGTTTAATGCTCGATTGTTCCAAGTATGACTTCTCATTTATTAAAGCAATGAATGATAATAAACTTCCTGACCAAGTACAAATAACATCAAAAGCAGGGACTTTCACCGTTAAACTAAATACAGGGCAGACAATTATCGACAATTCAACTATGGAATCGCTTGAGGGCAAAAATAAAAGTTTTACAGGATTTATAAAAGGCGAAACGGTAATGTTAGCGATTGGCACATTAAAGTATAATGAGATGATGACTTATTGGTTAGGGACGATCTCAATCAAATAAACTACGTACAAGAGCTGTTGTGTAAGCAGGGCTTGGCGTTGAAATTTCGACTTTTTTCATCGCAGTACTTTGGTTCCTGTTCCTCCATCTTTGCCTCGGTTCGTGTCCCCACGAACCGTTCGCTATGGTCAGTCTACTTTCTTCTTCTTGGGCTTTGGTTCGACATAAAATCATAGCCTAGCTTTTGGTTTTTATCATTATCATTTATATCTTTAGCTGCCTGCCGGCAGGCAAGTTCTGTGCAGAAGTTTCGGGATACTGAGCAGAAGAATTTCAAATACCACACTACTGCTCATGCAGTTTTAAACATGAACAAACAAGACGGAGGCAATCGCAAATTCATTTGTATTGAAATGGAAGATTATGCCGAAACCATTACAGCTGAAAGATTAAAGCGAGTAATCAAAGGTTACGGAGACAAAGAAGGTACAGGCGGCAATTTTGATTTTTACGAATTAGGGCAACCTATGTTTTTAGAAGATGGAAATTTAAACGAGTTGGTTGGCATTGAAAAAATTCGTCAATATGTTTACTACTCAGAAACTAAAGCACCATTAATAGAAACGAAGCATAAAGACAATAAACATTTTCTGGGCAAGTATAATGATACTGGTTATTACTTCAATTATGAAGAAGATGGAACAACCACTTTAAACCATGCTTTTTTAGCTACCATGAAAACCAAAGCAGCGCAATATGTTATTTATGCCGACAACTGTTTGCTTACAAAAGATTACATGACAAAGCATCACCTCATTTTCAAAAAAATACCGAGGGACATTACGTAATCTTAATTGTCTGAATTGGGATTTTTTGGATGAATTGATTAAAAGATTATAAAATGGAAAAAGAAAAGATATTAGATGAGTTAACTTACAAGATTATTGGATGCGCTATGAAAGTGCATTCCACATTGGGTAATGGTTTTCAGGAGGTAATCTATCAAAGAGCATTGGCTATTGAGTTTCGAAAGGCAGGATTATCTTTTGCAAGAGAACTTGAAATGCAAATTTTTTATGAAGGAGAAGATATAGGTACAAGAAGGGTTGATTTTTTAGTTGAAAATGAAGTAATGGTAGAGTTAAAAGCATTGGTAGCTTTAGAAGATGTGCATTTGGCACAAGGATTAAATTATTTAGTGGCGTATAAATTAGACAAAGGGTTATTGATAAATTTTGGAGCAAAAAGCTTAGAAGTGAAAAGACTGAGGCACCCACTTAACAAAATGCACAATACAATTCCATCCAACAATCCTAAAATCTAACAAATCCTAATTCAGACAAATGGAAGCACAAAATAATTTTTTAATATACAGTACTCCAAATAATAATGTAAGGGTGGATGTTTTTGTACAGGATGAAACCGTTTGGCTAACCCAGAAATCGCTGGCTGAATTATTTGATACTTCTACCCAAAATATTACCACCCACCTTAAAAATATTTACGAAGATGCTGAATTACAGGAGGATGCAACTTGTAAAGAAATTTTACAAGTTCAAATTGAAGGCAAGAGGGAAGTATCCCGAAATACTAAATTTTACAATCTGGATGCCATCATTTCAGTAGGTTATAGGGTAAACAGTAGCAAAGCTACCCAGTTTAGAATTTGGGCTACGCAAACGCTGAAAGAATTTATCATTAAAGGTTTTGTGTTGGATGATAACCGATTGAAACAAGGGCAAACCTTATTTGGTAAAGATTATTTCAAGGAATTATTGCGTAGGGTTCGTTCCATCAGAGCCAGCGAACGCAGAATTTACCAACAGGTAACTGATATTTTTGCAGAGTGCAGTATTGACTATGATAAAAATGCTGAAATAACAAAAAGCTTTTATGCCATGGTGCAAAACAAGTTTCATTTTGCCATAACAGGAAAAACTGCCGCTGAAATTATACAGCAGTTGGCTGATAAGAAGAAAGATAATATGGGACTTGCCACATGGAAAAATGCACCAGATGGACGAATAATAAAAACCGATGTACTTGTAGCAAAAAACTATTTGCAAGAAAAAGAAATTAGCCAATTGGAAAGAACGGTAACGGGATTTTTTGATTACATAGAAAGTTTGATAGAAAGAGAAAACACTTTTAAAATGGAGCAATTAGCAGAAAGTGTAAACAAGTTTCTTACGTTTAACGAATATAAAATATTACAAGGCAAAGGCAGCGTATCTAAACTTCAGGTAGATAAAAAAGCTATTAAGGAATATGACGAGTTTAACAAAACTCAAAAAATTATTTCGGACTTTGATAAGGAAATAAAGAAAATAGAAAAGAAAAAGTAAGCATGGAAATAAAACCATATCAACAGCAAGTAATAAACGACCTTTCCATCTGACGCATGCATTTATGTTGACTATTATTTGAAAACTATCGCAGCATACTTTCAAACTAAAAAAAGTATCTCCGGGTCGAGTAGGCAAGGGCATTTCAGCCCGAGCCGCTCACAGAACCGTGCTTGACAGTCTCCCATCACACGGCTCTTGTTATTCAATAATTAAACGCATTAGTTATGCCTTTTGTCCAATGATAAAACAACCTAGAATTTG
>JANPCB010000022.1:0-23442 GCA_031430735.1 Ferruginibacter sp. | reverse complement strand
ACTCAATTGAAATTCTAATTGTTGTATCAGCATCTACATTAAGTTTTTAAATCTGACACAAAATACAAAGGGGAGTATAAAAACTTTCGTTTTTTTACTCCCCTTTGTTAATAAGTCTTAAATGACTTTTTCAGTGCCCTCGTAAATGGTTACTGCCGCTTTTTTTGAAGTTTATTATATTAGTTTGCAGGGGGGCAACGATATGAACTCAAATTAATTGAAATACCCATTTCTGCAATTATATATTGATCTTTTTGCTTACTAAAGCCCCTTTGGTTTCCTTCTACAAAAAATGGATTGCCATCTTTTGTTAATTCATAACTTCTATCCTGTAATAATTGTGCTTCGGATAAAGTAGCATTTGGGCCGGGTTGAAATCTCCCAATACCAACATAAGTAGAACTCACATCATCCAAATAATCTGTAAAAGTGAATCTATGTGCTACTTCAAAAGATATATTTACTTTTTCGGTAAGATTATACTTTATACCTACTCCAAACGGCACCACAAGAGCAGTTGTAGAATAGGGTGTTCTTCCATTATAGCCAATTGTTTGCCCCTCGGTTCCTAGGGGGCGAAGAAAGTATTTTTGCCCCTCTAAATAAGCATATGGGTCAAAATTAACCAATCCAACACCTAATGTTACATACGGCGTAAAATTACGAGCCGGGTCTTGTGGCAAAAACTGAAAGAAATTAAAATCTCCCTGAATGGCTACTTCATAAATATTGGTATTAAAACTTAAGTTTCTTAAACGTTGATATTCATTTTTGCTATAAACATCGCTGTAACCAAGTTGTGCAAAATGCCCAGATATTCTTGCACTTACATAATTTCCAAATTGTTTGCGAAAAAAAATGCCCGCCGCAGGTCTTGGTCTATTGAAAGCAGCCCTAGTATTAAGGTCTCCAAAGTAATGTGCCCCGCCTATTGTTAAACCAAATTCACCTTTTTGTACCGTTTCAAAATACATTTGGGCATTAGTAACTGTAGAAAAAAGCATGACTACAACAAGATTCAGGATTATTCTATTCACTGTACTGGTTTAAAAAGTTATTGTTTGTATAATAGCAAAACGCTTTTATACTTGATTAATTGTGTGCAAAATAAAGAAATGTTTCGTATTTATAAGCTATTCCTATCAGATTGGAGATGATAAACACCAATTTTAACATTAATTAACCTCTTTTTCGAACCTCATACCTATGCTCAAAATATTGGGTAATGGATTATCCCTCATAATCTGATTGATACTAAAATTGTACGCTCCAGCTTTTAAAGGAATACGTGCTAATAATTTCCTTACTTCCCAAATGTCATTCATTCCTACCCCATCCCAGCCATTGGCATCATTACCTAAGGGTAGATTTATTTTTTGGAACTGCATGCTATCCCCTGGTGATTGCAAACCAACTTTTAGCCAAATATTGTTGTATTGGTAGGCATCTGTATGCCTCAGTACAATGAATATATTATAACGTGCATTTGTATCTTTTATAAATACTGTACCAGTAGAACTAAAATTGCTTGCCCATTTTTGGTTGGGAATCGTAGTATTCTTTTCAAATAAGTCCATTTGCCTGCAACCACCCATAAAAAGTAGCAGTGATAAGCAAACAAATATTGTTTTTAATAAAAATTTATTTCGATAACACAATTTCATTCAGATAACTTTATTTAATTTATTTAAGCTCGCCCCCTTATACTTACAAAACATTTAAAACCTGTTCCTTTGCTTTTTCCAACTCGTCTTTCATCGTTACCACACATTTTTGTATTCCTGCATCATAAGCCTTACTGCCCGTAGTGTTTATTTCTCTTCCTATTTCTTGTAAAAGAAAGGATAGTTTTTTCCCTTTCCCATCTTCAGCATTATTTAATATTTCTGCAAAATATTCACAATGCTGTCTCAAACGTATTTGCTCCTCATGTATATCAATTTTCTCCATGTAATATATGAGCTCTTGTTCCATCCTATTATTGTCTATGTTTTCCTTGCCTACATTTTCTTCCAATAATAAGTTTATTTCATCCCGTATTTTTTTTTGCCTATTGGGTACAAGCAATAAAATATTTTCTTCTTCTTTTTTTATATTTGCTATCCGATTCAATAAATCTTTTTCAAGCGATTTGCCTTCTTCTATCCTATGGTTATTTAATTGCTTTATTGCTTCAAGAAGCACTTCAGAAAAAACGTTAAAATCTTCCTTATCTAATACATCATTTGATGGTGTAACAACTTCAGGCAATCTTAACAAAGAACTAAGTACCGCATTTGTATCTATTTCCATTTCTAGCGCAAGTTCTTTTATTTGCGTATAATAGGCTTTAATTAAATCGGTGTTAATAACAACTGGTTTTACCGTTCCATTCTGTTTAATATTTACGTAACAATCTATGGTACCTCTAATAAGATTTTCTTGCAATAAATTTCTTATTTCAAATTCATACGGCTTTAAAAGTGGCGGTATTTTAAGTTGCAATTCAAACTGCTTTCCATTGAGCGCTTTTAATTCAACCATAAACGTTTTTTCGCCTTGCAATTGTTCCGCTCTTCCAAAGCCAGTCATAGATCTAAGCATAGATAATTTATTTAATTGCAAGATAACTTTTTATTATTCCAAAATTCATTTATTGAAATATAGGAGTGAATAAAAAAAATAAAGCATTTTTAACGATTACAAAATAGATTTTAATAATATATACATAACAAAAAACCCAACTTTTTTTAAGCTGGGTTTTTTTATATAGATGGGTTAGTAAGTACAGGGATAGTAAATCCCTACGCAATATTAAAAATAAAATTTGCATAATGAAAAAAAAATGATACTTTTTTTATGCACAATTTATTTATGAGTGTGGATAAGGCTGAGGCAATTTTTTCAAACCAAATAAAAATAGAAAAATATTTTACAAATAAAAACGAAAAAAAATATATTTGAAAATGCCGTAACCTTTTAATAAAGCGTATTTCAAAGGATTTGAAATTTTGTATTATTTAAAAACAAAAAAAAATATAGAAAGACTTACACGATTTAAAGGAACGCTTATTCTAAAAAATACAATTAAATATTTTTTTTCTTTTAGTGCGATTTTTAATTTAGAATCGCATTTCTTACCATGATGAAACAAAAAGCTACTACCTTCGCAAATAAAAATTAGTACTTTCATATGCACAAATCAACCATAAAAATCGATATTTTATTAGACCCAGATAAAGTTCCAGAAAGTATACATTGGAATGCAAGTGACAGTAGTGCAGAATTGGCGCAAAAAGCAAAAGCGATGTGTATTGCATTTTGGGATGCTGGCGATAAAACTGCAATGCGAATTGATCTCTGGACAAAAGATATGATGGTAGACGAAATGGGTGAATTTTTTTACCAAATGCTTTTTACGATGTCGGACACTTTTTTGAGAGCTACAAAAAATGTGGAGCAAGCAAATGAAATGAAAGCTTTTTCTGAAGCATTTATAAAAAAATTTAGAGCGGCACAAGTGAAGGATAATAGTATGTAATGTTGCGTATTAGATAGCGCTTTATAAAGTATAATTGTTTTGTAAAAATATACTTTACTTCGTAAAAATAAAAAATCGCTCATTTGTTATCTATATACTTTTTGGTAAAACTTTATTTAAAAAACTGGGTGCTTAAATGATAGATAGGTCTCTACACTAGGTACCCAATACTAAAAACTTTCTTTATGAATTTAGAACAAAAAATAATGGCCGAAATGAAAGACGCCATGAAGTCAAAAAATGAAGGACTTCTTCGTTCATTGCGTGCTATAAAAGCAGAAATAATAAAAGCAAAAACCGAACCTGGTGCAGGTGGCGAAATAGATGAAGCTACTGAACAAAAGTTTTTGCAAAAAATGGTAAAACAAAGAAAAGACTCGCTAGATATTTTTGAAAAACAAGGACGTGAAGACCTTGCAATAAAAGAAAAAGAAGAATTAGATGTAATACAAAGGTTTCTACCAAAACAGTTGACAGAAGAAGAAATTACAGCTGTAGTAAAAAACATAATTGCAGAAACGGGCGCAACATCCGCAGCAGATTTGGGTAAAGTAATGGGAGCCGTCACCAAACAACTAGCTGGCAAAGCAGATGGTAAAATTATAAGTGGAATTGTAAAAAATCTTTTGTCATAATTATAGCAACATAGCATGATTATAGATATTATTTTCTTACTCTTAATAGCGCTGGCTTGTTACAAAGGCTATACCAAAGGTTTTATAATAGCCATATTTTCTGTACTCGGCTTTATTGTAGGATTAGCTGCTGCTTTAAAATTATCTACAACGGTGGCAGCAAAATTATCTGAGCATACCAATCTGGGTAAATGGTTGCCTGTACTTTCCTTTTTATTGGTGTTTATCGCTGTTGTTGTTTTAGTAAATATAGCCGGCAAGCTTATCCAAAAAACATTTGAGTCAATAATGCTCGGATGGGCCAATAGAATTGCGGGCATTATTTTATATACAATATTGTACAGCATTATTTTTAGTGTTTTTATTTTTTATGCTGTTCAATTACAGTTCATTAAAATAGAAACATTACAAACATCTTTAACATACCCTTATTTACAGCCTTTAGGGCCTAAAGTTATAGGTGGGTTTGGCGTAGTAATACCTTGGTTCAAAAATATGTTTGCAGAGTTGGAAGCCTTTTTTGGAACATTTACCAAACAATAAAATTGAATTATTTTTATTTAATGTTTATTTCTATGCTCATTATAGTATAAAAATTCATTTAATATAATAATGAATACCTTTTTTTTGATGGAAACAACGTATTTTAGCAAATTACAGAACTATACTTAAAGCCGAATGAGTTACGAAATAAAACAAGACGGGAAATTTTCATTTATTGAGGAAGGTGATGGCGAAGTACTAATGCTATTGCATGGACTGTTTGGCGCATTAAGTAATTTTCAACATCTTATTGAACATTTTAGAAAAAACTATAAAGTAGTTGTTCCTATTTTGCCTTTATTAGAAATGGACTTATTGCATACCTCTGTAGGGGGGTTGGAAAAGTTTGTACAAAAATTTATAGAGCATAGAAAATACGATCGTATCAATCTTCTAGGAAATTCTCTAGGAGGCCATGTAGGTTTGGTGCACATATTAAAGCATCCAGAAAAAATCAAATCACTTATTCTCACCGGCAGTTCTGGTTTATTTGAAAATGGCATGGGAGATACTTACCCAAAACGTGGAGATAAAGAGTATATAAGAAATAAAACAGCCTATACTTTTTATGACCCTGCAATGGCTACAGATGAATTGGTAGATGAAGTTTTTGAAATTACGAATAATAGAATGAAAGTTATTAAAATAATAGCTTTGGCTAAAAGTGCCATTCGCAACAATCTTGGCGAAGAATTGAAAGCCATAAAACAACCGACTTGTCTTATTTGGGGCAAAAATGACAATGTTACTCCTCCATTTGTTGGTGAAGAGTTTCAAAAGTTAATACCCAATAGTGAACTTCATTTCATAGACAAATGTGGTCATGCTCCGATGATGGAAGTTCCAAACGAATTCAACATTATTCTGGAAGCTTTTTTAACAAAAATAAAATCTCCTGCAACGGTTTAACGATTTCTTTTGTCTTTTATACAATAAACTTAACTTTTGTTGCTTTACCTTGTATCGTAAATAAACATTAAATGCTCACAAAGGAACTTATAAATACGAGTATACCTAGGCTGCAATTGCAAGATAGCGTAGGCAAAGCCTTGCAATTACTAAATGATTTTCATATTTCTCATTTGCCCGTTGTATCCGACGAAAAGTTTCTTGGACTAATAAGCGAAGACGATCTGTTAGATGCAGATGATGATAAACTTTCTATAGAGGTATTACAAAATGTTTTTTTAAATGCTGCTGTGTCAGAAAATGTTCATTTTTTAAATGCTGTGAGCAGCAGTATTCGTTTTGATACTACCTTGGTTCCTGTTGTTGGCGCAAACAATGTATATGCTGGCGCTATCACTATTTCCAACTTATTGAAAAATTTGGGGAATTTTGCTGGTGCTGATGAAATTGGCGGTATAATCGTTTTAGAAATGGAAAGACTACAGTTTTCCTTATCAGAAATAAGTAGGATTGTAGAAAGCAATGATTGTACAATCTTACACTTAAATACTACTGTAGATTCAATTACAGGCTTACTTACCGTTACTTTACATATAAACAAAAGAGAAATAAAATCAGTAATTGCTACATTCGAAAGGTATGAATACAATGTAGTTTATTCATATGGAAACGAAAATTTTCACAATGAAATAAGTGGCAATTACCAAAATTTGATGAGTTATCTAGATATATAATATTAAATCATTCACAACTTTTTTCATCTTCATTTAGTAAATAGATATATTTACTCACCGGAATACGCAACAGAATGATGATGAAAAAAATAGTAATTCTTTTTTTTGGCATGTTTTTTTTACTTGAGCACCCACCATTGGTTGCACAAGTAGCAAAAGATACAATTAGCATATTAGATACTTCTTCAATCAAGATATCGTCCATTGTTGTAACTGGAAACAAACAAACGAAGACCTACATTATTCTAAGAGAGATGCAATTTGGAGCTGGAGATAAAATTCCTGCAGCAAACATTACAAAAGAATTTAAGCAAGCAAGATATCAGGTATACAATACCAATCTTTTCATAGAAGTAAAAATAGATTCTGTTGTATTAGCAGATGCATCTCTACAAGTAAACGTAGCTGTAAAAGAACGTTGGTATATTTATCCTACACCGCAATTTAAATTAGTAGATAGAAGTTTTAATGAATGGATTAAAACATTTAATGCAGATTTTAATAGGGTTGTCTATGGTATAGATTTTACACATTACAATATAAGTGGAAGGCGAGACAAATTTGGCGTAACTTTATTAAACGGTTATGCAAGAAATATATCCATTGGCTACAGCTCTCCTTATAGCAACCCTTCGCTTACCCAGGGTTTTGCTGTGTCTGGAGGTTTTACACAAAATAGAGAAATTAATTATAAAACGACTTATAACAACGGGCAACTTCGCTACAAAAAAGATGGTTTTGTTCGCAGTAGTTATGATGCAGATGTGGGTATCTCTTTTCGAAAAGGTTTTTTTAAGCAATCGGGCATTACATTGGGTTTAAATTACGTGAGCATTGATGATAGTATCTTAACTTCATTATACAACCCCAAGTATTTTAATAGTAATAAAACAAACCAATTTTATACAGATATTGGTTTTAGAGTAGCTTATGCCAATACCGATAAAAATGCTTACCCATTAAAAGGAGAAATTTACAACTATGGTATAATTAAAAGAGGCTTTGGTTTTACAGGAGGAATAAACAATACAACGCTCTTTGGCGCATTTACAAAATTTATTACTCATAAAAGACATTTTTATAGTACCATAAAAACAGCGGGCACATTAAAAATACCATTCGAACAAGCATACATAAACCAAAGGGCTATTGGTTTTGGCGATTTAAATCTTAGGGGACTAGAGTTATATGTTGTAGATGCTGTTGCAGCAGCAACGTTTAATTATACATTTTCAAAAAAACTGGTTTCTTTTCGTATCCCCATGCCTTTTAAAATAAAAGCCGTACCATACATACCTGTAAGCATTTTTGCAAAAACATATACCGATATTGGGTATGGCTATATCCCACAACAATACAATACCCGATTGAGTAACCGGTTTCTTTATACAGGTGGATTTGGTATAGATATTCTTACCTTATATGATATAGCCGTGAAAGTAGAATACAGTTTTAACCAATTAGGCGAAAAGGGGTTATTTTTGCGTGGCGGTGGAGGTTTTTAATCTCAATAATAATACAGCATTTAGTATATGAAAATAGCAATATACAGCAGAGGCATAGAAAATAATCAATTAAAAGATATAGAACTTCTTCTTTCTTCATTGGAAAAGTACAATGCAGAGCCTGTTTTCTTTCAGGACTTTTTTAACTTATTTTATTCCGCCATCAAAATTCCAGGTAAATATTCAACATTTACCTCTGCAGAAGATTTAGATCCTTCCATAGATTGTTTGATAAGTCTTGGTGGCGATGGTACGATGCTCGATACCGTTACCCTTGTAAAAGATTCTGGCATACCTGTACTCGGTATAAATTATGGCAGATTGGGCTTTTTGGCAAGCATAGGTAAAGAAGATTTAAATCTGGCGATGGAAGCATTGATAAATCGAAAATATGTTCTTGATAAAAGAACCCTCCTACATTTAGATGCAAATATTTCTCTTTTTAAAGAAACGCCTTATGCCCTAAATGAATTTACACTCCATAAAAAAGACACTTCGCCCATGATAAAAATTCATACCTATTTAAATGGTGAATTTTTAAATACGTACTGGGCAGATGGTTTAATTGTAGCCACACCTACAGGCTCTACAGGCTATTCGCTTAGCTGTAATGGCCCAGTTGTATTTCCAGATAGCGCAAGCTTTGTAATAACACCTGTAGCTCCTCATAACTTAAATATAAGGCCTATAATTGTACCGGATAATACCATCGTTTCATTTGAAGTAGAAGGGCGTACAGATGGTTTTTTATGTACACTAGATAGCCGAAGAGAAATAGTTACTAAAGAAATACAATTGGCTGTAAGAAAAGAATCTTTTGGCGTAAACCTGATAAGACTCAACGAAAATAATTTTTTGCAAACTTTGCGAAACAAATTATCGTGGGGTTTAGATAAGCGAAATTAATCATGCTTCTAAAAGGAAAAAAAATTCAACGGGCATTTATTATTTATTGGATATTGTTAGCATATATAATTGCTGCGCTTATCTGGTGGTTTATTGCGTTAAGCAGGCAGAATGAACAAATGAGCATTTATAAAATTGAAGATATACGCAACAATGATTTTTTATACCAACAAAAATACAATGCCATATTAAAAGCCAAAAGCGCAAAAACAGCCCAATACATTGGTGAAGGAGTCACTTTTTTGCTGCTCATATTTACAGGAGCGATTTTTGTATTTAGGGCAGTTAGAAAAGAACTGCGAACTTCTGCAGAACAGCAACATTTTATGATGGCCATAACCCATGAACTTAAAACCCCCATTGCCATTTCTAAATTAAATTTAGAAACCCTACAAAAACACAAACTGGCTGAAACGCAGCAGGAACGGCTTTTAAATAATACATTGGAAGAAACCAATAGGTTAGATGCTTTGTGTAATAATTTGCTTGTTTCATCACAGATAGAAGCTGGTGGATATAAGGTTACAAAAGATGAACTAAATTTATCTGAATTAGTTATAGAATGTACAAACAGGTTTATTACCAGATATCCACAAAGAAAAATCATTAAAACAATTGTTGATAACATATTTATTGTGGGAGATACTTTTCTTTTACAAATTGCGATAAACAATTTATTGGAAAATGCGATAAAATATTCGCCAAAAGAAAAACCGGTAAAAGTTTCCTTGCAAGCAGAAAATGGCAATGCCATTATAAAAATTATTGACGAGGGTATGGGTGTACCAGAAGAAGAGAAACCATTATTATTTAAAAAATTTTACAGATCGGGTAACGAAGCTACCAAAAGGGCAAAGGGTACCGGGCTAGGCTTATACCTCACAAATAGAATTTGTAAAACACATAGCGGTACAATATTTATAGAAAACAATCCATTGGGCGGAAGTATCTTTATCTTCACATTGACAATGGCAACATAACATAAGCAAAATGACAGAAAAAAAATTTTCCATATTATTGGTAGAAGATGAAGAGAATTTACAAGAAGCATTGAAGCTAAATTTAGAATTGGAAGGCTACGAAGTAAGTACAAGTGGCGATGGTGCACATGCATTAAAAATATTTTCGCAAGAGTATTTTGACCTTATTATTTTAGACGTAATGTTGCCCGAAATAGATGGGATAACCGTTTGCGAAACGATTAGGCTGAGTAATACAGACATACCAATTCTCATACTAAGTGCCAAAACAAGCAGCGCAGATAAAGTACTTGGTTTGAAAAAAGGGGCAGACGATTACCTTGCTAAACCTTTTAATTTAGAGGAGTTATTACTGAGGGTAAATAAACTGATAAAAAAAAGCGAAAAAATTGCACACAAAGAACCGCTTGAAGAATTATACACATTCGGAGGAAATAAAATTGATTTCAAAGCTTCTGAAGCGCACAATAAAAACGGAGAACATATCATTCTTACTAAAAAGGAGTTAATGCTTTTGAAACTACTTATCGAAAATAAAAATGAAGTAGTTACAAGGGAAAAGATTTTGCAATCTGTATGGGGTTATAATGTGTACCCTACTACCAGAACAATAGATAACTTTATTTTAAATTTTCGGAAATATTTTGAGGTAGATAGCCGCAATCCACGCTATTTTCATAGTGCAAGAGCAGTAGGTTACAAGTTTACAGATTAAGGAGAAGTATTATACCTAATTTTTTTAATCATACTGTCTATGATGTAATTGAATAATCGTTTGTGCTTTTGAATACATTTCGTTCAATCGCTCATTTCTTTCAAATGGGGTATACAATTGCCATTCAATATCTGATAACAATGCTTGTGTTTGTAATATTAAACTGTTATCTACACCTGACTTATCCAATGCTGCACCTAGGGTTTTACTATTAATAATTTCTTTGGGAAGATAATATTTTGATTTCAGAAAGCCTTTCATCTCTTCGTTTATGAGTGTATAAAAATCAATACAGTTTTCTCTGGCTAGACAATCGGCTGTCTTTTCTAAATAATTCCTATTAGATGATATTGGCTCAGGAATTACTTCTGTAGAAATATTTTTTTCTTCAACAACTGCACTTTTGATCTTGTTGTCTTTTTTCTTTTCATTTCTCATCCAAATAATAACGCCAGTAAGTATTAACCATGCAAGAAAAAGAACTACCAGCCATCTATTGGAGAATATTCTATTTAGCAAGGACAATGGCGCTTTTTTTTCTTTTATCGAAGTATTGTTTGCTGCTATACCTACACCTTTACTAACATTTATATTTATTTCAACAGAAGAAACTGTTTTATACATTCGAGTTGTCGGATCAAAAAAACTAAAACTAATTTTTGGTATTGTGTACTTACCCAAAGTAGATACTGCAAAAGGTATTTCAAACATTTTGCTTCCGCTCAATGGTATAGTGCCGGTGTTGATATTATCTGTACCCTTCGTTTCAAATACTTCAAAGGAAGTGGGCCACTCAATTTCTGGTGTAGTAAGTAATTGCATATTTCCACTTCCGGTTATTGTAATAAGCAATTTCCCCGTTTCATCTGTTGAGAAATTATTCCTTTCTACTGATGCTTCTATTTTAAAATTCCCAACGGCACCGTTAAAATTAGAGGGCTTATTTTTATCTGGTAATGGCAAAACGTTTATACTGCTAGGCTTGCTACTAAGGCTTACATTCTCGGAAAACATTGTTCCATTATTACCTATACCATTTTCATATTTTACAAAAGTTACTTTATTATCCAATGTTGCAGCCTCTAATTCTATAGTGCCTGCCTGCAAGGGGTACAACTGGGCCTTGCGAATCAAATACACATTGTATTCCCGTCCATTAAGCTTTTCTTTGTTATACGATGACTGATCTATTTGTTGCATCATATCTACTACAGAAAATCCATTGAACGAAGGATTTTTGGTAACATTGCTTTCGCTTTGCAACCTTGTGTAAAGTTTATATGTAGCAAGTATTGGCTCACCAACATAGCAAGATGATTTGCTGGTTTGCAATTTCAATTGCATATTCTTACTTACTTTATCTTGTACGGTTTCTCCATTGCGCAAAATATAATCATCGTATCTCTCTTGCCGTTTTGGCTCATCAAAAATATCCATACCAGCAAAGGGCGATTGTAAGCCAGCCATTGGATTATTCTGGCCATTATTGGAAGAGGCTTTATTGCTTACAGAAACTTTTATCGAATTGCTTTTATAAGTTTTGCCATTAATAATAGCTGTACTAGGCCCTATGATAAAACTGCCCGTTTTCTTGGGTTGTAGCGTATAAAGAAGAGATAAAGTTTGCGTAACTACGCCATTAATGTTGTTTACAGCTGATTCCTGAGAAGGCCCACCCAATATTGTAAAGTCGCTTAAAGAAGGCGGATTTATTTGCTCAATATTAGATGCATTTTCAACAGTAAGTTTTAATGTTATATAGTCATTTTTGCCAGCTTTTTCTGGAGAAATTGATTCAATAAATTTTATTTGTGCGTTGCCAACAATTGAAATCAGCAGTAGTAAGAAACAGTAAAATAGTTTAGTGAAAATTTTATTCATAAAATGCGCATCAATTCGCTTACAAAAAAACAGATTCTTCGTCGCATGCAAAAATAAAGAACAAAATAGGCAGCATCGAATTTTTTATCATAAATAAATTGAATGAATTGTTAATTAGAGATCGCCCAATTGTGGGCGCATCACAAGTTCCTCTGGTACCGCAGCAGCAGAAAGCTTGGTGCATGCTACTATCATTGATGCAATATCGGAAGCTTCCATAATTCTATGGTTACTATTATCAAACCCAGCCCAAGAATCTGTAAAAACTGCACCAGGAAAAACGGTGGTTACTTTTATACCAGAAGCCTTTAATTCATGCCGAATGTTTTGACTAAAGCCATTCATAGCGAACTTGCTAATACTATAACTACCACCACCATCGTATGCATGTAATGAAGCAATAGAGCAAATATTAAAAATATGTCCTTTACCATTTGTCTTCATTGCAGGAGCGAGCTTTCTGGTAATATAATATGCACTGTATAGATTATTTGATATCATACCTTCCAAAATGCCATCTGCTTCTTCCAAAATATTGCCAGGTTTATAGCCGCCAGCATTGTTTATTAGGATATCTGGCACCCCAAAACCAATACAAAACTCCCCAAAAGCATCTGCATTTTCTTTGATGGAAATATCTGAAACCATTGTATGAATTGTACAATCTACATATTCATTCTTTAACGCTCTAGCCGTATTTTCCAACGTAGTTTTATTTCTTGCACACAAAAGAAGGGTATTTCCCTCCGATGCAAATTTTTCTGCAATAGCTTTCCCTATTCCTCTTGCTGCTCCCGTAATTACAATATTCATTTTTATAAATTTTTTATTGGCTAACTTTATATATTCGTAAAGTTATAACAACGTTTTTCAAAATAATTACTTTTATACATGCCTTCTTACAAACACATTTTTTTCGACCTAGATCATACAATTTGGGATTTTGATACCAATGCTAAAGCAACACTCACTGATTTATATGCACAGGGACTTGAAGAAAAAACAAATGCTCCATTTAATGAATTTTATGAGCGTTATATTTTTCACAATGCACATTTGTGGAGCCGCTACGAAAAAGGATTTATAGGAGTAGAAGAACTAAAATGGAAAAGAATGTGGCGTACTTTACTGGATTTCAAAGTAGCAGATGAAAAACTTTCGAAAGAAATTAGTGTGCAGTTTTTAGAAATACTACCTACCAAAAAAGCAGTATTTCCCTACACATTCGAAATATTAGATTACCTCACCAAAAAAAAATACAGCCTACACCTTATAACCAATGGATTTGTACTTACCCAAACGATGAAGTTACAAAATAGTGGGCTTGACAAATATTTTGTGGAAATGATAACATCGGAAGCTAGCAATAGCTTAAAACCTAAAAAAGAAATATTTGAATATGCATTGGAAAAAACAAATGCTACTTTATCGGAATGCATTATGATAGGCGATAACCAAGATGCTGATATTGCCGGTGCGCTAAACGCTGGTATGGATGCCATTTTTGTAAATCATATAAAAGAGCCCATTAAATTACAAGCTACTTATACTATTACACATTTAAAAGAATTAGAAGGTATTTTATAAAAAACAGGCTGCATCATTTCTGACGCAGCCTGTTTTAATGACTTCTTTTACAAGATTATAAAGCAGCAGTTGCAGCTTTGTCTTTGCAACATCCACCTTTTTTTGCTTTCATGTCCTTGCTACAAGACATCTTAGCTTTTACACATTTTTTCTTGTTCTTTTTTCCACCATCAGCAAATGCTGCGCCTGCAACAAACAAAGCTGCTGTAGCCAATAATAATACTTTTTTCATTTCTTATAATTTTTTATTGTTATAAATCGTAAAACAAATGTAGTCAACAATTATTATTTAAAATCAATAATATTGTTAATTTATGTTATTAGTATTAATCAATTAAAAAACAACATCTTACAAAGTAGCTATCACTGTTACACCGCCTTGTACTACTTCGTTTAATGCCACATTGATCTTAGTACCTATTGGCAAAAGTAAATCTACCCTACTTCCAAATTTTATAAACCCGTATTCGTCTGTTTGTTTTACCTTATTGCCTACTTCCAAATAATTTACAATACGCCTAGCCACAGCTCCGGCTATTTGCTTTACCAATATTTCTGTTTCCCCATTTTTAATTACTACAGAATGTCTTTCGTTCTCTGTAGATGATTTTGGGTTCCAAGCTACCAAGTATTTTCCTTTATGGTATTGGTTGTAAACGATTTCTCCACTTATAGGATTCCTGTTCACATGTACATTGAGCGGGCTCATAAATACAGATACCTGTAATCTTTTGCCTTTAAAATATTCATCATCTACTGTTTCTTCTATTACAACCACTTTTCCATCAGCAGGGGATATAATTTGTCCATCTTTTATGGTGAGTGTACGAGCTGGAATTCTAAAAAAGGAAACAATAAAAAGTAAAAAGCCTAGTGAAGCAATGAAAAATAATATGCAAAGCCATGGCAAAGACGCTGCAAATAGCCAACGCATAAGCATATTAAGGGCAATAAAAACGATGGTTGCAAGCGCAATAGATTTGTATCCTTCTCTATGTATTGTCATGGGGGTGGGTATTTTTTTAAACGGCGAAGTTACAGTTTTATACAACGAAAAGTTGCACATACAACCATACAAATGGAACAGCAATAAGTAAAGAATCGAACCTATCTAAAAAACCACCGTGGCCTGGCATAAAAGAACCACTGTCTTTCACGCCTGCAGTGCGTTTTATTTTACTTTCCAATAAATCGCCCATTGTACCAAACACCGCACAAATAGCAGCAATGGCAACCCAATGTTGTATGGCCAAGTATTTAAATGCCGGTATATAATAACCCAACAAACCCATTACTACCACACAAAGTACGGCTCCACCAATAGTACCCTCCCATGTTTTTTTGGGCGAAATTTTAGAAAAGGGCGTTTTGCCAATGAATGAACCTACTATATATGCCATGGTATCGTTTATCCAAATGGAGAAGATGATGAAACATGGGATTATGGATGAATATTTACTGAAATCAATTTCGCTCTTTCTCAAATCAATCCCGAGGCTTATTAGCATAATAATTGGAATAATAATATATGGCAAAGCCAACGTCAAATACATTCTATAACCAGTAGGTTTTATTATTTTTACAATTTTTCTAAACTCAATTAAACAGCCAACCATGATAATACCCAAAAGAGAAATGAAAGTGTAGCCATTTATAAGCAGCCCTCCTAGCATTACTGCTACAAATACCAATGCTGTCAACGCCCTTGTTTTAAAAACTGTTTTGTTCAATGCCATCTTAATTATTTTCTTTTTTTGCAATACCACTATACGGATCGGCTTCTGCTATGAGCAATCTTTCTTGTGCTTCTATCCTTGCTTTGCTTTTTGCAGCATATTTATCTAGCAAAAAGAAAAGTCCTACCAACACTATCACTCCCGCCAAGCCTATGCTCCAATGGAAATTTTGATCCATGTCTGAAACACTTATTTTGTCCATTTTTTTGCGCCCCACAAAAAGCATGGTAAGTACAATTGCATTGTTTATAAAATGCGCAAATATATTTACCCAAATATTTTTTGTTTTGTAAAACATCAATCCTAGTACAAACCCCAGCGCCATTCTACTCAAAAAAAGGTAGATGGACATATGTATCATACTAAAAATAATGGAAGTAACTATAATAGCTACCAACGGATTTTTCCACCATCTTACCAAAAAATTTTGCATGGCACCTCTAAAAAATACTTCTTCAAACATGGCCGGAAAAAATGCCATTATAAACAACCCTGTAATATACTCGGGTACGTTTTTAAGATTACTCATTGCCATTGTTTGGGCATTGTAAGTATCCTCCATCTTTTTTGCAACAGCATCCAACCTAGGAAAATGTGCAACAATAGATTTGGATATATCTCCCAGTGGAGCTACAGCAACTGCTGCTGCATATATGATCATAAATCCAAGTACAATCTGCCAACCATTCAAGTATTTACTAAAACCTAACCACAACAAACTTTTTCCATTGCTTACATAATTCCACAATAAAGCAGGAATAAACATCAATCCAAACGTACTCAACACCTGTAAAGTTCTAGTCAAATTTATATTTTCTGGTGCGAGCATGGCTTTCATTATTGCCTCCGTGTCGGTCATTTTAGTACCACTAGGCAACATTTGCATGGTTAATAATGCTTGTATACCACCAGCCACAATAAACCCTAAGCCCATAAACACAAACAAAAAGCCCATTTGTGTCCAGCCTGTGTAACCTTTAACGCTTTTGTAATCCATGCCTTAAAACTTTTATTGTAAATTTGCACGCAATATACTCAATTCCCACTTTTAGAAGATTTAGTTTATTATTAGTGGTATTGCACATTTTTTGAAAATAAAGCAGACTTAAGTAAAACCTTATCTACTTTATAAACTTATTACTTTACTATGCCATCAATAGGTCACATACAATTACCCGAGTTTCCGCTTTTACTTGCACCCATGGAAGATGTAAGCGATCCGCCCTTTCGAGCAGTTTGTAAGGATAATGGGGCAGATCTTATGTACAGCGAGTTCATCAGTAGCGAAGGACTCATTAGAGATGCGATGAAAAGTTTGAAGAAACTCGATTTTTCGGAAGAAGAGCGCCCATTTGCCATACAAATTTTTGGAGGCGATGAAGAAGCCATGGGACAAAGTGCTGCCATTTGCGAAGCTGTAAATCCAGATTTTATAGACATCAATTACGGCTGCCCTGTAAAAAAAGTGGCGCTAAAAGGTGCTGGTGCTGGCGTTTTAAAAGACATAGATTTGATGGAGCGCCTTACAAAATCTGTAATTGCAAGTACCAAACTACCCGTAACCATCAAAACAAGGTTGGGCTGGGACGATAGTACAAAAAACATAGAAGAGGTAGCCGAGCGCATGCAAGATATAGGCGTAGCAGCTATATCCATACACGGGCGCACACGTTGCCAGCTATACAAAGGTGTTGCCGACTGGACCCTTATTGCCAAAGTAAAAAACAACCCACGCATTACCATTCCTGTGTTTGGCAATGGCGATATTGATAGTCCGCAAAAAGCAAAAGAATACAAAGAAAGATATGGTGTAGATGGTATCATGATTGGCCGTGCAGCCATTGGTTACCCATGGATTTTTAGGGAGATAAAACATTACCTCGCCACAGGAGAAATATTACCTTCTCCAACTTTGGAAGAGCGTATTGCAGTATGCAAAAAACACCTTGATCGTTCTATAGAATGGAAAGGTTCCGTTGTTGGTATAAACGAAATGCGCAGGCATTATACCAATTATTTAAAGGGTTTACCAGGTATTAAAGATTTCCGTTTACGTCTTGTAACCCTTAACCAGCCTAGCGAAATTCACGAAGTATTGGATGAAATAACTTCTCACTACAAAGATTATAGCTTCGAAAGAACGCCCATCGAATTGATAGATTATCATGAAAAATGCCCTTTGTAAGTTTAGTTGAACCACAAAGTCGCAAAGAGAAAAAGCAACACAAAGTTTTTTGTTCGGTAATCATTCGTACATTTTGAAAAAAGCAGTACTGCCTGTCCCGCTTTTTTTTGCGGGAGCTATCCGTTACAACCAGTCTGCCGACAGGCAGGTCTTTTTGTTAGCCTAAAAGCTAACAAAAAGGATTTCCACTACTACCTGCCGGCCGGCAAGGCAGGTCCCGCCGCTTTTGAGCAGTAAATCATTTTTTAACAGAGGTTCGTTCCACCTTAAAAAATTGTAAATTTGAATATGGATAAGTCTACTTACAAAATATATTCATCTAAAGAAGCTTTAGAGAATGCCCGACTACAAGCAGCAGCAAATACAACCTACACAGAAAGGTTTTATACGCTTATGAAATTAATTAAAATTTCAAAAACGATAACAAACGCCAAAATAATTTCTTCGCCGAAAATGAAAGGAGAGTAAAAAATGGACATATTAGATGAAGATATACTTTCACTTTGGAGAAGCCTCAATGCAAATCAAGTTAGATACATAATGATTGGTGGATTTGCTACAAATCTTCATGGGTACAATAGAGCTACTAACGACATTGACCTTTGGATAGAAGACAGTTTAAACAATAGAAAAAAATTAAGAAAAGCTTTGATAGAGCAAGGGTCAGGAGATTATGATGTAATAGAAACGATGCAATTTATTCCAGGATGGACTGATTTTCAATTAAATTTTGGCTTTAAATTAGATGTTATGACATCTGTTAAAGGACTAGAAAATATTGGGTTCGAAGAATGTTATACCTATGCAGTAACAGCTGAAATAGAAAATATAGAAGTAAAGTTTTTACATTACAATCATTTAATTACTTGTAAAAAAGCCACAGGCAGGCTTAAGGATTTATTAGATATAGAGGAGTTAGAAAAAATTAGAAAAAATGCCTCTAAATAAATTCACTCAATACATTTAATTACGTTCTTATATCCTTTGTAAACTCCACAATCCCCTGCTCATAACCTTTTGTTTTATTTTTTACAACATAGCAAAACCCTAAAGCAAAAATGCTCATCAAAAAAATACCGGTAAATATTCCAGACAAGTATTTCATTTTTTTTAAATAATAATTTGCTAGGTAAAAACCAATGGCTAGAAATAGTACATGCACCATTACAATTATGGCGATTGTTTTTTTGAGTTTAGCAATACGAGGTAACTCTTTTGTTTTTAAATATTCCGGATGTAAATCGTAATTATAGACATTGATTTTTCTCAATCTATCAACAGTGGCATAATTACCGTAGCCGAACATACCATAAGCAAAACCCAAGCTTACGATACCAATTGCCATTCCTTTAAAATATTCTTTTTTTATTCCCCAATAAAAAATACCTGCAGCAATAATTGCAATAATAGCCACTATACATAAAAACAGCAGTGCATGTTTGTAACTTAAAAAATAATGCTCAATGGTTTCTTTTGTAAACATAGTCTAGCTTTTTATGGCATCGGCAACTTCCTTACCCAATGGCGATATAGACGCTTCAAAAAAATGCGTTAGGTTTCCATTTTCATCTATCAAGTATTTGCAAAAATTCCACGATGGCTCTTGCGCATTCCAGCCATTTTTTTCTTTTTGCGTAAGCCAATTGTACACATTGCTTTGTGCATCCTTTTTTACGACCACCGTTTTTTTCATCAACGGAAAAGTCACCCCAAAATTTATCTTACAAAAACTAGCAATGGTTTCGTCGTCATCCTTCTCTTGTTCTTTAAAATCATTTGCTGGAAAAGCAATGATTTCAAGTTTATCTTTTTCTATCTCATACAATTTTTCTAAGTCGTCGTATTGGGCAGTATAACCACAGTTGGATGCGGTATTTACAATCAATACTTTTTTACAACGCAATAGCGAAAAATCATACTCCTTGCCATTGTTCATTATTGCCTTTAAGTCGTAAAACGAAGTATTAGCAGGGGTTTGCGAGGATAATACTTTTCTATTAAATTTAAATAATTTGCCTGCTGCTTCAATTGCAGGATAAAAGAATTTCATGAATGTTTGCTTTCCTGTCATATTGTATTTTTTGCCGAGAAGACTGTAAGGCGTTCCCCCTTATTTTCAATTATTTAAAAATTGTTGTACTCTTTTAATCTTATATAAATCTAAAAGGCCGCAGCCCCGCTTTGGCAATATTTTTTGCGAAGCAAAAATATTCGCCTTCCTGACTTCTAGGCAAAAAAAATGCGTAGCAGCATAAATTCTTTTGGCAAGCTTTACCTCTTTACCTGATTATCTTCTTAAAAAATCCCAACCTCCCTGTAAACGGTGGATACTTCAAATACAAATCCAGCCAAGTATATGTTTTCATAATTGCCTTTTTGTGACTAAATGTTTCAAAACTATATTTACCATGGTAGTTGCCTGTACCACTAGTTCCCCTACCACCAAATGGTAAGTTATGATTGGTAAGATGATAGCTTGCATTGTTCACACAACCGCCGCCAAATGGTACTGCATTCAACCATTGCTTTTCTTTTTCGCTGCTTTTTGTAAACACATACATAGCCAACGGATTTTTGTGTTGCTTAATTATATCAACGGCATCTTCCATTGTTTTGAAACTGATGATGGGCAATATTGGGCCAAAAATTTCTGCCTGCATCACTTCATCATTCATGCCTGTTATCTCAAGCAAGGTTGGTTCTATGTATAAATCTGCTTTGTCTGTTTTACCACCATGCAACAATTTTCCGTTGCTTATATATTTTTCGAGTCTTGTAAATTGTCTTTCGTTGATAATGCGTCCATAAAAACCACTCTGCTGTGCATCTTCACCAAAAAATTGTATCAGCGATTTTTTCAATTCTGTTACAAATGCATCTTTCACACCCTCCTGCACGAGCACATAATCGGGCGCTACACACATTTGCCCCGCATTGCTAAACTTGGGCATGGCAATTCTTTTAGCAGTGAGTTTAATATCCACATCTGCTTCTACAATGCAAGGACTTTTTCCTCCAAGTTCTAGCGTTACAGGTACTAAGTTTTTTGCTGCTAATTCATAAATAATTTTTCCCACCATGGTGCTTCCAGTGTACATCACATGGTCAAAAATAAAATTGTTCATCAGCTCGGGCACTATCGTTGCACCATCGCCTTCTACATACAAAATATAATTTTTATCAAAAGTAGCATCTATAATTTTTTTCATAACCGCTTCGGTTGCGGGGGCAAGTTCGCTTGGCTTCATCACTACACAATTACCCGCAGCTATTGCACCAATAAGCGGTGTCATCAATAATTGAAAAGGATAATTCCATGGACTAATAATCAGCACAACGCCCAGCGGTTCATGTTTTACAAAGCTCTTAGATGGAAAGTTCAACAAATTAGTTCCAACTGATTCAGGCTTCATCCACCCACTCAATTTTTTGATGGTATTGTTTATTTCTGCCAAAAAAAAGCCATTTTCGGTCACATAACTTTCCTCTTTGCTTTTGCGTAAGTCTTTATGCAAGGCGTCATAAATTTCGTTTTCATGGGCTACCACAGCCGCTTTTAGCTTTTGCAGTTGAGCTTTTCTAAACTCATATGTTTTTGTAATACCCGTTTCAAAATAATTTCGCATGGCATCCAATGCCGCCTTTGTATCCATTTAGTTTACTTTTGTTTATTAAAGTTAAGCAACAATGACCGACGAACAATACATGCGCCTTGCTATTAGAGAAGCCGAAGCAGCTTATGCAAAAGACGAAGTACCCATTGGTGCTATATTGGTGATGGGCGAAAAAATTATAGCCCGCTCACATAACCAAGTAGAGTTGCTAAATGACAGTACCGCTCATGCTGAAATTTTATCCCTTACCACTGCCTACAATGCGTTGGGCAGCAAATATGTACCAGATGCTACTTTGTATGTAACCATTGAGCCATGCCTTATGTGTTGCGGCGCTTTGTATTGGAGCAAAATTGGCAAAGTGGTTTTTGGTGCTCCCGACGATAAAAACAGTTACCAGAAATTTACAGGCGATACAAATCCTTTTCACCCCAAAACAATTGTAATAGGCGGGGTATTACAAGAAGAATGTGCTGCTTTGATGAAGGGATTTTTTAAAGGGAAGAGAGGTGCATAGATTCTAGAATTAGCAATCAAGTTTTTTTTAAAAATGTCATCTCTAAACCTCACCCCACAAAAAAGCCCTCCAATAAAAGAGGGCTGTAAATATTCTTATGCCAAATGGGCAAAAAATTATAGTCTATTTTTTTGAACCGTGCTCATCAGAAACTGTAAGTTTATGACGACCCTTTGCTCTACGACTTGCCAATACCTTGCGGCCATTTGCAGTACTCATACGCTCACGAAATCCGTGTACAGATTTTCTACGACGTTTGTGGGGTTGGTAGGTTCTTTTTTTTCCTGGCATTATTTTATGTTTTTCTCCTTTTACAAATATTGTTTCGTCATTCTCGCAAGTAAGGCACCATCCTTACCGCTTGTGAAAGGACGGCAAAAGTAGCAAAATATTTGCAAATAATGCAAACAAATTAAACTTAGCCTTAAAGTTTTATTTGGGTGGCCTTTACTTCCTCTCCAAAAAACACAGATGCATGACTATTAAAATCTTCTACATTGCCTGTTGTATAAAAAAAACGACTCCCTACTTTACTACACTTTTCCGCTATTTCTACATGATTTTCAAGGTATTTCGCCAAACTTTTGGCTACAATTTTACCTTGTTGTATGACTTGTATATCTTCTGGTACAAATTCATTTATCTTATCTATCAACAATGGATAATGGGTGCAAGCAAGTAAAATACAATCTATATGTTCATTTTTGGCTAGCAAATTGTCAATATGCCTTTTTACAGGTTCGTTTGCTTCTGCTGAGTGATGTTTACCGCTTTCTACCAGTTCCACCCATTCTGGACAAGCTTCTTGCACTACTTCAACATCTGGAAAAAATTTTTCTGTTTCTAGCACATAGGAATTGGACAATACCGTTCCTGCCGTTGCCATTATACCAACATGCTTTGATTTGGTGAAATTTCCAATCAATTCCGATGTGGGACGTATTACACCCAACACTCTTTTTGTGGGATCAATTTTGGGAAGGTCTCTTTGTTGGATAGTTCTCAATGCTTTTGCAGAAGCTGTATTGCAAGCAAGAATTACAAGCGGGCATCCTTGTAAGAAAAACCATTTTACACATTGCAGCGTGTACTCATACACGGTTTCATAAGGCAAGGGCCCATAAGGTGCTCTTAAATTATCTCCTAAATAAATGTAATCGTACGCAGGCAAAGCGGCACAAATTTCTTTAAGCACAGTGAGGCCTCCATAACCACTATCAAAAATGCCAATAGGTTTTTTATCCATAAATGTTACAAACAAAATTATACAGCTATTGCCGATAAAAAAAATCCCGACCAGTTTTACTTGGTCGGGATCAATTTTTAAATAAAATTTTAGTACTTAATTACTTTTTGCGCAGCTAGCTCTTGGCCACTTGCATCTCGTAGTATAAAAATATATGTTCCTGCTATTTGTCTTGATAAGTCTATATCTACAGAACCATATCTACCTACAAACGTAAGGTTTTTGCTCA
>JANPCB010000021.1:0-41535 GCA_031430735.1 Ferruginibacter sp. | reverse complement strand
AATATCCTTTAATAGCATTGGCATATGCAGCACTTGTACTCGTGCTTCCTTGCCCTATCCTTATGAAAGTACCTACACCCGCAGGGGTTACTTTTATAACCGCATTTATGGTTGCTTTATCTAACTCACCGGTAAAAGAGTAATAACGAATTACTTTTCTATTCCCACTAATCACCTTCGGGCCTCCCACTTTTCCGCCTGGTTTTGTACCATAAGAATCTTTGTTACCATTGGGGTCACCAGCATCGCCTTTGCCAGCTTTATTATTGCCTTGCATGGTATAGCCATTGTCTTGCGTTGCATTGTTTCCACCAGCTTTGCCAGGCCCATTGTAAACTACTTTTGGTACTCGGGGTTTGGGTATTGGCGTTACAACTGCTGCAGGGGTTGTGGGCTTAGCAATTGGTTTTGTTATTGGAGTAGGATTAACAACTTTAGTAGGAATGGCTTTTTTTATTGTCTTTACAACGGGGGCTGCGTCTTCGGGCGCATTATCATCTGGCGTAACATTATCTTCAGCCACAGGCTCATTGGCAGCCATTGGTTGGGATGCCGGTGGGGTAGGATCTGTTTCTTCTTCGGGCGAACGTTCGCCCTTTATGAGCGGCTGTTCTTCCCCAAAACCTTCATTGTTGTTACCTAAATTTATCTCCATCTCGTCTTGTACAATGGGAGGTGCTGGAGGCAATACCTTCCAACTTATAAAAATAAAAGCTATTAGCAATAAACTACATATTGCTGCCGTATAGATGAATGCTTTTCTGTGTCTTTCTTTGTCAAATTGAGTTGCCATACATTAAAGTTAAAATTCTCTTTTTAAATAGATGGAAAAAATAGTAAATATGCATAGAGGTACACAAGATTTTAACATATTAAACGCTATTTCCAATACCAAAATGGCAAAAAATGCTTTTTACATTTAAAACAATGCCGTTAACTTTGAAAAAATCTTACACTTAAAATATATAATAATGTTGCAAAAGTTTCTACTCTCATTCCTTTTTATTTCTTCATTTACCAACGCAATGACCCAAAATATTAAATTGCCAAGTGGCATTGAATATCGTTATGTAAAAAAAGGTACCGGAACGCAAACTGCTAAAATGGGAGATTTTATAGGTTTGATACTACGCAATACTTGCAGTGGTCAAGTACTTTTTGATACAAAGAAATTTAACAAAGGGCTAGATGCACCTGTAAATTTCCCCATACAAAAACCTACCTACAATGGAGATGTAAATGAAGTGTTGAAATATTTACACGAAGGAGATAGTGTTGTGGTAAAGATAGCACAGGATTCGTTTTATAGGGTACCACAAAATCAACGGAAGGGGATGATACAAGGCGAGCCAGTAATATATTATATCGGCGTGCACTCAATAAAAACGGCAGCACAAATTAAAAAGATTCAAGACGATTATAAAAAATCAATGGCTGAATATGAAAAAAATATGGCCGCATTTAAAAAACAACAAAAGGAACAACTTTTACAACAAAAAATGCAAGCTGTAATTGACAAAAAGCAAGAGGTAGAAATAAATGCATATTTTGCTAAAAACAATATTAAGAATGCAACAAAACTACCGTCGGGTGTATTTGTAGTTATAGATAAAGAGGGCAATGGGGATAATATTAAACCTGGCTACGAGGTTACGATGAATTATGAAAAGCAAAACCTTAACGGTAAAAAATACGACAGTAACATAGATTCCGTATTTAATCAGCTTACCCCTTTCAAGGTAAATACTGGACAAGGTCGTTTGATTACCGGCTGGGAAGAAGGAATACAGAAATTTAAAAAAGGATCGAAAGGGCAAATATTTATTCCTAGTAAATATGCATATGGTACAAATAAATATGCTTTAAGGCCAAATGATACCATACCTCCAAATACTATTCTTAAAATAGATGTAGAAATTCTGGATGTTGTAGATCTTGCTGCAGTTGCAAAGCAATTAGCAGAAAAAGAAGACACCGAAATACAAGCATTTTTGAAAGCCAATAACCTAAATGGTACAAAAACAGCTTCTGGTTTATATTATGTAATTACCAATGAGGGCAATGGTAATTCTCCCGCCACAGGTGATGAAGTAAATATGAATTATACAGGCATGTTTTTAGATGGAAAATCATTTGATAGTAATGTAGACAGCGCTTTCGGCCATATAGCCCCTTTAAAATTTCCTTTAGGTCAAGGTAGGGTTATAAGAGGCTGGGATGAAGGTATTGCCTTATTAAAAGCTGGAACTAAGGCAAAATTTATTATACCGAGTGCTATTGGTTATGGCGCAGGTGGTTCTGGGAAAATTCCTGCAAATACCATAATGCAATTTGATGTAGAGTTAGTAGATTTCAAAAAAGCAACTGTTCCTGCTAAATAAATTTGTAATTTTTATAAAAGATTAATGCTGATAAAATACCATTAGCATTAATCTTTTTTATTTAACAAATCCATTTCATTATTATCGAAAAAAAAGATCAAATAAATTCATCAAATCCCCATTATCCATTTTCCATTTCTTATCCTTTTAAATTCATCCAATCCGTGACATCTGTTTTCTAATAAAAATCACCGCCTCCCAAACAACAAACTACCTATTCTCACCATATTGCTACCACAACTTATTGCCAAAGCATAATCATCACTCATACCCATACTCAAAGTGGTTAAAGGAATATTTTTTTCGGTAGCAAGTGTTGAATATATATTATGCAAGTGTTCAAATTCCCGCTTTACTTTTTCTTTATTGTCAGTAAAAGTTGCCATACCCATTAAGCCAATAATGTGTACATTTTTAAAAAGACCCATATCCAAATTCCTCAGTTCTGTTTCGTCAAAACCAAATTTTGTTTCCTCTTCGGCAATATGAACTTGCAGCAAAACATTAATGATACGACTGTTTTTAGCCGCTTGCTTGTCTATTTCTTTCAATAGCTTTTCACTGTCCACACTTTGTATCAGATGTACAAATGGAGCAATGTATTTCACTTTGTTACTTTGTAAATGCCCAATAAAATGCCAATGAATATCGGCAGGCAATTGTCCCTGTTTCTCCACCAATTCTTGAACATAGTTTTCACCAAAATAACGATGCCCCAAGTTGTAAAGAGTATGAATATCACTTACAGGCTTTAGTTTAGAAACGGCTACAAGCGTTACATTTTTCTCTTGCAAGGCAGTATTTATTTCTTTATATATTTTTTCGTTTACCATTAAAATGAATAAAAAATTAGATTAATACTTAATAAAAAAACGAAAATGTGCAAACGATTTACCGCTCACACATTTTATTTTATAATACTTTATCTATTGCATAATAAAAGATGCCAAAAGATTTACTGTTGAATGGAGCCCTTCGATAAACTCAGGATAAACTAGCCATTGAAGTTTAATCAAGGCTTTTCAGCCCACTAAAAAACCTCACCCCAACTCTACAAAGGAGGGGAGCCACTCTTCAAAAATCAAAATTATTTTGAAATTATTGAAGACTAAAAGTCCTTCCTCTGGAGGGACCTGCCTACCGCAGGCAGGTTTAGGGAGGCTGTTCTTACTTCAAAATCGCTCTTCCTATCACAATCCTTTGCACTTCGCTCGTACCCTCATATATCTGGGTTATTTTTGCATCTCTCATCATACGCTCCACATGGTATTCTTTTACAAAGCCATACCCACCGTGTATTTGCACAGCTTCCGTAGCCGTCCACATAGCGGTTTCACTGCTAAACACTTTTGCCATAGAGCTGCTAAGGGTATAATCAATATGCTCATCTTTTTCCCAAGCTGCTTTTAAGCAAAGCAATCGAGCACATTCAATTTTTGTAGCCATATCGGCTAGTTTAAATTGTATGATTTGATGGTTCATAATTTCTGTGCCAAATGCTTTACGAACTTTGCTGTATTTAAGGGCAAGTTCATATGCACCACTTGCAATACCCAATGCTTGTGCAGCTATACCTATACGCCCACCAGCAAGGGTTTTCAAGGCAAATTAAAAACCAAAACCTTCCACGCCAATCCTATTTTCTTTAGGCACTTTTACATCGTTAAACATGATGGTATGTGTATCACTTCCTCTTATGCCGAGTTTGTTTTCTTTTGCACCAACAATAACACCGGCCCATTTTTTTTCTACTATAAATGCATTTATACCACGGCTGCCTTTGCTCACATCGCTTTGTGCAATTACCAAATATACGCTGGCACTGTTGCCATTGGTAATCCAGTTTTTTGTACCATTCAATAAATAATGGTCGTCTTTTTCTTCGGCAGTTGTTTGTTGAGAAGTTGCGTCACTGCCTGCTTCTGGCTCACTTAAGCAAAAAGCGCCTATGTACAATTCACCCTCTTTTTTACCTTGTGCAAGTGGTTTAAGGTATTGTTGTTTTTGTTCTTCGTTGCCATATTCTTGCAAGCCATAGCAAACCAAACTATTGTTCACACTCACACATACGCTCGTGCTAGCATCTACTTTGCTTATTTCTTCCATTGCCAATACATAGCTCATCGTATCTAGCCCGGCACCGCCATATTCCGGTTTTACCATCATGCCCATAAAACCTAGGTCTGCCAGTTTTTCTATTTGTTCTTTAGGGAATTTTTGGTGCTCGTCTCTCTCTATAACGCCAGGTAAACACTCGTTTACGGCAAAATCTCTTGCCGCTTGTTGTATCATCAATTGTTCTTCGGTAAGTTGAAAATTCATATAGCTATTTTAATGCTGCAAAATTAGGGGTTTTGGCACTATCGAAAATGTATAATTGGATTTTAATCTTCTGTCTTATTTCTACCAATCTTGTGTCTTCTGTCTAATATTCTTGTGTCTCATGTCTAATATTCTTGTGTCAGTATTGGGGCTATACGTTACAATCTTTTTTTGCCCAAAGGCGGTAATCCCGCATTTTAATTGCGGGACCACTTCTATCCGCCACCTGTCCCGTACATGTATGTCGGGAGCCCGTGGGCAGGATATCTTTTTTCAGGTGTTATCGTAGCGGCTAGGGTGGGGGCTGGGTTTGGATTATGACTTTTATCCAATAAAAATTTTTCATTACAATAAAAACGGAACAATAATTATATAAAAGCAAAGTTCCACTTGTTGGAATAAATCCTTCATTAAAACAATATAAAGAAAAAATCATTCTTCCCTTCAAATTATCGAAGGTCAACGAAATGCTTAAAGGGCTAAGCTTACGGAATAGCCTGCTACTATTTTTTAAAGCTGTGTGTATAGAAAAACAAACTAGCTTTGCTTCTTATGCAAACAGCATCCCAAAATCTCTCCATTCAAAAAAAGATAGCAGCACTCTCCATCGTGTTATTTATCATAAAAATGCTGGCTTATATCCTTACCCATTCAGTCGCAATTCTTACAGATGCATTGGAGAGTATCGTAAACATTGTAGCAGGTTTATTGGGTATTTATAGTCTGATTGTATCTGCACGCCCCAAAGATAATGACCATCCTTATGGGCATGGGAAAGTAGAATTTATATCTGCTGCTGTAGAAGGCACACTCATTTTTGTTGCCGGTATTTTAATCATTTATGGTGCTGCCAAAAACCTTACATCTCCAAGGGTAGTACATAAATTGGATTGGGGTATTGCTTTAATTGTAATAACGGCCGTTGTAAATTATTTTGCAGGCTATGTATGTGAGCGTACAGGAAAAAAAAATAACTCATTGCCTTTAATTGCTAGTGGGCAACACTTAAAAAGCGATACTTACACAACTGCTGGTATTATTGGCGGTTTGATATTACTTTATTTTACTAATATTTATTGGATAGATAGTGCAGTCGCTATTTTATTCGCCTGTATTATTTCTTACACTGGTTATAAAATCATTCGCAGTTCAATAGCAGGTATTATGGACGAAGCAGATGAAAAACTTTTAAAAGAAATGATTGCTACTTTAAATGAAAACAGGCGTATCAATTGGGTAGATCTACACAACCTACGCATCATAAAATATGGCGCTTTGCTGCATTTAGATGCTCACTTAACAGTGCCTTGGTATTTCAACGTGTACGAAGCCCACAACGAAATAGATGAACTTACAGGCTTACTAAGAAAAAACTATGGCGACTCCCTAGAAATATTTGTACACTCCGATGCATGTTTAGATTTTAGTTGTGCTATTTGCATAAAAAGCGATTGTAAAGTGAGACAAAATCCATTGGTAAAGAAAATAGAATGGAGCAAGGATAACATTTCAATAAATGTAAAACACAGTGAAAAAACAAACTGAAAACTTAGACAATGAATATTGGAGCAATCGTTATTTGAAGAAAGAAACTGGCTGGGATATGGGAAAGGTTTCACCTCCATTAAAAGCATATTTTGATCAACTAAGCGATAAGAATATATCTATATTGATACCTGGTTGTGGCAATGCCTACGAAGCAGCATACTTGTTACAAAACGGGTTTACCAATATTACATTGATTGATATTTCATCAATCCCAGTAAATGTACTAAAAGAAAAATTTGCTTCCTATGCCGGCAATGAGTTGGATATCATATGTGGTGATTTTTTTGAATTGAACCAGCAATTTGATTTAATTATAGAGCAAACATTTTTTTGTGCAATAGACCCAATTTTGCGACAGCAATATGCAGAAAAAATGTGGAAACTTTTAAAAGTAGGAGGGAAGCTCGTTGGGGTATATTTTAATACAACATTTGAAGCCGGACCGCCATTTAGCGGCAGTAAAGAGGAGTACGAGGAATTGTTTTCAGAAAAATTTGAAGTAAAAGTATTAACAGAATGCTATAATTCTATTTCGCCAAGAAGTGGAAAAGAAGTTTTCATTATACTGGTTAAAAAATAAAAGGCTAAGAAGTTTATGCGTTCTTAGCCTTTTCATAACCAATCTGAACAATTAAACCGATTCTTACATAGGGGGGTGTTAAATTAATATTTTATAAGCCAAAATCTGCTAAACCGTATACCCCACCAAAAGCTGCACACCATACAAGTGCATAACGATATTGGGTTATGGCTACATTGCCGGGTACATTCCAGCTTCGTACCCCACTGGTTTGACCTGTGGTACTTAAAGGTGCTATTTGAACAGCCCCAACATTGGTAGTAGGTGTATTGGTTAAGTACATTCTTAAGTCTGGAGCAATTGCTACCGAAAATGTGCTACTTGTTTGTAATTTTAAAGTGCCATTTTCAATCTTCAACTTGGCCATACCAGCACTGTTTTGCCCTACAAAATTACCTCGCCTTATTACTTGTACCATTGTAGGAGCACTTTGTATGCCATTTGTGCTTGCAATAATATTTGCCGATCCGTAAGCCAAACCAGTACCCACTCCTGCACTGTTAAGTGGAACGATTGAACTAGCGTCGCTGGTCCAATTAAAGGTTAAACCACTTATAACGCTGCCTGCGAGGTTTGTACCCATTGCAGAAAAGTTTACCGTTCCATTTAATAAAATTTCTTGTGTAGCGGCTGGTGTAATGGTTATGTTTGCTAATGTATTATTATTTACAACAACTGATAATATTGCTGTAGCAGAAATATTGTTATAAGTGGCTTTAATATTTGTTTGCCCTAAACCTATGGCTGTTACCAATCCTGTTTGACTTACAGATGCGGAACCCGTGTTGCTAGAGCTCCATACAATACCTGCTGGCAAGGCAGCTATTACACCTAAGCTATTATAAAAGGTTAGTGTAAACTGACTTGTCTGTCCAATTAATATACTGCTCGTTGTTGGAGTTATTTCTAAACGCTCAGGAATAGTTACTACTGGCGGTAAAACGATATCTGCTTCACTTGCTTTTTTGGTACAAGATGATAGAATAACGCCAAATAAAATGGCAGAACATAATTTCTTTAGCATAAAATTATTTTTAAAGATTACTAATAATATCTTTTACAGAGGCTCTTTTGCTATAATCCGGATTAAAAAATACATATTTAATTTTTCCATTTTTTCCAACAATATAAGTTGCTGGCACAGGTAAATTAGCAGCATTTTCGCCGTTGGCTTTTTCAAAATCTATTCCGTACTTTTTGTATTTTGTAATTGTTATTTCATCTACCGCAAAATTTACTTTATAGCTTTTCATTATTTCCATTCCTTTGTCAGTTACAATAGAAAAAGAAGCTTTTGTTTTTTCTACTGTTTTCTTAACATTTTCTGCAGTTTCTGGTGTAATGGTAATAATAGTAGCACCTTTATCAACAATAAAAGATAGGGAATCGTTTAGGTGAGAAAGCTGTTTGTTGCAATAAGGACACCATTGGCCTCGGTAAAACATGATTACTGCTTCGCCTTTTTTTAGTATAGTTTTTAAACTTATTTTATTTCCATTTTGGTCTATCCCATTAATTGCGGGTGCTTTATCACCCACTTTTAATCCTTCAGGGTTTTTAGTTTCTGGTTGTGCAAAACTGGCTGCACTTAATAGTAATAATAGGGAAAGCGAAAGTATTTTTTTCATGTTTGGTTTTAACTGTTATCTAATATTTTGCAATGGATTTATACCAAAGTGAATTAGATACAAGTATTTTCAAACATTCGTTTTTTATGGCTTATTTATTTTTTGCAACTGTGTAAACAGTTCAATTTCTTTTTCGGTGAGGTTTGTTGGGAGCTTTACATTATAGGTTACAAAAAGGTCTCCAAATACATCCTCTTGCTTGTATACAGGAAAACCTTTTCCTTTTAGTCTAATCTTGGTATTATTTTGAGTCTCAGGTTTTACTTTTAGTTTCACTTTCCCATGCAGGGTATTGAGTGTAATTTCTCCTCCAAGTATAGCTGTATAAAGATCTATGTCTTGTGCAAGCTGTAAATCGTTGCCTACTCTCTTAAAAAAGGTATCGTTGTTTAATTTAAAAGTTAAGAACAAATCGCCTGCTATCCCGCCGTTTAAACCTGCTTGCCCGTGGCCTTTTAATTTTATAACTTGCCCATTTTCTATACCCGCTGGAATTGTTATGCGTATATTTTTGCCATTGATTGTAATGGTTTGTTGTTGCGTTTTAAATACATCGGTAAGGTTCAATTGCAAGTTTGCATTTAAATCTTGCCCTTTATGCCTACTGCTAGTGCGCCTACCTCCACCACCAAACATGGAAGAAAAAAAATCTGAAAAACCCCCTTCGTTGTCAAACCCACCATACTGTTGAGAATATTGTTGCTGCTGCCTTGCCTGTTTTTCGTATGCATCTCCGTGTTGCCAATCTTTTCCGTATTTGTCAAACTTTTTCCTTTTTTCGGGATCACTTAATACTTCGTTTGCTTCATTTATTTGTTGAAATTTCTTTTTAGCAGTAGCATCATTGGGATTGGCATCTGGATGATATTGTTTGGCTAATTTTCTATAGGCTTTTTTTATGTCATCAGCAGAAGCTGTATTTGGTAATTCTAGAATTTTGTAATAGTCTATAAATTCCATGATAAATTAAAATTTACAATTGATTATTTTTGAAAAAGGTACTATTAAAATTTAAATAGTATTCTTTAAAAAATCACCATCAATGATTAATAGTTTTACGCCTGTTTTGCTTAATGAACGATGAGAACTTACATCATCTGATACGATATAAGTCATTCCTTTTGTTAAATTAAAACTTTCACCATTCTTAAGTTCGCTTATAAATTCACCTTCTAGGCAGTGCACAATATGACCTTTTTCACACCAATGATCAGCAACATAATCTGGTGAATATTCTACCAAGCGAACCCTTAATCCTTCATGCAATCTGGTTTGCCAGTAGGCAAATCCTGTTGTTCCTCTGTATTCAACTTTCTCAATGTTTTTCCAATCTATTGTTTCAAACGCAATACTACTCATTATATTTATAATTTACTTTATGGCAATTCTACCAAAGTTTTTGCTTTGAAAAATTTCGATAACGAATCTTTTATTCTGAGGGTATCAGAAAGCGGTAATTTAAAAGGCATTCTCATTTTATAGGTAATAGAATCTTTTGTAGATAGAATAAGATTATTGCCATACCCTCTCAATATTTCTAATCTTTTTTGTGCAATGGCAAGTTCTTGGTATTCTTTTATTACAACATAAAAACTATTCGTATCTACTATTGCTATTGCTATTGGTTTTGTTATAATAGCCGTATCGCTTGGTTTAATTTTATTAGGAGAATTATTGCTACTGGTATCATTTTTTTCTATTGCAATATTGCTTTCATTTTTTTCATTGGTCTCTTTTTTTGTTATAAAATAATACGCTGCAAATCCAAGGGCTGATAAAAGAACTAAACCCAAAATACCAAATAGGGCAAATTTGCTGGTATTTACATTCTTTTCTTTTTGTGGAGTTGCAAAAGAAATTTTTTCAATTATTTTTTCAGTAACAACTTTAGGTGGCTCTTTCAACATTACATGGGAAGTAATAGCCTGTGTAAAAGCGTAAGTACCTATCTGCGTTTTTTGTAATGTACCAAGACCTTCTATAATCAATGGTTTGCCTATATTTAAGAATTGTTTATTCAAAATAATAAATGATTCTAAATCGGATGTAGCCAAGGGTCTAATCTTTCTGGTATTTTCTACAATATATTGGATTAATCCCTCATCTACTCTCGCTTTGGGATCATATATAAACTCAATTGCATTTTCTGGTAATACCGTATCTTTTTCACTATCTACAGGTATATTAATGTCTGTAGAAATAGTAAATACGCCTATGTCCTGTAAAGTTACTTTCTTACTGCTGTACAAATACTGAACGATCAGTTGTTCCATTTTCATCTAGGATAATTTAAACCTTTTATAGATTGTGAGTAACAAACCTACAAGTAAAAAAGAATATAGCCAAGCAAACCAAAGATTTGAATTATTTTTGTAGCATGTTAACCGTTGAAGAAGAAAAATTTGTTCATTTCTGGGAACAAAATAGAGAAGAACATAGTAAATTTAGTAGTAAACTGTTGAGAGGTATACCTATGGCTAGTATTTTTGGGCTACCTATATTGCTACTTATTCTTTGTGTTTACTTGTTTTTGCCCGAGTGGTACATAAAGGTATCCAAAACATCGCCTCAAACTTTTTTAGTAGTAGTAATTGCCGTGTTACTGGTTATTTTCTTTTACGCATTTGCAAGAATGCATTTTAAATGGGAAATGAATGACCAACTTTATCAGGAATTGAAAAACAAACAAAAAAGGGCTGATGCAGCGAATTTATAATAAAAAAACTCTTAATTAAAAAACAGCTTAAAATGAAAAAATGGTTCTTATTATGTGCTCTTTCAGCACTTATTTTTGCTTCTTGTAAAAAAGTTACGGATACCGAATGTAATGAATTAGCTCCTACGCTAGTAGCAACTTCCACAGAAATAGCATATTTACAAAATTTTCTTGCAGTAAACAGCATTACAGCCTCAGAAAAGAACGGTGTGTATTACGTTATCTCTAGTCAAGGCACTGGAATATCTCCAAATCTTTGTTCAAACATAACCCTTACCTATTCAGGAAATTTAATTACAGGTACTACAATTGGTGGTTTGTTTGATGAAACGCCAGCCGGGCAAACGAGTACATTTGGGTTATCAAATCTTATTTTAGGATGGAAAGTTATTTTCCCTTTGATAAAAGCTGGAGGAAATGTTACATTGTATATTCCACCATCATTGGCATACGGAGATAGGGTTTCGCCGGCAAGGCCTGGATTTGTAGGAATACCAGCCAATTCATATTTAAAGTTTACTGTATCATTATTAGGAGTTCAGTAATCTCAATTCTTTAAACTAATTTTAGCCTTGAAATATTTCAAGGCTTTTTTTATAAAATACTAAACGTGAACCACGAAGCAATTTCAGTTTTTGATATGTTTAAAATAGGTATAGGCCCTAGTAGTAGTCATACATTAGGTACTTGGCGGGCAGCTCAAATTTTTACACAATCTCTTCAAGATAAAAATATATTAAATAATGTTGTTTCCATAGAGGTCTTACTATATGGCTCGCTTGCTAAAACCGGTGTGGGACATGGTACCGATATTGCAATACAATTAGGCTTAAGTGGTGATGATCCTGTAACATTTGATGTAAATAACATCGCATCTAAAATAGCTGATATTAATACAATGCGAAAGCTATTACTTGCTGGAAAGCATGAAATAGATTTTATACCAAACGATGATATCGAATTTCTCTTTACCGAAACCTTACCATTTCATCCCAATGCCCTTACATTTCTTGTTGCATTAAATAATGGAGAAACTTTGGCAGAAACTTATTATTCTATTGGTGGAGGATTTGTACAACAAGAAACCAGTAATGAGCAACCAGATAATAAGGTAAAACTAATTGCACTCCCTTTTCCAATTAATACTGCCGAAGATTTATTGCATTGGTGTCGTAAGACGGGTTTAACTATACATGAGATAGTAATGGAAAACGAACTCTGTTGGAGAAGCGAAGCAGAAACCAAAAATGGCATACTTAATATTTGGAAAGTAATGAAAGAATGTATGTTTAGAGGCTGCCATACCCAGGGTAATTTGCCTGGTGGGCTTCATGTAAAACGGAGGGCTTACGACGTAAATAGAAAATTATTGACGGATAAAGTTTACAATGATTATGATGAATGGATAACACAAATATCTGCTGGTGGCAATAAGTTCAATTATATCTTGGATTGGGTAAGTTGCTTTGCATTATCAGTAAACGAAGAGAATGCCTCCTTTGGAAGAGTAGTAACAGCACCTACAAATGGAGCAGCTGGTGTAATACCTGCAGTACTACAATATTTCATAGCTTTTTGTGATGGAAACAACGATGATAAAATAATCAATTTTTTACTTACTGCATCCGAGATTGGCAGTATATTTAAAAAAGGATCAACCATATCTGCAGCCATGGGTGGTTGTCAGGCAGAGATAGGTGTAAGCAGTGCAATGGCAGCAGCAGCGCTTACAGAAGCACTTGGCGGTACACAACGGCAAGTTTTAATGGCTGCAGAAATTGCAATGGAGCACCACCTTGGTATGACCTGCGACCCCATTGGTGGACTTGTACAAATTCCCTGTATAGAAAGAAACACCATGGGTGCTATTAAAGCCATCACTGCTTGCCAATTAGCATTGCAAAGCACGCCCGATTTTGCAAAAGTGAGCCTAGATGCCGTAATAAAAACCATGTGGGATACCGCATTGGATATGAATAGTAAATACAAAGAAACGTCTGATGGTGGGCTTGCAGTAAATATACCAATAAGCTTAAGTGAATGCTAGTAGCAACTAGTAGCAACTCGCCTGTGGCGAGTTGAACAACCTGTAGCAACTCTCCTGTGGCGAGTTGAACAACCTGTAGCAACTCTCCTGTGGCGAGTTGAACAACCTGTAGCAACTCGCCTGTGGCGAGTTGAACAACCTGTAGCTACTCGCCTGTAGCAACTTGCCTGTGGCGAGTTGAAGAATCTTTATCAACTCGCCTGTGGCGAGTTGAAGAATCTTTATCAACTCCCCTGTAGTGAGTAGGGTAATTTTTTATCACTTTACTACCCTTGGTGTACCTGCCATTACCCATGTAGCAAATACTTCTGCTATTTTCCATGTATTGCCAGCATATTTTGAAGGCCTTGCTATAACATAATCTATAAAATCTTTTACATTTTCTGCTGAAATTGTTTGCATACAGGCAAATAATTTTTTTCCTTCAAATAACCCTGCTTCTATCATTGCATCCTGACTGTCTGATTTTTCTTGCATCTCCTCTCCCGTATATCTTATATCTGCAACCAATGAATCAATTAAATTCCTTTCTTTTCTTTCATCCATTTCCAAAGCCGAACCAAAGTCAAAAAAATTTCCTCCAGTTACATGTTCAAAATATACGGCATTTCTGATGAGATTATAAAATTGGCCTTTGTATTTTGTGGGGTAATTTATTTTTACATAAACAATATCATTTTTCATTGGTTTTACGGAATTTTTGTATAAACGAATACCAAAATAGTAATAGGATCCTTTTATCAAGTTGCATCTACCATAACCAATGCTTGCCGTATCCTCTCTATTATTAGAAAAATTATGTTTTAATAATCCCAATTGGTTATCAGTGATTTTTATCAATGGATTGGAGAGTTCAACTTGTACGATAGATATGCTATCATTGTTATTAACTAAATAATCGGTTATAGTAAAAGCAAATATGTCTTTCTCAAGGCTTTGAGCAGAAGTTGCGATAGAGATTATTAAATAGATTGCCAATAGAAATTTCCTTTTCATAATATTTTTTTAGTGAAATTAGTTTTAAATATAAATCAAACAATACCCAATAACGGGTATTGTTTGATAATCCAATCAGCCAATAGAAAAGCTACAGAACGCTGTTTAATATTAAAAAAATCATCTACAATTTCAATTTTATATGAATAATGGTAACTATAATTCTTTTTTAAATAGTCGATTTATTGGTTACAATTTTTTTTCAATTTTTAAGAAGATATATTCCAATGACTGATCATATTTTATAAAATTATTTTTTTTGAGAATGCTAAGGGAAGCAATGTTAGTTATGTATGTTTGAGCAAGAATTGATTTTACGTGCGGTTGTTTAAATGCCCAATTAATAATTTCATTTACTGCTTCTGTCATGTAGCCTCTATTTTCAAAATTATTATAAGTACCATATCCCAATTCTATCTCTCCTTTTTCATTTGGTTCGCCTTTAAAGCAAAGGTCTCCAACCATTACATTTAATTTCTTATCTATAATATTCCAAAACGTATAATACATAAAGTCTTTTGAACTGTCGCTGAGTGCAGGTAATATTTTTGTATTTATTACAAAGGCTACCCGCTCATTTATTACTCTTGGTATAATATTCAATTGCAACTCAATTTCAAGCGAATTGTCATTGAGTATATAAAGTTGGAGTTGTGTTTTGCTAAGTGGGATAATATAAAGCCTATCTGTTTCTAGCTTCATAAGCACTTCCTTTATTTTTTAGGTTCGTTAATTTAGAAAAGTAAGTATACTTATATTTTAATTTATAGTCCATATTTCCTTTTTACTTCTCTATCGTTTTCTCTACTTTTTATCGTTTCCCTTTTATCAAAATTCTTTTTTCCTTTACCAAGGCCAATATCCATTTTGGCAAGGCCTTTTTCATTAATGAATATCTTAAGGGGGATGATGCTGTAGCCTTTTTCTTTTGTTTTTTCCTGTAGCTTCTTTAATTCTTTTTTATTGAGAAGCAGTTTGCGTTCTTGCAATGGCTCGTGGTTTGCATACGTACCAAATGCATACTCAGATATGTGTAGGCTTTTTACATACAATTCGCCTCTATCAAAAATACAATAGCTGTCATTAAAGCTTGCTTTACCATTTCGTAAAGATTTTATTTCTGTGCCTTGCAGTACGAGCCCAGCTGTATAGGTGGCTTCAAAAAAATATTCGTAATAAGCCTTTTTATTGTTAAGTTCCACTTTATTATTTCTTCAAAGATAAAAAACAATGTGTTAAGTTCATTTTTAAACAGGCTGTTTCAGTACATTTGAGAGAAAATTATATTTTTTGACAAATTCTAAACACCATAAATTTAGTTTACTGCTCAATATGCATCCTTTGCAGCGCATAACTATTAGTATTGTATTGGCAGTTATCGTTTGGTTTTTCATTAGAGATATTGATGGAACTTCTCTCTATAAAATTATTTGTATTTGGTGCACTTTTGCTTTTTCTTTTTTATTAACTGAATGGGTCGTATTGTTTTCAAGAGATGTAGCGCATATTAAAAAAATTGCTTTGAAGGAAGATGCTAGTCGTTCTGTAATAGTTTTACTTACAACAATTACTTCATTGGCAGCCATGTTTACGGTGTTATTGCTTATCATTTCTACTGGCAAAAATGTGTGGCAAATGTACGAAAGGGTTGCTATTGGATTTTTATCTGTGGTACTCTCTTGGATGCTGGTACATACAATACTTACTTTTCATTACGCACATTTGTACTACGAGAATGATAAAATGGGAATTAAACAAAATAGAGAGGGACTGGTATTTCCCAACGATACAGCACCCAATTATTTAGATTTTGCATATTTTTCTTTTATCATAGGAATGACTTTTCAGGTATCTGATGTTCAAATAACGGATAAAAAGATTAGAAGACTTGTTTTGCTACATAGCCTAATTTCTTTTATGTTAAATACTTTTGTTGTAGCAATAACAATAAATTTTATAGCAGGTTTGAGCAAATGAATGCATAAAAAAAGTTCCTTTTTCAAGGAACTTTTAAGTATTTAATTTTTAAACATTACAAGCAATTCAGCAATTTTGTCTTTTAAATTTTTTCTATGTATGATGAAATCCAAGAATCCATGCTCCAATAAAAATTCGCTTCTCTGAAAACCTTCTGGTAAGTCTTTTTTAATGGTTTCTTTTATTACACGTGGTCCTGCAAATCCAATAAGCGCACCTGGCTCGCCACAAATTACATCACCAAGCATGGCAAAAGATGCAGTTGTACCACCAAAGGTAGGGTCGGTGCAAAGTGAAATATAGGGAATTTTTGCTTCAGCCAATAGGTACAATTTACCCGACGTTTTAGCTAATTGCATTAGTGAAAATGCACTTTCCATCATTCTAGCTCCACCGCTTTTGTTTATAATCATAAAGGGAATACGATGTTCTATACAATAATCGCAAGCCCTGCATATTTTCTCTCCCATTACACTTCCGAGGCTGCCTCCTATAAATTCAAAATCCATGCAAGCAACTACAAAATCATGGTCTTTTATTTTGCCATGAGCTACAGTGATAGAATCGTGTAAATCGGTTTTTTTATAAGTGTCTTCAAGTCTTTTTCCGTACGACTTTAAATCTACAAAACCCAGCATGTCTTTGGATTTTATGTTTGCGAAAAGTTCCAAATACGCTCCTTCGTCAAATAGTATTTCAAAATAAGCTTCACTCCCAATTCTGTGGTGATAATCGCATTTAGGGCACACATAAAAATGCTCCTCTAGTTCAGACATTGTGCAGGTGTATTTGCATTCCGGACATTTTTCCCACAAACCCTCTGGTGCATCTTTTTTATCTTTGGTGGAAGTTAGAATTCCTTTTTTTATTCTCTTAAACCAACTAGATTTCTGCAAACCTGCAAGTTCATTTTCACCTGTAAGGAGGGCCTCAATATCTTCTTCTTTTTTCATTTTAAAACTATTTTATTACTAATGAAAATTTTATAATTGGCATCAATTATTATTAGGCATTTCTATTAATACAGTTCAAATCTTCAAACGCAACCTCCAGTCTCTTACTAAAATTTTCTTCGCCTTTGCGTAACCATACCCTTGGGTCGTACTGTTTCTTATTTGGAGAATCAGCTCCATCAGGATTACCCAATTGCCCTTGTAGATAAGCTTCATTTTTTTTGTAATTATTCAATATTCCTTCCCAGAAAGCCCATTGCAAATCGGTATCAATATTCATTTTTATAGCACCATAACTTATTGCTTCTCTTATTTGATTTTGGGGAGAACCACTACCTCCATGAAATACAAAATAAACAGGCTTTGGTCCAGTCTTTAATTCACGCTCAATATAATCTTGGCTGTTTTTTAAGATAATCGGTGTTAGCTGTACATTGCCCGATTTATAAACACCATGTACATTTCCAAATGCTGCAGCTACCGTAAATAATTTACCTACTTTGCTTAGTTCTGTATAAGAATAAGCAACATGGGCCGGTTGTGTATATAATTTCTCGTTGTCTACATCACTGTTGTCTACACCGTCTTCCTCACCACCTGTTACACCTAATTCTATTTCTATACCCATTCCCATAGGTTGCATGCGTTTGAAAAATTCAACTGAAGTGGCTATATTTTCTTCAATGGGCTCTTCCGATAAATCCAGCATATGAGAACTAAAAAGGGGTTGCCCTTTTTCTTTGTAAAACTGCTCTCCAGCATCTATTAAACCACTTACCCATGGCAACCATTTTTTAGAAGCATGATCGGTATGTAAAACAACAGGCACGCCATAATGTTTAGCTACATTGTGTATGTGTAAAGCGCCGGAAACACCGCCAGCAATGTTGCCCTGGTAATTATCATTTGGCATTCCCTTACCAGCAATAAATTGTGCACCACCATTGGAAAATTGAATAATTACAGGGGAGTTTAACTTTGCAGCTGTTTCTAGCGTGGCATTTATTGTATTGGTACCAATAGTATTTACTGCTGGTAAAGCAAACTGGTTGTCTTTTGCATCATTGTATAAAGCTTCTAACTCAGCGCCAAATAAAACGCCCGAACTGTATTTACCCATAGTAGTTTTTTTTACAAAAATAAGGAACTGAATGCGTAATTAAACAGCATAATTTAGCAAGGGCTAATTAGCTGATGTAATTCATCGAAATATTTTGAAGCATACAACATCCTACTACCATACCAACTAAACACTTCGCCATCTACCAAAAATACCTTCGATTTTGGAAAAAAACTTTCAATTTCAGTTTTATGCTTTTCTTTAAAAGGGTAGGGTTCGGTCGAAAGAAAAATAATTGCTGGGCTATAAGCTTGAATATCTGATAATGTTACGGTTGGATATCGTTTAAAATCTTTAAATATATTGTTGAAACCTGCTTTTTCCATCATTGAAGAGATGAAGGTATCTCCACCAACAGTCATAAAAGGTTCTTTCCAAATTAGATAAACCGTTTTTGTATTGTGTTGTACTATATGCGTATTTTTCTGCAATTTTCTTGAAATTTCTTCTACAAGATGATTGGACGCTGCTTTCTTATTGGTTATTATACCAATGGCTTGTATCATTTCCAAGGCTTGCTCATAGCTATTTACATCAGTCATGTAAGTAGGAAACTTTTCGGCAAGAAACTCTATTTGACCTTGCACATTTTCCTCTTTATTGCATAGAATAAGATCTGGCGCTAATGAAGTTATTTTATCAATATGAATATTCTTTGTACCCCCAATCTTAATTTTAGTTGAATGCCAACTACTTGGATGAATACAAAATTTTGTAATTGCAATCGTTTCTTCTTCCAAGCCTAGGTGCCATAATAACTCTGTTTGTGAGGGTACAAGTGAAATTATTCTTTTTGGCCTGTTATTAAAATGGGGGTAGTGTTTAAGAAACATAGTTAAAAGTACGAAAGCCTCCATAAAGAAAAAACTTCCACAAATATTTGCTAAGCAAAAGTCTGTGGAAGTAATGATTTCAAGCCAACAACAAACACTAGAAATGGTTTTTCAGGAAAGATTTTAAATGCTGGGGTTTTGTGTCAGTCAAATATTTTTCCGGTTTCAGTGTATACAATTTTTCACAAATTAAACTGAGTGAGCAGTTTGTTGGTTTTGAATTTTGGTTTTACAAAGGATTAGATTCTTGGCTTTTGCTATCATCGCTTTTTAAGGCATAAGCAGGATATTAGTTTCTTTTTCAATCGATAAAGGATGTTAAAGCAAAACAGAAATCTATTTCTTAGTGTTATTTTCTGTAAAACACTTTTTCTAAATTTCTGAGACAAAGATGCTTTGTTAATAAGTTGTGAACAAGAGGAAATCTTCTCTTTTATAAAAATGAAGTATTTACAGTTAGTATAGTACTATTTCCAATAAGGAAAGTAAAAAAGCGCATTAAGAAAATCGTATAATTACGTATTGCTAAGACAATCAATTACTATAAAACAGCCACATTATGATTAATGTGGCTGTTTTTATAATGGGTATTGTAAATTTTATAGCTTCGTAATAAAACGATTTTTATTTAGACAAACTTTGTATGATATCATGCTTTGTAATAATATGAAAACTGCCACTTTCATCTTTGCTTAGTGCCGCTCCATTTTCTTTTGTAATAAATGTACTCAATCTTTCTACTGCCGTATCAAAAGATACGATAGGATAAGGCTTTTCCATCACGGATTCTATTGTATTGTTTTTTACATCTACATTGTTCAATATTTTATTGAATAAGCCATGTGCTGAAATAGATCCAATATTTTCATTTTCATTAAAAACGGGAATGTTTTCTATATCGTACTTCTTCATTAAATCTATAGCTTCCATCACTGTTTGCTGGGGAGTAACCGTTATTAGACGTTGTGCAGCCCTCCCACTTACCAGATCTTTAAAAGTTTTTACATCTAAAAAGCCACGCTCCATCATCCATTGGTCGTTGTATATTTTGCCTACATAGCGGCTGCCATGGTCATGAAAAATACAAACAACTACATCGTCCTTTTTTAATTCATTTTTTAATTGCATTAAGCCCTGCAAACAACTTCCACAGCTATATCCACCAAAAATACCTTCTTCTTTTGCAATTCGTCTTGCCATTATCGCACCATCCTTATCGGTAACTTTAATAAACTTGTCTATGTATTGCATATCATAATTCTCTGGCACAAAATCTTCACCAAACCCCTCACTTATATAAGGGTACACTTCTTTTTGATCTAGCTCGCCTGTTTCAAAATATTTTTTTAGTAAAGAACCATAGCTATCTATTGCCCAAACTTTAATATTTGGGTTTTTCTCTTTTAAGTACTTTCCAGTACCTACAATCGTTCCACCCGTGCCTGTAGCTACTATCAAGTGTGTAACTTTCCCTTCGGTCTGTTCCCATATTTCAGGACCAGTTTGTTCATAATGGGCTTCTCTATTGGCAAGATTATCGTATTGATTTACATACCACGAATTGGGGACCTCTGTTGCAAGTCTTTTAGATACTGAATAATAAGAACGAGGGTCTTCTGGTTCTACATTGGTAGGGCACACGATAACTTCTGCCCCTACCGCTTTCAAAATATCTGCTTTTTCTTTGGATTGTTTATCAGTTGTTGTAAAAATACATTTGTACCCTTTTACACATGCTGCCAACGCAAGGCCCATACCAGTATTGCCACTAGTACCTTCAATGATAGTACCACCTGGTTTTATTTTGCCCTCTAGTTCTGCTACCTCAAGCATTTTTAGTGCCATCCTATCTTTTATCGAATTACCAGGGTTAAAATATTCAACTTTTGCAAGCACTGTACAAGGTAGATCTTTTGTTATTTTATTAAGTTTTATGAGCGGGGTATTGCCTATTGTTTCTAAAATATTATTTAACCACATATTGTTATTGATTTTTAAGGGGTAAAGGTAATTAATTTATATCGTGGAGTGGGAGTTATATCTATTACTTACTGCTGCACAGCTACAAGAAAACCCATGCCAGTAGTATTTATTCTATATTTTTTTAAAATCAACTACTACAAGTTATTAATTAGTAAATTTTCATCTTTACAGTATAACAATGAAGAAATTTACTATCCAATATCCAATGTAAAGATTCATTTATTTAAAATTCAAAATTTTGGTGAAAAATGGTAAAATAAATTATTTTTTTTTATCTCTATCCCAAAAAAGATTAAAAGCCCCTTTCTAGGGGCTTTTCTATTTTTTTCTATTATTTATTTAATTACCTCTAATGCTTTTTTTATATAATTATCGCCTAAGTTTATTGCTTCATAATATCCTTCATTCCTAAATAGCTGACGGGCAATAGAAGATTTTAAAACACTGATAATAAATAATTTTTCCTTTGGATTAATATTGTTTAATTGTATAGAATCTTTCGTTGCAAATGCCTCAAAATATTTCCAATCTTTTTCGCTAAAATTAAAATTGGCAATAAACTGTGAAGCAGTTTTATATTTTGCAAGATCTTGGTTATTTTGTTTATAATAGGTATAGCCAAAGCCATTGAGTGTACCTTTACTATAAATTTTTAGAGAAATCAAACTGAGTTTAGACGTATCTGCACTTACAAAATAATCGGGGCTAATTCCACCACCTCCAAATAATTTTTTTCCTGCTTGAGATTTATAAATTTTTGAAGAATCATTTTTTACTGAATCTGCCGAAACCATTTCTCCGTCGGAGAGGCGGTTGGTTATTTCTTGATAATATGATTTGCTGCCATTCTTGTAGGGTCGTTGAATACTTCTCCCAATGGGAGTGTAATACCTAGCAATGGTAAGTCGCAATGCACTTCTATCACTAAGGTCATATTGCTCTTGCACAAGCCCTTTGCCAAAACTACGTCTACCTACAATTGTTGCTCTATCCCAGTCTTGTAAAGCGCCCATTAATACCTCACTTGCACTTGCACTTCCTTCGTCTGCTAATAGTACTAATTTACCTTTTTCAAATTGTCCGTCTCTGCGGCAACGGTATTCTTTTTTTGGAGAATGTAATCCTTCAGTATAGGTTATTAGTTTATCACCTTCCAAAAATTCATCTGCTATTTCTGTGGCTTCCTCCAATACACCTCCTCCATTTCCTCTAAGATCTAACACAAGGCTTTGCATTCTCATTTTTTTTAACTTAATCAAACTGTTCATAAATTCTTTGTACGTCTGTGTACTAAATTTATTGAGTTTGATATACCCTGTTGTACTATCCAACATATAAGCAGCATCGAGGCTTGGTACCGAAATATTACCCCTAGCTACTTCTATTAATTGTTGTTTGCCCTTGCTCAAAAGGGTAAGTTTTACTTTACTTTGCTCTGGCCCTCTTAAAATAGCTCTTATCCTATCAATAGGAATTTTTTTACCCGAAATAACGCTATCCCCCGCTTTTAAAACAATATCACCCGTTGTTAAACCTGCCCTGTCGGAAGGTCCATCTGGCACCACATTTATTACATGTAAGCTATCCTCTATTATGTCAAATTCTATTCCAATACCAAAAAAGCTGCCCTGAATATCTTCATTTATTTCTTGTAAATCTTTTGCAGGTATAAAAATTGTGTGTGGGTCTAGTTTGGCTAAAATGGCTTGTATGGCAGTATCTGCTAGGCTTTTTGTGTCTATCTTATCTACATAGCGGCTATTAAGTAAATCTGTTACTTCTTGGAGTGTATTGGGCTTTTGCACATGAAAAAAACCTTTGCCAGGCATAGAATCCCTCATTTTATAGCCCAAAAACATGCCCATTATCATTACAACACTAAAAAGCAATGGTAGCCAAATATTTAATCGTTTATTGTTCATTTTTCTGTTTATAAATTAACTGGGAATCACACAAAATATACGGAATAAAAATGCAGCTGCATAGTTTCAGTTTACTAAGTATATTTTCTTTCTTTCGATATGTTTGCGGTTATAATTAATAATTATTTGCGAAGATAATTTTTTAAACCTATTTTCTTACTTGAATGTTTTATCTTGTTATCTCAATTAGTCCATTATGAAGTCTATACTCATTGCTGATAGCGGTTCTACAAAAACACAATGGTGTCTTTTGGAAGGCAATAAAAAGAAGACATTTTATACACAAGGCATAAGCCCATATTTTTTAAATGATGACAGCTTAGCTACCATTCTTAATAAAGAACTTTTACCAAAAATTGCTAAAGCGGTAATAGATGAAATATATTATTATGGCACTGGGTGTAGTAATCCGGTTAACATTTCATTGGTAAAAAGGGGGCTCAAAAAATTATTTCCAAAAGCTAAAATAAGCGTAGAGCATGATTTGTTGGGAGCAGCCAAAGGACTTTGTGGAGATGAAAAGGGCATTGCATGTATTTTGGGCACCGGATCTAATTCATGTTATTACAATGGCAAAAAAATTGTAAAAAATAGCCCCGGTTTGGGGTATGTTTTGGGCGATGAAGGAAGCGGAACACATTTAGGTAAAAAAGTATTGCAACATTTTATGTATAATACCTTCGATGCAGAGTTAATGGATAAATTTAAAGCAAAATACAAAGAAGATAATGCCGAAATATTAGACAATGTATATAAAAAGGAAATGGCAAACAGATATTTGGCAAGTTTTGTCCCATTTCTAATAGAAAACAGAGGCCATTATATGATTGAAAATATAATTGAGGATTGTATCAACGATTTTTTCTTTAATCATGTATATAAATACCGAGAAAGTTGGACAATGCCAATAAACTTTGTAGGAAGTGTTGCCTTTGGTTTTAAAGATGTACTTAAACAAATGTGCAACGATTTTGAACTTAAACTGGGTAAGGTCATAAAAAATCCAATGGAGGGATTAATAAAGTACCATAAGAGGGAAATTTGACAATTTTATTTTGCCATTCATAAAAAAATATTGGCTACATATCTTTTTTTTTGTAAATTGTACTTCAATTATAAACTATATAAAACATAACGTATGAATATTAAAATTTTACTTACAGCAGGTTTAGTGGTTTCTACTCTTCTAACAAATGCGCAAGATGCAAATAAAGGGTACGCCATTACAGGTGATGGAAACAAAGATTATATGTGGATGAACATTCGCCAAGTAGATTTGAGCAATGGCCAGGTTACAAAAACAATCTTTGATCGTAACAAAACCAATTATACAATTACAGATGTAGAAGCTAAGAAAACGCTTAACCAAACTACTGTAAATGATGGCACACAGTACACCGCCAGCTTATATCCAACTTCTTCCTTTGTTGCTGCCGCTTCTTATGATAGAAGAAACGAAAAATTATTTTTTATTCCAATGCGTCTCGGACAATTGCGTTGGATGGATGCGAGTGTAAAAGGCGATGTTCCTAGTTTCTATAGCATATCCATACCTGGATATGTGCCTAGTTCCAACGCAGAAGAAGCCAATAACATTACTAGAATGGCTATTAACGCCGATGGAAATGGATATGCTGTTACAAATGACGGAAATCATTTATATAAATTCTCTACAGGGAAAAAGCCTGCTATAGTAGATTTAGGTTCCCTTATAGATGCAGAAGAAAACAAAGGGCTATCTGTACATAATAAATGCAGCAGCTGGGGTGGAGATATGATTGCAGATGCTTACGGCAAATTGTACATTATTTCTGCTACAAGAAATGTATTTGTTTTGGATGTAAATACACGTGTTACTACATTTAAAGGAACGATTACTGGTTTGCCAGCAGGGTTTACTGCAAATGGTGCTGCTGTAGATGCAGATGGTAATGTTGTTCTTTCTAGTGCAACTGCTTTTGTAGGATACTATAAAATGAATATTACAGACTTGGCCGCTTCAAAAATAGAAGGCTCCGATGTTGTTTACAACGCATCTGACCTTGCAAGTGGCAACTTGTTGTTCCAAAAAGAAGCAGATCAAGCAAAAAATGCTTCAATAGCTAATTTAACACCTATTAATAACAATGTAATTAGCGAAAGTACTGTTTTCCCTAACCCAATAATGGGAAGTAATTTTAATATTATGTTGGCAGGAAAACTGCAAGGAACCTACACTGTTATCATTACCGACCTTGCTGGTAGGGCATTGCAATCTACTCGTTTTGGCTTAACAAAAGGCCAGCAAACGCAACAAGTAAATCTTTTAAATCGTCCGTCTAGAGGTACTTACCTTGTAAAAGTGATGGATGATAAAGGTGCTGAAGTATTAACAGATAAATTAATGGTTTTATAAAAAAATTACCGGTTATAAGTACGAGGCTGCTCTTTTGGGCAGCCTTTTTATTTAATTCTTTTTTCAAATAAATAAAAGGAAAACAAATAAGACAAGAAATAACAATAAATTATTTCTATCATTTTTTGCCTTTGCTTGTGTTAGAATTGCTAAACTTGACAATTATTATGCTATAGAAATCCCCATTCTAAAAGTGGCATGCCTTGCCAAAGCAATATTATTGTAAGATATTTGCGTAATTATTTTAAAGAATTTTATGCAGGATATAGAACCTTATTACAATTGGCGTCATGTATACGCAGCAGAAGAAGACCCTAAATCGCCCTTTTACAAAAGAATTTACAGCGAATTTGAATTTATTAATACAGTTTACAATTATTATATACATCCTCAATGGGACGAATTTGGCTCCAGAACACTTTATACGAAAATATTATTTGTAGACTATGAACATCATTATGCAATTATAGAATTATTGGGAGAATGGAACGATGCTATAGAAAACGATATCATGAACCTTCGTAGAAATGTAACCGATAAAATGTACAAAGCGGGCATTTATAAATTTATTATTATAGCAGAAAATGTATTAAATTTTCACAGCAGCGATGATAGTTATTATGAAGAGTGGCAAGAGCAAATAGAAGAGGAGCGTGGATGGATTACTGTTTTAAACATGCCAGAACAGAGTAAATATGATTTTAAAAAAGCCAGAATTACCCATTATGTTGAACTTACAGACTTGCCACAGTGGAGAACATTAAAGCCAGAATTTATTTTTGCCTTATTGGATGAAGAAATGGGTAGAAGATTGGGTAACTAAAATGCAAGCTATATCTCATTTGCTTCTATTCCTACTTTTGCGTAATCATATCGTACGAAAGGTTTGCAGGTATAGTAACTGTCTATGCCTAAAGAAGCCATACTACCTGCTTTATCAATAGCAACGAAACCATCTGGTTCTACTATTGCTGCAGGCAAATAAACATCTTTTATAGAGCCAATAACTAAAAAAGTATTGTTGTGTTTTATTGGCACAATTTCTACTACTTCTAAAGCATACTGAATATTACTTTCGGCTACAAACGGAGCAATGCATCCATTTTTAAATACCGCCGTTAAATTTGTTTCTTCAAACTCATTTTGTGTAGAAAGATATTTTGCACTGGTTTGATGGGCTTGTTTTACAAAGCTTTGTTGAATGTGATTGATGGTATATTGGCCAGTAGCTTTAATATTCGTAATAGTATGTGGTGCAGCTTCAATAGGTCTATTGATGAAGCCTATTAAAGCGGGGTCTGCACCAAGATGCATGATATTACTAAATATGGCTAGGTTTGGTTGCCCTGCTTCATTGCAAGTGCCTATTAAACTCACAGATTTAAAACCTGATAGAGAATTAATAAAATTGCCACGGTAAAATCTTTCCCATGATTTTATATCTGCTATTGTATAATGATTCATTTTACTATTTTATGAGGCAAAGTTGCTAAAATATTAACGTAGCACAAACTTTAAAATAAATTAACAAATTGCATTTGCGTAACGTATTTTTGCAAAACCAAATTTTCTCAATAATATTCGCATTATGACTTGGAAACTTTTTTTCACCTCCTCTATTGGTAAGAAATTTATGATGGGGGCTACTGGTTTATTTCTGATCAGTTTTCTTATAATACATGCTGGTATCAACGCCATGATATTTTTTAATGATGGTGGGGAGACATTTAACCATTGGGGTCACTTTATGGGAAGCAATTTAATAGTGCGTACCATGGAAATTGGCTTAATGGCATTTTTGTTGTTACACATTGTGCAAGGTCTTACACTTTGGGCACAAAACAGAAAAGCTCGTCCAGTTAAATATGCAGTTGTAAAGGGCGACGGCAAAAGCAAATGGTATAGCAAGAGTATGGGGCTTTTGGGTACATTGATTTTAATATTCCTAATATTGCATTTTTATCATTTTTGGATACCTTCTCGTTTTGGTGGTATGGCAAATATTAAACCCTTAGCAGAAGCTACCCTTGGGCTAGAATACAATAACCAACCTGTACATAATTTATATGCCGAAATGATTACCGTTTTTTCTGGAAACTTATTGGTGGTTATTTTTTATGTGTTGGGTTGTATTTCTCTTTGTTGGCATTTGTTGCATGGTTTTCAAAGTGCATTTCAAACTTTTGGGGTAAATCATAAAAGATATACACCCGTTATTAAATCCATAGGGGTTGTTTATTCAGTAGGTATTACGTTGTTGTTTGCTAGTATGCCGCTGGCTATGTATTTGGGTTGGGTGAAGTAAAAGCCCCACCTATCCTCCCCAGAGGGGAGAGAAATCTAGAAGATTAGGTAGAACATTAAATATTCTTTTTATACTTGTTGTGTTTCTATGCTTCGATAAAAGATGAGTGATTGTATGCAGATGAAGGGAGTGACATCCCTACACTTGTGTTGGGAATGATGACTATAGCTGTTGTTCTTGCTCGGACAATCCCAAAGGGACGTTCGTCAGAAAAATAAAAGGTTGAATAAAAAATAGATTTTAAAATGTAACGAACCAAGCTCCTCTCCAATGGAGAGGCGGGGGTAAGGTAAAAAAACGTTTATGAATTCAAAGATTCCACAAGGAGAAATGGACAAAAAATGGGAAGATTACAAAGGCCATGTAAAGCTTGTAAACCCATCCAACAAAAGAAAACTAGAAGTAATTGTTGTAGGTACTGGTCTTGCTGGTGCCTCAGCTGCTGCCGCACTGGGAGAGCTAGGTTATAAAGTAAAAGCATTTTGTTTTCAAGATAGTGCTAGGCGTGCGCACAGTATAGCCGCACAAGGGGGAATAAATGCAGCAAAGAATTACCAGAACGATGGTGATTCTGTTTTTCGTTTATTTTATGATACAGTAAAAGGAGGCGATTACCGTGCTCGTGAAGCCAATGTACATCGTTTGGCGGAAGTAAGCACGGCCATTATAGATCAATGTGTGGCACAAGGTGTACCTTTTGCAAGAGAATATGGCGGCTTGTTAAGTAACCGTTCTTTTGGCGGTACACAAGTACAGCGTACTTTTTATGCTGCAGGACAAACAGGGCAACAATTGTTGTTAGGAGCATATAGTGCCATAGAAAGACAAGTAGCTTTGGGTAATGTAACCATTTACCGTAGGCACGAAATGCAAGATGTAGTGTTAATAGATGGTGTAGCAAAAGGTATTATTGCTCGCAATTTGATTACGGGAGAATTGGAAAGACATGGCGCACATGCCGTGCTTTTGTGTACTGGTGGATATGGTAATGTGTTTTATTTGAGTACCAATGCCATGGGTAGCAATGTAACGGCAGCTTGGAAAGCACACAAAAAAGGTGCATTTTTTGGAAACCCTTGCTTTACGCAAATACATCCTACTTGTATTCCGGTAAGTGGAGACCACCAGAGTAAGCTTACCTTAATGAGTGAGAGCTTAAGAAACGATGGAAGAATTTGGGTTCCTTCAAAGCAAAACGATACACGTAAAGGCTCCGATATTCCAGAAAATGAAAGAGATTATTATTTAGAAAGAAGATACCCTGCTTTTGGAAATTTGGTACCAAGAGATGTAGCCAGTCGTGCAGCAAAAGAGCGTTGCGATGCAGGCTATGGTGTAGGAACAACAAAAATGGCTGTATTTCTAGATTTTGCAGATGCTATAAAAAGATACGGAAAAATAGAAGCGGGTAAAAAAGGTATTACCGATATGCCCGAAGCAGAAATAATTGCCATAGGAAAATCGGTTGTGGCAGAGAAATATGGTAATCTTTTTGATATGTATGCAAAGATTACAGGCGAAGATCCATACTCGATGCCAATGCGCATTTACCCTGCGGTTCATTATACAATGGGGGGGCTATGGGTAGATTATGAATTGCAAACGACCATAAAAGGCTTGTACGCTTTGGGCGAAGCAAACTTTAGCGATCATGGTGCAAACCGATTGGGTGCTTCTGCTTTGATGCAAGGATTGGCCGATGGTTATTTTGTAATACCCTATACTTTGGGTAATTATTTGGCAGATGAAATACGCAATGCAGCCATAGATACAAACCAACAAGCTTTTGTAGATGCTGAAAATGCGGTGAGCGAAAGAATAAATAAATTGTTGAACATAAAAGGAAAACAAACGGTAGAAAGTTTTCACAAGCGCTTGGGTAAAATAATGTGGGATAAATGTGGAATGGCTAGAAATGAAGCAGGATTGAAAGAAGCGATTGCTGAAATACAAGCTTTGAAAAAAGAATTTTGGAGCGATGTATTGGTACCTGGGGATGTAAATGAAATGAATCCAGAATTAGATAAAGCTGGTAGAGTAGCCGATTTTATTGAACTTGGCGAACTGATGTGCCTTGATGCATTAGATAGAAATGAGAGTTGTGGTGGCCATTTTAGAGAAGAAAGCCAAACAGAAGACGGGGAAGCAAAACGAGATGATGTAAACTATGCTTATGTGGCTGCTTGGGAAAGCAAAGGTGAAAGTGATTGGCAATTGCACAAGGAGGAATTGAGTTTTGAGATTGTTAAGCCAACACAGCGGTCATACAAGTAATTGATTAATTGTTTCATGGTTTAATTGCTTTGGGTTTCTTATGCCGGTAATTTTGTTTTGTTTATTTGTTAATAGTATAATGAAATGTTGAGATGAAATAAGGCTTTAATTAATTATTATTCTTAAAAAGTGATTATTTTATTATCAACAATATTATATTTTAATAAAATAGAAATTTCATCATTTCTTTGAAAATGCAAATTGAAAAGACTTATTTAAAACTTAATGACATCGAGGCTTATAAAATAGCTTTTAAATTAAGTAATTATGTTTGGGATATTGTTTATGTAGAATGGGATTTGTTTGCAAAGAAAACAATTGGAACACAAATGGTCAATGCCATGGATTCAATTTCAGCAAATATTGCAGAGGGATTTGGTAGGCATTTTAAAAAGGATAAAGTAAATTTTTATCGATTTAGCAAAGGTTCTTTAAAAGAAAGTTTTGATTGGAATGAAAAAGCAAAAGTGAGGAAATTAATTTCTCAGGAACAGTATAATTTTATTTTTACTGAACTTAATAAGCTGCCAAAAGCATTAAATAGTTTAATAAAATATACAAATGAAAAATTAGAAATTTAAATTTTATTAATAAAATTTGAAATGGTTAAGAATTGGAAAAATAGTCAATTATTACAAAGCTATCAACAATAAAACCATTAAACAGTATAACAATTAACTAATGGAGCATTATCACATGAATTTGACACTAAAAGTTTGGCGTCAAAAAAACAACAAAGCAAAGGGTAGTTTTGAAACCTACCAGGTGAAAGACATTTCCAGCGAAATGAGCTTTTTAGAAATGTTTGATGTTTTAAATGAGCAATTGATCGTAGAAGGCAAATCACCCATTGCATTTGACCATGATTGTAGGGAAGGAATTTGTGGCATGTGTAGCATGCACATCAATGGAGAAGCACATGGCCCTTGGAAACAAAACACCACTTGCCAATTGCACATGCGAGCTTTTAAAGATGGGGACACAATTGTAGTAGAGCCTTGGCGTAGTACGGCTTTTCCTGTGCTAAAAGATTTGACAGTAGATCGAACCTCATTTGATAGAATTATAGAAGCGGGCGGATATATAAGTGTAAATACCGGCAATGCGGTAGATGCCAATGCGATTCCAATAGATAAAAAGAAAGCGGATGAAGCATTTATGGCAGCGGCCTGTATTGGTTGCGGTGCTTGTGTGGCTACCTGTGTAAATGGCAGTGCCATGCTTTTTGTAGGTGCAAAAATTTCTCAATTGGCTTTATTGCCACAGGGAGGACCAGAAAGAGAGAGCCGAGCGTTGAATATGGTGGCACAGATGGATAAAGAAGGATTTGGTAACTGTACCAATACCTATGCTTGCGAAGCACAATGTCCAAAGGGTATTTCTGTAGCCAATATTGCTAGAATGAACAAAGAGTATATTGGGGCTGGGTTTGCTACGGAGGCATAATATATTTTAAGCATAGTATTTTAATGGTTTGATGGTCTCCATCAGACCATTTATTTTTTAGCCTGTCTATTTTAATACAACATATTGATGAAAACCTGCAGTCGTAGTAAATTATTAGCAGTATTTGAATAATGATGGCAAAAGTTAATTTTAGCGTTTTATACAAACTTTACCGCAGCATATTTGTAGATATAGCCGTCTTATCTAAAAATCGTATTTTCAAGGTATATTCACTACATAAAATAGCATTATAAACTTATTAAAATCATATCTAAGAAAAAGCCTTTTACAAAAAACAGCTATTTTTTTTGTGTGTATATTTATTGCCCCATTTTCATTTGCACAAATTCTTTCACCTACTATTTCTAATCTTCGAAATAAGAAATTAGCGGTACAATTTCCCGTACAAAAAATAGATAGCTTAAGTATTGCGCCAGGTACACTAAGTATTGAAGGCATTTCTATAAATATGTACCATACAGATGAAGTAAACGGTTCCATCATTTGGAAACTGAAGCCTCCTTTTGATAGTATAAATGTTTCATACCGTGTATTTCCTTTTAAATTAAATGCCCTTACACGTAGAATGGATTATGAATTGGTTAAAAATAGATTTAAGGCAGAAAATCCATTTGTTGTTGTAAATAATTCAAACCAAGCAAATCCATTTTTTAATTTTGGTACAATTCGCACAGACGGTAGTTTTGGAAGGGCTATTTCATTTGGCAATAGCCAAGATGCTGTTGTAAATAGTACATTGAATTTACAATTGAGTGGATTTATAGCAGACAGTATAGAAATTACTGCAGCAGTTACCGATAATAATATTCCCATTCAGCCAGAAGGAAATACCCAAGACTTAAGGGATTTTGATCGTATCTTTTTTCAAGCAAAAAAGAAAAATTGGCAAGTAAGTTTAGGTGATCTTGATATAAGAGAAACGCAACATTATTTTCTAAATTTCTACAAACGTGTACAAGGTATTTCCATATCGGTCGATAATAAGATAAGCAAAAATACATCCAATTCACTGCGGGTAAGCGGGGCTGTAGCCAAAGGAAAGTTTACAAGAAATATTTTACCCATAATAGAAGGAAACCAAGGACCATACAGGCTTGTAGGAGCCAACAATGAATTGTATTTTGTAATACTTGCCAATACGGAAAGGGTTTTTATAGATGGTATAAAAATGGAAAGGGGAGAAGATGAAGATTATGTAATAAACTACAATACCGCTGAAATTACATTTACACCAAAGCGGCTTATTACCAAAGACCTTAGGATACAAGTAGAATTTGAATACTCGGACCGTAATTATTTAAATGCACAATTGTTTTTAAATGACGATATTAAGCTTGGTAAAAAGCTGCAAATTTCTTTGGGTGCTTTTTCCAATAGTGATTCAAAAAACTCGGCAATAGATCAAGTATTAGACACACCAGAAAAACAATTTTTAGCCGATATTGGAGATAGTATAGCCAATGCCTATTACAACAGCGAAATGAGGGATACCATTGCAGTTGGTAACATTTTATACAAAAAAATAGATTCATTAGTAAACAGCATTACATACCCTGCAGTTTATGTATTGTCGAACAATCCCTCGGATATTCTATATTCTCTTAGGTTTAGTTATTTGGGGCCAGGCAAAGGGAATTATACACAATTACTCAATGCAAGTAACGGCAAAGCTTTTCAATGGATAGCTCCGGTGGCTGGTATTAAGCAAGGAGACTGGGAGCCAGTTACTTTATTGGTAACGCCAAAAAAATTACAAGTTTTTACAGCCGCTGCAGATTATGTAATAAATCCTACAACCAAATTAAGAACCGAAATTGCAATGAGCAATTATGATGTAAATCTTTTTTCTACCAGAGATAAAAAAGACAACACGGGATTGGCTGCAAAATTTCTGTTGCAAGCCAATGATAAGAAAATAAAAATTTTAAACAAAGCACTCAAATTAAATACCCAGGTTGGGTATGAATATGTAGATGCACGATTTAAATCGGTCGAACGTTTGCGCAATGTTGAATTTTTGCGTGATTGGAGTTTGCCTTTTGACCAGAAACCAGCTACCGAACAGCTTACAAACATAACTGCAAAAATTTATTCTAATGCATTAAATAATACCCAATATGAAATTACAAATTACCACCGGGCCGATGGATACAATGGTGTAAGACAAAGGATTTCTAACCAAACAGTGATTAATGATATTAGTATAAACACCAACATTGGTTTTACAAATTTTACTGCCAATGTACAAAAAGGTAATTTCTTTAGACCCTTGTTTGATATCAATAAATCATTTAAAAAATGGAATGCCGTACAAGCTGGATTTAAATACTTAGGAGAATTTAATAAATTGACAGATAAAATTCCTGATACTTTAAACCTTTCCAGTTTTGGCTTTAATGTATTTGAATATTATGTACGATCAGATCAGGCAAAGCTTAATAAATGGGGAGCTTCATACATGGTTAGAAATGACTTGCTACCTCAAAAAACAACATTACAAAAAGCCAACAAAAGCGATAACATTAATTTTTTTGTAGAGCTAATGAGCAGCGATCATCATAAATTCAGGTTTACCAGCACTTTTCGACAGCTAAAAATAATAGACAGCAGCTTGAGCAGACAAAAAGAAGATAGAAGCATTTTGGGAAGGGCAGAATATTTTGTAAATGAATTTAAAGGATTTTTGAACGGGAATTTGTTGTACGAACTTGGAAGTGGGCAGGAACAAAAAAGGGAATATGCCTACATAGAAGTGCCAGCTGGACAAGGATTTTACAACTGGGTAGATTATAACGGTAATGGCATTCCCGAGTTAAACGAGTTTGAAGAAGCAGTATATCAAGATCAAAAAAAGTATATCCGTATTTTTACTCCTAGCAATCAATATGTAAAAGCAAATTATTTGCAGTTCAATTACAGCATCGATCTAGATCCCAAATTGATAATGAATCCACAAAAGAAAAAAGGGTTTAGAAAAATATTGTTGCGAAGCAGCACAAATTCTGCCATGCAAATAAGTAAAAAGAATCTTTCTAAAAATGATTTTTTATTTAATCCATTTGGTAAAAATTTGGTAGATACAACTTTAATTACGTTGAATTCTTTTTTCTCCAATACCTATTTTTATAACAGAACAAGTGCCAAATTTGGTTTAGAATTTACGCACAGCAAAGCATCTTCCAAAGCTATTTTATCATACGGTTTTGAGAGCAGGGATTTGCGCACCATGCTGGTGCGTATGCGTGCAAGTATAAAACGAAATATTGTATCAAACTTGGTTTTCAAACAGCAGAAAAATATATTGGCTACACAGGCTGCCAAATTTGATAATAGGAATTTTAATGTTCTGCAGAATATTGTAGAACCGAGTGTAACCTATGTGTACAAATCCAACCTAAGGGCTACATTAAGCTATGCTTATACGATAAAACAAAACCGAATAGACTCTTTGGAAAAAGCAGTAAACAATGCATTGATTGCAGAGTTGAAATACAACATATTATCGGGCAGCAGTATCAATTTTAAATTGACTTATAATAATATAGATTTTATTGGTTATGATGGTTCCAAAAATACTACCGTGGGGTATCTTTTATTAGATGGATTGCAGCCAGGGAAAAATTATTTATGGAATGTAGAATTTACAAAACGTGTTGGGAAAAATGTTGAAATAAGCATACAATATGATGGCAGAAAACCTGCAACTACTTCTACCATTCATCTTGGAAGAGCTTCATTGAGGGCATTGTTTTAACGAAAAGAGGATGTCTCAGAACAAAAAAGAGGCATCCTCTTTTTAATGGATTTTATTTTGAGTTAAGAAGTGAAAAAAATATGCTGTTTGATTGTAGAGGACTTTGTTTTTGAAAAAGTTAAAAAAGTAGCCTTTTTAGGCTGCTTTTTTTCTAATATTTTGCGCAATCGATACTAATCCACATTCTATGGTTACTTTTTTTTTTGAAAAGCACCATTGTATACATATACCTGTTTTTTGAAGAACAAGAATCCTGTCATAAGAGGATCATGCGTTTTTGCATTGGGTAAAAGACTGAAAATTTATTCCTTATCAAAAAAAATAGGGAATAGCTGTTGACTTTGAAAAGCAGATCAAAATGTCTTTAAACATTGCAGCATTAAAGAAAAATGAAGCAAGGATTTTATTCAAAAAAACAAAGTATCGGTGTCAATATTTTTTATACACAAGAAGGTTTTATAAGGTGGATAAAATTGTTTGTTTATACATAAAAGAAATAATGCTTTTTTTGCTATATAATAATAATTTGTTTTATCTTACACCCAATCCTTTCAAAGCCCCCCCCCCAATAAATCCATTTATTCTTTCTGTTGAACCCAATTCAATTTAATGGCATAACTACCAAAATGGATGAATTATGAGAAAGATATTTTTACCCTTAGCTACGGCTTTTTGTTTTTTGTTAATGAGCAATATTTCTAATTGCCAATTTAATCCGGTTCTAGGAGATTTATCTATTGCGTCTTATCAGTCGGGTGCATATCCAACAAGCACTTTTGAAGCAGCATTACTCGAATTAGATGAGAACTTCTCTCCATAGCGGTATTGAAGCCAGCAGGGTTTATAGCCATTATAATAACATATTTTATAGAAATGAGCTATTATAGAAAAAATCGAAATAGTAGAAAGTTATTACCAAATCGGTTTTGAATTGGTTTCTATAAAAGTTATAAATCGGCAAAAAACGTAGGTGAAATAGCAGCAGGTAAAGAGGTTTTCTTCGTAAATGTGTAGCAGTAGGAATCGCCCATTGACCCTGAATTTTACGAATGCATAAGCTACCTGAATTGATTGGCAACCTTTCCGACCGTTCGGCTTTGTACCATCACTTAATGTTTTTTATAATATAATTAGAGCGAATATTATTTTATGTTTTTTGTGAAATAAGGAAAGTAACATTACGATTTGACGTTTTTTATTTTTTAAATATTTTTTTAAGTTTTTAGATTTACTAAGAACCAAAAACAACTGCCATGAGTACACTTTACGCAAAACTAACAAGGAAGCTACTTGCTGCTTTTTTGCTTATTACTGTAAACACCACTGTTAACGCACAATACACCGAAACTTTTTCGACTCCCAACAAGGGCTATCTTCTTAATTGTGTAAACGACTTTGCAGGAGTGAACTGGACAATATCTCCCTGGGATGCCGGCGGGACCTGTCAGCTTGCAGACCTAAGGGACCCAACCGATTATTTCAACACCACTGGCGCAGGGGTGTTGGAATGTATTGACCTCGATCAGCAAGTTTATTGGGAAAGCCCTTTACTTAATATCAGTGCAGCTGGTACTGTATCAATCTCTGTGCTTCTCAGTTGGGCCGGATTTGATACAGATATTGCTGCTAATAACTGTTCAGGTGATTTCATTAGGGTAGAATACAGCATCAATGGCGGAGTCTACACAATGGTTCCCAACCAGGTTGGAGGTAATGCCTGCGCAACAATTGCTTATCCATTTGGAGCTGTTGGGGCGCCATTTACAGCCTCAGCTACGGTAAACCAGGGGGGCATTTCAGGTAATTCACTAAGGATAAGGGTAGTGGCATTTACCAATGCCAATGCCGAGATGGTTACAATAGACAATGTTTCAGTTCCCCAGGCTGGTGTTACACTTAATTGTACTCAACCAGTACTTAGCACCACAGTTAAGCATATAGTTTGTAATGGTGCCAACTCTGGCCAGATAAACGTAACAGCTACCGGGGCCACTCCGCCTTATAACGTTAGCTGGAGCGGCCCATCAAGTGGCAACCCTGCCGGTACAGAAATTGCTTCTTCGGGAGGAACATATAGTATCAACGGATTAACCGCAGGTACTTACACCATCACTGTTACTGATGCAGCATCCTGCGTCCAAACTACTACGGCGACGGTGCTATCTTCTCCTATAGTTCAATCTGCTATTACCAGTCCTTCTTTCTGCGGACAGGCAAATGGTACTATTGATCTTAGTGTCAGCGGTGGTAATTCGCCTTATGCATATGTATGGTCAAACACTGCTACCACGCAGGACATTAGCGGTTTGGCAGCGGCCAGTTACAACGTAACTGTTACCGATGCTTCTGTTAACAATGCTGGTGTTTCCGCAGGTTGCACATCACCCGGCACCTATACAGTTGCTTCCACCGTAAATGGCCCATACAATGAAACCTTCGGTGTGGCTGGCAAAGGATATCTAATCAATCAGGTAAATAATTTCTTTGGAGTGAACTGGACCATGTCTCCCTGGACAACCAATCAACCTGAAACTGGTATTGGCAGGGGTAATGATGATTATTTTCAAACGACAGCACTTGGCAAATTAGAAGCAGTAGATACCGATATGGAAGTTTACTGGATCAGCCCGGAGTTAAATATTGCTGCATCAGGTACAGTTAATTTTTCTGTTGACCTGGCCTGGACAGGTTTTGACGATGAAGATTATATTTTAGTTCAATATAGCATAAACGGTGGCGCATTTGTTACCATTCCCAATCAGTTTGGGGGTGGTGCCCGCACCATACAGTATACATTCCCTTCAGTAGATCAAAATAATTCTTTCACGGTAACGCAAGGAGGTATTACCGGCAATAAACTTCAAATAAGAATTGGAGTGCTTACCAACTCACAGGCTGATGTTGCCATCATAGATAATGTTAATATACCACAAACGGTGTCATTGTGTTTATGCCCAACCATCACCGTTACCAACCCGATCACAGCAACCGGGACTGTAGGTTTGGCTTTCAACCAAACCTTTACTGCATCTGGTGGAACAGGGCCTTATAGTTTTACAACGACCAGTACATTGCCAACAGGATTAACTTTATCGGCCGCTGGTGTTTTGAGCGGCACACCAACACAATCGGGCTCCTTTAATATTACTGTAAGAGCAACTGACGCAAACGGATGTTTCGGAACTAATGTATATCCATTAATTGTCGATTGCAATTTTATCAACGTAACCAACCCGGTAGTAACAACAGGGTCCGTAGGAACACCCTTCAGCCAAACCTTCACGCAAACCGGTGGGATTGGTGCAGTAACGTTTACCACGGCAAGTACTTTACCAGCTGGCCTTACCCTTTCTGCTGCCGGCCTTTTAAGCGGTACACCTGCCGGACCTGCAGGTCCGTTCCCGATAGTAGTTATTGCTACCGATGCTAACGGATGTACAGGAACGGGAGCTACTTATAATTTACAGATACTGGCCTGTTCAATTACACTAAGCTCAGCGCCTGGTACTAATGCACAAACAGTGGCTATCAGTACCCCGATAATCAATATAACATATTCAACTACCGGTGCAACAGGAGCAACAGTTACTGGCCTTCCGGCTGGTGTTACCGGCTCATGGGCTGCCAATGTGGTTACTATTTCCGGTTCCCCATCAACGGCTGTAGGCTCACCATTTAATTATACAGTAACCCTTACAGGCGGTAGCTGTACAACAGAGTCGGCAACAGGTACAATCACCGTTACCGGTGGTGGAGGCGGCGGCGGAATTGCGGGAATTGTATTAAAAGAACCAGTAGGCGAAAATAATAATACATTCGGTACAGCCATGGCTTTACCAAGTTTACCGGCTAAAGTGCAGGCAAATGTATTTCCCAATGGCGATGAAGATTGGTTTTCGTTTACAGCTGCAGCAGGTGATAGGATTTATGCAGCCGTGATAACCTCAGCCTCGGCCAGTGGAAGTACTGATGCCCAGCTCAGACTGTATGCATCGGATGGAACAACATTAATTGAATTTGATGAGGATGATGGTACCTTGGGTGGTCTTTCTTCAAACATTGCCGGAGCAACAGTAGTTGCCAGCGGCACGTATTATATACAGGTAAAACATTTTAGCGCTACCAATACATTGCGTGGATATGATTTATATGTGAAAAAACAAACAGGAACCCCTACACCTGAAGTGGAATCAAATGACGCTGCAGGCACAGCTAATCCATTACCGACGAGTGGTTGGGTTAGTGGAACCAGGGATCCGGCAGTGGCTACAGAACAGGATTGGTACTCAGTAACTTTAGCGGCAGGGGAAACCATATTTATCTCGATGGATCTTGATCCCGAACGTGATAATGTGCAGTGGAATGGCCGGTTAGGTGTGGCGCTTTTTGGCGATGCCAGTAACCAGATTTTGGTTGTTGATGATGCCACCGTTGGTTCTGTAGCAAATCCACTTTCTGAAGCGCTTGTATTTACTGCAAAAGATGCTGGTACTTATTATGTATTTGCCGACTGCGCTACGGCTGCAGTAGGAGGTCCTACTACCACCTACAATATATCTGTTTCTACTTTTGCTCCGTTAGCCTATACAACAACGTATACTTCTACCGATGTACCCAAAACCATCGGCCCCGGTGCCGGTTTAGTAAGTTCAACAATAACGATACCTGCTCCTGCTCCGGGTGTGCGGTTAAAAGAAATCCGGTTAAGATTGAATTTGAATCACGACCTGATGGCTGATATTGATGCAAACCTGACCACTCCGGAAGGATCGGTTATAGGATTATTTAATGATATAGGCTCAGGAACAACGGGAGGTCAAACGATGATGGATCTCACGTTGAGCGACGATAATGCTTTACCTTTTTTGTTTACCATTGTAAAAGGAATAGGGGCCCAACCCGAATTCCAATACAAGTTAGCCTATTTAAAAGGAATGAATTTCGGCGGTACCTGGACGCTTGATTTGTATGATGACGGGGCTAATGCTTCAGGTGGTATATTAAATAGCTGGGCTATAGAAGTTGTTGAGGATCCCGGACCAAACCTAACCGGCGCAACAACTTTGTATAGCGAAGATTTTGAGGCCACCGATGGAGGATTTACCCATTCCGGTACTGCTGATGAATGGGAATGGGGTACACCTGCTACGGCGGCTACCACAACCACCAATCCTATTGCCTCATTTACAACTGCAAATAGTGGGGTAAAATGCTGGAAAACGGATTTGGATAATACCTATGAAATCAGTTCTAATCAGGTATTACTTTCGCCAATTTACAATTTAACGGCTGCAACAGGAACCATCTGGTTATCCTGGGCCATGAAATTTCAGATGGAATCGGCTACATTCGATAAAATTACCATCAAAGTATACGAAGAAGCCAATTCCGCTAACTCGCAGATTTTGTATCATTGGTTAGGGGCAACCCAGACAGTGGGAGTTGGTAGCCCTACAACCAATGTAGGTCTTTCTACACCATGGGGTATTTATTGGGCCGATTTAAGTGCATTTGTAGGCAAGAATATCCGCCTTGAAATTACAGTAGTTACGGACAATTCTATAAACTTTGCCGGCCTTGGTATTGATGATGTTAAAATTTACCAGGTTGCTGCATGCACACCTTCATCTATTACACTGGGTGCAAGCCCTGCTGTTTGTAGTGGTATACTTTCTGCAAACCTGCCATACACAGCTACCACAGGTACGCCGGACCAATATAGCATTGATTATAATGCTGCTGCCGAAGCTGCCGGTTTTGTAGATGTGATAAATGCAGCATTACCAGCCAGTCCCATTGTGCTGGTTGTTCCGGGAGCTGCTCCCAGTGCAGTTTACAATGCAACTATAACTGTAAGAAAACTAGTTGGCGGATGTGTAAGCCCTGCTGTAGTATTTACGGTTACTGTTGTTGATAACCAGCCACCTGTAATTACTTGCCCTGCCAATATTACGCAGAACAACGGCCCCGGTATCTGCGGAGCCGTGGTAACTTATGCTTTACCATTGGCCGGAAATAATTGTCCCGGAGTTGTGACCATCACGCAGATTGCAGGTTTAGCCTCCGGTTCTACTTTCCCTGTAGGCACAACAACCAATACTTTCCGTGCAACAGATATTTCCGGTAATTCAGCAACGTGCAGCTTTACGGTTACAGTGAATGATACGCAAAACCCAACCATAGGCTGCGTGGGTAACCAAACGCGGTCAACCAATCTTAATCTTTGCACCTATGCAACAGTGGGTACTGAGTTTAACCCTGCTTCATCTGCAGATAATTGTGCAGTAACATCTACCACGTATACAGTAAGCGGCGCAACAACCGGCAGCGGATC
>JANPCB010000020.1:0-49997 GCA_031430735.1 Ferruginibacter sp. | reverse complement strand
ATGGAGCGGCTTTTTTTGTTGGTAATGATATCTCTCGACTTCATCTTTGGGTAAGCGTTATAAAATTTTGGCTTTAAATCTTATCCATTGATGTACGCTTTTCATTGCCAATCTCTTTAAAGTATATGGGCGTCCCATAGATGAAGTCGAGAGATATCATTACCAACAAAAAAAGCCGCTCCATTAAGAAGCGGCCAGGTTTTGTTTCTGCATTAATTACTTAGCTGCAACTTTTACAAGTACAATTTGAACCGCAATTGCAATTTACACAAGTACAATTGGGTTTACCGCATTTTACATTTTGAGCGCTTAGGTTCTGTGTTGTTGATTTCATAATTTTACTTTTTTAATTGTTTTTTGATAACACAAAAGTAGCATGAGAAGAGGCCCTGTACGTTACATTACTTTGGGTAAGCGTTATAAAATTTTGGCTTTAAATCTTATCCAATGATTTACGCTTTTCATTGCCAATCTCTTTAAAGTATGTGGGCGTTAACCCTGTTATTTTTTTAAACTGTGCAGAAAGATGAGCCACGCTGCTGTATTCAAGATCAAATGCAATTTGTGATAAGGTTAATTGTCCATATACAAGCAACTCCTTTGCTTTTTCAATTCTTTGTTCTATAAAATAATTTTCAATGGTCCTTCCTTCAACGGCAGAAAACAAACTGCTTAAATAAGTGTACTCGTGGTTAACGCTGCCAGAAAGATAATGGGAGAGTTTTATATTACTGTTTTTTTCATCTACTTCGTTACGGGCTCTTTTTAGAACCAGTTGTTTTATTTTTTCAATAAGTGCAGTGCTATGGTTATCTATCAATTCAAAACCCACGGCTTCCAACCTTTTTGTTAAGCGTTCTTTTTTTTCGGGAGTTAATTCGTCCACCAGGTGCATCTCTCCAATAATAACCTGCTTAAACGGAATGTTTTCATTTCGCAAAATATCTTCAACAGCAAGCACACAACGGTGGCAAACCATATTCTTTACATGTAATATTATTAATGGCATAACTAGTTTTATAAGATTGATCTTTTAACAGCAAACTTCTTTCTGTATAAAAGGATATAGATACCAATTACGAAATCAATCGTTAGGCAAAATAGGTCGTAATTTGGCGGAATCAATGCAGCATCTCTGAACAGCGAATAAGTGATATCCCAAACCCCATGCAAAAAAAAACCAGCTGCCAATATATTTATACTCTTTTGCATTCCGTAATAAGCAATAAAAACAAACAGGATAGCTTGGGCTGAATTGATTAACAGGTCCTGCATATCTGTCCATACGAATCCTACATAAAGAAATCCAATACCTGCAAGTATCAGACCATAGATCAGTGTTTTATCAAACTGCTTTAAAATAATAAAAAATAGTATGATTAGGAGCCCCAGAGATATTCCAATAATTGCTGCTGTCATTGTATTTATTTTACCGGTTACATTAAAAGTTACTTCAAGTTATATTAATTTTAATTCTTCCTTCCATTAAACTAACCGCTGGGTTGCTTTGTATATTTCGAGGCATTGTTGGGAACAAAAATAAAGTTCATCTTCGCCCGGGTACCGGATTGCATTTTTCGGATGTAGAATTAACATCCGGCAAACTGGATCAATATATCCAGCCTTTGCTTTTTTTGTGCTTAATTCAAATACTTCCTTTTCTTCACTCATATTTTTAAAAAGGTATTTTCCTTTTGATGTAAACGTACACAAAGATTGGTCTGTTATTGAATTTACAAAATCATCTGAACACCAAAAAGTGCCTGCAGTAGCTTTAGCTACAATTCTGGATACCAGGTTTACTGTAGATCCAAAATAATGATCACCCCTCATCAATACTTTCCCAAAATGCAATCCTCCATGCACCTGCAGAAAATTATCTTCACCCACTATATTGGCCTCTAACTTAAGTGCCGTAGCAAGCAAAAAATCAGGAGAATCAGAAACGAACATAATTTCATCACCAGTACGCTGGTGTAATTTGCAATCGCCAACCAGGCAATTTTCTGCAATATGGATATACTTATCTATCAGATCTGCAGCCGAAACAGGACCATGGGTTTCTGTAAGTGCAGAATACCCCGATAGATCAGCCATTAGAATGGCAATATCTTTTTCCATGTTTGATTCCTATTTTATTTTAAAACTACTATCAATATTTAGGATAAAAGTTACTCTTTTATTTTATCATTTCAAAATATCCTTTGCGGCAGAAAAGCAAAATGCCTGTGTTTCCAAGCATTGTAAACTTATTACCTTACAAACTCATTTTGTATGATATCATAATGCTGACTTAGAGAATTGTTTCTTAAAGGCGAAATGATATACTTCAGTTTCCCCTATTCGAACAGGATAAGCATTGATAAATATCCAGCCCTCCTTGCCCATATAATTCATGGCATCAATAATTGTATTAAATTTCTTCAATCTTCCGCCTTCTGTTTTAAGACGGTTATCACGCCAAAAACTTTTCTCGTCGCCAAAATCTATATCAATGGTTACTTTGTTGCTTAGCAATCTGGGTGTGGCAATTACCTGGCAGTATTGCTCAACTTTGGAACTGTCTGTCTGGGCATTTGAAACCAGTGTACTCATTAGAAAAATGCCAATGGTTAATAATTTTTTCATGTTAAGTGTTGTTTTTTTATAGTGTAAATTTATGCTGCTTTTTACTGTGGCAACAGACATTATGGCGCCAAAAACAGACAAGGAATGAATAAACTTGACGGGAATAAACCGATGATCGGTCGATTAAGAAAACCTTTTGCCTCCATTGAATGATGTTAATTAAAGTATGTATTACAGGCCGCCCTCACTATTATTTGCAGTAAACTTTATTGTTGGAAGTAGTTTTTTTCCTCATTAATTTCCTTTTTTATTCTTTCATTGATATCGATTTTTGCTTTTTCAAAAACAAAAATAGTAGTTCCAAATTCTCTTGCAAACGTATTTGTTACAGCGCCTGCTTTGTAAGCTTTTTCAAAAAAAGGGCTTGTTTCTTTCAGTTCATTGTCTTCGCTTTCCAGGGTCTTTATCCTAATCAGGTTCACGTATTTTCTATCTAGTTGAAACCAGTTTATATAATCGGCATTGAAGGAAACGGCAGTTATGTTTTTATTTTTTGTATAATAATTTATTGCTCCCGCTTGGCCATAGTTATCACAAAGAATAAGAGTATGCGCTTGATCCGGTAACGTGGCATAAACCGAATCTGTTTTATATGCCAGTTCCTTCCAGCCAACCATATCGGCATAATCTTGTGGTAAGGGATGGTCTTTGCCATCTTCCCACCGCAGTAATCCAAATTTTTTATAGAATTCGGAATGGTTAAGAATATACGCAGGACTTTTATTGGGGAACATAATTTTGTACATTGGAATAAAAAACAAAACAGGAATTAGGATTGCGATGGGTTGTAAATATTTTTTCCAACCAGATTTGAAAAGCGTTTCCAGATATACGGCACCAAAGGCAATGTAAATAGGATACAAACCCATGGCATAATAACTTTTTGCCTTTAGCCAGATAAAAATTATCAATGTAATGCAAAAGGCCCAAAAGAAAAACCGGTACTTTTTAAAAGGAGGATAAAATAACAAGGCATAAAAGCCTGCAAAAATGACAAACAGGGAACCAATAAAAAAGTACAGTTGCTCTTTTAGGAAATCCCAACGGTTTACATTTACCAATTGTGTTTTTGCCAATATTTGCATATGATAATAAACAGGGAAATTGTTATTGTATTGCCAAATTAGGTTTGGCAAAATGAGTAGCAGGAACAACAGTATGGAAAAATAAAAATGCTTATTCTTAAAAACAGATTGCTTGGTCAATAAAAGAGCAGGCAGAAGTCCGGCAGCTAAAAAGGCAATATTATACTTATTCAAAAAGCCAAGAGCCAAAACCAACATCCCTATATAAAACCATTTGGAACTTTCTGTATTACAATATTTAATCAGAATAAAACAAAAGCTGGTCCAGCAAAGCACATCCAATGAATTTGGCTGGTGCAGGATGTTTAATCGTAACAGGGCTGAAAACAATACACAAGTAGCACCTAATGCCAATGCAAACATATTTCCCTTTAATGCTTCTATAGCTTTCCAAACTACTACGATAGTGAAGGCACCAAATAATGCCGGAAAAAAACGTATCCAAAATAAAGTGTTACCCAAAAAGTGAATGATACAGGAAATCCAGGAAGTAACAGGTGGAACTGATATGTAACCCCAGGCTAAATGATGTGCTTGGTCCAGATGTAAAAATTCGTCTCTTTGCAATTCATATGCTGGGTTTACCAAAACATATTGCAATACAAACTTTGCAATAATAAATCCAACTAAGCATATTATTTTTTTTGTCATTTCATTTTCCAATGTTTGTTAAAAATAGCCATAATGTTTAACGTTTGAGCTATTGTTATCCAAAGTTTTATTTTAAGTAATCATTTACTTTAAGCAATTTGTATTCAGGGGAAGCATCAAAAAATGAATTTAATAAAGTCATATGCCCAGCTCCAAAAATAACCAATATTCTATCCGTTGGTTTTGCATTTATTTTTTGAATATTTCTGAAAATTCTCAAATTCCTGTTGAACCACCATCCCGAAACAAAGTCGGGCCCAAAAAATTCATTGTTGTTGGTTTCATACTTAAAAGTTGCAATTAAATAAGTCCCCATGTCCCGCTTAATATTTTCGGGGTCATTTTTCTGTATCAGCTCTGCCCGTATCCCTTTTGTTTTAAAAACTGGTTTCGGAAAATATTGTTTAACAGTATCTGCGTACTTCTTAAAATAGTCCATGAATTTTTTATTTTCTAAACTGTCCTTACCCTCCAGAACTGAATCCAGCGCTTCATAATCCCTTCCCCAGGCATTAACGCAATACAGGGTTTTCAGTTTCATCATTTTGGCAACCCTGAAGCCTATCTGTTCTTCTTCACCACGTCTTAAATTATAGTTGCCCTGCAAATATTGATTGTAAAGAGAATCAAATTTTACCTGTTCACTCGGGTTTCTTTCAATTACAATGATTGTAGGTTTAAACTTTGCAATGCGGTTAACTATGTCTTCTATTTCCTTTTGATATTTTGTTTCCAATACATCAATTTGGTCCTCCTTACCAGTTTTTATCAGGTCTAAATTGTGAAATGCAAAATGGAAAGACCCCAATGTTAAAACCTCCGTTCTTTTTTGGGGCTGTGCAAATACCGTAGAGATGAGAAGCGTAAGTATTATCGTTAATTTATTTTTCATTTTTCATTTTTTAATCATCATTTGATAAAACATATCTATCCTAGCTTTTATCCCTTCATTGGACAACCTGAAGTAAAAAACAAACAACTTGATTGTTGTATAGACTTTTTACAAATAATCACTGACCTTTACAGATTTAAATAATAGGTATTCATTATTATAGAGGAACAAAACATTCCTTCGCTTTCAGGATTTAATGCTGGTTGAATATTGCTTTTCTCCTGCTGCTGTATAGATTCCAATTGGGAATTATTAGCAGGTAATTTTGCTGTTTTATGATTTAACTCTGTTACCAAGTAAACCGGAATCACGGCTACCAGTGCCATCATTTGGATTGTAAATAGTACTTTTTTCATTTTTATTTTTTTAATTGTTAATTTAGAATACAAAGGTATTATGGCTTTCAGCAGCCTAAAGGACAAGCAGATGACAAAAACGGACAAAGGCAAAAAGAATGTGCGAGCATATTATTAGTGAATTATTTTTTGCAACAACATTTTTTGTTTGTGATTTTGTTTTTATGAGAGTGGGAAATATTTGTTTAACGTATGTTACCTGCTTTACTACTCATTTTGCAGACAAATAAAGCCCGTTTGCATACCATTTTCTCTAATGCCAAATAAAAGATTGATGTTTGCTTACTTTATAATTGGTAATTTCAAACAATGAAAAAGTCAATTGTAGTATTGATACATGTTGGGTTTTGGATCTGCTATTTCACATTAATAGCAATCATGTTGGGTGTTTACTATAGAAGCAGTCCTGGGCGCATTAATCAGGAATCTCGAATTATGAATGCTTTAATCAGTCTTTTCTTTTTTGCTTTTATACCCTCATTGATTTCTTATTTTTTCTATTACTTCCTATTGTTTCCTAGATACCTAAAACAGAAAAAATTCTTTCTTTCAATAGTTTATGGCGTATTGATTTCTCTAGTTGCAGCCATAATAAGTTATTTGCTGTTACGCTATTTTATAGAATCGGGGAGTGTTGCAGACATGGACCATGGCGGTAAAAACGGACGATCTACCGCAATTAGAACAATCATTGTAATGGCCTTTATCGGCATTATTTGCGGTATAGTCGCTTTGGTTATAAACGGATTTATTACATGGTACAATGAAATTAAATTGAAAGAGCTCTTGAAAGAAAAAAACCATCAAATAGAAATGGAGTTAATTAAGTTACAACTAGATCCTCATCTTTTATTTAACACCATTAATAATATTGATGCATTAATTTTAAAAGATGCAGTTGCAGCGTCAGATTACCTTAATAAGTTGTCGGATATCATGCGGTTTATTCTATATGAAACAAAAGCAGATAAAATTCCCCTCGCTAAAGAAATTGAATATATTGATAAGTATATAGCGTTGCAAAAAATAAGAACAGCCAATGAAAATTATGTACACTTTACCGTAACTGGTTTTATAGGCAATACCTTAATTGCTCCCATGGTTTTTATTCCATTTATTGAAAATGCCTTTAAGCATTCCAATAACAAGAAACTCGAAAATGCTATTACCGTAAATATTTTAATTAAAGATAAAACCATTCAATTGCTGTGTGAAAATAAATTTGATTCAAAGGCGAAAGTGCAGCATATTACAGGCGGTTTGGGTAATGACCTCATTGAAAAACGGCTAGAACTCATCTACGCCGGTAAGCATCATTTAGAAGTACAAAAATCAGAACAACTTTACAGCATAAACTTAACAATTCCCAATGGATAAATATACTTGCATCATTATCGAAGATGAGCCATTAGCACTAGAAAAAACAAAGGACTTCGTAAATAAGGTACCTTTTTTGCATTTAAGTGCAACCTTTGATAATGCACTTACAGGGCTTGCATATTTAAACAATAATAAAGTAGATGTACTTTTTTTGGATATTAATATGGATGAATTATCTGGTATAGAATTGCTAGAAAGTTCAAAAATAACGAGCCAGGTTATTATTACAACAGCTTACCAGGAATATGCTTTAAAGGGATATGAGCTACAGATTACTGACTATCTTTTAAAGCCATTTACCTTTAATCGTTTTTTACAGGCAGTAAACAAAGCGCAGGATAATTTAGGCAATCGTAGTGTAGAAGCTTTACCGGAGTTTATTTTTGTAAAAACAGAAAACCGGCTGGAAAAAATCATGTTGAATGAGATTGTGTACATAGAAGGAATGAGGGATTACTTGAAAATTCATACAGTGAATAAAAAGATCATGACGCTGCAAAATTTCAGTGAGCTTGAAAAGCTGATTCCGTCAAGCGTTGTGTGCAGGGTACACAAATCGTATATGGTTGCGTTAAACAAGATCGATTCAATAGAGCGGAGCAGGATAAAAATTGCCAATCAGTTAATTCCCATTTCAGATACCTATAAAGAAACTTTCTTTAAACTCATCAATAGCAGGTCATAATTCTCCAATTATTTCGCAGTCAATAATCATCATATTGCAGACAACTTCACTTGGTTTGCATATCCCAATTGCATAGCCACAAGGCTTCATATACTTTTGCTTCAGTTAATTAAATAAAAAACTTAAAAAAAGAATTATGAAGCAAAAACTAACAACAGGACTCTTATTAAGTGCAATTTTCCTGTCTGTAGCCACATTTGGTCAAACAAACGTTGCATTATCAAAAAAGGCCAACAATGAAAGCAAAACTGCAAAAACCTATTTGGATTTGATGGTGAATGTAGTGAGTACAAACCTCAATTATGGTGGGTCTAACACTTCAATGGGGGATTACAAAAAATCAGCAAATGGCATACAAGCAGGTGCGTCATTTCAAGCGGGCATTACACCCAGTTTTTCATTGGTAACTGAGCTGTATTTTATGAAGAAGGGAGGTAAATTAAAAGCCAATAATCCAAGTTACAGCAACGAATCAAATCTTCGTTTGTATACGATTGAATTACCGGTGCTGGCTCGTTTTCATGTAGGTAAATTTTATGTAAATGCTGGCCCATCTATAGCTTATACACTTAGCGGAGATAAGAAAATAGAGGATGTAACTACTAAACTTTCTTTTAATAATTCTGTAGATGGCTTCAAACGTTTTGATGCAGGCGTTCAGATGGGGGGCGGTGTTGAGTTCCCATTTAAGCAAAGAAGAATAGCGTTGGACATAAGGTACAATTATGGCTTAACCAATATGTCTTATGACAAAGAAATATACAATAGGGCGGTGATGATAAGTGTACATTTTTCTAAACCGTGGAAAAAAAATCCATTGGGGAAAAATAAGCATTCATAAAATACAATCTGGGGAACATACTTGTGATTATTTACCAACACATCTAAATAGATTGGTGATGAAAAATAAAATACGATTGATAATTACCAGCCTATGCATCATGCCGTTTTATCCAGTTAATGTAACAAGCAGATGTAAAAATACCGGCAGTACCAAAGTTGAAACTATTTTAAATACAAGAAGGCCACAGACAAATGAAGTTCCCTATTGGTCGGTGTATAAACTTTGTTTAATGAGTGGGGTGACATGCTTTGAAGAATTTTAAATTTCAAAAAAGAACAGCGTTTAAATTTTAATAAAATGAACAAAAACAACAATACAACAATGGTTGCAGATAAGACAATACTACGAAGGCCGATGAGCTCACTCAGAAAAACTTCATTGCTAGTAGGAGTGCTATACCTGCTCACTTTTGTCTCCATTCCAACCCTTGCTATTTATGGTCCAGTAAAAAGTGCTGGCTACATTCTCGGAGCTGGCCCTGATACTTCCGCTATCATTGGCGGAATTCTAGAGATCATTGTAGCCCTCGCCGGTATTGGTACCGCTGTTGTATTGTATCCTGTACTTAGGAAGCAGAATGAAACTACTTCATTGGGTCTTGTAGCCGCCAGAATCTTGGAATCGGGGACCATCTTCGTAGGTGTAGCGTTCCTGTTATCAATTGTTAGTATGCGGCAGACCGGAGCCGGTACAGAAGCATTAGCAACCAGTCATGCTTTGGTTGCGCTTTATGACCGTATTTTTTTACTTGGACAAAGTTTCATGCCAGCCATATGCGACCTGTTGCTTGGATTCCTGCTCTACCATTCACGCTTGGTACCTCGTGGGCTTTCGCTTATTGGTATTGTTGGTGGGCCCGTACTTCTCATAGGCTACTTCGCTATACAATTCGGCATCATTGGGCAACATGCACCATTGGCTGGGCTTTTCGCCATTCCGGTTGCGCTATTTGAGTTTTCGCTGGGTGTTTATCTGGTCGTAAAAGGATTCAGGCCTTCGGCTATAACTGCTGTTGTGTGATACAAATGGAAAGCTTATGATTGTAACTGTCCGTATCTGACACTGGACCGTCCGTTGAGGTGCTGAAAGCCTGGGTAGTTTTGCATCATAAAAAAATAATCAAAAAATAAAAATTAACGCATCATGAAAAAAGAAACAGGTTTAAGGGGGGTAATACCAGTTGTCCTAGTATTGCGAAGCAAGGATATAGTATAAAAAGTGCGAAAAATGCACAACTGTAGCGGCTTTTGGGGTAATTGGATGTTTTTATATGTAAAAAACGAAAAGCGCATATAGGTTAGTATTGGATTGATTTTAGGTTATTAAATTTTGGTTTTTTTATTGGATAGGCCCTGTATAGGTTAGTATAACTCTCTTTATGTGCCGGATAGGTGCTATTGGTTTAAAAAGTGGGGGCCCGTGTGCAGCCCCATATGCTACGCCGTTTTACGATCTTCTTTAGGTGTGGTGTGGGTTTTACGCCCTTTTACTGGCTCAAAAGCCTTGGTTTCTTGCTGGTTTTGTAGTAGCATTATTTGTGCCTCTAGGCTATGGATTAGCTGTATTTTACCCTCTATTATTTGATCTTTAAGTGCTAGTAAAGTATCTTTTACTATACACACCTCACATGGCTCTTTTTGAGCCTTTTTTGGATTTGGGTGTGCATTTACGTATTGATTTAGGTGTGCATTTACTTCCTCTTTTTTCGTTGAATCAATTTTATTTAGGTGTGCAAATTCTAAATCTTTCTCTAATAAATCACTAGCTGAATATCCAAAATATTTTGATATTTTAATAAAATCATCAATATTTGGTTTTGATTTGCCTGTTTCATAATTATTCCATGCACCTCTGCTAAAGCCTAGTGAAATGCTTAACTGCGCTTGATTTAAGCCGTTTAACTCTCTTAATATTTTAAAATTTTTATTTAAAAAGTCCATGTTATTAACATAGCGTTAATATCTTTTATCTAAATTATTTTGTTGTCTAAATTATTTAGACGTACATTTGTATTCTATTAACGGACACAAATATATGGAAAAAAAGATAGCGGTAAAAAGAATTAGAAGTGCAGAACATGCATGGAGAGTAAAAAGAACGGCAGAAATAACAGGCTTAAAAACGGACACGGTTTATAAAATTATAAGAGGTGTGAGGGAAAACGAAAATGTAATAACCATTTACATGGACTTGCTAGATGGTGATAGAACATTAGTAAATGAAGTGAAAAAACTTGTACCATTTAACCAAAACTAACAGGCTTTGAAAATAATAGAAAAAATATTGTACATAGAATTTGCCGATTTACTAAAATGTGGGTGGAATGAAAATACTGTAAAAAGTGCAAACCTCCGCAACGGTCCATTTTGGCAAATGATACGTAACCCAGCCGATAAGCGTATGCCGCTGGTTCAATTTGATACGCTGCGTGATAAGGACAAGAAGAAAATAGAAGCGCAGTTTGGTAACCCATATGATTATATGGCAAAAGAGCCTATAAAGAAGCTGGTAACTACCGATTTTAAAGCGGAGAGTTTTTATACCAATCATAAATATGGAATAGAGCAAAAAGGATTGCTACCGGAACATATAGCAGCATATACAACCGCCGCAAGCTGGTTGAATATGATAAACAAACTGAATGCCGATAAGAAGTTTATAAAAACGGAATTGAAACTTACCATAACAGAGTTCTTTGATAATGTATGTGCCATAATAGCTGCGGAAGGAATAAACTTACCTGCCACTTACCGTAGGCTTAAGGATAGCATGAAGGAATATAAAGAAGCTGGCTATGTAACACTTATAAGTGGACGATTTGCCAACGTAAACAGCGCAAAAATAAAAGATGAACTAAGCGAAAGTGTGCTACTTGAAATGATAGCCAACCATAACCAACATGACGATGTGTGGGTAAGCATACACTACAATACATGGGCAAAACAAAACGGCAAACTAGAAATTACAGACCGGACAGTATGCAATTATAGAAATAACAATGCAGATATTATAGACATGCAGCGCAAAGGTAGAGAGGCTTACTATAATGAGTGGAGTAAAAATATTAAACGTTATCGCCCAACAAATCCGCTGTACTTGGTAGAGAGTGATGATAACCATTTAGATTTCTTCTTTACCGATTGGGAAGATAAAACAAGCCATCGCCATTTCCATAAGTTTAAGGCAATAGTAGTAACCGATAGCTATAACGACTATGTACTGGGCTATGCATACGCAAGAGAACTTACAACCGAGGTGGTAATACAAGCTTACCAAAATGCTTTTGCCCATGTAAAAGAAATAACTGGCAACTACATGCTGCCGCAAGAAACTAAAACAGATAGATGGGCCATAGGTACACTTGAACCATTTTATAAAAAGCTAGGCAACTATTTTAAAACGCCTGTAGGTAGTAAACGCCGTGGGTACCTAGAGCAATTTTTTGGCAGCACTCACTGGAAACGTTGCATAAAGCATGGTACTAACAATTACACAGGTAATAACCTTACAGCAATAAACGAAGGGGTAAACAAAGAAGTATTGTTTGCCAATAAAAAAGATTACCCAACAGTACAAGAAGCACCGCAGCATATAGAAGATTTCTTTTACCGCCTGCGCAATATGCCTAACAAAGATGGTGTAACAAAGAAGCAAGAATGGCTTAAAGCATACGCAGATGCGGCACAGGATAAGTTTAAAATAGTAAGTGAAGAAGAATACCTTCTAAAATTAGGAACTGTAAAACCACGCACCAATACTATCACAAGCAATGGGCTAGATATACAGATTGATGGCAAGCAATACAATTACGACATACCAAACCAATATTATTTTGCCCACAAAGGTTGTGAGCTGAATACTATATACGACCCTAACGATATGAGCCGGGTATTAGTAACAGATTTTGAAAGCATACGATTTATCGCCCGTGCACCATACCTACAACCAAGCAACTTGGCAGATTATAAAGAAGGTGACCGCACAAGGCTTAATGCCCACTTAAATGCTAAGCTTGATCATGTGAAACTTGTAACCGATAAGCAAGAACGTAGGCACCAATTACTAAAAGAAAACTCTGTAGATATACAAGCACTACTTAGCAGCCCATACCTACTAAAAGAAGAAAGGCAGCTTGCAGAAATAGAATACGGAATGGAAAAAGAAAAAGCACTACCCACACGCAGGGTGAACCCAATAGACAAAATGTAACTAACAATTTTTTTACCAAAAAAAGCAACCAAAATGATTACTGAAATTCAAAAAAAAGAAATTGCTACGTGCCTTTTAGGCTATGTAGGCAAGTACCAAAGCCAAGCCAAAGCGGCCAACGATTTAAAAGATGTGAGCGAAGCCACCGTAATACAAATGCTCAATAATAAGTGGAAGGATATAAGCAATCAAATGTGGGTAAACGTAGCAAAGCAAGTTGGGTGGAATGTAAAGCATATTGAAATTGTAGAAACACAAGACGTGCGCACAATGGTTGAGTTTTTTACTATAGCCCGTGAGGAAGGTGCAAATTTTGGAATAACAGGTAGCCAAGGTAGTGGTAAAACATTTACTGGCCAATGGTATGCTAACATCAATAAAAAAGAACCGGTATACCATGTGAGTTGCTGCGAGTATTGGAATAAGAAGATGTTCCTTTGCGAGATACTTGCACAAATGGGCATAAACAATACTGGCTATAATGTAGGCGAAATGATGGGCGCAATAGTGAGTAACCTACGCCGCCAGCATGAGCCGCTACTCATATTTGACGAGATAGATAAGGTGAGCGACAATGTACTGTACTTCTACATTACACTTTACAACGAACTAAAAGGATTGTGTGGTATTGTAATGCTTGGAACCGATTATTTAAGCAAAAGAATAGAGCGTGGTGTGGCTAGAAACACAAAAGGCTTTAAAGAAATATACAGCCGCCTTGGTAGCAAATTTATTACGCTAGATGGTACGGATAAAACCGAAGTAGCAGAAATATGCAAGGCTCATGGAATAACAGACAGTTTAGATATTACAGAAATATGCAACTCCTATAAAGGCGACCTAAGGGCCATTGATAGAAAGATTTTAAAAATAAAACTGGCACAACGCAGAGCAAAAAAATAACACCCCGAAAAACCAAGCCCCTCCTGCACATGAGGAGGGGTTCATTAAACACCTAAGCAAATGAGCGCATATACACAACACATTAAAAACCGCATGGCAAGCAATAAGCAGCTAGTGATGGCAATGCTTAATTGGACGGAGTACGACTACGCAAACTATCAATTTAAAATGGGTAGCCAATACCTACAGGCATACGTAGGCTGCGACCCTGCACGGGTAGATGACTTGCTTACAAGCCGCATATTTTGGAACTGGTTTAAAAACGAATGGCTGTTTAGAGATACAGCATTTCTTAGTACCGATGTAGCAACAATAGGTATGGATAACGCTTTAAAAATATACTGCAACCTCCACGACTATGAGCAGCTAATAAATACTATGTATCCTAATGCTGTTGTAATGCAAAATGGCTATGCAAATATGATAGGTAAAATAAACGATGCCGCATGAACTGGATACAAGTAAACGATTTACCCATAGTAAAGGCCATTATTAATAAGGCGCAAGCTTCAATAAAAAAGGCAACTGGAGCAGAGGTATCACTTGCAGTAGTTGAATACCCTTATGTAAATGGTGATAGAAAAGAGGCTGTAAAGGACTTTGTAAAAAGTATGATCTGTAATTATTTTAAAGTGAACTGGGATTTAGTTACAGGAAAATGTAAAGAGCAAAATTATGTGGATGCACGTTGGGCTTATTCGTATTTGATGGTTGTGGTTTACAAACAGAGCTTTAAACAAACAGGCCGTGATTTGAAGAAAGACCACACAACAATAATGCATGCTGTAAATGAAGTAAATGGATACTTAGAAATGAAAACTGATTATTCGAATAAAATTAATGAACTCATTAAAATGTTGCCAGAATGAAGCACTTTAAAACAAGATTAAAATTCGATGCTGTAGATACTTTGCATAAATTTTTAGAATATATGCTAACGCAAGAAGTAACTACAGATGATGACAAATTACACTTTGCAGTGTTATCAGAAGTTAAAAAAGTATTGTATCTAAAATTAGCAAAAGTGCAGCAAGATTACATGTGCAATTTTACTCCTGCCCAAGCGATTGCCTTGCGAATGTTAAGTACCACTTATGTTACTGATTTAACAACCTTTCTAGGTAACAAGCTTCACCAATTATCAAATCAAATAAACCAACAATACCTATGAATTATTTAATAGCATCATCTTACATATTGGTAGCTGTGTTAGGATATTTCATTGGAATAATTTTATCAACCAAAAAAATAATAAAATGAGCCAACAAGCACAAACAGATTATGTATGGGTACAGCGCAATATTGATAGCTGCAATAATGATTTTCAATTTGAGTGTATTGATATTATAATTGAGTTGTTTCATAAAAAGCATAACAAAGCAGACTTTTATATGTGCCTTTTGCAGCAACGTACAGCACATTGGAATACTATTCATTCAATTTTAAAATAAACAAACATGATCGTAAAATTTCACACAAACAAAAATACCACTTGGGTAAATGCTGCTGGCGATGCCGTGCCTTACAAATTTGTACCTAAAATAGATAAGGATAAAGAAGCCATCGCAAGTAAGATACACAAAGCTGCATTAAATGTACAGGCTGGTTTAAATGCCTTGTATGAGCAGATGGACGATGCCTTTAAAACTATTCGTACAATGATAGATGCAGAGTATGAACTAAAGAATAGTAAGAAAAAGAAAGAAAGCAAAGGGTCGCTTACTTGGTACAATTTTGATAGAAGCTTGAAAGTAGAAGCAGATATGAATGATATTGTAAAATGGGATAGTGCATTAATGACTGAGGCGCTGGAGCATCTAAATAAATACTTATCATCTGGCTTAACTGATGCAAATGTACTAATACAGGGGTTGGTAAAATCTGCATTCTCAAATCGCAGCAATATGATTGATACAGGCAAAGTTTTTCAGATTTTAAAATATCAATCTGAAATAAAAAACGCCTCATTCCAAAAGGCATGTGAACTGATGCGCAATGCACAAAGCATAGACAAAACAAAGCTTTACATGCGGGTATGGGAGAAACAGCCAACTGGTGACTACAAAATTATAAACCTAAATTTTTCATCAATATAAAACCCATCATTATGGACACCCAAGCAAAATGCCCACAATGCGAAACACCCCTTACAACCCAAGAAGAAATACAACACAATGCCTGTAATGATTGCTGGGGCGACTTCATAAAAGAAGAAGACTTTAGCATAGATGGCGCATTGTTTTATGATTAAATGAACAGTTAGTTTTGGTAAAAAAGCCGAGCCGTTTCTACGGTTTGGCACTACTAAAGCCCTACAAAAAGCCCATTTTTTACACGAAAAACAACAAAATACGGGTAATAAACACCCCCTTATTACCCTTTTTTACCAACTAAAATGACAATAGAAAACACAGAGAAAGCAGCAAAACAGCCTGTTAAGCCTCCAAAAGTGCGCTTAGCTCGTACACTTGGCAGCAAACAGTTTATAGATAAGAAGTTTGAAGTACTGCCATTTGAAGGGATTTTTAAAGAATGCTTTGGCGAGCCTGAGGATAATTTTAGTATGATCATATACGGTGCCAGTGGTAACGGTAAGACCGAAGGTGAGGTAATGATATGCAAAGAACTCACCAAATATGGCAATGTATATTTCAATAGTAAAGAGCAGGGCATAAGCCGCAGCTTGCAAACTGCTTGGGTTCGTAATAACATGGCAGAGGTAGATGGCAAAATACAAATAGCACACAAAGAAGATTACGAACACATGATAGTGAGGCTAAAAAGGAAAAAAAGTGCAAAAATTGTATTCATTGATAGTATACAGCATAGCCAAATTACCTATGAACGATGGCTATGTTTAAGGGCTATGTTTCCAAAGAAAATATTTGTACTTATAAGTCACGCACAAGGCAGTGAGCCAAAAGGAGCTGCGGCACAGGCAATAAAATATGATGTAGATATTAAGTGCCAAGTAAAAGATTTTGTGTTATACCCAGATAGCCGATTTGGAGGCGGAAAAGCATTTATTATTTATGAGGCTGGCTATCGCTTGCGCATGGAACGAAAAAAAGGAAAGAAAAACAAAGCGCAAATAAAATTACCCATATGAAAACTTTTATTATAAAGTACCAATGGTTTAAAGTAATAAGAACTGCTGAGGTTACTGCAAAAGATTACATAAATGCAAGGATAGAATTTGAGAACAGCAAGAATATAAATAGAAAATTCATATTAAAAATATTCGCATGGAAAGAAACGAAAGTACCACAATAGGGAGGCTCAAATTTGGGGACAGATTTTATAAGCCCTCTGATAAAAAGAAAGAAGTATGGCAATACATGGCATACAAAAACCGCCGCCACGATTGCAAGCGAGATACCGACTTGCACCCTACACCATTTTTACCAGATACGAATGTGGTGTTTTTAAGAAGTAAATAATTAAACAATCATATAAAATCAAAACGATGAAAGTACTACAAGTTGTACAAGGCAATGCAATTACAGCCTACAAAAATGCCGATGAATTCGGGAAAAAAATACTAGCCGATTTGTTTGGAAAAGACAAATTAGAGCTATCAATTACCGAAAGGGTAAAAACCTTTGAAAACGCTTGTGAAGTTTTAGGTATTGACCCAGACTTAGGATTATCATGTTCTAAATCGGGAGCTTACAAAGAAATTGATAATATTAGCGCTTACGCAAAAATTATCATTATTGTGAAAGCACTCAATGAAGGTTGGAAACCCAACTGGAATGATGATATTCAATATAAGTGGTATCCTTGGATGAAGTATGACAGCGCCTCCTCGTCCTTCCGGTTCTTCGTCTCGGATGTCGATTACTCGTATGCGTTTGCGGGTAGCGGTGTCCGCCTTTCTTCCAAAAAATTGTCCGACTATTTCGGTACACAATTCACTGATTTAATTTCTCAACACCTTTTATCACAATAAATTTTAAAACACAAAATCAAAGCATCATGCAAAAAATTAAAACTTTCGAAGATGCCTGTAAAGTATTAGGCAAAGACCCAACAGCTACATACCACCCGTATGAGCGTTTAGAAATCATAGTAGCTGCCATTGTTGGAGAATGGAAAGCAGACTATACCGATGATGACCAAGCAAAATACTACCCGTATTTTCGGTATGACAGCGCCTCCTCGTCCTTCCGGTTCATCGGCTCGGATTACGATTGCTCGGTTGCGGTTGCGGGTAGCTGTGTCCGCCTTTCGCTCGAAACACGGGAGCAGTCAGATTATGTAGGTAAGACATTTATTAATGAATTTAACGCCCTTTTGCTGCGTAAATAAAGCAATGGGTTGTGTGTGGTTTTGTTGCGCCTCCTCGTCCTTCCAGTTCAACGACTCGAATAACGATTACTCGAATGCGAATGCAGGTAGCAGTGTCCATCTATGTTGGTTTTTGTACTGCACAGACCTTGCCACTTGGCAAAAAATAACTTTCAAAAAATAGGGCGTTGGTAAGGCAACTGAAAACGACCTCTTAAACAAAGGCAATGAAAAGAATTGGTAATTTATATGAACAAATATGCAGTGTGGCCAATTTGGAAATGGCTGACGAGATAGCTTGCAAAGGCAAGAGCCGCCAATATGGTGTAAAGGTTCACATCATAAACCGTAAGCAGAATATATTAAAGCTTCACGAATTATTGATAGCGCAGGCTTTTGTAACATCACCTTACAAAACATTTACTACATATGAACCAAAGGAGCGTGTAATTTTCAGTTTACCATACTATCCTGATAGAATTGTACACCATGCTGTAATGTTATTTTTAGAGCCAATTTTCACAAGCGTATTTACTGCCGATACTTACAGCTCTATAAAAGGAAAAGGGATACATGCCGCCGCCAATGCTGTTAAAGAAGCATTGAAAGATGAAGCTAATACCACTTACTGTTTAAAACTTGATATCAAAAAATTCTACCCAAGCATTGATCACGATATTCTAAAAGCTTTCCTACGCAGAAAAATAAAAGATGTAAAATTATTGAGCCTATTGGATGGTATAATTGATAGTGCTGATGGCTTGCCAATCGGAAACTACCTCAGCCAGTATTTTGCGAATTACTACCTCACCTATTTTGACCATTGGATAAAAGAGCAAAAGAAAGTAGGTTATTATTTTCGCTATGCAGATGATATGGTTTTGCTTGCTTCCAACAAAGCTGATTTACATTTTTTATTGAAAGACATTACCAAGTACCTGGGCGATAATTTGAAGCTTACAGTAAAACATAATTACCAAGTATTTCCTGTAGCTGCAAGAGGTATTGACTTTGTAGGATACAAATTTTACCAAACCCACACGCTGCTTAGAAAATCCATTAAAAAAAGTTTTGCCCGTAAGGTTGCCAAAGGTATCGCCCCAGCATCGCTAGCTGCATACAATGGCTGGGCAGCACATTGCAATTCTAAACATTTACTTAAAAAACTATTGAATGACCGCATTTAAAGACTTAGGAATAAAGCCCGCAGAAAGAGGTTTTACAGGAGATAAAATAAAAATGAGTAGAGTCCTCAACAAACAAGTTAAAGTGGAGGCATATAAAATTGAAGCTTCAAAGTTTACAGATAAGGGGAATGGCAAAAGATTGATTTTGCAAATAGTAGTAGAGGATAAGCAGCATATTATTTTTACAGGCTCTATTTATTTAATGGATACAATAGCACAAGTGCCAAAAGATAAGTTCCCATTTACCACAATAATTGTTGAAGAGAACGAAAGATTTGAATTTACTTAAAAAATAAAATATGTTAGAATTTAAACAAGTTTCAAGGCGCAGTAATACATGCGAATTAAGAGTTAACCATATTGCAAAAAGTTTGATTACACAGTGTTCAACTTTAGAATTATTTGAATATAATTTTTTAATCGACCTTAAAGCCATACCAAGAGTAAATACATCTCACTGTTCGGATTGGTATAAAATAATTCGTAATGGTGATACGGCGATTATATGGCATCTAGATATACATTCTGAATGTGATAGAAAAGTAGCTGAAATTATTGAATTAAATAAGAATGATATTTACGAGGGTTTTTTTAATTGAAAATTTATGAAACGATACCTAATTACAAATCCAAGGTTTAACGGCGAAGTAGTTGCCATTTTTAATGATGGTGTTTTACAAAAGCTAGACTTTGCAGCAACTAGTATGAAAGCACCAGCAATAGGTGTTTTTAAAAACAGCATGCCAGTATTTGAAGTAGAGCTGCAAAAGACATTTGGCGCAGATACGAATATTATTGAAAGCGATTTTAGTATAACGTTTCAGCAGTTTTGGAAAAAGTACGACCATAAATTTAACGCCAACCGTTGCGAAGCTCTGTGGGACAAAATGAGCAAAGCAGATAAAATACTAGCTTATTTTGGATTAGATAAATATCACCGATACCTATACAAAAATATAGGTATGATAAAATTACACCCTGATACTTACCTCCGAAACAAAGCATGGCTAAACGATTATAAATAGATACAAGATTTTAGATATAAGACACAAAAACATGAACTCCGAACTAAACAAACAACTACACGCAGCACTTACCACAAGTGGCTTAGCTGCCCAAAAAGAAACGCTTACAGCTACCTTTAGCAATGGTAGGGCTACAAGTACCAGAGAACTTACCGATGCCGAAGCAAGGCAGTATATAGATTACTTAAACGGCAAAGCTGCAACCATACCTAAAACCAATGTGGCTAATAAAATGCGCCGCAAAATTATAAGCCTAGCCCACAGCATGCATTGGCATATACCCGGCTCACAAAAAGTAAACATGGCACGTATAAACCAATGGTGCAAAACCTATGGACAATACCATAAGGCATTAAACGATCATAATATAGATGAACTTACGAACTTGGTAACGCAGTTTACTTTGGTCTATGAGTCTTATCTTAGCAACTTATAAAATTTATAAAAATGAAAAAAGTATTAATAATTGTATGGTTGTTTACATTCTCAGCTGCGAATGCTCAAGAAGTAATAAAAAGTATTTATGGGGATAGTTTGATTGTATATAGGCTGTCAAATAAAAAAATATCGAAAATCAAATACCAAGTGTTGCTAGATGCAATTATGTTGTTCGAAAAGCAACTGGATAAAACAAAAGCCAAAGTAACAAAAGGTAATGATCTAGCTAATGAAGATTTTGCATTTTATAAAACTATTATAAAAGATAATGATGCAAAATTTGACTTGAGTGGTTATGATGCAGAAATTGCTTTTTATAAATCATATAGTAAAAAAAGAGAGGTTGAAGTAAAGAGGTTGGAAGATAGTTTACAAGTTGTAAAAACTACCAATTATGAAATTGAGCAGCAAAATAAAATTTTTTTAAAAGACAGTTTGTATCAGGTAGCAAAATCATTGGACTCCACTCAACAATTGAAATTTAAAGATGAAAAACTATTTAATGATAATTACGTAGGAGGGAGATACAACGAAAAACTCATTATTATAAGTGGATATAGTTTTAACAATGTAGCAAATTATTTAAACAGATGGATTGTTGAAGATTTTAATTTTACACCACAAGATGGAGGCAAAGATTTACCACATCAAATTACAATCCCTTTTAAGCCGAAAGTAACAAGTAGTTTAAAAAAGGGGTTTACAACAAAATATTTTTTAAGTGATGACGGTAAAGTGAATAACTTGACTATACAAGGTTATTATTATGATGTCATTAATTTTTTCGTTTCTTATTGGCCAACGACAATAAAGTTTGAAGATGCTGTAAAAAAGGAAACGGCTGTAAAATATCTAATTACTGATAAAATAACTTTGACAGTTTACATAGCTTCTAAAACTGCTAAAATAGAAATTGAAAAAAATAGATAAACGTAAGCAAATAATAAAAAAAGCAAGTCTTAAAGACTTGCTTTTTTTTTATGCCTATACACAACCAAAAAGAAATTATACACACCCTTGTATAACAGGCATTTATTATTTTTAAATTTGTAATAATAATATGCTAAGAGATACCCAAGCACAATCTTTAAGACTAGCCAACCGCAATAACAAAATACAGCTAAAATTTAGAGCCGTAAGAAAAGCTAACCCTAAGTGGACGGTTGTAGCAGTTATAGAAGAAGTAGCAGATGCATTTTACCTAAGCCCTAGCACCATTACACATATACTTAAACAAGCTAATGAGCCTGTGCCTTGTGTAGATACGATTTCCAAATATACAAAACAGTTACACTTGTTTTAAATGATGGCTGTACAATTCAGTTTTATAATCTAAAACGCTAAAGACAATCATACCATCAAACTGCATAAACACCCCGCCAGCAGTTATTAATTGTTCTGTTATTTTATCACCTTTGGCATCTATAGCATGCCATCCATTGAGCAATGTATCTACTGCTTTTATTTTTTCATCGTGCTGCTGTATGGCTGCCTCTTGTGTTTCGTTCTCATGGTTTTTAAATGGTGCATAATGCAGCACATGTATTTTCACCATGCTGTCTTTCATGGTTACTATCTTCTTTCCATAATAGTCTATATTGGTTTGTTTGGGCAACTCTATATAAATGGCAGGTACACGGTAACTAGTATTATCTTTCCCTCTTAGGTATTGCCCTATGTAAAAAAACACTGGCACATCTACGCCTAAGCGGTCTTTAATTTGCTTATAAATGCTGTAAAAGTTCATTGTTATTTGTTTAAAATGGTATCTAAATCCCTTGTTATTTTATCGGTTATTTTGTTATTAAGTTGCTCACTATCGCCCATAAACTCTCGCTTAGGTATTTTAATGGTTTTGCTTAGTGCCATGTATTTAAACTGTGTGGCCGCTTCTAAGTCTCCTCCTTCTTTAGCCTCCATGCTCTTTGCCCAAAAAAACTTTTTCATTTGTGGTGTCACAATTATTTCGCCGCCTTCGTTGTGTATTTGTGCGTAAATCTTATCGGTGTATACGGTAATGTTTTTACCTGCAACTTTAAAATCTATACTGTCGCCAAGGTGATCACCGCCGCCCTGCCCGGTAAGTACCTTTTTTTGTAAGCGTACTTTTGTTTTTCTATCTGCCCATTTGTTGCCATCAAACCCCTCGTTTGCAAAGTTGGCTTTAAAATGTTTTACGGCTTCTGTGCCTATTACCTGCGGTACATCTCTTTCAATGTATGATTGCGCAGCATTTAGCCTGCGCATCATATCATCCAAGCCGTGTATATTTTGGTTATCTAATGCCATAGTTGTATATTTGTGTTGCAGCGGCACGCCACATTAGAAACAGGTTACTGCTTAAATAGGAATCAGCTTTGCTGCTTCCTATTTTAATTTTTATGAGGATTAAAAATAAAATCCCCTTTGTAGTTAAGCCATATTTGCTTAAAATCTGCATTGTGTTTCAATCCCATTTGTTTTTTTATGTGTGCTGTAGTTTCCTCCTGGGTAAATGGCCATTTGTCTGTAGCTTCTATAATTATATTGTCTGCCTGCCCTCTTGCTGCGGCAAATTGGTAACTCACCGTGTTTTTACTAGTGCCTTCCATTACTTTTAAATCAAAAAAATCTCCTGTTTTTACATTCCGTAAATCGGGTGTACGTGCTATATCCCAAAGTTCTTTTGGCAATATTTTTTTGCGTAATTGTTTATCTTGTAAAGCTGGCAAAATATCAAACTCCATACCCATATTTGCAAGAGCTCTAGTATTTCTGCTAAGGTTATCAAAATCATCTTCATTGTAGCTCAATGGGTGTGCATTTACTTTGCCTCCTTTTTTACTTTCATAAAATGTATGGTAAGGTGTTTCCGCAGCTGCTTCTTTAAAGTAACCGTTCTTTGCTTGTTTTATTAATTGCATAGCTTCCTTTGGCGTAGCACTTTCATAATAGCCATTATTTTTCACATCAAATATTTGTCCTTTTTTACCACTATTAAATGCAAAGTCCGCAGGGACTGCCGGTAGGCCGTCTGGTATATCTGTAGTAGGTTCATCGGTTTGCTCTACGCCGCACTGACAACGCCACCGGTTAGGCGGATAATGCGTATTCCAAAAGTCACTATCTACTGGAGCAATAATACCCACATATGCAAGGTGCTTTTGGTCGGGCTTGGCTGCCTTGGTAAGCAAATATTTAAGGTTAGGATATAGCCGTTTGTTTTGTTGTATTTTTTGCCATTGGCTTGCCATACGAGCCTGCCTCACTGCGGTATCGTATTCTACATCTAAGTACCTGGTTCTATATTCCTCATCTATTTTTTTAGCTTCTTTTATAAAATCTGCCTTGCTGCGTACATTGCCATCTGCATCTTTTAGCAATGCTGTCATATCTTTTACGCTCGCATGGTTTTTAAACATGGCAAATACGGCCGTATTGCTTTGCAGTTGTTTTAAAAATTCATAGTTAGGGCTGTTGTATTCAATTTTTGCAAGGGTTTTGCCATAGCCTTCTTCGACTGCTTTTTGTAGTGGTGCATTGTGTGTAGCCCAAAGTTGGTTAAATGTTTTTTTATCTATTTTACCACTATCAAATAATTGTTGCAAGGCACTGTTTACTACATCGTCCACATTTAAACTTTTGTTTAATTGCAAACGTTGTTTTGCACTGAGCGTAAAAAAATTGTCGCACACTTCGCACATTATTTTTTCTTTTTAGGGTCTGTTTTCTTTGGGTCTTCATTAGGCGGAGCAGGCGCATCTGTTGCAGTTGGTATTCCATTTATTTTGCGCTCCCGTTCTCTTTTAAGTGTAGGGTAATCATACGTTAAGCCTTCGGGTATTTTAAAACCTTTTAAGCGTAGGTACGGTATTAGCTTTTCGTTTACTTCATCGCATATATTTTGCAACCTTGCAAATGTAAAATCATCCATTGTACGCTCTTGCACCTGTGCTGCACCTGCAAAAGCTTTTACATCGCTAGTGGCGGTTTGTCCGTTAATATTTTTACTTATTTGCTCATCGCAATATTTAATATTATCAAACCATATATCGTGCATTTTTGCGCCTGTGCGTTCTATAAATGTGGCTTTGTCACCTTTTTGTGTAACTATGTAACCATCGGTACCAAAGCTGCTTGCTTTTGCTTCTATGGCATCTAGTTCGTTATCGTTGTTGGTATCTGCTTCTATGCTCAATATTGGCATACCAAACTTTTCGCTGCCCCTGCTCCAGTCGCTACGACTGTAATACTTCCATATCACATTGTACGTACATTCTAATAAGCAACCGTAATCGTCCTTTTCGCCAAACTCCAGCAAATCAATCTCATTCATTATATCGGCATAAGGTAAGTAGCTGCCATTTATATTACCTTCAATAAGTATCCATTGCTTTTCTATACTTATATACTCCCGTTCTATTTTTTCTACACTGGCAATATTAAAAGTGGCAGGGTCTAAGCCATCGAGCTCTAACACAGTAAAGCCATACATTTCTGCTTCTAAAATGTAGGCAATAATTTTGCTCATCCATTTTTTACGAAATAGCAAACTGGTTGCATCGTCTGGCGTATCGGCATTGTATAAGATAAATGGCTCTGCCAATACTTTAAACTTTGCCGTTTTCATTTGGCTTTTTAAATGTGCATCTTTTACAATGTAATCGTATATCTGTAGCATTTTGCTACGGTCGGGGGCATCTACATTTTTAGCCAAGGTTAGTGCCGCTTTTATATCTGCTATTTGATAGCTCACCTCACGCTTAGCTTGCCTTTTTATTACACTCCCTGCTCTTGCTCTGGCTGTAGTTGTTGGGCCTGCTTTTAGTGCTACACTGCCTTTGCGTATGGTAATGCCAAATAGTTTTATTTCTTTGCTCATAGTAATATTTTAAACTTGATGTGTACGTTTTTTCTGGCTACCCATGCGGCGAAGTCCCATACCTTCAGTAGGTACGCCCTCCTCACCACCGCCGCCGCCTTCATCGGGGTCTTTTGGTTTTGGAGGCAGGCTTAGTACTTTTTTGCCATTGCTTATTTTTTCTAAATCGTTCATGGCATCGTCATAATTTTTTATAACCTTTTCGGGAATGCTCTCATCATCTGCCCGTTGGTATATAAGGTACAAGCCTATGCTCTTGGCTAAGCCGAGCAAGTACCCATTTCGCTGTGTGCTTGTTTTAAGAAGCTCAGGGGCTATATCGTATAGTACCCCTACCAATGTACTTATGTTATCTTCTACCTCTTTGCTTACATCGCTTACAATTTTAGTAGGGTCTTCATCTAGCAGCAAGTCTAGTAGGCTCATGCTTATGCGACCTATATAATCAGTTTTTATTAAATACATATTAATTAGTTGAGTAGGTTACAGCTTTTAAAATATCTTTAAATGGAACACCTTTTTTAAAAGCACCTTGGGAGTGTAATGTTTTTAAATCTTGTTTGGCTATTATACTAAATTTTCTATTGTGGTATATTACCAATTGCTTTTTGTAAGTAAGTACTCTTACTCTTTCAGCTTTTTTTATAGCTGCTTTAAATTTAAACTTCCTGTGTATTGCTTTTAAGAATCTTGTAAATAGCATGGGCATGGGTATGGGTTTAGTTAAAAAATTTTAGTTCGTTGTTTGTAAATAATAAGCTCTCACTATTCCTACGGCTTATCAATCCTTTTAGTGCGGTGCTTTTGCCTTTTACCTTGGCATAAATCCATTTATTAAATTGTATGGCAATAAGTTTTTTCCAATCTGCTTTAGCCATAATGTTTTCATTAATAATTTTTAAAAGTGTGCTACCACCAAGCGCACCCTCACCAAGGTTGTATGCAAAGCTTACGAGTGCATCAAACTGCCATTGGGTAACTTTTACTTTCAGTAATTTATTTACTGCTTTTTCAAATTTTTCTAAATCGCACATCAATAATTCTACAGCTTCAGGTTCGGTAATTTTAGCATCTTTTAGGCTTACTTTTTTACCATCATCGTACACGGTGGTACCATAACCAATAGTGGCTATACCTGCTGGGCATAAGTAAGGGTTTGCAAAAAAACTTTCGTAATGTTTTATAAGGGTTACGCCTTTAATACTTGTTTTCATAATTACATATTTCGTTTAGTATTTTGCTTAAACTTCCCACTACGGCTGCTAGTACCTTGGCGGCCAGCAAACCTATCTGCCATCCATATTGCACCTTCTAAGGCATCTGGCCCATCATCATTTATGCGGCTACCTTTTTCTATGGCTAGTAGTTGTGTTCGTAGGAGTTTCATATCTGCATTGTCCTTTTCGTTTTCATTAAACTTTATTAGCCCTCGTTTAAACAATGATTGCATAGTAACAATACGTTCAAACTTATCCATCTTGCTACGCCTATCGTAATGTAATCGTAGCATTCTGCCTTTATCTATTGCTACACGCTCTAGTTCTTTTTCGTGTACTTCTACTTGCATAAAACCCGCTTCCATGCTATGGCTTACGGTTGCTTTATCCCCTGCCCATTCGTCTATATCGTAGGCGTGCTCCCACATGTCTTGGCTATCTGTACGGCGCACCCATGCTTTTAAAATATGGTACTCCGTGCCATATTTGCCTATTAGTATCCATGCTTTAAAATCGCTTTTGTCTGTGGCTTTATAAGAGGGGTCTAAGTAGTGTATAAGCACACCATTGTACCGGGTAAGTGGCAATGGTGCTGCCCAGTGCATGTGTTCTAGTTTAAATATTTTACCTTCTTCAAATGGTGTATTCATACGCTCACGTATAAAGCCTGCACCCTCACTTTCTTTTAAACTTATAATTGCCTCCTCACTCCAGTCAGGGTTTTCTGGCCAATTGCTTTTTCCCTTTTCATTCAGCATATTATGCCTATGCACTATTGTCTTCACCTCCTCATCTTCTTCCAATAATGCGGTTACGGTATTGTCGTTAAATTTATTTTGTGCTACGGTAAGCCACCACCTGCGTGTCCACAAAGCAGGTTTCATTTCTTCCATTACCCAAGCCTTATCTTCTAAGGCTATGTCTTTATTTTTTAGCTGGCGGCTATCATTTAAGTCATCCACAACTCCATAGTTTGGACGTTTGTACAAAAACTTTGTACCCCTTGGGCTCTGTGCTTTACCAAAGGCATAAAATCCCACATTATCCCTTGTTTTAAAAATGCCATCTTCCCAATTTCCATATGAAAACTGCACGCCAAAATCGTTTGTTATACGCTGGTTGTCTTTTAAGTTTACTTGTATATCTGCTAGTTTTTCGGCTGCCATATCTTGGTTGTAGCTGCCTATCATCATACCATTTAACTTATCGTTAAACTTTATAAATAGTGGTAAGAATAAAGATAGGTGTGTTGTTTTGGCAAAGCCCCGGCTCCATTGCTCAAGAAAAATATGGTTTTCATTTTCATAAATTTCTTTTTGAATGTTCTTATGAAAATGCGCCATAGGAGCATAGCAGTATTCGGGGAAATAATAATTGCAAAAAGCTTCATAATTGCCTAATAGCATTTTTATACGCTTGCGTTTATCACCTGCGCTTTCGTATATGTCAATAGTGGTAGATGCTTTTACAATATCCACCAACTCTTCAAAATCGGTTATAAATCGTTTATCGCCGGGCTTTAAAATCATTTGTTAGAAAGTTGTGCAGCTTTGCGTTTCATAAAATCTAGCATGTAAGGGCCAAAGGTTTTAGCGGCATCATTATCTATAGCTATGAGGTCGCTTAAAAACTCTTTAAGTACCGTGTGGTACATGCTTAGGTTATTTTTTTTAGATAGCTTGAGTATGCTATCTGTTATTTTACTTATCTGATCTGCCTGAGGACTTGTAGCTATGCCGCCTTGTTTTAGTATTTCCTCGTTTATGCGCTGTAGGTTGGCATACCAACCATAAATAATTTTTTCAGCGGTTACTTGCTGGGCGGTTCTTTGCAGTTGCCACTCATCTTCTTTAGCCCATTTGCCCACGTGCAGCTCGCTCACTTTTGTAATGGCTGCACATTCTTTTAAAGATATACCACTGTTTACAAATAGGTCTCTCGCTTGTTTTCTTTCTTCTGTTTTTGCCTTTCCCATAATACAAATTTGCTATTATATATAGCCTTTAAAAAGTAGCGTTTTTTGCTTTGTAGAAAATAGCTACAAAGCTTGTAGATATTGTCTTATAGCCTAAATCAATGATTTTTTTACGGCTCATAATGCCCCCAAATTTGTGTTTCAATTAGCGATAGAAAAACAAAACCAATGGCATTTAAAAAAACATTTGTACTAAGCGATGAAAGTTTAAACACTTATGGCTTTCGTGTAATTACAGATGGCATAAACTTAGATGCTGCTAAAAAAAATTGCCCGGCTTATTTTAATCATAAGACATGGGAGATACCACTTGGACATTGGGAAAATCTAAGAAAAGAAGGCACCAAACTATTAGGTGATCTAGTTATAGAAGGTGCTAATGAACTTGAAAAAGATTACATCCGTAAAATTGAAAACGGCGATATAAAAGCTGCTTCAATTGGCTTTGACCCTATGGTCTGGAGTAGCGATGATATAAATCTAGTGCGAGGACAAACATACCCAACGGTAATGAGCTGCGAACTATTTGAAGCTTCACTTGCGCCATTGCCCGGCAATAAAAATGCGCTTGCATTAAAAACTACAGATGGTTTCTTAACACTAAGCAACGAAAACAGAGATAACCTCATTCCAACATTAAAAAAAGACAATATGAAAGAAGTAGCAATACTCTTAGGTATGAATGCAGAAAGCACCGCACAATCTATTTGTGATGCGCTACGGCCTATTTTACTAAATGCAAAAAAGGTAGAAGGTTTAGAAAAAACAGTGCAAGACCTTACGAAGGGTATGGCGGATGGATTGCCTGAGAAGCAAAAGAATTTCTTTTTGGAACTGAGTAAAACAAACATGGAAGGGGCATTGCAATTTTTGGCAATGAGCAAAGAAGAAACGCCTGCTGAAGAAGCACCCGAAACAACTACCACTACTACTCCAGTAGTAAAGCTCACAAAAGAAGTAACCATTGCTAGCCTTATAAAAAAAGGTGCTGCACCAGTAGAAGTAGCTGCTGATGGGAAAGACAGCTTCGATTATTTGCAAAAGCACAATAGTGTAGAGTTGACTAGAATTAGACAGGACGAACCCGAAAAATATACACAACTGGTAGCGGATTATGCAAAGGGTGTACGCTACGAAAAAAAGTAAGTAATAAAAAATAGTATAGAAAAACCAAAGGGATAAACCCGCTTTAAAATCAAAATAAAGAGTATGAAACTGAGTAAATTTTTAGTAGCATTAATGATAAACGTTGTATTGGGTTTATTTTTATCGGCAGCAACTGGATTAAATCCGATTGTATGTGCCATTGCATTTATTGCCATAGGCATTATAATGTACAAAGTAAGTGAGGCAAAAGGTGTAGTAATGTTTGATGGTTTAGCGGCGGAGGTTTGGTTGCCCGATGTAAAAGACCAATTTTATCCGGATAGCTCGTTTTTAAATGAGCCAACTGATTTTAGTAGCTTGGTAAATAATGATGCGCTCAACTTGCAAGAGGCGGGCAATAACCCAAGTGTTTTGGTAAACAATAACATTTATCCAATAACATCAGTAGATGCAAGCGATTTACCTATTAGAAAAGTGCTTGACACATATGATACCACAAGTACCATAGTGCGAAATGCAATAGCTATAGAACTTGCTTACGACCAAAGAAAATTGTACACTAAAAAGCATAAAGATGCCCTGTTAGAAAAATTTAGTGTAGATGCGGCATACATATATGCACCTACAGGTGCTGGTGCTTTAAACCCGGTAGTAAATGCTACGGGAGGCAATGCAGCGGAGATACTGGATAGTATTATTGATTTGCAAACGGCATATAACAATGTAGATGCACCTACAGAAGGTAGAATATTAGTACTAGACCCTAACCATGCGGCTATTATAGCCAAAGAGGATAAGAAGTTGTACAAAATGTTTGAAGGCGCACCGGGCAGCATGTTGTTTGGTTTTAAAACCTACATGTTTAGCCGTAATGCGTTCTTTATAACTGCTACTGGCTTAAAAGCTGCAAAAGGTGTAGCATTTAACCCTGCTATACATAGCCGTAGCTCATTCTCCTTCTTAAAGAATGAAGTAATGAAGGCACAAGGCACTTTCCAATTCTTTAGTAAACTTAACGACCCTGATCAAAAAGGTGATGTATTCAACTTCCAAATGAGAGGATTGGTAGAAGTAATTAGAAATAAATACAGAGGAGCAATTATAAAATAGCTTGGGTGTTGTGGTAAAGGTAGTAGCCTCCGTAAGGCTGCTACACCACTACCTTTTTAAAACAGAATGCAATGGAAGGAGTACACGAAATGAAAGGCACATTATTATTTATATGCTCTATGTTCTTTAATTTGTTAACAGTACTAAGCAAGAGTGATGTTACTTTTTTCTTAGGTGCGGTAAGTTCTATTTGTGTTATTGTTTTTTATGTTATAAAAATTTACAGGCTAGTAAAAAGAAAACGTGATGTGGGATAAAATAAACAAAGTGAAAGGAGCAGTAGCACTGGCAGTATTTGGTACAGTAATCGTATCGCTTTTTATAATGGCTATGATAACCGTAGCCTCTATACAACACCGATGGGAGTTTGTAGATAAGTGGCTTACCATGTTGTTTAGTTCACTGGTGTGTAATGCTTTTTTAGGCTTTTTGTATGTAAAAGCAAATACAAAAAATACAGATTTATGAAACAAGTACTATTTCTTTTATTGATAACTGCAATGGCTGTAACGGCTTGTAGAAGTAGCAAAACGATTGCTACCAATACACACAAGGCGGTTGCAAAAAAAGATAGTACTCGCTCGTTTGTAGATACTACAAAAAAAGTGACCACTACTGTTAGCGAAGTGCAAACCTTTTTTGGCGATACGCTAAAAGCTACACTTGGGTTTACCGATGCGCAAATAGTTCAGATGGATAGTAGTGCAAATGCTACCACTGATGAAGTTGTAGAAAGCAATGGTATAAAAGTAAGTGTACGATTGCAACGTTTTAATGGCGGCATAAAAGCCAATATAAAAGCCATAGCCAAGCCTACCAATGCTACCAATACCAACACAAAAAAAGTAGAAGAAAAGGCAGGGGTAACGGAGCAAACAAAAGTTACAACAAACTTACAAATAAAAGATACCAAAAGGGATGTGGCCATTACTGGTTTCCCTTGGAATACGGTAATAATTGTAATTGGTTCTATTGTTCTTTTAATACTTGGATTGCTTATTTACAAATACAGAAAACATTTACCATAAAAATAAAAAACATCATGGCACAAAAAAAAATGGTTAAGCATATTGTAACTGCTGAAGACTTAGTAAACAACCCAGAGCTTGTAGAAGCAGGTATTGTAGCAGGCGATGAGGTAGAGTACCCAGAAAAAGCAACCATAAAGGAAGGCAAAAAAGTAGCAGTGGCCCCGCCTGCAAAAGTTGTAAAGTTGAATATGGCTAGTTACGAAAAAGAATACCCTACTGAAAAGCAATTTTTTGTAAGTACCGATGGGCAGGTTTTTTTAAGCGCCAACGAAGCGGATGCTAAGGCACACCAATCCTTTGTAGAACCTACAGAGCAAGTGATAGTACACACAGTAAAATAATTACACATTTTTTAAATATACCGTAATGGGATCAGTAAATATAAACCGTGCCGTAGGGCAACTAAATAGAACCACACCAACCGAAGATGCAGTAGTGTGTATGGTAATGAGCGGTGTGGCTGTAGCTGGGAAGATAGCCCTAGGCGAACACAAGCAAATATTTAGCACAGATGCATTGGTAGACCTTGGTATAACGCTTGCAAATAATCCATTGGCATTTCAAGATATAAAAGATTTTTATGCAAACGCTGGAAATGGCGCAGAGCTAAACATAATGCTGGTAAGCGATGCTACATCTATTACCGATATATGTGATAATAGTTTGCAGATTGGTAAAAAATTGCTTGAGGCAGTAGATGGCCGTGGAGTAATATTTGTTGTAAACGTAAAAAAACCTGCTGGCTATGTAGCTACTATTACATCAGGTTTGGATAACGATGTAAATAATGCTGTAACAAAGCTACAGCAAATGGCTGTGGCATACAGTGCAGAAAATAACCCATTTGTGGGCATACTTCCTGCCCTTGGCTTTAGTACAGCAGGTATAGCAGCACTACCCCTTAGAACAACCTTTGCCAACGATTATGTGGCACTTAATACCCATTGCAATAAAGCAGATGGTGTAGTAAGCATGGGCTTGCTTGCAGGCTGGTTGGCTAATTGCCAAGTACACCAAAACATAGCAAGGGTACGCTTTGGAAAAATGAGCGATACGGCATTTATGCCTGACGGTACAGCCGCTAAAACATTGAAAAACCAATGGGAAACTATATTGAGCAAAGGCCTAATAGCACCAATAAAAATAAGTGGTAAAAGCGGGTTCTTTTATAATGACGACCCATGCCTTACTACCATTGCTAGCGATTATAGCAGCATTAGTTGGAATCGTACCATAAACAAAGCACATCGTATTGCCTTTGTAAGCTTGGTAGAAAAACTAAACGATGATGTAAATGTAGACCCTACCACAGGCAAAATAGAAAGCAGCCTTGCAAGCGATTGGGAAAGCGATGTAGAGAATGCTATACGGGAGCAAATGGCTATAGCAGGTGCAAATAAAAAAGCAGAAATAAGCGGCGTAAAATGTACCATAGACCCTAACAGTGATATTGTAAATGATAAAGTAGAAGCTACTATTGACATTGTGCGCAAAGGGCAGGCAAAAACAATAAATGTAAGGATAGGGTATGTAGTTAGTATTTAGACATTAGATTTTAGACACAAGATTAAAAGTAAATATTATGAGTTTTAATAGCACCGAGTTTGCATGGAAAGACCTAACCATAACTGTAATGGGTAGAACGCTAGAGCGTATAATGGAGATAAGCTACGATGTAGAGGAAGATAAGAAGCAAATATATGGGCGTGGTAAAAAAGTGCGTGGTATACAAGGTGGTAACGAAAAGCCAATGGGCAGTATTACAATAGGGCAAAGCGAAATGGAAAGTCTTATACGCAAAGCACAGGAGACAAACCCCAACGGTAAACTAACCGATTTAAGTTTTGATATACAAATACATTATCGTAAAGGTACGGATTTGGTAAAAGATAGAATTGTAGGTGCAGAGTTTACTAAAAACCCAAAAGACTTTAAACAAGGCGATGCGGCAATGGATATAAAACTGGCATTTATATGCATGGATATTTTGTATAATGTAAATTAATTTTTAAACCACAATAATAAAGCACAAGCACAATGAGTAAAGAAAATGTAATACCTAAAGAGTCTGTAGATGATAAGATGATTGCAGATTGGAAAAAAAAATTTGAAGGCGTATTTGCTTACGCTACAAACGACGGCACTAAAAAGGCATGGTTTAGAAACCCGGAAAGAAGTGAAATAGCAGCATCGCAAGACATGGCTAAAACAAGTGGGATGGATAGCAACGAAGTATTGGCTAAGGCTTGTTTTCTAGCAGGGGACAAAGAAGTTTGTAGCGTGGATAAGTACCTATTCGGTTTATCTGCTCACTTAGAAAAAGTGATAATTAAGGTAGAGGGGGAATTGATAGAGCTTTAGTAAATGCCCAAGCTAAAGCAAGGCGTGGTACTATAGAATATTGGAACTGTATGCTTCGATATTATTATAAAGGCCTAGACCCAGATACACTTACAAATAAACAATGGGCGGATAAAATTGCATACTTAGAAATAATAAGGCAAGACGAAATAAACGAAACAGGGGTATAATGAAAAGCAGCTTTTAGATAATAAATAGCTGCTTTTTTTACAATAAAATGAGCGGAGTACAATTTAATATTAGTGTAAACGCAGGCAGTAGCGGAGCAGCTATCAACGGAGTAGTTGACGGTATGAACCGTGCGGCAGGTACTGCTAATAGTTTGACCGCTGCCATAAGTAAAATAGGTGGTGCTGCTTTTGCTTTTAATAATATAAAAAGTGCGGTGAGTGGTATTGCAGACGATTTTAGAGCGGCCATACAACCAGGAGTAGATTTTGAAGACAACCTAAAAGACTTACAGGCAATAACAGGTGTAAATGAAACACAGTTAAAAAAGATTGGTGAAGCTGCAAGAGCAAATGCTAAAACATTTGGAGTGGAAGCAAAAGGAGCGGTAGAAGGTTACAAACTAATATTGAGCCAGCTTGGCCCTGAGATTGCTAATAACTCAGCAGCTCTTGCCGCTATGGGAAATACAACCTCTGCACTTAGTAAGCAAATGGGTGGTGATACCAAAGCAGCCACAGAAACACTTACAACAGCCATGAATCAATACGGAATAAGTATTGAAGACCCGATACAAGCAAGTAAAGAAATGGCTCGGATGGCAGATATAATGACAGCATCTGCAAAGGCAGGTAGTGCCGAATTGCCAAATATAAAAAGTGCATTGGAGCAAAGTGGTATGATGGCTAAAACTGCGGGTGTGGAATTTCAAGAGTTAAATGGTGCAATACAGGTTTTAGACAAGGCTGGTAAAAAAGGAGCTGAAGGTGGTGTAGCCATACGCAATGTGTTAGCAGAAATTTCAGCAGGGTCTTTGATGCAAGTAAAATCAAAAGCTGTACTGGAGCAAAGTGGAATATCTGTGGCTGCTTTAGCAGATAAGAATAAAACGTTTAGTGAAAGGTTGCAATTGTTAAAACCAATTGTAGGCGACAATGCAAAAATGATAGCGGTATTTGGTAAAGAAAATGTAGCTGCTGGTATAGCATTGATAAATGGTACAGCCGATTTAGATAAATACAATACAAAGTTGGTTACTAAAAACGCAACTACAGATTATGCCAATACAAAAATGGGCAGTTTTAAAGAGACCATGAATAGGGTAACGGCACAAATACAGGATTATGGTATTAGTATTTTTAATTCTGTAAAACCAATGCTGCCATTTTTGAGTGTAGCAGGCGGTGCAGTAAAAATAGCAGGCGATCTTGGTATGGCAATGAATGGTGTAAGTACCCTTGCAGAAACAAAGTTTGGTAAAGCCATTGGTAAAGCTGCTACTGGAGTTTGGAGCTTTGTAAAAAGTTGCGCAGCCGGTATAGTAAGTGTTGTAAGACAAGGTGTAACAATGGCTCTTACTGCCGCTGGTGGGATAGGAAGTTTTGTAGTAGCAATGGGTACAGCAATAGCTGCTCAGCTTGGGCTTAATGTAGCCATGACGGCCAACCCAATCGGTTTAATAATAGTAGGCATAGCAGCCGTAGTAGGTGCAATAGTATTGCTGGTAAAGTATTGGGATATTATTTGGGATAAAATCAAACAGTTTGGTAGATGGATTGTAGCTCATAATCCTTTTTCTTTTTTGGTAGATGTTATTGATAGGGTTTTACCGGGCTTTAAAAATGCAATTAGTTCTGTATGGGATTGGATAAAGAAAAAGTTTACTGATCTTATAAACTGGTTTAAAGATACATGGAACTCTTTAAAAGGTGTGTTTGGTTTTGGAGATGACACACCAGCAACAAAAGAGAGTGCCGCAGCAATGGAAACGGCAGTAACTACTGCTTTGGATAAGCCAATAAAAGTAAAATTAGAGGATTCCTTAACAGATGGTAAAGGGGGAAAAGGATTAACTGGTACAAAAGAAAAAGGTACAAAAGAAAGTAAGGCTATGGCTAGCAATATTAGTAGTGGCGGCAACCGCCCCACCACAATAAACCTTACCATACACAAATTACAAGACCAAATAGTAGTGCATACCACCAACCTGCAAACAGGGGCTAAGGAAGCAGGACGGCAGATAGTAGAAGAAATATTGATGGCGTTGAATAGTGTAAATGGAAAGGCGCAAGCGGCGGTTTAGACACAAGATATTAGATACAAGATTTGAGATAAGAGCAATGGCAACGATAAATGTAATAAATGTTTTAAATAAAATTTTTGGGGCTAGGGGTTTGCCTTTTCCCCAGAGCCCAAATAAAGGTGAGGGTACAGCCATAGCAGGGGAGTATGGAGATACGATTGGTAAAAAGCAAAAGCAATTTGGATTTAAAGCTACAGCAATACGAAAGTTTGATAGTAGCGATTTGGGTAATTATGTTTTTTTGCCTGTAACCATTGACAAGATAGAGCTGCCCAACCCAGTGGTGATAATAAGCGGCGAAAAAGAAATAGTGGAGACAAACATAGTGAACGTGGGTACGGTGTTTGAAAAAGTATTTACCAAGCCTTACGATATAAGTATTATTTGCACATTGATAGGCGAAAACAGGGACTGGCCTGAGGGAGAATTGATAAGGATGGCAGAGCTGTATAAGAAGGACGATTTAGTAACCATTAAGTGTGCTTTAACCGATATTTTTTTGCAAGCAGAAAACAATGCCATTGTAACCAAAATAAGCATACTAGATGCTCAAGGTGCAGAAAATGTAGAAGTGGTGCAATTTGATTTAAGAAGCAATATTGATTTTGAATTAGAGATTATATAATGTACGCAAAGCAAACCTGTTTAGTGGAATTGGCAAATAAGTATCGCTTGCGTGGATTGGTAAGTTGTGAAATAAAAAAAAGTGTTCACCAGATAGTACAGACAGCAAAAATAGTTTTGCCACTGAGTATTTTAAAAAGGAATAACGATTTACTAGAGACTGTAAAGCTAGCAGAGTTTATAAAGCAAGGCGATGCCATAAGTATAGACCTTGGTTATAATGGTAAAAATAGAAGGGAGTTTACCGGGTACATAAAGCACATAAATGTGGCGCAGCCTATAGAGCTAGAGCTGGAAGATGAAATGTACCTCTTTAGAAAGGTATATTTTAAAAAGAGTTGGAAAAAAGCAAGCATAAAAGAGGTATTGCAATTTTTAATACAAGGCTTGGCAGATGATAGCGGATTGGTACTTGAGCTCTACGATAAAATGCCCGAGCTCACGCTTACCAATTTTATAATAAATGGGGCAAATGGCATTGAAGTATTGCAAAGTATTGCAGATACCTATTTTTTAGAAAGTTTTTTGACAGAGATAGGTGGTAAAAAAGTATTGTATTGTGGGCTGCAATATGGTTTAAAAAACAAGGTTGTAAAATATGCAGTAAATAATAATACAGTAAATACCGGCGATTTAAAATACAATACTGCCGATGCGCAAAAGTATTATGTAAAGTGTATCAATTTTAATAACGATGGCAGCAAGAAAGAATTTGCCTTTGGCGATAAGAAAGATACGGAAGTAAAAAAATATTACATAGGTACACATACGAATGAGGAACTACAAAGAATGGCAGAGGCAGAGCTTGCGCAGCAAGTAAGTGGCTACCGTGGAGGTTTAGAAACAATGCTACTACCCAATGTGCAAGTGGGAGATATTGCAGATATAACTGATGTACAATTTAAAAGAGCAGGCAGGGGCTACATAGGTACAGTGACCACAACATTTGGCGGCGGTGCAAGGAGAAAGGTAGAAATAGATATTAGTTTATGAAGCAAGCAAAAGAACTGGCTATTGCCATAAAAAATATAACGAAGGTAGACGAGCCTGTATTTGTGGCCACCGTAAAAGCTATAGATAAAAATAAGGATGTAGTAGATGTAGAGTTTAACGATTTTGAACTGGGAGAAATAAGATTGCAGGCTATAATAAAAACAAATAGCAAGGGCATAAAGTTCTATCCAAAGGAAGAAAGCGTAGTAATAGTACAACGGCTGGGCAATAGAGGGGAGTTTTTTATTACACAGTATAGCGAAGTGGAGCAGGTTGTAATGGAAGTAGGAAGTACCAAGTTTGATATAAAAGATGGTGTACTTATAAAAAACGGAACAGAAACGTTGAAGAAAGTTCTAGATGATTTGATTTTAGAAATTCAAAAAATAACAGTGCCAACGAATGTGGGGCCAAGTGGCGTACCGATAAATATTGCACAGTTTACATTGATAAAAACAAGGGTTGGTAATTTATTAAAATAATGGCTTTACAAACTACAACATACGCAGCGGGAATAAAAGCATTAATGGATGAGTTGTACAGCAATCCAAATAATTTAACTACTGACCAAGCAAGGTCTAAGTGGGCAAATGATTTTGCAAACTTGACTGAACTGTATATAAAAACAGGTAAGGTGCAGGCAGGTATTACATTATCGAGTACCGGTAATGCAAGCAACCATACAGGTACTACCACAGGACTAGGAAATATATTATAATGAAAGATTTTTTGTTAAACAATACCGGGGATTTGAAAACTGTAGATGGTGATTTTGCATGTGGGTATAGCGACCTACAGCAGCAAGAGCATATACTGGTAGCGCAAAAAGGAAGTTTTAAAGAAAATCCAAACCGTGGTGTAGGGATAGAAGATTTTTTGAATGAAAGTGAGATTGAAGAAATGCTAAGTATGATTGTAGTGGAGTTTGAACGGGATAAAATGAAAGTGGCAAAAATAGATTATAACGAAGCACAAGGAGAATTAAATTATGATGCGAAGTATTAAAACAGGCGAAGGGCAAACAGTAATAGACATTGCTATGCAGTACTGTGGCGATGCTGGCAAGGCAGTAGAAATATGTATTTTAAATAATGTTTCTATCACTACGGAATTTGCACCTGGTACTATTTTAAATGTTCCTGATGTAGTTATAGAAAACGAAAAGATAGTAAATGAGTTTGCAGATAATTTATTAGTACCTGCAAGCAATGATGAGGAAGAAGAAGTGTTGCAGGGCGGTATTGGATTTATGATAATTGGAAATGATTTTATAGTACGATAATGGCAAGAACGATTAAAGAAATACACGATGGATTATTGGCTAAAGTAGCTGCGGATGCTGTGCTAAATACGGAGCTTACAAGCACAAGTGATTTTGCTATATACCGTTTGTTTTTATACATCGTAGCATTTGCAAGTTGGATGGTAGAAAACTTACATGATATTTTTAAAGCAGATGTAAACGAAACTATAGCTGCCATGAAACCCCACAGCTTGCGATGGTATGCAGAGAAAGCAAAAGCTTTTCAATATGGTTATAACTTGGTAGATGAAACGGATTACTACGATAATACTGGCTTAACTGTCGCTCAGATATTACAAAGTAAAATAGTGGCGTATGCTGCGGTGGTAGAGCAGGTAAGGGGGTTGAGAATAAAGGTTGCAAAGCTTGTAGGTGGTGTACTCGTGCCGCTAGATGCAAATGAGCTTATTGCTTTTGTTGCTTACATGAATGCCATAAAAGATGCAGGTGTAAAATTAAATATTACTACAGCCGTAGCAGATAAATTAAGGTTGCAATTGGTTATAGAAATAAATCCGCTGGTTTTAAAATTAGATGGTAGTAGAAACGATGGTACTGATGCAGCACCTGTAAAAGCGGCACAAGATAACCACTTATTAAACCTACCATTTAACGGACTGTATAGCGTGCAAAAAAATATTGATGCTATACAAAAAGTAGAAGGCGTAAAGGACTTACAATTGATAGCCGTGCAGACTAAATATGGCAACTTAAATTTTACAAGCGTAAATATAAGTGTAGTGCCTGATGCAGGATACTTGCGTATAGATGCTGCTGACTTAATAATTACATATATAAACAATTAGTGAAAAAAGTTTACGACATATTATTTAGCAAATTGAGCAAATGGATACTGCCAAAGTACTTGCGTACAAAGGCACGTTGTGGGGCTTTCGTAAATATTTGCATAAGCTATTTCAATATTGTTTACCAAGATTTATTGCGCTTTAGAAAGCAGAAATTATATGAATTAAGTATAACGCCACAGAAGCCTTACTTGGAAATGTTGCTGAACGATAAGTATGATTTTACACAACGGCGAATTTATATAGAAGATGGAATTGATAAACCTGCGCCATTTATTTACCAACGTGCAGAGGCAAAGCCTATGTTTATAAAAAGGAGAAGTGAAGCTGCACCAAAAACGATTTACACCCGTGGCGAAAGTGGAGATTTGAAAGATGATTTTGTGGTGTATGTACCAATGGATGTATTTTTTGAATTTGAAGAAATGGGAAGCCTTATAAAGCTATATAAACTGGCAGGTACGAAATTTAAAATACAACGTTTTTAAAATGAATAAAGTTAATTATACAAATCTTGGTGGCTTTCCTTTAGACCAAGACAACCTTGCATTTTTGCAAAATAGTTACAGCAAAAGCTTCGAAGCCATTGCAAAACTATGTGGCAACAAAACAATACTGCATGGTGTAGAGCCTGATGGCAGTGGTAACATAACGGCTGGTTGGATAAGTTATAATGGTGAATTGTTGCCCTTAATTGGTGGTGCAGTTGCGCCACAGGTTAAAATTACAGAAACGGTTACTGCGGTTATTTTTGAAGATAATGTTAGTCATAATATTGAATTTGTAAGAGTAGCTCAGTTAGTTCTAGTTGGTGGTGATTTTAATTTTAATGAGTTAAAACCACTTCTTTCTTTAGATAATATGTTACCTAAAGATACCATACTCCATTGCATGAAGGATACGGATTACATCGCTGCAAATTTTGATGCAGGTGGTTATGGTACTGGCCCAGAAAAAGGCTGGAGAAAATTAAGTAGTGCTTACCCAGATGCCGCAGGTCGGGTTCTGATAAATATTGCTGAAGCTGATGGAAGATTTGACGAAGCTGGCAAAATATATGGCGAGTACGCACACACACAAACATTGCAGGAATTGGCTTCACACCAGCATGTATATTCTCATGGTCGAGTTGGTGGAGTAGATTCTAATCCGAATGGTGGTGGCTGGGGGTATCCAAACAATATTAATGATAGGAGTACTGAGTATACTGGTGGTGGTCAGCCGATGAACGTTACGCAGCCTTCATTGGTTGTTTTCATGAAAATTAAATTGTAAAAAATGTCAGCATTTGCTAATGCAGTAAAACAGTGGTTCCAGACAAACGATAAGCCTGAGCAAGGACAGTTTTATAATTGGATGGATAACAGTAGATGGAAGGATGAGCCGATTGAATTTACTGACATGAGTCAGACATTTATTGACTTGATAAATGCCCTTGGCCAGCCAATATTGAGATATGAAGCAACCGGAACATTTGAGCATACAATACCTGCTGGCTATATAGTAGAATGGATACATATTCTACCAGCTACAGATTGTACTATTAGTATCGATGATGGCAATGGCACCACAAATGATATTGAAGTAATAGCATTACATGGGGAGCCTGTTACATGCATGTACGCTGCTGGTATTGATAGGGTGGTAACTCTTTCTGGATTGCCCTTCAAAACAATAATTTATGTAAAGCGGTACCGCTTTCCTACAATATAAGAACTTAAAACCAAAATAAATGATGAAACGATTAATGATTATGGCTTTAATGGCCTTTTTTGTGAGTGCTGCTCATGCACAGACGGTGAATGCTACCTCAGTCAATGCTAGTAAGAATATAAAACTAAAAGACAATACGGTGACAGATTTTCAAACCGACACAGTATTTTCTAGTGATCAAAAGATACCGACCAGCAAGGCAGTTAAAGATTATGTTCTTGGGCATGGTGGCGGAGGGGGTGGCTCTCAAACACTAGACCAAGTAGCAAAGCGAGATAGTGTTTCGACAAGTAAAATAACTGTTGGAGGTTTTAATAATAGTAAACTAAGAGTATACGAAAATAATGCGGCAGCAAATGCAGACAGTAACCGTGTAGATAAATTAGTAAATGGCGATGAATATTACCTGCCCTATAATGCAGGTGTATTTACAAAGGCAATATTTTATAAATCAAATATCGTAGTTGATTTAACTGCGATATTACAAGGTGCTTATCGAAGTACCAATATGGGAACAGAACTTGTAACGGCTGGTTATGTTCCATTATCACAACCATATAATGTTAGTCCTTTCTTTTATACAGGAAATGAAAATGTAGGTGCAATACCTGCAAATGTCGTTGATTGGGTTATTGTAGAGTTGCGTAGTTCTATAAGTGTTGTAACAGCAACTAGGGCAGCATTCATAAAACAGGATGGGAAAATTGTTGATTTGGATGGCACAAGTCCTGTAAAGTTCAACAATGCTATAAACGGAAATTATTATATAGCTGTAAGGCATCGTAATCATTTGGGAATACTAACACCAACTGCGCTTGCGTTGGGTAATGGGACAGTATCTCACAACTTTACAACAGCGCAAACACAAGCGTATAGTGCTGGAATAGGAGTAGAACCGTTTATGAAAAATTTAGGTGGCGGCAAGTTTGCAATGTGGGGAGGTAATGCTTTCAATAATACACAGATAAGGTACAATGGTGGGCCAAACAACGACAAATTAACAATAATAGCGCAAGATACCTTTGTAGGCTATTTTCAAGGAGATGTAGATATGAATGGAGTAGTAGAGCAATATGGTAGTGATATGGCTTTATTATTAGCAATATGTGGAGGGGCTGAAATTGGAGGAGCAAATGTAATAATTAGACAATTTTAAATAGATAAAAATGCGATATATTTTTGACAAAAAAGGATTGAATTTATTAAACCTGCAATCAGAACCTGCAATGGAACTTCTCGCAAGCGATAAAGTAATCACCAATGAAGTAATGCACTTTATTAGTGCTGATTCGGCTACGGCAGTATTGACTGATAGCCAAGTAAAGAAATTAAGGGACGCTGGATTAAGTTGTGAGCCAGAAAAATTATTTAAAGGGACTTTGGCAGAAACTTCTTATGTAAAAAGAAGGTCAGGTTGGATTGAGTACAAAAGAAGGGGAGAAAGTGTAGATGTGAATGGAGATAGTGTTGCAATCATTGGTACAGGCAGCAATCATACAGCACATTTTTTTGCAGGTTTTAATTTTGCAAGTGCAAGTACAGATGTGACAGATACTTACATACACGATACTTATGTGCATAGTATTATTAACCATCCATTAATCGGGTTAGTTACAAATGCTCAAGTTCACATTTTAAAGGTTACAAATGCTGGTGGCTTTTTTATTGAAAGTGCATTAATAGCAGCGTATGATTACTGCTTGTCTAATAACATTAGGCACATAAACAATAGTTTTAGTATTGGTGGTTTTGCTTTGGCGGAAGTATACCCAACAATAATAGCAAATTTAAAAACGAACAACTGTATTAATTATGCTGCATCGGGAAATTCAACATTTGTAGCAGGTATGGCTTCGCCTGCTATTTTACCTGATGTAATGGCTGTAACACAAATATCGAACGATGGAACTTTGAGATATAAAAGTTGGGTTCCCATTATCGGTAATAAAGGAGTTGATTTTTTAGGAGGGGGATTCAATCAAGAGGTAGTATTGTCTGATGGAGTTACAGTAGTTACAAATATTAACGGTACTTCATTGAGTTGCCCAACAATACTTGCATTAGCAATGATAAAAAAAGCGGAATTGAAGAAAATAGACCCTGTAAAATACAATAACGGGTTTGTAGTTGCACAATATTTAAAAAACAAAGGAACACCAGTCAGCTTACAATTACAAGACGGTAGTTCTTATTTAGCCTACGAAATAAACTTATAAAAAATATGAAAAATATAATAATAACGATTTTAATTTTACTCCCATTCTTGACTAATGCACAAGCACCTATAGTGTATGAAGATACTGGCTATGTGCAAAAAGCATTGTGGGCAAAAAGTTTACTACTTCCACCTAGAGATACATTGCCACACAAAAGAGGTTTTGCTTTAATAGGCAATAATATTTGGATAGGCAACGGTACAAAATGGAACTTAACCAAAAGTGTTGATAGTGGCTTTTTTTCTGCTACATATGCTCAAAGAACTTTAGGTGCTAGGTTTAATTTTAACCATACTTTAATGGATTGGGATTCGGTTAAATTTAAGTTTGGCGATACCGTACGAGTAAACGGAAAACTCATAGGCTACAATGTAAGGGGATTGGGAGGGTTTGAAACAAATAGCTTTGATAGTTCTGCTCTATCAAGAGTTTCAGTTGATGCAGTTACGGGCGTTCAGCTACAATGGGCAAGTGCTACGACTTCTTTATTGAACAGTTTAAAAATAGATAGTACTGGAACAAACGTATTAGGTAAAGTAACTTTCCCATCATTGAGCATAAGCGCAAATTCTACTGATAGCATGGTAGTAAAGAATAGCACAGGTGGGATTGGTATTAGGGTAATACCTAGTGGCAGCAGCTGTTGGGGGCTTAATGGTAACGCAGGCACAACAATCAGCAATTTTTTAGGAACTAGCGATGCGCAACCTTTATACTTTAAAACAAACGGCAGTCAAGTTGGTAAACTTGGTACAGACTTTTCCGTTGGGTTAGGTTATTTGGCAAACGCTAATGGTAACTACAGTACTTCTATTGGATTTGTTACGACTGCAAATGGTTTTGGAAGTCTTTCGTTAGGTTATGGTACAATAGCAACGGGAGCAAGTAGTACTGCAACGGGAAATCAAAGTAATTCACTAGGTGATGCTTCTTTCGTTACAGGTACAGAAAATAACTCAAGGTCTTACAGTGAGGCAGTATTTGGTATGTTTAACACAACATATACACCTACATCTGTATCTTCTTGGGTAAGTACAGACAGAATCTTTAACGTAGGTAATGGAGCCAACTCTGGGGCAAGAAGCGATGCAATGGTTATTCTTAAAAATGGTAATGTAGGTATAGGTACAAGTACACCTTCGGTTAAGTTAGATGTAGTCGGAGATATTAAAGTGAAACATATTATAGGTTTAACTTCTGCACCAACAATTTCACTTGGGGCTTCTTTAGGAACTGGAGGAACAGCTTCTATATCAGGAACTGATTTAGCCGGAACCATAACGCTTAACATTGGGACTTCACCGCCAGTCACAACGCCAGGGATAGCCGCAACGGTAACTTTTAATACAGTTTATTCGGTTGCGCCTAAAAGTATTGTACTTACTTCTGCTAATGAATTTGCGCAAGAATCTTATTTTAATGGTGGTTGGTTTGTTGATGTAGCGTCTATAACTACAAGCGAATTTAAAGTTTATTCTTATAGTAGAGGCAACGCTTACCCAAATACAACCATGAAATTCTTCTACCAAGTATTACAATAGTACTTTATTTACCGTTGCATTTAGAATATTATAAACAACAACTAAAAGAAGTCAAAAAGTAATTATGTGGAACAACTGCTATCAAAGCGGTGTGAGTGTCAATGCGAAGGGCTACATGAAAAGGAAGTGGGAAATGCTAACGGCTAATTATGATATTTAGCCTTTTAACGGATACTTAAACAGTTTTTAAGTGTCGTTTATTTTTCGGACATTTGGTTTTTAATTTTCGGACGTTTGGTTTTTCCGATTATAGGTTTCAACTTTGCCAACATAAGCAAAGAACAATCAAATGAATTAACCACTATCGTAAAGGAAACTATAGCTATGGATTTCGTTCCTGCTAAAAGTTTTACTGTAATTGATTTGTGGAATATTCAGCGACAGGGTAAAACCACAATGAATAGCAGGAAGTTAGCTTCACTCCGTTGAGGTAATAGTTGCTGTAAATATCATCTGGCACTTATATTGCCAACAATAATATATACAGCAACGAATATTTAAATCGACTTTTTATTTTACGACAAATATTTTTTTATGACTGATGGCCTAGATAAAATTAAGAAGCAAATACGGTTTTTATTGGCATATGCGATGCTGTCGTCCATTTTACTTTTAATAGCCTTTTTCTTAATTTTTAAAATGGACAGCAAGAGAGAACACTTAACTGTAGAGGAACTAACCGCAAAGCGGATAAATATTGTTGAACCAAATGGATTACCCAGATTAGTACTTTCCAACGTGGAAAAATCACCTGCAAATTTAAATCACGGAAAGCCTTTTGGAATTCCTGGAGGCAACCGTGGTGGTTTAATATTTTATGATGACGAAGCCACTGAATGTGGAGGGCTTGTATTTTCAGGAAGAAAAGATAGTAGTGGAAAATATTTTGCATCAGGGCATTTTTCTTTTGACCAATACAATCAAAACCAGGTGCTGTATTTACAATATCTTGATGATAACGGCGACAGGAAAACAGGTTTATATGTAGATGATTGGCATAACAGTCCGCCTTACCCCGAGTGGCGCCGTACATACAAGGAAACAGAAAAATTACCTAATGGACCAGAGAGAGATGCTAAACTAAAACAACTACTGGAGCCTGCTAATAGTGACCCTGCCTTTGCCCATCGGGTTTTTATTGGTAAAGACGCAGACAAATCTGCATTAATAAACTTAGCAGATAAAAAAGGCAAGACAAGGATTCAGCTTATTGTTGATTCTATTGGAGATGCAAAAATAAATTTCCTCGACGCTACAGGCAAAATTGTTTATAGTTTACCCAATAAAGAGAATCATTAAAAAAAACAGCAGTCAGTTAACAACCCAAATTACCGGGCCGAAATTTTTAAAAGGCGGCCAGTTTGGACCGGAGGGATCGATACAAGCTGTTTTATTTTGCCTGATTGCTGCTATTTGTGTTTTGATACAATTGTATAAACAAAATAAAATAATTAAGATCAAAGCATTATTGTTTGGATCAAAAGCAACCTACCAAGCAGGGCTTAGATAATTCGCAAAATTTGAATAATCAGAGGATAAATAAAATACAAAAAACATAGGTAGCATTTTTATTTTTTATAAATCAAAAGATAAAATGATTTTAGAAATTAAAAGAAAGCAGTTATAGAACAAAGTAAATTAAGTTTTCAAAACGATATATTTAAACTTAAAAGGTACGCAGTTGCCTTGAGGATGCTTTTAGTCTGCGTAAGCCTTTTCGCCTTTATCAATGTGAGCGAAAAGCATTTAAAATAAAAATCTGCAGGACAAATTAATATAAAGGACAGAAATGCCGAATTACGATTGGAGATTTGTGAGAAAGAAAAATCATTCGAAGATCCTACATATGGAAATCCACTACGCCACTTGTTCTTAGTAGTATTGGGACTGGATAATTAAGAGACCTAAACAATTTTTTAAACAATTACAAAGCATTTAAAATACAAGACTATATACTATGAGCAAAAATATTTTTAAAAAAAGGACTTGGATTCTTATCTTATTTTTCTTGATTTTGCAACTTTCTATTTCTGCACAAGAGACAAAATATGTAGCTACTGTTGAAAAAAAGATTGCAGAATTTGAGAATAATCTGAGCTTGTGGGTGAACATTGAGAACGTAAAAAATAAATACACACTACAAGAAAGAATGGCATTTTACCACGTAAACGGAGTGAGCATTGCTTTTATAAAAGATTACAAGATCCAATGGGCAAGGGGCTTTGGTTTGGCCGATAGTGCTGAACAAAGAAAAGTAACTCCTGCAACTCTTTTTCAGGCAGCTTCCATCAGTAAATCATTAAATAGTATTGGCGTTATAAAATTGGTTCAAGAGGGTAAGCTGAATTTATTAGCCGACATCAATGACTATCTAAAATCCTGGATCTTTCCTTACGACTCCATATCTAAAGGAAAAAAAATATCAATGGCTAACCTACTTAGCCACACTGCAGGATTAACTATTAGTGGGTTTCCTGGTTATGAAGTTGGCGTGACTTTGCCTACACGACGCCAAATCCTTGATGGTAATAAACCTGCTAATACAAGAGTAGTGCGCTCAGCTTTTGAACCGGGATTTAGATACCAATATTCCGGTGGGGGTATTATGATTTCTCAAACTATAGTAGAAGACATAACAGGCCAAACGTACGAAGCATACATGCTCGAGAATGTGCTGAAACCCCTCGGTATGAATAGCAGCACTTTTGCGCAGACACCTGAAGAGGGAGAAGCATTACTTAGAGCAACTGCCTACTGGAAAAACGGCAAAGCTCTAAAAGGAAAATATCATCTTTACCCTGAGCAAGTAGCAGCCGGCTTATGGACTAATCCAACAGATTTAGCAAAGTACATTATTGAAACACAATTAGCTTTTCAAGGAAAATCAAATAAAGTTCTTACGCAAGAAATGACAAAGCTGCGCCTAAATCCTTTTGTGGACAGCATGGCGGCCTTAGGAGTAATGATTAGTAAAAAAGGTACCCAAACTTACTTTGGGCATAGCGGCTCAAATACAGGATTCAAATCTGAATATATGGGAAGCCTCAATGAAGGTAACGGTGTAGTCGTTATGATAAACTCCGACAACTCAGCAATCATACCTGAAATAATTAATAGCATAGCCACTGTATATAACTGGGATAATTTTTATACGCCTAAAATTAAAAAAATTGTTACTGTAGATAGCAAAATATTGGAAAAATATGTAGGTGATTTTACTTTCAATAAACAGCCCATTACTATAGTCAGAGAAGGTGAGAAACTCTTTTTAAAACAAGGAGAACAAATTATGAATTTGAACTTCACCAGTGAGACAGAATTTTTTCTAATAGAAACCCCAAATGTTGATTATTTGTTTTTAACTGATGCCAATAAAGTTGTGGAAGCACTCCAAATAAAGCGGGCAAACACAACAATTAAGTTTACCAAAAAACAATAAAGATCACCTAAATAGTAACTATTTAAAAATTTATAGGGGATTTAAATTGGTTGGCAGAAAATTACTGTATTGATTTCAAACTATGCCTATTCATAATTAAGTAAAATTACCGTTATGACACTATGTATTTTGTAACATTCAACGCAGACTTTGCATATTACGGTGACTTTGGTGGTGGAGAAAATGCAGGGTTAAACAACGCAATTTAAAAAAAAGAAACATGGCCAATTTTTCGAGTTTTATAATTGTTTCCGAATTAAAAAATAATAAAGTAACATAACCTAATCTATGCTCTTAAAATATATATGTCAATCTTTTAAATTAGTAGCAATTTTTTACATTCACGGATTTTAGCGAGGGAAAAACATGGAAAATGAGAATAAAGAAAACTATAGGCAACTTCTAATCGACAAAATAGAAGGATTGGTTGAACAAAGGGAAGTGACTATTGGAACAATTAAAACCACCTACTTATTAAGTGGAAATGGTAAACCTGTAATTTTACTGCACGGAGCTGGTGCAGGCGCTGTTACCTGGTACCCATCTATTAATACTATTTCTAAAAATTTTCAAGTAATAGCACCAGATATAGTTGGATATGGAGAATCTGATAAACCTGATGCGCCTTATAATAGGCCATATTTTTCGAACTGGCTCAAAGATTTCATGAAAGAATTGAAAATACCAAAGGCTCATATTGTCGGATTGTCTCAAGGTGGCGCCATTGCGTTGCAGTTTGCTATAGACAATGCCGAAATGGTTGATAAGCTTGTTTTAGTTAACGCTGCAGGTTTAAGTGCAAAAGTTTCTTTTTGGCCTTTAATTGGAATAATATGGATGAATTATTTTCCATCATCTTTGGCAAATCGTTTTAAT
>JANPCB010000019.1:0-7106 GCA_031430735.1 Ferruginibacter sp. | reverse complement strand
ACTCAATTGAAATTCTAATTGTTGTATCAGCATCTACATTAAGTTTTTAAATCTGACACAAAATACAAAGGGGAGTATAAAAACTTTCGTTTTTTTACTCCCCTTTGTTAATAAGTCTTAAATGACTTTTTCAGTGCCCTCTCAATAAGCCGGCCCATTTTTTCGCCATTATATCTGATGCTTTCCAGGATGTTCAAACCATCCTCATCCAGGTTCTTTCCATACTCTTCTATCATTATTTGTGCGTAGCTGTTTACCGCTCTCAGGGGGCACGCAAATCATGCGAAACAGAATAGCTGAAAGATTCCAGTTCTTTGTTTACGGCTTCGTATTGGGCTGTTCGTTCTGCTACTTTATTTTCCAAGGCTATATTTAATGCGCTTATCTTAATGCCCGATGCAACCCTTACACTGATATCTTCACTGCTGATACAGCAACCGGTTACTGCACCATCCCCATCCAGTATGGGATTAAGATTCATATCAAAACTGGTGCTGCTGCCATCTTGCCAAGGATAAGCCACTTCATAGTTTATACTTTCGCCCTGCAACACTACCTGGTAGCGATCTGTAAAGCCTTCAACCTTATTTGTTGGTAAAAAGCTAAGCAGGCTTTCATTTTTTTGCAGCGGCTTCAGCCAGGCAATTTTTACAAAATCTTTCATCAGGCTGTTAAATTCAAGAACCGTATAATCATTGTCAATCAATAAAAAACCAATGGGTGAGCTGCTCAATATGGCATTTAACCTTGTTTCTGGTGAAGCTAATCCCGTTGAACAGGCAGGGTAATGTTGTTTATTCATATTAACGATTTTATTATTACAATTTATACTACAGTGGTATAACCATCGCTTTATAAATACAAGACTATTTTAAATAAAAATTGTTTCCATTAAAAAAGAAATACTTGATTTGGAAAACGAAGTTTTACCCTAAGGTTAGCGCTTCATCGGTTGCTATTTTGGATAAATTTTTAATGATGTCTGTTATTTTTTCATACTCATAGTATTTATCTAAAAAAAAATTGGCAGCAATAAATTTTTGTCTGGTAAGTGAATCACTGTGCAGGGATAAAACAATTACGACCGTTTTTTCATCCACCCCTTTTATTTCTTCTAATAAATTAACGGATCCACTCCCCGGCAACCCACTATCCAATACCACCAGCGCTGGTTTTTTTTCGGTATAAAATTGAATTGCCTCCTTGTAAGACTTCGCCTGGTAAATGATTACCTGGTTGTTTTCTTCTGAAATAAACGATTTTAATCTGTTGTTTATAATGAATGAGCTATCTACTATTAATGTTTTCATGGGATTGCAAAGGACGTACAACAGCGTGTAAAGAAGGATAGCCAAGAATAGCATTTTTGGGTAGACGCAAACGCACTGCTACGGGTAGTTCTACATCTACCCAATAAAGAAACTGTAAAACTGAAGTGGCTTATAAATCTATATCGGAGATGATGTGATGCGCAATGGCATAGCGGGTAAGTTCAGAATTGGTTGTAAGGCCAAGTTTTTCCATTATTCTGTTGCGGTGGGTACTAACGGTGCTTAATGCCGATGTCAATGATTCGGATATTTGTGTAACTGTTTTACCCATGGCCAGTAACTTAAAAATTTCTAGCTCCCGGTTGGTGAGCAATTCGTGCGGTTTTTTATCTGTATTGATATTGATGAGTAATTTTTCTGCAATTTCGGGGGTAATGTATTTACGTCCTGATAGAATTCGCTGTATGGCTGCAATTAATTCGTAAGGCGCCGCTTTTTTATTCATATACCCCGATCCACCTGCTTTTAATACCCTTACTGCATAAAGCTCTTCGGTGTAAATGCTTAGCACCAATACCGGTAATGCTGGCTTTATTAATTTAATTTGTACCAGCGCTTCCAGTCCGCTGCGGCCGGGCATATCCAAGTCGGTTATTACCAAGTCAAAATCTTGCTGCATTACTTCTTTAATGAGGCTTTCGCCATCACCTACTTCTGTAATTTCTATAAAAGGATATTCGTCTTTTAATATCTGTATAAGACCCATCCGTATAAAGCTGTGATCATCTGCAATTATAATCCGTTTCATAGCGTTCATTTAAAATTAATCGGTTCTTTAAGCGGTAAACTGATTTCAATTTTTGTACCCTTGCCTTTTGCAGATACCAGTTCAATTTTTCCATTCAGTGATAACACCCTTTCCTTCATGCCCAAAATACCAAATGATTTTTTGTTTTGCAATGCGTTTACATCAAATCCTTTTCCATCATCTTCCACTATAAGTATAATATTTTCTTTGTTTATTTTTACAGATGTTATTACTTTAGTTGCCTGTGCATGCCGGGCAATATTGGTAAGCGACTCTTGGTAAAGCCTGAATAAACAGTTGGCAATTTCCTCCGATAAAACAAGCGAAACTTCGCTGGTAATAAATTTTACAGAAATACCGGAAACCTCTGTAAACTGGTTGCCCTGCCATTCAAGCGCTTCCAGCAGCCCGTTGTCTTCTAAAATACCATGGCGCAGTTCATTTAATATTTTTCTTATAGATTCATTACTGCCATCAACCAATGATAACAGGTTTTTCAGTTTACTTTTAATTGGAATTATTCCTTCAGCAACTTTAATGTCTTCGGGAATTTTTTTATCTATCCATGCCAGGTCCATTTTGATAGCGGTAAGCTGCTGCCCCAGTTCATCATGAATTTCTCGGGCTATGCGTTTGCGTTCTTCTTCCAGTATGGTTTGTAAGTGGGCAGTTAGCTGGCGGAGTTGTATGGTAGAATATTCAATTTCATCTGCTGCTTTTTTTCGGTCTGTAATGTTTCTTATATTGCATTGAATAACCAGTCTACTGCTTTCTTCATACACATTACTCACAAACTCTACCCAAATGGGTTGGCCTTCTTTTGTTAAAAGCGGTAAGTCATCATACTTTACATATTTTGTTTTTTTCAGTTTAAGAAATTCTTCTTTATTGGCAGCCATATCTTTATATAAACCGATCTCCCAAAGTTCTTTGCCCAAAACCGCTTCACGGGGGTAAAGCAGCATTTCACACAAATAAGGGTTCACATCTTCAATAAATCCCGTGTCGAAATTCAGGATAAGAATACCATCTTTTGAGGCTTGAAAAAGCCGCCGGTATCTAATTTCGGAAGTTTTAAAATTTTCTTCTGCTATTTTGCGCTCTGTAATATCTGTAAGTGTAATATTGCAAAACGAATTGCTATCATCAGCAATGCCTGTAAGTAAGAGGTAAACAGGTGGCTTGTCCTTTAAAGCAATTTCAACTTCTGCTGTTTGCGTTACCTGCGATTGAAACAATGCATCAAGGAAGCTACCCTGTATGTGTTTTGAGTGATATGATAAAAATGTAGAGAAGTGTTTGTCAATTAAATTACCCCGATCGTTACCCAATAATTTGGCTGCAGCAAAGTTTAAGGACAGGATTTCGCCTATAGAAGAAAGTGTAAGATAACCTGATGGGGCAAAGTCGTATAATTGGGTGTATTGTACTGATGCCGCTTCTGCCAGTTCATTTGCCAGTTTCAATTCTTCTTGCTGCATTTCCAGTTCTATCTGGTGCACTTCAAGCTCGTGAATTAGCTTGTACGTTTCAATATCGGACAGTGTACCCTTCTTTTTCGATTGGTTGGCTTTCAGCTTTTCCTCTGCCTTTTGACGAAAGTTAGCCGAAGGTTTTGTACCGTCTGTTTTTTTATCATCGTTTTTATTTGTCATGGCTGCAAAAGGTTGTGCTTTTTCAATATTCCGGTTGCCTTGGCTAATTCCGCTGCCAGTTTTTGTTTTTCCTTGTTGTCTAAAGCAAGTTTTTTATTGGCAATAATTAAAGCTGCAGCTCGTTTTTCTTTCTCCTTGCTTTCAATTACAAGTTTTTCATTGGCAATTACTAATTCTGCTTCACGCTTTTTTCTTTGGTCAATATTGGCATCAGATAATGATAGTTCCAGTTTTTTTGCAACAGAAATATCAAAAAACGTAATCACTACACCCTCAATCTGATCGTTGTGTGTACGGTAGGGCATAATGCGAACTTTAAACCATCGATGGTCGTCGGTAGCAATATCTATTTCCTTAAAAAGCAACGTACGCAATACTTTCGTTGCATCATCAGCCATATTTGGGTATAATAAGGTTGAAACCAGTTCGGTAAATGGCCTGCCAATATCTGCCGGGCGCAATTTCATTAATTTGGCTGTTTCATCGGTAAAGCGACGTATGTTCAATTGTTTATCTAGAAACAAGGTGGCTATATCAGTACTGTTCAGCAAATTTTTCATGTCGGTATCTACCTGCAAAAATTCGCCTATTTTGGTCTGCAGTTCACTATTTACAGTTTGCAGTTCTTCGTTCATACTTTGCATTTCTTCCCGAGAAGTGGTTAGTTCTTCGTTGGCAGACTGCAATTCTTCATTGGATGATTGCAGCTCCTCGTTTATTGATTTTAACTCTTCATGTGTTGTCTGCATTACTTCCTTGGTGTTTTGCAGTTCTTCTGCGGTCTGTTGCAGTTCCATTTGCAATTCAGCCAGCTCTTTATTTTTTGTCTTATTGTTTCTCCCGGAAATTTGTTTTTCAGATGCAACCATTGCTCCAGCATCATCAAAAATAATCATAACAGCTCCTTTAATAGAAGCCGGTTTCTCAATATGCTGAACAGTTACATTTACCAACTGGGTGCCTCCGTTAGTGCCTACTTTAAGGTTGCGTAAAATTTGCGGCTGGTAATTTTGCAGTGCGCTGCGTATGGCACCCATGAGAGGCAAGGCGAGGCCTTCCCGGGCCATACTGTAAATATTCATATTGGCTTTACCTGCGGCCGGCTCTAAATATTTACCGGTTCGCCCCGAAATGTACAGTATATCGCCCTTATTATTGATCATTACACTGGCAGGCGCATAGTTTTGAAGCAGCAACTGGTCAACAATGGCCTGCATATTTTCATTGGCCTGAACCATTTTTACCGGCTCAAAGCTAATTCCCCTTTGTGGTGAGAACGAACTTGGAAAATCGATTAAATCATTTTTTTTAGCAATACCGGATCGTTTATAAATTTTCAATTTTTCGTCAATTGGTATAAAACTGTTTTCCGGGGAGGTATCGTTTTCGGAATTACCCAGTAACAAAACCCCTTCGGAGTTTAAGGCATAATGAAATAAACGCATTATTTTTTTTTGCAAACCCAGTTCCATATAAATAAGCATATTGCGGCAAAAGAGAAAATCGAGTTTGGTAAAGGGAGGATCTTTAATAATATTGTGCTGCGCAAAAATGACCATTTCTCGTATGTCTGTATTTACCCTAAACCCCTTAGCCACTTTAGTAAAATATTTATTGAGCCGTTCGCTTGAAATATCGTCCTTAATTTTTTCCGGAAAAACAGCTTTACGAGCTGCATTAATAGCATCTATATCTAAATCGGTACCAAAAATCTGCAGGGTTAAATGTTTTATTTCTGTTTGCTTTTCCAGTACTTCTTTAAACACAACAGCTAAGGAAAATACTTCTTCGCCGGTAGAACAGGCAGGAACCCAGGCCCGGAGCATATAGCCGTTGGGCAATTGGGAAAACACCTGCGGAAGCACAACATCTGCTAACTTTTTCCATACGGCAGCATCCCTGAAAAAACCGGTTACCCCAATTAAAAATTCTTTAAAAAGAATATTAATTTCCCGGGTGTTTTCCTGCAAAAAACGAACATAATTTCCCAGCGTATCAATCTGGTGAACACTCATACGCCTTTCTACACGGCGAAATAATGTATTTTTTTTATACATAGAGAAATCGTGGCCGGTTTGTTGCCTCAGCAGAATGATAATTCTGTTTAGATCACTTTCGCTTTTCTCGTCTATTAGCGTAACTGGTGCAGCGGGCCTTATATCCGCTAACAACGCAATTAACCTGCCGGGTAATGCTTCGGCAGTATCTACACCATCGACTGTTACTGCCTTGAGGGCGCTGCCGGGCATGCCATTAAATTTGGCGGTTTCAGGATCTTGTACCAGCACCCTGCCCCCGTTTTTTTTAATGGCTTTTACACCAAGGCTGCCATCGCTGCCCATGCCTGAAAGAATAATACCAATGCTTTTTTCCTGCAGGTCGGCCGCCATGGAATTAAAGAAAAAATCAATGGGTAAACGCAGGCCGCGGTCCTCAAGCGGGGCAAACAAATGCAATGCGCCATTTAATAAATTCATGCTCTTATTTGGCGGAATAATATAGACGCTGTTTGGTTTTAGTTTTACATTTTCTCTTGCCTGTGTCACTTTCATGCTGGTATGGCGTTGCAAGAGTTCGGGGAGCATACCTGTATAATCGGGAGCCAGGTGCTGAATAATTACAAAGGCCATCCCGTTGCCTACAGGCATATTGTTAAAAAATAATTCCATAGCTTCCAGGCCACCAGCCGAAGCGCCAATGCCTATGATGGGAAAATCTGCAGCATGTGTCACTTTGGGTTTGGCAACTTTTGCAACTTTCTTTTCCGCTTTTTTTATTTTTGCCATAGCCATTAAGTTGATTTATTGTAAAACTTTAGTTCAATAGTGCTTCCGTAAATGTGTAAACCCGAAGTAATTTAATACAGAAGCAATTGCCTCCGATAGGCTATTATTTTCTCTCAATCGGAACAGGTATGTAAGGTAGCCCATTTATATCCAATACAGCCTCCTTTTTACTTTTCAGCTTGCGACCTGGCGGGGTTTTCACAAGCATAAAAATGGAAGTGTAACAGAACTGACCGTGAAACCCTACCTGACCGCAGGCAAGCCTACCTGACGGCAAGCCTGCCTGCCGTCAGCCCGACGCACAAAAAAACGTTGAATTATAATTAAGTAATCCTATAAATTTAATAGCTATCCGCTATTAAGTGCAAGGAATATAAACTGTATAAAAATTCATTCTTCATTTAAAGAATTTACCTCTACAAGTTTACCCGTATTATCTGTAATTTATTTGTGTAATAGTTAAAAGATCATATACAAAACAGCTTTTCTGTGAATCTGTGGCAATATTTTTGCCACAGATTCACAGAAAAAAAACAGAAATATCATTTTAATCTACCCCTTTAAAAATCATAAATTGTGTATTTCA
>JANPCB010000018.1:0-16824 GCA_031430735.1 Ferruginibacter sp. | reverse complement strand
GCCTAAAAAGGCTACTTTTTTAACTTTTTCAAAAACAAAGCCCTCTACAATCAAACAGAATATTTTTTTCGCTTTTTAAATCAAAATAAAATCCATAAAAAAGAGGACGCCTCTTTTTTGTTGTGAGACATCCTCATTTTTTATTTTATACTTTCTTTGCAATACCAATACCAATTATAAATAGGGTTTGCTCAAAAATCAACAACTGCAATCTGTATTGCATTTTAGTTTATAATTTGGAGCAAAGGCTTTTCATGAAATAGCTCAAAAACTTTTTCGACATTTCTTATTATTGGCGTTTTTGCCTCATGCCGGCGGGCATCACAAAGCCTCACCCCCAGCCCCTCTCCAAAGGAGAGGGTAGCGATGCACCGCCCCTGTTTTTTACTCTTTGAAAAAATATGCTATCGCATTTTTTCAATCCCGATTTCATTGGGACCGAATAAAAAAAGGGGGCTTATGCAGTAGCTGGTAGATTTTTGCGAAGACAATAGCGAATAAAGTTTTTAATGATTTGTACCTAAATTTTAAAATGTCACCGATTAGTTTTTAAGCAATCCCTAAATATTATTTAATCGGTTAAAGGATGAGGTTGTCACAACATTTAGCATTTGCTGTAGATGGGTTTTAATAAAAGCATCTGGAGCTATAAGACTGCCTCTGGACAAATACAACCTCTGCCTGACCACATTTTTGATTGGTCGTATAAAAAATTACGGATTGGTAGAAAATATACTCGCCTCTTTTATCAATACCCTTTTATTCAATTTTAATTGTGCAATTATTAATTCTGCAAAATCTGCTGGATGCATTACCTGTTCTGCATTTTCATTTATTAAACCAGCGCTTTGTGCCAAATCGGTTACAATTGTACTCGGAGCCAAAGTGGTTACACGGATATTGTGTTTACGCACTTCCTGCATTAAACTTTCGCCCAAACCAAACACTGCAAATTTAGAAGCACTGTAAGCACTTGTAACTGCACCTCCTGCTTTACCCGCAGTGGAAGAAATATTTATTATATCGCCTGTTTTACGTTCTATCATTTGAGGAAGCACTGCTCTTGTTGTGTAATAAACGCCAAATAAATTAACCTTTATCATATTTTCCCAAACCGATGGTTCCAACTCTAAAAATTTTCCAAAAGTACCGGTACCTGCGTTGTTTATTAAAATATCAATATTACCTAGTGCCAAACTTATTTTTTTAACAGCAGCATCTACTTCTTCTATTTTACTTACATCAGCTACAGCTATTGCCGTTTTTACACCTACCTTTTCCAACTCTTTTGCAAGTTCAATCAAATCATTTTCTGTACGGGCCATTAGTCCCACATGTACCCCTTCGTTTGCCAATGCAATTGCAATGGCTTTTCCAATACCTTTACCAGCACCAGTTACCAGTGCTATTTTACCTTTAAGTGATTGCATAATTATTTTTTAAGACTTTTGTGAATTTGTTCCATTATTCCTCATAGTATTTTATTCCGTTTGCTTGCAAAAAGGCTTTTATAGCATCTACATGCACGCATCTTCCCACATTTAAAAAAGAGTGATTGATGGTATTTGTTCTTTTGCCTTTACTAATAATTTCTATTTTTTGTTCGTCGAAACCCATATGATATTGCACCGTTTCGGATTGCATACCACATACCAAACCATTGGTATCAAACAATGGCCCACCGCTCTGCCCTCTTAGGCCGGGTGTACTCATTTCAACCCCTACAATATTTTGCCCATCCGAAACATGCCTTGTTACAATGCCATCTATTGGAAAAGAAGGGGAACTTACATTGCCCGTATTGTTGAAACCAATTTCATCTTGTACAGTATCATATTGAAAATTGGTAAATTCGGCAAAGGGAAAACCAAATCTACAAAGTGATTTACCTTGTTTTAGTTGTGATCCATCTTTTAAAAAAGTAGCATAGGAAGTATAGTAAAATTTTTGAGGATTTTTAAATTTTATGATGGCCAGATCGAGTGTCGGGTGTGGAATATAATCATAAGTACTACTGTCGGTACAATTAATTAAATGATTTTTAAGTTGCGCTACTGCATCTGTATTGGTGAAGTTGTATTTAGTTTCTAAATCTTTCAATTTCTTTTTATACTGACCATCTATCTTGGTGCCAAGCAAATTCTTTTCAGCTTTAAAATTGGCATAATGGGTATTGATGGCATGTTCATTTAGTAATTGTTGTAAAACATGCTTACAAGTGATAGCAACCGCATCTTCATTCACAAAAAAAAGGGTGGCAGCACCTGGCTGTATAAAATTATTGTGGTAATGGCGTACAATGCTGTGTACTGGCCTTGTATATTCTTGTACTTTGTCTATTGCGTTTACGAACATGATTTTTTTTTAAAATATTTTTAGTTATTAATTGTGATGCCAAATTTTGCCGAGCTATTTGTACTGGCTTTTATCTATTTAATTTCAACTTCATCTATAAAGATATGTGTATCGCCACCTGGACTTTCGTGCCAACTTGGTAGTTTGCCATATTGTATTGCTTTAAGTTTTACATACCTTGTTTTTATTGCTGCAAAATTAGCTATTACTGTTTTCAATTGTGCATTCAAATCTTCTATAGGTAAAAAGTTATTGTTATCAAATACTGTTGTAAAATTTTTACCATCATTTGAAACCTGCACAATTACTTGTTTTGGCACTACGATCCATGCTCGGGTATCTTGCAAAAAACCAGCCGATACCGACGAAATGCTTTTAAGCTTTTTTAGATCAATAACAATATCTGCATCTGTTTTCTGATAGCCTTGCCAATTTCCTTTTCGCCAATTGGTTTCGCCTCGTATGCCGTCTATCAATCCCATGGCCCCGCCACCGTCATACATTTGTTCGTAATTGGTATTTAGTTTTACATCCCAGTCGTGTTCCATTTTTTTGTAGGTAGCAGTTGTTACAAAACTTTTATTTTCATATTGGTTGTAAGCAATTGCTTTGATGGTTTGTGAAGTGTTAACAAAAAGCGGTTTGGTATATTTTTTACTTTTATTATCTGGTTCGGATCCATCGGTTGTATAATAGATAATGGTATTCTTTTGAGAAGTGGTAATAGGAACAGTTTTGCTTTTTTGGAAGCTGATAATTCCGCCTTCAATAATTGGATTAATAACAATATTGGTTCTTTCAGAAATACGTGTAAAATGGGTCTGTTGCCTTCCAAACTTAGAGTTTGGAATACTATCCATGATTATTATGTATTTACGATCATTAAATAAATCATCAAAATCTATATCCAAATCTAATGGCTTTTTATCGCTATTGGTATCTTTATCCTTAACATAAAATGAATTATTCTTTAGATTCTGAACTTTTAAATTGAAGTTTCCTTCTCTTTCCAATTTGATAAGTACATTATCAAATAAAGGAGTACCAATTGTGAAATTTTCTGTACCCGGCGTTACCTGATAAAACCCCATCGCACTCAACACATACCAAGCACTCATTTGACCACAGTCTTCATTGCCTATCAATCCGTCAGGCGTATTCTTATAAAATTCAGTCTGTATCTGGTGTACAATCTTTTGTGTTTTCCAAGGCGCATTTGTATAATTGTAGAGATATGCAATATGATGGCTTGGCTCATTGCCATGTGCATACTGGCCTATAAGTCCTGTAATATCACTTTGTTCTCTGCCCGTCGTTCTTGTCGTAGTTGAAAATAATTCATCCAGTTTTTTCTCCAAGGCTTCTGCCCCACCCAGCATCTTCCAGTATCCTTCAATATCTTGCGGCATATAAAAAGAATATTGCCATGCATTGGCTTCTGTATAATTGTTGTTTACTTCTTTGGGATCAAAAGGGCTTAACCAATCGCCGTTTTTGCGAGGACGCATAAAGCCAGTTTTGGTATCAAAAACATTTTTATAATACTGTGCTCTTTTTATAAATTCATCGTAAACTTTTTTATTACCTATAGCTTTTGCAAATACAGCAATGCACCAATCATCGTACGCATATTCAAGCGTACGGCTTACGCTTTCTTGTTCATCATCGCTTTCTATCAATCCCTTTGCCTTATAAGCAGCCAATCCAAAATGATCCATGTTTGCACTGTGCAACATGGCTTTTAATGCAAGGTCTGTATCAAAATCAGTAATGCCTTTCATGTATGCATCTACAATTACAGGAATGCAATGGTAGCCAATCATACATTCTGTTTCGTTGGAAGCCAATTCCCACACGGGCAACCTCCCACCCTCTTTGTATTGTGCCAAAAATGTTTTTATATAATCCAATGTTCTGGCCCTGTCAATAATTGTATACAATGGATGAGCCCCACGGTAGGTATCCCATAAGCTAAACACAGAATAATAGGTGAAGCCTTCTGCTTTGTGAATGTTATTATCCATCCCTCTATAAGTTCCATCTACATCCATATTTACACAAGGCACTACAGCCGTATGATAGAGGGCGGTGTAAAATATTTTCTTCTTTTCTTCATCACCCTTTACTTCTATTTTTCCAAGCTCGGTATTCCATTTTTTTTCTGCAGCCGCTTTTGTTTTTTCAAAATCCCAGTCGGGTAATTCTACTTGCAAATTATTTTTGGCACCTTGCACGCTCACGGGAGAAAGTGCAACATTTACATAAATATTTTTATCAGTTGATAAATCAAATTGAAAAAATGCTTTGATGTTTTTAGAATCCAACCCTTGCAATTTAACTTTGTCTTGCAAGATATCGCCATCCCAAAAACTATAATTTATAATTGGTTTCGAAAATTTCATAACAAAAAATATATACTGATTTTGCGCCCAAGATTTACTTCTGCGCACACCACTTACTGTAAAACTATCTTCTATTTTTAAAGATGATTCAATTACTTCATCTCTATGTTTCAGATCAAGAATAAGATTATTATTATTGGCGTTTGAGAATGTATAATGATGAAAACCCACTCTTTCAGTTGTTGTAAATTCGGTTTGTATATTTCCCTTATCCAATAATACGCTGTAATAACCTGCAGATGCTTTTTCATTCTTATGAGAAAAAGTAGAGCCATATTTTTTGTTATCAGGAGATGGATTTCCAACCATGGGCATTACCAAAATATCGCAATAATCGGGTATTCCGGTACCACTTAAATGTGTATGCGAAAATCCATAAATATAATTATCATCGTAATGGTAGCCGCCGCATCCGTCCCACCCTTCAAGCCTTGTATCTGGACTCAATTGTACCATGCCATGCGGTGCAGTAGCTCCAGGGTATGTATGCCCATGTCCGCCTGTACCAATGAAAGGATTTACGAGTTTTGCATAATTGTCTTGTGCATGGCAATTATAAATAAGGAATAAAACAAATAAGGAAGTACATAATTTTTGCATAGCTGGTTGCCTATTTTATAGAAGGCTAAGGTAATTTAATAATTGAATATTTTGATGTATTTAAATGGGTGCAACATTATAAATTACTTCCTAAATATTTGGTTATATTGTTCTGTAGTATAGACTTGTTGTAATGATCTTCTGAATGGTCCTTCTGAATTGCCCTTCTGAATTGCCCTTCGCTTTAGCGAAGGGATAAAAAATAAAAACGAAAGGGCTTTAGCCCACTATCAAGATAGCCTTAGGGACTAAAGTCCCTTTTATCTATCAATTATTTTCATCGGCCTAAAGGCCGATGCTATTGATAAAGACTGAGGCTATTCATATAAACCAGTTTACTTGATAATATACGTCTCGGATGAAACGGACCTGCCTGACGGCAGGCAGGTTTGACAGATTTTTTGTTTTCTTCTGCGAAAATCTGATAGAATCTGAGAGCGATTTTTTTTATTTCTCTCCGATGAAACGGACCTGCCTGCCGGCAGGCAGGTTTGACGGATTTACACAGATCTATTTCACTTAAAAATAAATCCCTACATTTGCAGCGAATATGGTTTCCGATTACATTAATCGGGATTAAAAGGGAATCACGTGTAAATCGTGAGCTATCCCCGTAGCTGTAGAACCGCCCATTGCAAAATGGAAAAATTTTGAACGATAAACCACTGTAGTAAAATACGGGAAGGTGTTCAAGATGCGGTAAGCCAGAAGACCTGCCAATGTTCACCATAATTTCGAAGCTTTCGGGTGAAAGGCTGTAGATGCTGTCATGTGCATTTGCATACCTGTATTCATACGTGAGCTGTTCATATTAAACAGCTATTGTTGAAAATATTTTTATCATACTTTTTCTTTCTTATTGCCATTCCCGTAATGTGCATTGCGCAAAAACATGATACGCTACAAACGGTAAAAGTAAAAAGGGTAAAAGAAAAAGATATTGCAGCTACTACTACACCACTTCAACAATTAAATGCAGCGCAACTTTCTACCATAAACAGTATTTCTGTTGCCGATGCAATAAAACAATTTGCTGGCGTGCAAGTAAAAGATTATGGCGGAGTAGGCGGTTTAAAAACGGTATCAGTTCGCAGCCTTGGTGCAAATCATACAGGCGTGTTATACGATGGCATTAGCATTGGAGATGCACAAGGTGGGCAAATAGACCTTGGTAAATTTTCGTTGGATAATATTGAACAAATACAATTAGCCAATAGCAATCCATCTGAATTATTACTACCAGCAAGGGCTTTTGCTACAGCATCTTTGCTTAGTTTAAAATCGTCCTCCAGCATTCTAGCTAAAGATGAAAAACAAAGTATAAAAATAAAATTACAACAAGGTTCGTTTGGCTATTTCTCCCCCAGCGTTTTGTACAAAATTCGTATTGGTCAAAAATTTCAAACAAGTGTAAGTAGCACCTACCAAAACGCTACAAGCCAATACCCATTTAGATCGTACGAAAATGCAGCTTTAGTAGAAAAAAGAAAAAACTCCGATATAAAAGCATATAGATTAGAGTATGATGCAACTTATTTTATAAATGATAGCAACAAAATAAAATTTAAAACTTTCTATTACAATTCTAAAAGAGGCTTACCTGGCTCTATTATTTTATACAACAATACCAGCAACCAACGCTTGAATGATGAAAACTTTTTTGCGCAAGCCACCTGGCAAAATAAAATAAATACCAAAAATGAATTTTTATTAAGTACAAAAATATCTACTGAAAAAAATTATTACCTGGACCCTAGTTATCCAAACAGTTATGGTAAACTAGAAAATGAGTTTCACCAACAAGAAATGTACTTTTCGGCTGCATATAAATACAATGTTGCAAAATATATTCAACTAAGCTATGCAAGTGATTATTTTAATAGTCAACTAAAGCGTACCGATATTTTTGCAGATAGTTTTGCTACCCCAAATCGAAATTCTTTCCTAAACAATTTTGCCATACATATAAAGAAAAATGCGTTTGAGCTAAATGGAAACGTATTACACACGATTATCAATGAAAAAGTACAAAATGGAAAGACCGGGCGAAATCTACATCAACTAACGCCTGCACTTTCAACCATTTTTCAACCCTTCAACAACATTCAACTTTTTGTAAGGGCTTTCTACAAGCACATTTTTCGTGCCCCCACATTCAATGATTTGTATTTTACCAATATTGGCAATGTAAATCTTAAGCCAGAAAATGCAGACCAATACAATATGGGCGTTACATTTTCTAAAAACAATATGTCTTTTTTAGATAAAATTACCATTACTACCGATGCCTATATAAATAAGGTGAGCGATAAAATATTGGCCGTACCAAGGCAAAATCTATTTCAATGGAGTATGCAAAATATTGGCAGGGTAAACATAAAAGGCCTGGATGCCACGCTGTACTTGCTTTTTAAAGAATGGAACAACATAAGGCTATCATCAAACATTTCTTATACTTTTCAGCAAGCTATAGATGTTTCAGATGCTACATCTACTTTATACAAAACAGAATTGCCATACACACCTATGCATACTGGTAGTATGAACATAAGTGCGCAATACAAAAAAGCCATTTTAAGTTACAATATTGTGGCTTCCTCTTACCGCTACAGACAAGGCGATGTTATACCAGAAAATTTATTACAAGGCTGGAGCAGCCATGATTTTTCTGTTGCCTACAACCTAAAAGAAAATTATAAAATAATAGCAGAAGCCAATAATATTTTTAATACACAATATGAAATAATAAGGTACTACCCAATGCCTCGTTTCAATTATAGAATATCTTTTATAGCAAATTTTAAAAAATAAAAACAAACATGAAATCAATTAAATTTTTAAGTTCCATTATCATTACAGCACTAGTTCTAAATGCTTGCAAAAAAACCGAAACCACAGCAGTAGTTCCTGCGCAACTTACACCCGCCATAGGCGAATACATATTAAGTGAAGGTGGTTTTGGTAGCAACAATACCAAATTATCTTTTTACAATAATACTACCAACACTGTAGTGGGCGATTTCTTTTTGCAACAAAACCCCAGCATAACTGCTGGCTTAGGCGATACGGGCAATGATATGATTGTGTATGGTGGCAAGTTGTACATCATTATGAATGTATCTGGCAGGGTTACTGTACTAAATGCTGCCAATGCAAGTTTTATAAAAAGCATAAGTTTTATTGATGCAGGTGTAAACAAAAGCCCACGCTATGCAGTAGGCGCTAGAGGGAAAGTTTATGTAACGGCATACGATAATAAAGTAACAGTAATAGATACAGCCTCATTAACCATTGTAAATACGATTCCTGTAGGCCCAAACCCCGAAGGAATTGCAGCATCAGCCAATTATTTGTATGTAGCAAATTCTGGTGGGTATAATCTAGTGCCAGATTCTACCGTATCGTTAATTGACTTAAACACCGAAACAGAAATTAAAAAAATAAAAGTAGGTGTGAACCCTAACAAAATAGAAATAAACCAAGCAGGAAATGTTTTTGTGAGCGCCTTTGGTAATTTTGGAAGCATACCGCCATCTGTATCTGTTATAAACGGACAAACAAATGCCAATGGAATAAATCTTGGGCCCAATTTCCAATATTCGCATATTCGTATTTTTGGGGACATAGCTTATGTTTTTAATAACTACGGCGGCGCAGGCACAGCCAAGGTTTTTAACAGTGCTACGAATACCATTGTACGCAACGAATTTATAACAGACGGCACCATTATTACAACGCCATACGGCATTAACATAGATGAACTTAATGGCGATGTATATATTGCCGATGCAAAAAATTATGTGAGCGCAGGCAGCGTTACTTGCTTTACGAGTGTGGGTGTAAAGAAATTTTCTTTTTCTGTAGCACCGGGAGTAAATCCGAATAAGATTGTGTTTAGGAGGTAGGGTTTTTTAAAATATTTTTAAAAATCCGCAGTGTGTAGCTTTGGCTAGGTGCTGCGGATTTTTTTGTAATAGCCTCGGCGGACAATGTCATTAAGTTAAGCATTTGTAAAGACCTCACCCCAACCCCTCTCCAAAGGAGAGGGAACTGGGATTGGGTATTTTATAATTTGAAATACCCTTAACTTAACGACATTGCTCGGCGGGGATTTCACCAGCACACACTTTGTAGAATAAAAAAGCTATCTGTAAAACCCCACCAAAGAGGTAAGAAATTTATAACAGCCTATACTGCAAAAAAAATGGGGAGGTGGTTGTATTTCTACTATTGTGATTTTTATTTATTGGGTATTGTGCACCTGGAATAAAATTTAAATAGAACGAATAAAAATTTATTTTCTATTTATTGAAAAACAATAGACTAGTTTAACATTTCTAGCCTACTTTGTTTAATTGCTGGCCAACGCTTTGGGAAAAATGCGGCCAATATATTTTCTCTTGAAATCAAACTGCCATCTATGTTTCTTTCTTTCAAACATAATTTTACAGCTATCCTCAACAACCAAATAAATAAACTAAACGGGCAGTCTTTTATACTTTGCGGATGTTGTTGTGCTACTAAAAAAGTATTCATTAAAATATCCTCTGCCTGCTTAGTGGAGTTTACCAGTTGGAGGATGGTACCATATAAAGGAGTCGAATACATATCATACAACAAATACAATGCTTCGTCAGATTCCTGTATCAGCATGGCTTTTAACTGGCTATCCGTATATTTTATTGATGCTGTTATATTGTTACCCTGTGCCATAGAAGCGATTTTAATTGTATGAATAAATATTAGTTTATCATGCCTTTCAATGATTGAGTAAAATTAGCATTGCTCTAATCCTTATACAATAGAGAAAATCACTATATTTTATAAGGTTTATACCAGCAGCACATTAAAATGGAACATTTACACAACAATAGTTTAGAAAGTTTACGCATAGGCGATGAGCTCTACAGCAAGGTATTAGCACTTTCAGAAAATGCTTTTGTGAAAGATGAAATTGGTGATATGAGTAGCTTTATACAGGAAGCAGCATTTATTTTGCAAGGGGTAAAAGGTACTGATGCGGTTATTGGCATTTTTGATCACAACAGCTATTCTCCCGTATTAGAAGTGGGTAGAGAAGATTTTTGGGGAAATTTTCCTGAAGCACCACTTGAAGAAAGAATGCATCAAATACTGAGTTTGCTCGAAAAAGAATATGCAAGCTTTCCCGCCGAATCGGTTAGTTGGTTTGCAAAAGCATTGGAAGAAATACCATTAAGCCAAAAAACAAATTTTAAATTTTTTCATTGTGGAATTCGATATAGGCGGGTCGATGGAAAACCTATTTGCATATTTTCGAAAGGGTTGCCTATTCATTACGATGCAGAGCGCAACTTTACTTTTACATTCAATTATGTTCAAAATGTTGCTCACCTTTAAAAAAAAGATTTCGTTTACTATTGGGTTCGCATTACCCATGGGCTGCACAATGAATTTGTGCATACTTTCCATTCAGAAAATAAGGAATATTCTAACCGAGATTTATTATCTGTTAGAGAAAAAGAAATACTCTTACTCATTGCAGATTACCACGACTCCCGTGAAATTGCTACAAAACTTTTTATTAGCCCAAATACAGTGGGCAATCATCGAAGCAATATGATAGATCGTTTGAGTGCCAGGGTGCCAGAGATACAACTGCCTTGGTGCAATTGGCAAAAATGTCGGGAATGATTTAAATCCCTTATCCGTATTTATATCTTTAAACTAAGTCTCACTCATTACATACAATTTCTCCATGGTAGGCGTTGGGCTACCACCTTCTTTTTCTAGTGTTATAGCAAAAGCTTGCGCCTTTCCAAAACTTTTCATTTTTTGTATATTGTATTTTTGGCCTTTTTTGTTATAAGCAATCATACCTCCATCTACAGGCTTACCGTCTATAATTGCCCAAAGCTGGTATTGCATGCCTTGTGGTGCTGCGGGCAATCCGCTTGCTTCTACATAAACGTCACCGGTATTTTTTACCCAAAATATTTTTGCTGTACTAGAGGGTGCAGCGGGTGTTCCTTTAAGTACCACTTGCTGGCTGTTATTATTTAAGGGAACTTCTAAATTATTTTGCAATGCAGTTATATCTTCAGATTGTGAAGCAATTTTTTGTTCTGCAATTGCTAAAGCACTGTTGGCCCGATTGTACTTGGTAAAAGTTACCATATTAAAAATAGCCGATCCGATAAGCAACACTACAGATGCTGCAACTGCATATTTTAAATTGTTATTTATGTTTCTTACAGGTGCTGCTTTTATTGGAACTACCTTATTATTGGATAAAGCCGGTGCGGCATTATTTTTTAAAGCCGCAAATAAATTTTTCTTAGTATCCAAAGAGGGGGGTATTGCTTTTGCAATATCAACTTGCTCCAAGCCTTCTTCTATAGCAAGCAACTCTGCTGCCACTTCCGGATGGGAAGCTTTCCAGGCCAAAACCTGTGCAGTTTCTTGCTCACTCGTAAGTCCTAAAACGAAGAGTTCTAATAAGCCGGATGATATGATTTCGTTTATTTGCAACCTTAATTAAATATTTTTCTTAATTCAATAATAGCCGTTCTAATTTTTGTTTTTACTGTGCCAACGGGCATTTCCAGCTCTTTGGCTATTTCTTCTTGTGTATATCCTTGAAAATAGGACATATCTATAATCTTTCGTTGTTTTTGATCTAAAGTCTCCAATTTTTTCCTAAAATCTGCCGAATCCATTTTAGTAAATACATTGTTATTCACACTTACATTTGCTACCACATTTTCATCTCCCGCTACCTTGCTTTGGTACTTATGCTGGTTACTTTTTAAGGTATCCAAGGTTAAATTGTGCGTTATCCTACGCATCCAAGTATACAACTTGCCTTTTGTTTCATCATACCCATCTATATTATTCCAAATTTTTATAAAAGCTTCTTGCAATATATCTTCAGACAATGAAAAATCATTTACCATGGCATAAATAACCCCATTTAGTGCAGCAGAATAATTGTCATACAAGTACGAGAAAGCAGCTTCATCCTTTTGTTTTAAGGATAATACAAGATCTTGTTCTGTATATGATTGTTTGCTGATTTGCACTATAGATTTAATGCTTCAAAAGTAAATATAAATAATGTAACCTGCAAGCAATTTTATAATTCATTCATTATATCATCGTATAACTTTTTATTTATCTTATTTTTATATATCTATTTAATTACAAAGACTACATTATAAAAATTAAAGTTTTATTAAGCTACTATACTTACGATTATATTTTATAGTTTGATTAAATAAAGCGGATTATTTAGAAACCCCTGCCTTTTAAATGTTATTACAATTAGTTTTACTCGCTTTTGTAAATGTTGCCCGCAGGAGAGCTTTGGGGAAAAATGATTTACTGCACACATGCTCCCCACAAAAATGTACGGGACACGTGCGGTGGACCTGCCTGCCCGCAGGAGTAGCTATTTACATATGTATGGTACAGCCTCGCCATAGAGCGTGAAGACCTGACTAATCCTATCACCTGCGGCTATGCACACAGCGCATAAACTTTACTTGTCCTATTTTTTTTTGTATAAGAGATGTTAAACAGTCAAATTACATGACTCGTTCGGGTTTCGCAACAATATTTCATTAAAATTTATGGTTCCTGTTTGCAAAAACTACGCAGATACAGTACTCTTTTTTAGCTTGCTATATTTTTTAATACCTATTTAGTGAATTTCTTATTCTTAATCAACCAAACAGCGGTTTGATAAAATGAAATGGCTTCTTTTGCCAGACTATCATTCAAAGCAACGGATTTTGCTTCGCCTGTAGTAAAATTAGGTTTGAACTGGTTTACTTTTTTCACGGGCGATTGAATAACCAGTTGCTCATTTTTAATATATCCTAAACCTTGGTAAGTACTAATATATGCTCGTCTATTTTCTGGCGCTGTTTTAAAAATATCTTGTCCAAAAAACTTTGAGGTATAACTAAAATTTAATAGCCCCAAAATAGTAGGAGCAATATCAATTTGAGCAGTAATGCTGCTCACAATTGCGGGCGCTATGTTTGCTGGCGAATAAATGAGTAAGGGTATATGATAAACATTTACGGGCAATTGCACACTACCGGCACTGCTGGCGCAATGATCGGATACAATTACAAAAATAGTATTGTTGAACCATGGTTTTACAGATGCTTCTTTCAAAAATTTATTAATGCAATAGTCTGTATATTTTACTGCCCCTTCCCTACTTTGTGTGGCAGACGGAATATCAATTCTTCCATCGGGATAAGTGAATGGCCGATGGTTGGATACCGTCATAATATGAGTGAAAAATGGCTTTTGTAAAGCTGCATTTTTATCCAAAGTATTTATAGCTAAAGTAAATTCATCTTCATCTGCCACTCCCCAAATATTCTGATAATGAATGTCGGCTGGTTTTATAGCATCCCTATCTATCACTTCATATCCATTGCCGCCAAAAAAAGCTTTCATATTATCGAAATAACTGTAGCCTCCATAAATGTATTGTGTAGTATAACCTTTGCTTTTAAAAACAGAACCTATAGAAAACAAGTTGGCATTGTCTGGACGTTTTACAATACTTTGCCCAGGTACAGGTGGCAACGAAAGTGTGAGTGCCTCTAGCCCACGCACAGTGCGTGTTCCGGATGCATAATGCTGTGTAAAAAAAATACTTTTATCTGCCAATGAATCTAAGAATGGTGTAATATTTTGTGTGTTACCAAAGTGCTTCATAAATTCTCCACTAAGGCTTTCAATACTTATCAATACTACATTTAATTTACGCTCTGGCTTGGTGCTTGTAATATTTCTTTCTATACTAAAAACATTTGTGCTTGTAAAAGCGATGCTGCTATCTTGTAATTGATTGCGTACAATTTTAAAGGCTTCTTCATCTGGCAATGTTTTATAAAATTTATAAAAATCCAATTCATTGTTTTTAAACGCTACGCCAAATTGGTAAATGCCATTTCCTGCAAGCTCATTTGCATATTGGTTGTTGCTAAAATGATGCCATGGCTCTTGCACTACAAAATACAACAATGCCGACGAAGCTAGTAATAACGATGCTTTCCAAGACCTTTGTCCTATAAATTCACAACTTTTTATCCATGCTTTTATCAGATTTCTGCAAAAAAACAATGCAATAAAAGTAAGAGAAATAATGATGGCAATTAATAACCCAATGGGATAAGACTCTTTGATATTTCCTATTACTTCGTTGGTATAAATCAAATAATCTACCGCAATAAAATTATAACGGGTAGAAAATTCTTCCCAAAAAAACCATTCACTGGCAGCATTAAAAAACAAGCAAACAAAAAAGATGGCTAGCATAAAGTACATCAAAACCATTCTAATTAGTTGCCTTATGCTCAATGGTACAAATGCCATCAATAAATAAATAACAAAACGTACAATAATATACCCGGTAAACAATTGGTAAACCAACTCATTAAACTCCTTTGGAAAAACATTGGTAAAAAGCAATAAGCCAATTAAAGTTATAAATGTTGCTATTACAAATGGAATAACTTTCTTTTTATAAATAAATTCATTTTGAAACCAAACATAGATAATAAAAGGAATAGCCACAAAAAAACCAACCGTAATATCATACAACAAGCCAGTAAGCAATGCCAACGGGTATTCCCATATTTTCATGTGCGAAACGGATGCAGAATAAACCATCAGCACAATCCTAACCAAAATAGAAATTCCCACAAAACTGCCAAACACTATTCCCACAGGAATAAATCGTTTACCAAAAATATTTTTTAAAAACATATATCACTTTAAATGAAAAAAGTTTGAAAACAGTTTACCACCATCATCAAACTAATTTCAAAATTTTATCTAAAAAAGTTAATCGTCAAATGTCAATCGTCAAATGTCAACCGTAACTGACAACTGCTAATCTTAAACTGCAACTACCCTCTGTCAACTATCAACTATCAACTGTCATCTGCCAACTGCCTTCTGCCAACTGCCTTCTGCCAACTGCCAACTGTCAACTGCCAACTCCCTTCTCCTCCAACCATTTATCCCTTCCCCAGTTTTTTATTACATGCTTTTCGCTATGATAGCTAGAACGTACCAACGGACCACTCTCTACATAATCCAACCCAAGCTGGTAACCAATTTCCCTGTATTCTGCAAATTCATCTGGGTGTATAAACCTCTCTACTGGTAAATGCTTTTTTGTAGGTTGCAAATATTGCCCAATCGTAACTACATCTACACCGCTGTTGTATAAATCTGTAAGCGTTTGTATCACTTCTTCTTTTGCTTCGCCAAGCCCAAGCATAATGCCACTCTTTGTGCGCATGCCCCCAGCTTTTAAAATCTTAAGGGTCTCCATACTTTGCCAATATTTAGCTTGTATGCGTACTTGTTTTGTAAGCCTTTCTGTTGTTTCTATGTTGTGGCTCACTACATCGGGTGCAGCATCTATAATACGTTGTATGTTTTCTTTTTCTGCTTTAAAATCTGGTATCAATGTTTCCAAAGTAGTATTTGGATTTAAAGCATACACGGCTTTGATGGTATTTTCCCAAATAATACTTCCACCATCTTTTAGCTCGTCTCTATCTACAGAAGTTATTACGGCATGTTTCACTTTCATAAGGTGTATCGCTTCTGCCACTCGCTGTGGTTCGTCCCAATCTACCGCCTCTGGTCTACCAGTAGCTACGGCACAAAAACCACAACTACGTGTACAAATATTACCCAATATCATAAAAGTGGCGGTACCCGCACCCCAGCACTCACCCATATTCGGACAGTTTCCACTCTCGCAAATCGTATGTAGTTTGTGTGTATCTACAAGACCTCGCACATGCTTGTATTCTTCGCCTATAGGCAATTTTACCCTCAACCAATCGGGCTTTTTTATTCGCTGCTCACCTGTTTCTACTATAGCTTCCATTTATTAATTCTATGTTTATAAATATTTTTTACAAAAGTACCTACGTATTGTTATGTTACTTTCGTTTTCCAAAAATGACTGCAACATAGGCCGAAAAGAAAAAATTATTCTCTTTGCTAGCAACCATTTGTTGTACTTTTTTGCTATAAAATTCTGCAGTAATACCTACTTCCAAGGCACTAATAACTTCATTGTACTTTCCATAATCAAATCTTAACCCTCCTTTTACATAGGCGCCAGGCGTAACTTTCAATTTGTTAAAACCCGTTCCCAAATTAGGGCCAGCTACATTGGAAGCATTTAAAAATTTTACACTATCATCTGCATATCCTCTAAACACTTGCGTTCCCAAGCTATCAAAAGCCAAAAGATACGGCCTCAATAAACCCAAAGTAATTCCGCCTCCTGCATTTGCCGATACACTTACACCATTTTTATTGCCCTTATTGCCCAGCAAATACTGCATTTGTACCCCGAGTTTTACTGGATAAAAATAATTTATCTTACCATAAATATATGGTCCAGCATTATTGGTCAATACATTAAACTGTTTTG
>JANPCB010000017.1:0-16879 GCA_031430735.1 Ferruginibacter sp. | reverse complement strand
CGGCAGCTACCCTGTACACATATCTTTAGCAATGTTAATTCCTTCTATAATCGCATTAAACCTATCGAGTCCTTTTTTCAAACATATAACCCCTGGCGGACCTTGAGAGTCGTATCCTTTCCATCCTCCCAATCGTCCTATTACCCAGGTTGCCCACTTTGTGTTTTTTAGATTATTATGGTTCTGAGTTTTATGGGTTTTGCCTTGCAAGGTTTTATTTAGATGTACCAATACTTTTATTTCTTCCTCATTGAATACTTCTGTAATGGGTTGGCCGCCTTCGGGGTCGTTATAGGCAATATTCATTTGAATTATTTTCAGCAAGCTGGAAAGCTGCATCAATAACAATTTTCGTAAAGCCCAACCAGTTTCTAATTGCGCACTTTCTATACCAAAGCCTTCCTGTTTCAGTAGCCTGAACACTTGCTCAATATACCACCTGGCTTTATACCATTCTACTATTCTTAGTGCATCTTTTATATCATTGATGCTATGGGTGGTCAGCAGTTTCCAATTCACCAAGTCTTTTTCATCTATGCCCGCTGTTATTTCCATTGCCCACACACCCTGCACTGTAATGTATTGGGGATATTTGTCTTTGTTTAAGCTGGTTGGCCTTTTGATAGAGAAGCTGCCATAGCAAATAGCCATTTGTGCGGTTCGTTTCTTCTGACTCCTACGTTTGTCTGCTGGTATTTCTATTGTGTAATAACCAACAACGGGTAGCTCTTGCATAGCAGTGTACAAGTCGCCGCCACCCCAAAGATTCCGTGTAACCCGGCTGCGTATTAGCAAATGATGTTTTTCATCGGGAATAAGGGCAAACTGTTCATAAATGTCTTCGCCTAGGTGCGTGTCCCCACGCACCAACCGCTTCTATCTCCTCCACAATAAAAGCCCATCAGAATTACCAATGTTCAGCCTAGCCCCGATGGAAACGAAAATAGGTGAGGAACGAACCTATTGTAGTGTACAGCGGGAAACTGAAGATGAAAAAATGGTATGTGGCTGATGCTCCTAAAAGCCTCCCCTAAACCTGCCTGCGGTAGGCAGGTCCCTCCACAGGAGGGACTTTCGATCCCTACAAGTTTTTGAAATTATTTTCTGAATCAAGATTTCAATTTTGTAATTCGTTTTACCATTTTCTAACAACCAATTCCCAATTCCTTTAAGTACCTTTACCAACTAGAAGGAACAAAAAAATATGGCTACAAAAAAGGCACTAAAACCTATACAGGCAGCAGTGGATACATTACAAGAAGATATGATAGAAGTGTTTGGTGCTAGGGAGCACAACCTCAAAAATATTGATATAAAAATTCCGAAAAATAAGTTGGTGGTGTTTACGGGTGTAAGTGGCAGCGGTAAGAGTAGTCTTGCCTTTGATACCATTTACAACGAAGGCCAGCGGAGGTACATGGAAAGCTTTTCGGCTTATGCAAGGCAGTTTGTGGGCGATATGGAGCGCCCCGATGTAGATAAAATAACAGGCTTATCGCCAGTGATTTCTATTGAGCAAAAAACCACCAATAAAAACCCACGCAGTACGGTGGGTACGATTACAGAAATTTACGATTTTTTACGTTTGCTGTATGCAAGGGTGGGAGAGGCTTACAGTTACAACACGGGTAAGAAAATGGTAAAGTTTTCGGAAGAAGAAATTGTACAAAATATTTATAAAAAATTTGCGGGTAAAAAAATAAGCTTGCTGGCGCCACTCGTACGTGGGCGCAAAGGGCATTACAGAGAGTTGTTTGAAGATATACGCAAAAAAGGATTTTTAAAAGTACGTGTTGATGGTGTTGTGCTAGACCTTATGCCACGCATGCAACTAGATCGCTACAAAATTCACGATATAGAATTGGTAGTAGATAGGCTGCAGGTTACCGATGATATGAAATTTAGGGTAAGCCAAAGTGTGCAAAAATGTTTGCAAATGGGGAAAGATTTGATGTTTGTGATCTCACCCCTGCCCCTCTCCATCCCGCATGAAGGCGGGAGAGAGGGTGGAGCCGAGCTCTCTGCGAAAAAGAAAAAGTCTTCAAAAATTGAAGACGCTAAAGCCCCTCCTGTGGAGGGGTTTGGGGAGGCTTTGACTATGTACAGCAAACAACTCATGTGTATAGACACCGGTATTAGTTACGAAGAGCCATCACCCAACGCATTTTCTTTTAACTCTCCTTATGGTGCATGCCCGCAGTGTAAGGGCTTGGGCAATGTATATACCATCAATATAGAGGAAGTAGTGCCCGATAAAACCAAAACGGTGAAAGAGGGTGGTATCGTTCCTTTGGGCGAAGAGCGGGAGGCCAGTGTGTATAGACAAGTGGTAGAGTTTGCCAAAAAATATAAAATAAATTTAGGTAAGCCTTTGCAAGATTTACCAGAAGCACAATTGGATTTATTGTTGTACGGCGACCAAAATATTAGTCCCGATTTGAGTTTGGATATGAGCGATGAAACCTTACCAATGACCTATACTGGAAGTTATGAAGGTATTATTCCGATGTTGAAAAGATGGTTTGCTTCGCCCAATAGCAACGAAAGTTTGCGTACATGGGTTGAGCAATTTATGCAGCTTGCATCTTGTACAACCTGCGAGGGTACTAGGTTGCGCAAAGAAAGCCTTTGGTTTAAATTTGATGAAAAAAATATTGCAGAGCTAAGTGCAATGGATTTAGATGTGTTGCACAAATGGTTTGAAGGTGTAGAAAATAGATTGAGCAACAAACAAAATACGATTGCAAAAGATTTGTTGAAAGAAATACGAGAGCGATTGGAATTTTTATTGAATGTAGGGCTTACTTATTTAACATTGTACCGCCCATCGAAAAGCCTGAGTGGTGGCGAGTACCAGCGCATAAGGCTTGCTACACAAATAGGATCGCAGTTACAAGGCATAACTTATGTGCTGGATGAGCCGAGCATTGGCCTACACCAACGAGATAATATGCGTTTGATATTGGCATTGCAAAACCTGCGGGATATCGGCAACAGTGTATTGGTTGTAGAGCATGATAAAGATATAATGATGGCTGCAGATCATTTGATAGATATTGGCCCAAAGGCTGGAATACATGGGGGGCGTATAGTGGCGGCTGGTACACCAGAAGAAGTGCTGCAATCGGGTTCTGAAACAGCAAAATATTTAAAGGGTGAAAAATCGATTTCGATACCTGCCGAAACCAGAAAAGGAAACGGAAAATTTATAGAACTTAAGGGTGCTACTGGTAATAATTTAAAAGATGTTTCTGTAAAATTACCATTGGGGAAAATGATATTGGTAACAGGTGTGAGTGGTAGTGGAAAATCTACTTTGATAAATGAAACGCTGTATCCGTTGCTGGCAAAATATTGTTACAATAGCAAGGGCGATGCTATGCCACATAAAAGCATAAAGGGACTGGAAGAAATAGACAAAGTAATAGAGATAGACCAAAGTCCTATTGGACGTACGCCTCGTAGCAACCCAAGTACTTACTGCGGTTTTTTTACAGATATACGTACGTTGTTTGCAGCCATACCAGAGGCGAAAATAAGGGGTTATACTGCAGGGCGTTTTTCGTTTAATGTAAAGAGTGGTAGATGCGAAGTGTGTGAGGGTGGTGGCATGCGTACGATAGAAATGAATTTTTTACCAGATGTATATGTGCATTGCGAAAAGTGCAATGGTAAAAGATACAATAGAGAAACATTGGAAATACGTTACAAAGGCAAATCAATAAGCGATGTGCTAGATATGACAGTAGAAGAAGCGGTAGAATTTTTTAATGCCGTACCATGGATATACAGAAAAATAAAAGTATTGCAAGAAGTAGGGCTTGGTTATATAACACTTGGGCAAAGCTCGGTAACCCTTAGTGGTGGTGAGGCACAGCGTGTAAAGTTAGCTACAGAGTTGGGCAAAAGGGATACGGGTAAAACATTTTATATTTTAGACGAGCCTACAACGGGTTTGCATTTTCAAGACATACAACACTTGTTGGATGTTTTAAATAAATTGGTAGACAGAGGCAATACGGTATTGGTAATAGAACACAATTTAGATATGATAAAAATTGCAGATCATATTATTGACATTGGCCCCGAAGGTGGGCATGCAGGTGGACAAGTATTGTACGCAGGCGAGCCAATGGGTATGGTAAATGTGAAGGAAAGTTTTACGGCTAAATATTTGAAGGAGGAGTTTAGGTTGGCAGGCAAGCTGTAAATTAATGGGGCTTTTTTGAAGTATGTGTAAACCTACAAGGTCTTTTTTAAGTGCTAGTTACTTTAGTGCCGTTGGTAAGACCTTGTTGGTTTTATATCAAGATTTCATATTACTTTTTTTTATTGCAGCATAATTATCGATATAAGTGTCTTTTTAAAAAATAGGTTTATGAAATATTTTTTTATAATAGCTATTGTTACCACGCTATTTTCGTGTAAAAAAACAAACACGAATGATAATAATTGCTCTAGTACAGTTAATTCAGGAATTTTTACGGTAAATTCATCAACACTTACAGCCAATGTAAATCAAGAAATAAATTTTGAATTGTTGTTTGCTGTTATAAATGGTTGCGGTATTTCATCTGATCTTGAAACATTGAAAGAAGGGAATATTGTGACTATAAATGCAAAGACTAAATATGAAGGTTGTATTTGTACACAAATATATTTTGAAGTAAAGAAAGCCTATAGTTTTAAATCGCCCATTGCAGGGAATTTTAAACTCAAATTTAATAGAGGAGATAATAGTTTTATTGAGAAGGATGTTGTGATACAATAGAATTATATTGATTACAATTTACTATTTAAAACTTTCATTCCACTATCTCCACATCATCTGCATGCACTGGTGTAATATTTTTAAAACGTAAAATAATATTAGCAGTCGTCACCACATCTTTTTGACAATAAGTGGCAATCCGTTTCATATTAATGATTCTTTCTTCTGGCGTACCGTTGTGGTACAGTTCGCCCACCATACTTCCATCTATATCATCTTTTGGGGAAGCGATACCCATTGCTGCGGCCAATAATTTTAAAGAGGTATAATTTTTATAATCGCCAAAACGCCAATATTGGAAAGTATCTACAATATTGGTTTCCCATGGTTTCATGTTTTGAAAATCGAGGTAGGGTGGTATGCGCATATTGTTTACCAATAGCCTTCTACATATAAATGGGATATCAAATTCTTTTATATTGTGCCCGGCAAAACACCAACGGTTATTAAAACTTTCAATTTTTGTAATGGTCAATAAAAAATCGCTTAGTATCTTTTTTTCATCATCGCCATAAAATGATTTTACACGCATTTTTAAATGCTGCTCTTTTGTGAAGTAGCCGATGCTAATACAAACTATTTTAGAGAACTCCGCCATCACACCTGCACGCATGGGATAAAACTCAGCAGCAGTTAAGCCTTCTGGAATTACTTTGGATGTTTTTTCTTGCCACAATTCCTGCCATTTTTCATCGAGGGTAGAAAAAGTGCTGGATACAGACGCTGTTTCAATATCTATAATAATGAGGTCTTCTGTGCGAATATTATGCATAGTTGTAAAAATTGATTCTACAATTTAAGCAAAATAAAAAAGCCACGAATGTAAGTATGTATATTTTTACAAAAAATGTATTTTATTATACGAGCATTCGTGGTGGATACTATTTTTTAAAAAGTAAAACCTGCAGATATTTGTATGGCTTGGTTTTTCCAGGTTTGGTTGCCATCAATAGCGTTGATATTACTAAGGCCCAGTTTATACCTTGCACTTATGTTAACAAAAGGTAACTGAATCCATAGCCCACCAATGGCACTCCATTCCCCGTTTCTATAAATGCTGTTTACATTGGTTTTGAGGCTATCTACTGTTTGTTTTAATAAGCCGCCATAAGCTGGACCGAATTGAAGTTTTACTTTTTGAGTGGGACCTACATTGATGTTTAGCAATACTGGTATTTCCAAATAATCTAATTTGGCTTTGTGTTGTGTACCGCCACCAAACAAATCATCGTAAATATTATTGGGGTCATCTGCAAATTCAGATTGTGTTTGTACAAAACTTACTTCTGGTTGTATGCCAATTTTCTTGGTTATGTTAATTTGAGCAAACACACCACCTTGAAAGTTATAGTTAAATGCTTCGTTGTAAGATTTACCTGTTATCTTATTTGCGTTTACACCAGCTTTTACACCAAAACGAAAAAAACTTTCTTTCTGTGCATTGGCATGTATAATACCTATCAAAAATAATGATACCAAAAATATAAACTTATTTTTTTGCTGTGCATTTGGGTAATTCATGTGGTATTATTTTAGTTAAAAATGGCTAAGAGCATTAGGATTTGGTTTCAATAATTAAAATTAACTAAAACTGTACCAAATTTTTTATTATCTCCAATGTCCAGGCTTCCAAATCCAACCTCTTCTGGTATTTTTCCAATGTCCTTTTATCCAAATAGCATTTCCTCTTGGTGGGGCAGCCCAATATCCTCCTCTAGAAATATAGTTGTTATTTTGCCATACCCAATCCTCTTCTACCCAAATATGGCGTGGGGAGGGCGCTACCACTCGTATAACCCTTGGAGCAACAGGCCTTACTTTTATTACAAACTGTGCATAGTTTGATTGACTCAATGTTAAAGCAACAGCAAATGTCACTAAAATTTTCAAAACGGGATTTTTCATTTTTTAAGATTTAATTATGTTAATTCAATTTTACCATCTTCCATTTTTCCAATAATATCCATTTCTACCTTTTACCCAATACCCAGGAGTATAATTAGTGCGTCCACGTGGAGGCAAAGTATAGTATCCATTCCTATACGTGTACCCATATCTTCTGCTGCCTACCCAAGAACCTTCTACCCACACATGCCTAGGGCTAGGTGCCAGCGTGCGCACATATACAGGTGCTGCGGGTCGCTGTCTTACTACAAGGGCAGTGGGTCCACAACTCGATAATATTACAACTGTTAAGATGGAAATGAAATAAATGAACTTTTTCATAGTTTGTTATTTTCTATAGGACATAAAGTATGTACCTAAGTTTAAAAGGGGGGCGAATTTTTTTAAAATCAAATTATCAAAAACAAAAAACCCGTTCTTTTCAGAACGGGTTTTGTTTGTTTATTTCAGACTCCACAAGTCCTCCGCTATTCAGCGGAGATTTAGGGGGCTTTATTCTTCAATCTTCACTTTACCTTTAGCTTTAGCTATTATCTCTTCCGAAACACCGTTTGGTGCAGGAGCATAATGACTAAACTCCATGGTACTTGTAGCACGGCCAGATGACAATGAGCGCAATTGTGTTACATAACCAAACATTTCACTTAAAGGAACTTTGGCTTTTATAACTTGTACTCCATGTCTTGTATCCATACCTTCTAGCATACCACGACGACGGTTCAAATCTCCAGTTACATCTCCCATGTATTGATCTGGTGTAAGTACTTCTACTTTCATGATTGGTTCAAGCAAAACTGGTTTTGCTTTACGACCAGCTTCACGGTATCCTTGTTTAGCACACAATTCAAAAGATATTGCATCACTATCCACATCATGGTAGCTACCGTCAAATACCCTTACTTTCATGTCCACAACTGGATACCCAGCCAATACACCATTTGTCATACTACCTGTAAATCCTTTCAATATTGGGGCAATAAATTCTTTTGGAATACTACCACCAAATATTTCATTTACAAATTGCAAACCACCTGTTGGGTTGAGTACCAACCATTCTGCATCGGCAGGTCCAAGATCAAATGCAATATCACCAAACTTACCTCTACCACCAGACTGCTTTTTATAAGTTTCTCTGTGTGTAATGGTTTGTTTAAATGATTCTTTGTAGGCAACAATTGGGGCACCTTGGTTTATTTCTACTTTAAACTCACGCTTCATTCTATCGATAATGATCTCCAAATGCAACTCACCCATACCACTCAAAATGGTTTGGCCAGTTTCTTCATCTGTCTTTACTCTTAGTGTAGGATCTTCCTCTACCAATTTCGCAATGGCCATACCCATTTTATCTACGTCTGCCTGTGTTTTTGGCTCAATAGCTATAGAGATAACCGGCTCTGGGAAGGTCATAGATTCCAACACGATTGGATGATCTTCGTGACACAATGTATCCCCCGTTTTGATATCTTTAAAACCTACTGCTGCTCCAATATCACCTGCTTCAATAAAATCTACAGGGTTTTGTTTGTTGGCATGCATCTGCATAATACGACTGATACGCTCTTTCTTACCAGTACGGGTGTTCAATACATAGCTACCAGAATCTAAACGACCACTATACGCACGGAAGAAAGCCAAACGACCCACAAAAGGATCCGTCATAATCTTAAATGCCAATGCACTAAATGGTTCTTTAGGATCTGCATGACGCAAGATTTCTTCTTCCGTATCTGGATTGATACCTTTTACAGCTTCAATATCCAATGGTCCAGGTAAATATCTTACTACCGCATCCAATGCTGTTTGTACACCTTTGTTTTTGAAAGATGAACCACACATCATAGGAATAATAGAAATATCAATGGTAGCTTTACGAATAGCTTCATGCATTTCCGCTTCTGTAATAGAAGCAGGATCGTCAAAGAATTTTTCTAAAAGTTTCTCATCATAATCTGCAACAGCTTCTACCAATTCTTGACGATATTGTGTTACTTCTTCCAACATATCAGCAGGAATAGGCACTTCTTGAAAAGTCATTCCTTTATCGTGCTCGTTCCATACAATACCTTTCATGGTAATCAAATCTACCACACCAGTAAAATTATCTTCTGCACCAATTGGTAATTGAAGTGGAACAGCTTTAGCACCCAACATTTCACGAACTTGTTTTACCACGTTCAAGAAATCGGCACCACTTCTATCCATTTTGTTTACAAAACCTATACGAGGTACTTTGTATTTATTTGCTTGACGCCATACTGTTTCAGATTGTGGCTCTACACCAGATACTGCACAAAACAATGCAAGCAAACCATCCAATACACGAAGACTACGCTCTACCTCTACGGTAAAATCCACGTGGCCTGGGGTATCAATGATGTTAAATTTATATTCTTTGGTATCGGCAACTTTTTTGCCGTCTACCATGGGAAAGTTCCAAAAGCAAGTAGTAGCCGCACTGGTAATAGTGATACCTCTTTCTTGTTCCTGAGCCATCCAATCCATTGTAGCGCCACCATCATGTACTTCACCTATCTTATGGTTTACACCGGTGTAGTAAAGGATACGCTCTGTAGTAGTGGTTTTACCAGCATCAATATGCGCAGCAATACCAAAGTTTCGTTGATAACGTAAGTCTCCCATTTTGTTTTTTTTGTTTAATTGTATTTAAAGAAATTGTGTTATTTTTTTTGTCCGAACTAAGAAGCAGCTATGGTCAGCATCGTTGTGTCACTCACTTCATCCTATATATCTTTATTCGACTTTTAATGTAGCGTAGAAATTCGCTACCATCTCCCCTGTGGTTAAGTCCCCTTTGGGGGATTTAGGGGGCTTTTGTTGTATGTTTTTTATGCTCTCATATAATGCTAAATCATTCAACCTCCATCTATAATGATATTTGCTGATGCTTTTAGCGGCGCAAAGGTAGGGGAATTGGGGGAATAAACAAAGGAAAGAGATGAAATGGTCTTAAAATGGTCTTTTTACAACTCCCTTAACATCCCTTCCCATCAATTTGCCTTTATTTTAAACAACCAAAACCCAACCCATGCAACTAACTACGTTTCTATCAAACGACAGAGTTGCTTTTACCAAAAACAATCTGTTTAAAATCATTACAGTATTGTTTGTTGTTATTTGGATTGCCTTTTATTTAAATGCATTGGATAAAACAGATTGGTGGATAGAAAACATATTGGTCATTATTTTTATTATAGTACTTGCCGCTGCACACAATCGTTTTTTATTTTCGGATATAAGCTTGGTTTTTCTCTTCCTTTTTTTGCTCGTACATATATATGGTGCACAAGCTGCCTATACGCACAATGCGCTTGGGGAATTTTTTAGAGATACTTGGCAGCTAAAAAGAAACCCATACGATAGGATTGTTCATTTTAGTTTTGGTTTTTTACTTGCCTACCCCGCAATAGACTTATTGTACAACAAATATAAAGTGCCACAAAAATGGGTTGGCACCATTACAAATATGGGGATTCTCTGCCTAGCTACCATTTTTGAACTAATAGAATGGGGCGTAGCCGAATTTACTACCAAAGAAACTGGCGAAACCTATGTAGCAACGCAAGGTGATGTGTGGGATGCACAAAAAGATATCATTTTGGCATTGATAGGATCTATGATTGTAACTGGTACCATCAAATATTTCGCTAAAACTAAGATGCAGCTATGAATTTTAAAAAACCACCAAAAAATAAAATAGTATAATAGATAGAATAAGTTGAACTTTATAATTCATAATAACAAACTAGTTCAGTTTGCCTTTAAATATTTTACTTACCGGTGCAAACGGCTATATAGGCCAGCGACTCATTCCAGTTTTATTGGAGCAAGGGCATACTTTACTTTGTTGTGTGAGAGACAAAGAGCGTTTTGAAGATGAACATCAACACCCAAATTTACAAACGATAGAAATAGATTTTTTAGCAAACAACAATGATATTGATTTTCCTGAAGCAATAGATGCAGCTTATTTTTTAATACATTCTATGAGCAGCGGCGGCGATTTTGAAGCAAAAGAATTGGCAACTGCAAAAAACTTTTTAGAAAAAATTGAACAAACCAATTGCAAGCAAATAATTTACCTAACAGGCATTGTAAATGAATCACATTTATCTAAACATTTGCATTCCCGCCTAGCAGTAGAAAATAAATTAAAAGAAAGTGTCATCCCACTCACAGCCTTGCGTGCAGGCATCATTGTGGGCTCTGGTAGCGCATCGTTTGAGATTATTAGAGACTTGGTAGAAAAACTGCCGATTATGATTACACCAAAGTGGTTGAATACAAAATGCCAACCCATTGCAATTAGGAATGTAATACAGTTTTTATCGGGGGTACTTTTAAAAGAAACTTGCTTTAATAAGCATTACGATATTAGCAACGACGAAATTTTAAGCTACAAAGAAATGCTATTGCAATTTGCAGGAGTACGAAAACTAAAGCGATTGATCATTACAATACCTATAATGACACCCAGAATTTCATCTTATTGGTTGTATTTTGTAACGTCTACCTCTTATTCCTTAGCTATCAATTTGGTAAATAGCATGAAGGTGAATGTTATTGCCGAGCCCAATACATTGGCTAAAGAATTGAATATAGATTTACTTTCTTATAAAGCTGCGGTACAATTGGCTTTCGAAAAAATTGAACAAAATTTAGTGCTTAGTAGTTGGAAGGATTCTTTTAGCTCCTCTAATGCAAACCAGCAATGGATGAATCAAGTGGAAGTTCCAACTTTTGGATGTTATAAGGATTTGAAATGGCAAGCGCTTAAAGATAATTCTATTGAAAATGTACTCGAAAATATTTGGAGCATTGGTGGTGCAAAAGGATGGTATTATGGTAATAGGTTGTGGAAAATGAGAGGTTTTGTAGATAAAATGGTTGGTGGGGTAGGTTTGCGAAGAGGAAGAACCAATCTTAAAGAAATACACAGGGGAGATGCCTTAGATTTTTGGCGAGTGCTAGTGGCCGATAAAACGAACAAACGCTTATTGCTATATGCAGAAATGAAATTGCCCGGGGAAGCTTGGCTCGAGTTTAGAATAATGCAACGCCACAATAAAATACAATTGCGACAAACAGCTACTTTTCGCCCTCGAGGTTTATGGGGCAGGTTATATTGGTATAGTGTATTGCCTTTTCACGGGTTCATATTTAATGGAATGATAAGAAATTTGGTAAAACAAAATTAAACATGAGTGCTTTTATGTGGTGGCTCGGTGGGGTTTTCACAATCACTTACCCTCATGCGTAAAAGGGTTACTTGTGAAACCCTATCTCCCGTCAGGCAAGCCCGACGCATAAAAGAACTTCAAATTAATATATTACCCATCCTACAAATCTTTATCATGGTTTGAAAAAATTGTTTTAGCTAGCTTAGTTCGTAAAACGAAAACTATGTTAGCAATAGAAAAAATAAAATTTACTTATAATTTATACGCTACGCTGTTCAGTAGTTTTACGGTTGGTAATCTAATTAACCCTTACTAGACTCTTGTAGTTTTCAGACTTCATACAATAATTTCCTCCAAAACTTCATTTTATAGCTCTTCAAATGTTAAAATTTTTAACATTTGAAGAGCTTTTTAAGTATAAACACAAAAAAGTAGTAAAATTACTACAGAAATATTTGGCGGTATAAAAAAAACTTATATCTTTACAATCTGTAGTAAAGTTTCTATAACGATTAGAATTTTTTTGCAGTCAACATTTTTTATTACAGACGCCAAGCTTTTCAAATAAAGCCGTGTCCTTTTAAAGAAAAAAATATCACAATTATGAGAAAGTCTATTAAAGCCCTAGCAATTACTGTAACCTTAGTAATTATTATCCTTGCAAATTCTTTTGGTGTAAGTGCACAAAATCCTTCAAACACAGAAAAGAATTTTACAAGTGCACCTTCTTTACTTAACGTTATCCCTTTGTCTGCAAAATATGCCGAATTTAAGGCATTGGCTACAGAGAGATCAGTTTTGTTAAATTGGACTACAGAGCAAGAGCTAAACAATAGCCATTTTGAAGTTGAGCGTTCTTTTGACGGAAAAACTTTTACAAACATAGGAATCGTATTAGATGGTTTTGAAAACGGCAATAGAAAGTATTATGCTTTTAAAGACAATGCAACCTGTCTTCAAGAAAATTCAGTTGTGTACTATCGGTTGAAACAAGTAGATATTAATGGCACTATTACTTACAGCTAAATATTGGTTGTTCGTTTTAAAAAACAGTACCGAAGTTGTTATGCAAGTTTCTCCAAATCCATTTATAGAAACGGTAACTGCCCGCTTTAACAGCAACGAAAAGGGGATGCAGCAATACACATTATAAATTTATCTGTAAAAGCAGTAATCAATAATAAAATTGCTATAAATAAAGGATTCATTAATCTTCAAATAAGTGGACTCTCCGTATTACCTGGTGGTACTTATTTTGCTACATTGGTTATAAATGGTAAAATGATAGTCACACAAAAAAGCGTAAAATAATTCTAGTCATATCAATCAATAAGCTGCCAATTATTAAATATTGGCAGCTTTTTTAATGAAGCGCATGAATGTATTATTTACTATTTTGCTCATCCATTTTTAGTAGCATTACCTGCGCTATTCCCAAAGCTCTTTTTTTTGCAAGCATTACTTTTTCGCCTACAAATAATTCATCTAAAGTTTCATTGAATAAATGTAACCAAACATCAAAATGTATTTTTTGTAAAGGGAAAATTTTATTCATTTCGAAATGGACACCCATTGCATTGTTTTTATAAACAGGATTGTCTAACAATATTGTTTCCCAAAAATCTGAAATGAGCGGAATATGATGTTCCCAATTTATTGGAAATATTTCTGTAAAAATATTTCCAATGATAGGATCAATAATTACTTTTTTATAAAATGCTTTTATAAATATTTCTATATCTGTTCTTGTTTCAATTTCTTTTCTAGTATCCATATTTCTTTTGCCACCGGGCTTTTAAAAACTTTCTTATTTCTTCTTCTCTTGCATTTTGTTGTGGGTTGTAAAAAACGGTACCAGCTAATTTTGAAGGTAAAAATTCTTGCGCTGCAAAATTATTTTCAAAGCTATGTGCATATTTATAATCCTTTCCATAATTCATATCCTTCATCAATTTTGTAGGTGCATTGCGCAGGTGCAGTGGTACTGGCAAGTCTCCATTTATTTTTACCGCTGCTAGTGCCTCGTTTATGGCCATATAAGCGGCATTGCTTTTTACAGAAGTTGCTAGGTACACCGCACATTGAGAAAGAATAATTCTACTCTCCGGGTAACCAATCATATTTACAGCCTGAAAAGTGTTGGTGGCTAGTAACAATGCATTGGGATTGGCATTGCCTATATCTTCGCTAGCAAAAATGACCATGCGACGACCTATAAACTTTACATCTTCGCCTGCTTCAATCATACGTGCAAGCCAATACACTGCAGCATTGGGGTCGCTGCCTCGCATACTTTTTATAAATGCCGAAATGATATCGTAGTGTTGTTCGCCTTTTTTATCATAAAGGGCAATCCGCTGTTGCGCTATTTCCATTACAATATCATCCGTAACGACTGTATTATCTGCAACAACGTCTGATACCAGTTCAATGAGGTTCAATAATTTTCTAGCATCGCCTCCAGAAATATTGATGAGTGCTTCCGTTTCTTTAAAACTGATTTTTTTTTGTTTTAAATTTTCATCGTTTTCAATGGCATGATGAAGCAATTGAATCAAATCATTTTCATCCAATGCTTTTAGAACATATACTTGACAACGACTTAGCAATGCACTGTTTACTTCAAACGATGGATTCTCTGTTGTAGCACCAATAAGTGTAATAGTTCCTTTTTCTACAGCTCTCAATAAGGCATCCTGCTGGCCTTTATTAAAACGGTGTATTTCATCTATAAAAAGTATGGCTCCTTGCTTTGTTTTGGCTTCCTCTATTACATCTCTAATGTCTTTTACGCCAGATGAAATAGCGCTTAATGTATAAAATGGCTGTCGTAAAGTATGTGCAATAATATTTGCTATAGTTGTTTTACCTACACCTGGTGGTCCCCACAAAATCATAGAGGGTACCTTGCCATGCTCAATAGAAGTTCGTAAAATACTTCCATTTCCGGTAAGATGTTTTTGACCAATAAGATCATCTAGCGTATGTGGCCTAAGCCTTTCTGCGAGTGGAGGAAGTTGCATAAGCAAAGGTATGACTATGCGAACTTTTATTTTATCATTAAATCTTTTATATATTTTACCGGGGCACTTCCATAGCTTAGAAACTTTTCATGAAACAATTTTAAATTAAACGATTTCCCTTGTTTTTTCTTCAATGCTTCTCGCAATTCATATATCTCTGTGTATCCGGTAAAGTAAGAACACAGTTGTACTTGCGATACAGAAACTCTTTTCCATTTCCCCTCGGCTTCGGCTTTTTGTTGGAAGGCTTCGTTTATTAAAAAACGTAATGTATTCTCTTTACTTGCGTTGTTTACATGTACGTCGTAATCTAAAATGCTGTTGCAAGTGCTGCGCAAATTCCATTTGTAATACATCAACATCATTTCTTCTTCACTGTTCCCATCTATTTTACCGTAACCATTTTCTAGCATCATCAATTCTGTATACACGGCCCAGCCTTCTATCATTGCACCATTACCAAAAATGGCTTTTATGATACTGGGCGATTTATTTGCATAAACCAACTGTGCGTAGTGGCCAGGAATAGCTTCATGTATATTCAGGATTTGTAAAATGTAGTGATTGTATTCTCGCAAATAACTTTCTGCACGATCTTTGTCCCATCCACTCAAACTTCCTACATTATAGTAAGTATTTCCGTTTTTATCGTAAGGCCCAGGCGAAGAAATAGAGGCGCCTGCTACACCTGCCATGTATGCGGGCTCCTTACGCACTACCAGTGGCTTTGATGGATCTAAATACAATAAATTCTTTTCTCTGATAAAATTTGCCAAAGTAGGTATTTGTAATTCAATGGCTGTTTGAAAGGAATCGGCAGAAACATGTTTCAAAGAAAGTACATCTATCAATTGTTTGATGGCTACTAATTTATTTTCAGGTATTGCTTTTTCTTGGATATATTTTGGCCACAATTTTTTGGTGATGGCATACATGATGGTATGCAAGTCTTTTTTATGTGAGAGGGCCTTTTCATAAATTTGAGTGGCGGTAAAACTAGACTCTATATCGTACTCAAATTTCTTTGCATATAATGCTGCACCAATTCTAAAACTGCGAGGCGTTTCGTTTTTTAACTGCTTCAAAAAATTCACATAATCTTTTATTATGCCAATTGTTTTTTGGGCTCTATCTATGATGCGTTCTTTGTCTATCTCTGTTAAATGTGATTTTGCCAATGCCTCCTGTAAGTCTTCGTTGAAAGTAGATAAACCACCTTCATTTTGCATAATGGCTAATTGGGTATGTTCTAATGTGGGATTTTTAATATTTTGTTTTGCTGCTGCATAATACGCATTTACATTTTTCATTTTCAAATAAAAATGTCGAAGTCTTGTATCTATCGAATCGTAATTGTTTGCCAGCATTTCGGCAAAAGCACCGCATACATTGTAATTGGCGGGGTTCCATTCATACGACTTAAAGGTATTCGTATACCATTGTGTGGATAGCAACTGCGCTTCCATCATTTTGTAATCTATCTTATTGTTGTCTGATAATAAGCTGGGTTTTATTTTTTTTAATGAATCCAAATATTATTGGCAAAACAATAACCCGCTCACTCTGCTAGCCTCATTTGGCACCACCAGTAAACTATCATAATTATGAAACCCTTGGCTGCTTGCCCATTCTGGATTTTGTTTCCATAATGCTAATACAAAACGCTCTTTGAAACCATCAAAAGACTCGTTTGTATATTTTTGTGCTATGGCATTATTCGTAAAAATGATTACACAAAAAAGAAAGGTAAATTTTTTCATTTTTAATTTGTACGTTTTATAAAGTCTAATCAAATATAATTAACTTAAGTTTTGTAAGCGTATAAAAAAAGAGGAACCTATTTGGAGGGCACTGAAAAAGTCATTTAAGATTTTAAAGGCTTTCTAAAAGTAAATTATAAGCTCTGAGAATCGCCTATATGAAATTGGTGATGGACCCCGACTCGAATACTTTAAAGAAAAGAGGCTGTTTTCAATTTA
>JANPCB010000016.1:0-2477 GCA_031430735.1 Ferruginibacter sp. | reverse complement strand
CTTGCGGGAACTTACAGTTTGTTTTGTTTCATCATTCTCTTTGAGTTCGTCTGAATAAGTCACCGCATCTTCGAGCACTTCTTTTTCAGCAACAGAATCAAGACTTGCATTTGCTTTGATATAAGCGCTATCAACAGCCTGGCGTTTGCCAGATACCATTCCTTTGGCTACACACAATTTTAAAACTTCTTTAAATAAATCTTTGAAAATTTCTTCTCCGTAAAGTTGACGGGTACGGCTTAGTGTGCTGTGCCAAGGAAGTTCTTCGTCAATGTCGTAACCGATGAAGTATAAAATATCGAGTCGCATTTTTGAGTGGGAAATAATTTTGCGGTCGCTGTTTAGGTTCTCGAGATAACCCACCAAAATAAGTTTAAAGAAAACCACCGGGTCGATACTTGCTTGGCCTTCGCTGCCGTAATATTCGGATGTGGCTTTGTAAAGGTAACGCAGGTCGATGCTGTCTTTTAGTATGCGATAGAAATTATCTTCAGGTACTCGGTCAGAGAGTTGGAAGTGATTGAAAAGCTTTTCGCTGTAGTTCTTTTTGCCTTGCATGTTTGTAGAATTACGCAGGCAAAAATAAGTGAACAATGAAGGATATGAAGTTTTGTTTTTCATGTTTTATTCACATAGTTTTACAGTTGTGCAACAAGCACAGCGTGCAAGCAAAATGTTTTATTTTGGGCGGACTGTAGGTTTAATATCTGATTACCTCGCTCAAACTTCCTGCTGAAAATATTGCAATATGAATTTCGGTAAAGAATTTTTATAATTTTATTGCAATATTTTTTGCGAAACAGTCGTGCTACGAAACCCAAAATAAAACACCTCGCCTGCTAGCAAACCGTTATTGGCAAGTTGATTTGAAAATTCTTAAATTCAAGAATCCAACGCAACAAAATGAAAGAAATAAATTTGTTGTATGGAAACAAAGGGATACCATCGATTGACTTTTAGAGAAAGAGTTATTATTGAAACTCTTTTGCGTCAGAAAATGTCTGCTACATTTATCGCCGGACAATTAAATAGAAACAAATCAACTATCTCCAGGGAGCTCAAAAAATGGATTCCTATGCCTGGTGAAAAGTACAATGCTAAACTTGCAGATTGGGCTGCTAAAGACGATTACGTCAGTAAAAAATATCATGATAAAATCTCCGCATACCCTATGCTTAGATGGTATGTTTACAGGGGCCTATTAGGCAAATGGACTCCTGAGCAAATTGCCGGTAGCATTAAAATTAAATATCCCGGTGATGCTATAATGACGATATCCCATGAATCTATTTACGCTTATATCTATAAACATAGACAAGCAAAAATGAATAGAAAACTTATTAAGCTTTTGCCCTATTCTAGGTACAAAAGAAGAAACCATCGTCCCCCAAAGCCTGACAAGCCAAGAATCAAAGACCAGCTTAGCATTGAACAAAGACCTGTGCATGTTGAGCTGCGTCAAGAAGTCGGACATTGGGAAGGTGATCTTATGATTGGAGCCAAGCAAGCTAGTGCTATTGGTACGCTGGTTGAAAGAAAATCAAGATACACGCACATTGTAAAATTAAAAAACAGAAAATCTGAAACAGTTACACTTGCCTTCAGCAATAAAATTATGAATATGAATGCTACATTTAAAAAATCACTCACCTACGACAACGGAATGGAAATGGCTAATCACAAATGGTTTACACAAAAAACAGGTATGCCAGTGTACTTTGCTCACCCTTATTCTTCTTGGGAAAGAGGAACTAACGAAAACACAAACGGGCTTATTAGACGCTTCTTTCCTAAAGGGACTGACTTCAATAAAATAACCGAAGAACAAATCATGGAAGTAGAAAACAAACTCAATAATAGACCAAGAAAAATCATTAATTACATGACTCCTTTGGAATTTATTGAACGCGAAAATCGTAGTTCGAAGAAAGGTTATTCTGATAATTTTTTGAACCTTATTAGTTCAAAAAAAATTATCGGAAATAACAAGAGGAATACTAATTTTACAAATGAATAAATTATTAACTAGTTGCGCTAGAGACTTGAATGCACCCCTAGAAAATTATGGGAATACTTTATAAATATCCTTTCGATGAACAATTCTGGCGAATATTATTTTATTGTTCTCATAGAAAAAACCAACTCTATAATCACCTAAGCGAACTCTATATGCCGACCGGTGACCTGCTAACTTTTTAAGCTGCGGAATGTTGTTTAAATTATTTTCCGACTCAACCAAATTAATAAGCTTGACTAAGTTGGATTTGACAGACTTAACAGAAATAGAATCTAAATCCTTTGAAAATTTGCTAAGAAATTCAACTTCCATTGCCTTACTTTAGCTTTTGCATTATGCTATTTCTGCTGACCTTTTTAGTTTTGTCAACTGCTTTTAGCATTTTTGACAATCCTATATCTTCGAACTCTTCCTCTGTCATTGTCGCAGAAGAAATTCCAATCTTTTTTAATAAATCGGC
>JANPCB010000015.1:0-1999 GCA_031430735.1 Ferruginibacter sp. | reverse complement strand
TTTATAGCTTTGATGTATATTATTAGCGGTAGATGGGTATGTCAAGCGGTTGTAGCGATGGTTTTAAAGCATGGTAATGATGCATCGTAAACAGGTTCCTTCCTTTTTTACTTTTAATTCAAGTCAATATTTTGGGGATATGGGTTTTTAAATTCAGCCAAATAAATAAAGAAAGGCTCTGTCTTGTCCTGAAATATGTTTGACCTGCCCGTATTTTGCAAATGCGATGTTGGCACCAGTTTTTATTGAGGCATCGGAGCTACTTCAAAAGTTTTACACCAATTTTCTACTGTGAGTGGCTTCCAATATTTGTTTGTATAAACGCTATCAATGAAAGTAAACTGCTCCCTAGTCAAGAAGATAAGTCTGCCTTCGTTACCGCCGCTTACCAAATATAATCTCTCATCCTTTTGTTGTTTTTCTAATTCACTATTTAATATTTCAGCAAGTCGTTGTGCTGCTTCACCCCAACCTGCCTCTGGAAAATTTTTGAAAATAGTATAATTAGTTCCATTCAAAGTGATTGAATGATTCAGCCAACTATTCGTGTTGTCCCAAACTTCGTAATGGTTATCTATTTTCAACGTCAAGCCGATTTTATTGAATGTCGGTTGAAGCGTTTTAAGCATTGCAGTAAATCCTCCTTCTTCGTACAAATCCTCATTATCACAGAAATAATAACGATAGTCTTTTGGAGTTGCGGAAATATCATCTTCCCAAACAGTATCTAACTCGTTTGTCGGGTCAAATGCGTCAATCATTGTTTGACGTAGTAAGTCTATGTCTGTTAGATTAGCGTACTTGAAATATCCTAAGTCCTGAAGTGTGTTTACAAAAGTTACTGCATTACTATTACTCTTATCGTCAATGCTTGATAAAGTTGATTGTATAGACTGTCTTTTTGATTTCTTTATTTGTTCAGAAATAAAACCAATAATAGCAACTGTCAAAATAAGTCCGATGGTAAAGTAAACTGGATACATAAGGGTTGTTGAAATAAAATTGCTGCTAACGGTAGCGCTTTATGCATGTGTGTAATTTGAAATCCTTCCGCCCGGAATCCCTACACGGGTGTAGGGACCGAACTTGTCTGCCGGCAGGAAAGTAAAGATATAAATGATAATGATAATAACAAAAAGCTAGGCTATGATTTTCTTCCGAACCTAAGCCCAAGACGAGGAAAGTAAATAGACCATAGCGAACGGTTCGTGGGGACACGAACCTAGGTGAAGAATTCGCCCGTAATAATTTCGATTGGGATCAACTTTTATTATGGCTCATTTCATGATTATACTTTTGTTTAATATAGCAATAATAGGGCTTAACATTTTTATAGCTTTGTTGTATATTATTAGCGGTAGATGGGTATGTCAGGCGGTTGCAGCTATGGGTTTTTAAATTCAGCCAATTATATAAAGGAAGGCTGTTTGGGGTTTATAACGGCAGTTATTGCTGCAGGTGGCATATTTTATATCGTCCCGCCCCAATTGCACAAAACCTTTTCCTATGTGTTGGTGGCTGTTGAAGGCTTCCCTTTTTTTTGTCAAAGTGTAAATTAGAGTTTCGGGCTTTTTTTCCCATAACCAAAAAGCCAACCTACAAAAGCTCCTGCAACTGCATAGTTTACAGCAGAAACAAATACATGAACTCCAACTGCTTTGATGCTGGGAGAAAGAGTGATTGCATAAGTAATCAAAAAATTACCTAAACCTACCAATAACCCGATAACAAATCCTGTACTTACCCCTTTTTTAAGAGTAGAAATATTTGCTTTTATAAAAAAATAAACGAGCAAAACTCCAGAGAACAAATTTCCTAATACTAATGCCCACCAGACCATTGTGTCAGGATTGGTAATTGGCCCACCATTTTCGGCAAAGAAATCTTTCAGTAAAACACCAACAAATAAAAAGCCAAGAAAGAATTTAATTATACCACCTACAAAGCTTCCGAGAACAAATTTTTGTATATTCATAATAGTTGATTTTAGAATTACGCA
>JANPCB010000014.1:0-4903 GCA_031430735.1 Ferruginibacter sp. | reverse complement strand
CCTACTTTTCAAAAAATACGCTCTGTATTTTTTTCTACCCCTTAGCCTTTATTTCAAATCCCCATAACAAATAGCCCGGGTTTCGTTCAACACAGGTTTAGCGTTGGGCATTGCATGCCACACTAAACCTTAATTGTTAGCTGCATTTTTCTAGTCACTAAATTATTTTTTCCTTAAAGCATAGTGTCAACATCGTTTTAAATTTAATCATCAGTAATTTCTAAAATTCCATATTTATTTCTTGGTTTAAAAGTTTTTAAATTGTAAGCATTTATCAAAAATTTATTTGTTGCTAATTGTACTAAATAAATTGACGGAAAATATTCATTAACTCCATTTTTATGCAAAACCTTTCTAGTTAAATTACCATTCTCATCTATAATAGCAGCGATTAATGAAGAGTTTGAATATCTATTTTTATTTTTTACATTTTCAACATCTTCTTTATCTAAATTATCTTGACTATCATTGTACACAACTATTAACTTGTTATTATGTGAAATTGGATAGCTATTTAATATCCACCCTTCTTCTAAGCCTAGTGCTTTTTTTGGTATTCTAGTAAATGTTATGGAATTGTCTTGCTTTAAATTCATGTTTAAAAGGTCGCCATAAATGAAAGAACCCTTTTTAGGCATATCAATCAATTTCAATACACCCGTTCCTTCAAAGTATTTGCACAATAAGTCTATACTTCCATTTTCTCTAATCATAATGCTATGTAACGTAAAATTGAGTTTCAAACCTTTCAAATTATTTTCTCCTCTTGCAAAATTACCATTTCCAAGGTTATCAATTTTTGTTTCGTCAATCTCATTAAAAATTGATTGTTCGATTGTTTTTAAATCTTTAGAAAATGATGAAATAAATATACCGTTAATATTTGACTCTTCGCCTAGTCTGTATAAACCTATTATTTGTAACAGATTATTTGTTACTATAAATCCTAAATCATGTGCTTGCTTTTCTTTTAAATCAAAGTTTACTTCTGTTTGGCTAGTTTCAGTTAATTTATAAAATTTGAATGTAATTGGGGGAAAATTACTTTCATTTCTACTTGCTAACCCTATTTTAAGTTTTTCTTTTAAGTATCCTATAGCTATAACTATTTCCTGTTCATTTGAAAAATAAATATCTTTTATAGCTGTTAGTTTTGTTTCTAATGGTAACTCAATAGTCTTACTCCATTTTTTTTCAAAATGTGAATTGAAAACTGATAAATTATATTTGACATTTCCTCCTTGCTTTATAGGCCAATAAGTTAAAACTAAAATATTATTTGAATCTGTGGAAAATCGTATCTCTGTATATTCTTGATTAACGAGAGGAGTAAATGCTTTATTTGGATTAAATGGTAGTTTAAATTCATCAATCATTTTACTATTATTAATGCTGGCAGTATTCAAATCTATTTCATAAGCCATTGTGATTATTTTTCTATCTGATTGCCTATAAAAGTCATCTATAAGATAGACTTTGTCTTTAGATTTTATCAACTTTAATTTTGAAAGAGAATTAAATTGGGGAATTGATAATTTGTTTTCACTAATTGTATTCCAATCTTTATCTAACAACATTAAATAAGTGTCGAAAACTGGAAGATCAATGCCTCCGTCCCTTTCATAAAATTTTAAAACAATAGTGTTGCCATTTGAAAGTAGTATAGCATTCTCAAAATTGTTCCTACTTTTCACTTCTTCACTCCATCTAATATTAATGTTTTGTGAAAATAAAGGGTTATCGAAATTCAGTATTCCCAAAATAAAAACAACTGTAAAATATTTTACTTTCATTTTTTGTCAATTTTTAAATTATTTATTTCTGAATAGAAAAATCTAAAATTCTAGTAGTTGGTTGAATAAATTGGAAAATAATAGATGACTTTTTTTAAGTTTCGGCATTAAAAATTTATGTCTCTCGTTTAGCTGAGAACTGATTGAAACGCTACGTTAAATTTGCAGCTAACGTTGAGTATTTGCGAAGGCAGGGAATTCATTGAACGTCCAGCCCGGTGCAAATGCCAAATTGAAAATATAAAGTACAAGATAACAACAAAAGCTTAATTGAAATACGTCCGCCCGAACTAAAGCTGCCACATTGCTAATGCCGAAGATTACAATGTGCAGCCCTGCTTTTGCAAATACTTTTGTTGTGCGTAGTTGTCAATCTGTTTTGAATTTGTAGCCTAGTCCAAATGAAAACCACCACTTTCCTTGATATGCCCAATTATTTTGCCTATCAATCATTGCGTCTTTACCTGCAAACAAGCCTATGTTAACTTTACTGATTGTCCATAGTAAACCACCTGTATAATAAGTTATCGCTACACCATCTTTTTTTTCGGAATATGTCCCGTCATTTTTTTGATAGAAATATTTAGTTGAACCCAAGCCAAATCCATAGGGAATAATTGTAAAGAAGTTTTGTTTATAGGGTATTTTGCTCGTTTTTAAACGTAGTCCAAATGTATATCCAACAGTAAAATCAGTTGTTATTGTCGCACCATCACCTTTATCTTGTAGTCGAAGCTTATAGGGGAATACTAAAGGTGTTCCAACAATTTTTTCACTTAAAATCACTTTTTGGTTAAGCCCAAAATCTTTTGTCTTAATATAATATGCAAAATTTGAAGCATTATCATTGTCGTCTGTAGGGTCATCAACCGTTACTGAATTATCCGCATTAATTTTTACTCTTGGTAACAGCTTAATTATTGTATAATCACCATCTGTTCCAACAATTTTATACCTAACTGATTTTCCTGTTTCAGGTTTAAGGGTAATTTCTTTTTGTGTCGTAAGAAGTTCACCATCAGTTTTAGAAAATTGGGTCAGTTTCAAGTCCACTTTTGTTTTGTAAACATTTGAGTTTAAGAAAACAGCTCTTAGGTATGAGCGTACTTGAGAAAATGTGGCTGTTGAACAACAAAGCAACATGATTGTAAATGCTTTTTTCATATTTAAACGTTTTTATTTTTTTCAAATATTATTCTTGGTAAATTTTTATACTTATTTGTAATTAGCCGATTTGAAAACCCGTTGTTAACAAGCATTTTTATACTATTTAAATTGTCTGGATGAACTGTTGCTAAAATTCTTAAAAATGACTTTTCAAAAATCTCTTTACAGTTAATTTTTACAAGGTGATTGCCAATTCCTTTATACCTTCTATCGTCAACGACAAGTGTTCCGTGAAATTGGGCTACTTGTTTTAGTTCTTCTTCTGAATAATTCAGGTCGTACCCGTGATTTTCTGTGTCAAGACCGGGGAAGTATGTCAATCTAATTCCTATTAATTTATCATTATCGAATGCTCCATGTGAAATACCTGTTTGATTATTTAATGATTTGTCAATAATTTTTGAGTTCGGTGGAAAGAAAAAATTTTTAGGAATTGTTGCAAGCTGGCTGTCAATAAAAGAAGCTACAATTAAGCAATCGTCAATTGTCAGAGTTCTGAAAAGCAAGTCTGCAGTTGTTTGAAACATTTGTCCGTGGGTAATGTTTTGAAAATTTGTAACACCTACTTGTGTAAAGTTGTCGCAGAAATATTTATTGAGTTAGGGTGTTTTCCCTGTTTTCTGCACAGTCTTTTTCCCGTTGAGTGCCTCGCTATAATTACGCACAACGTTTTGCATTGCCGAAGGTGGGGGTTTTGAAATTCGTCTGACCAGCGGCAATGATGAAAAAGAAATGCGATGATAAAATTATCGAAAAGTTACTTAGAAAGAGTCAGGCCCCAAACCAAAGCTGATATTGAGATACAGCTGAAGTAACAATGTCCTGCCCCCACTTTTGGCAATGCATTGTTGTGCGTTCGTGCTTTTTGTTCGTAATCTCAATCAAGTTCTTTTTCAATCAGCTTTGTCAATTCTTCACCTTTGTAAGTTGCAATGCGATAGGCAATAGCAGAAGTTCTCATTCTTTCTAATCGCAACATAAAGGCGCTGCCCACCTCCTGCCTGAATTTTTTTGCTTCGGCGCCTGAAATTATATCTACATGTTTTAAATTATTGATCAATGTTTCCGATTTATTGCTATAAGCGCTGTCTAGCAAGTACAGGCAAGGCATATCATAGTTCCTATATATTGCCGGTAGAAAAATTTCAGTATAGTATTTCTGTTCAAAATGTTCGGTACGGTACTGGGCAAAATTGCATTTCCGTTCATAGTCAAGTATAGTAGTAAGCAGGACAAAGTTTTTTATATAACGTAGCGAGCCTGAAGTTTTCATTTGTTCAAATGTTTCATGTCTGTTTATAAAACCTCGATACCATATAGCCCCCAATTTCCGGGCAAAAGCGCCCCTGTCTATGGTTTGGGTATTTTCGGATAAATAGGTAGCCAGAGAATCATATGTTGCAATCATTTTGGTGTTTTGCCTTATGGCAGAATCAAGTACTTCTTGGTTACTTTCAATATCCAGTAGCATGCTTTCCAGGTATCGATGCATTCTTTCATTTTCGATATAATGTTCTCTTTGATTTTCGGCGAAAAAACCCAGCGTTACCGCAAGAAATAGCATTAAAAACTCCCAGAAATATGATTTCCAGTTTTTCTTATGATGTGGTGCTGCTGGGTCGTGAGCATGATGATGTACTTCCATATTTTCAGTTTCTTGATTTGGGGTAATATTCTCGATGTCCTTAGTAAGGATAATTTGGTCAGGAGAATTTTCCGATTGATTGTTTATCGGATTACCTATATCGTCTTCGTCTGTATTGTCTGCCATTTAGTTTTGGTTGGTTATGTTATTAGAGTGTTCTGTCTTGTCCTGAAATAGGTTGACCATTTTTTTGTTATAAAAATAGTTCAAAGTTTGTGTTTACGAATAAAGTATTGATAAGTTTTCTAAAAAATCTTCCCGCTGGGTTTTAAAAAACTTATCAACACTTTACCCGTTT
>JANPCB010000013.1:0-14172 GCA_031430735.1 Ferruginibacter sp. | reverse complement strand
CAGCCTAAAAAGGCTACTTTTTTAACTTTTTCAAAAACAAAGCCCTCTACAATCAAACAGAATATTTTTTTCGCTTTTTAAATCAAAATAAAATCCATAAAAAAGAGGACGCCTCTTTTTTGTTGTGAGACATCCTCGTTTTACTATTTTTTATTTTATTGCTACACTATTATTGCTTGGGTTTTCTTTGTTGGCGCATAGATGGCTCTATTACATCTTTCCACTTTTGCATTTGCGCTTCAGTAAATATTAGTTTTAATTTATCATCTCTCTTTGTAGCCATCTCCTCTCTTGTAGCTTTCATTTTCTCTCTATCCATTTCGCCGCCTGCTGCACGCATTTCATCTCTCATTTTTTGTTGTGCCGTATAAAATTCTTCAAATACAGGATACGCTTTACCTCCTTGTTCGCTAGATAAACCAAGGTCTGTTTGCAATTTTAGCAATGTTTCTTTTGTGCGTTCGTTGGGCTGCTTTTGCTCCATGCCAGCCGGAGCTGCTGTCATTGCAGCTTCTTGCGCTTTCACTGTTGTAATGGAAATTGCTATTGCTAATAAGCTAAATAATAGTTTTCTTTTCATTTTAAGTTTTTTAGACCCGTAAATTAATTTAATTATTTCATATTTCTTCAAAAAATTAAAACCCTCCATTTGGCCCTCCACGTGGAGATATCATTCTATTTATCTCTTCTCTATTTTCAGTTTTGCTTGAAGGTTTTGCAGGTTTTCCAAAATTCTTTAAGCTATATGTAAACGTAAGCATAAAATATTGCTGTAACACCACACTTTGCGCATCTTCAATATAACGTGCATCTACTGTTCTTACTATGCTTTGATTTTGTTTCAATAAATCAAATACAGAAAGCTTTAATTCGCCCACTTGTTTCTTTAAAAACTTTCTGCCTATTGCTGCATTCCATAAACCAAATCGTTGGTTAAAACCAGCACTCAATCCGCTATTGGCTTGATAAGAAACATCGTTTTGCACAAACCATCCTGTTTTACTAAGCAAGTTTACTTGAAGACCTGCTACTTGGTTTACAAAATTTGTATTTGTTGTGTTCCCCGTGGTGTTATTGAAATTTGCTGCATAAGAAATGTTGAAATCTACATATTCGCTTATGTTGCTAGCAAACGTTACGCCTGTATTATACCCAAAGTTATTCGTCAATATTTGATTGCTATTTACCAAGCCTGGTAATCTTTGGTAACTAAATCCTGCATTAATGTTAAGCGTGGTTTTAATAAACTTTAATGGTAAGCTGTAGGTTAAAAATGATCTTGCACTTCTATAACCGTTCAAGTTCACTGGTTTGGTAAGTTGCGATCCTCTTCTAAGTGTATCGCCATTTTGTAGTGTTGTATCTTTTGATGGGATAAACGTTGCGTTTGTTATGTAATCATTGGCCGTTTGTACAAAAAGCCCTGCAAAAAAACTTTTACTTGTTTTAGAGTTCGTATATGTAAACCTGCTCCCAACAAATTGTGTGAACGATTGCGTAAGCGCTGGGTTACCTGTGCTCACTCTTAAAGGGTTGCTCAGGTTTACCACATCTTGCAATTGATTTACCGATGGAAAGTTTGTAGAGCCCCTGTAGAAAAGCCTCATTGAACTCTTAGTAGAGAATTTTTTTCTTATTTGTAAATTGCCTAGTAGGTTAGAAAAAGATTGGTTCACATTTGATTTAGTAGGAAACAAACGATCGCTTTCCAATCTTGAATTTTGGTAACTTAACCCCACTTGAAAAAAATCGTCTCTATTAGGAATAAAACGGTAGGTAATGCCCCCATTGTTAGTGGTAATCGTATTGTCAAATTTATTGGAAAGGCTAGAATCAAATCTTGAATATTTTTGTCCATCATAACCAAATGTTTGTTGGTCTGCTTTGCTTACTTGTACCGATGGATTATAATCAAATTGTAATTGTGCTTTTTTACTCAATGGCTCTGTGTAGGCAATGGTACCGCTTGTGGTAACCCCATCTGTTACATTGTCGCCTAGCTGTTTTTGACTAGAATCCTTTATTAAAATATTATTAGCAAAATACCTGAAATCCGCATCAGATATAGCTTCCGAATTGTTATTGGTGAATGTATTGTTTAATCCAAAAGAAATAGAACGGCCTTTTTTTGCAAAGGCATGTCTAAACAAAATACTATTTCTTATGTTATAACCGTTTCGGTTGGACGAATTTCTGCTGGAAGAGGTATTGATTGTATCATAAAATTTTGTTGCACCCAAACCACTGTTTTGGCTTATTAAATCAGAAAAAGAAAGCGTGTTGTTCTTCTGAAAACTTATACTTGGAATGATGAATAAACTGTTGGATGAATCAAAAGTATATTCTAACCGTAGATTAATTCTGTGGTTTGTATTATTGGTTACTGCATTGTTATTTTGCTTAGAAAAAAAACTCGTGTCAGGCTTTAAAAACGTTTCTGTGTTTACATTGGATATGTTGGTGTTCTTACTATCGTTGTAAAAATAACTTCCTGCTACCGATAATTTTTTTCCATACTGATTTGTAAAATTTAAACCCAGCGCATTGGTAACGCTGATACCACTTGATTGTCCTACATTAAAGTCATTTCCCCCTCCTTGTCCTCCACCAGGTCTTCCACCGCCACCTTGCTGGCCACCACCCCTATTACCACCACCACTAGAAGTAAGGCCCAACAAATCTTGAGATGCAAAATTTTGTTGATTTATATTATTGAAACTTCCAACAACTGATAAACGCCTATTTCCTTTTAAAAAAGTAGCATTTCCTCCTGCGTTGTAACGATCGTCTGTACCTACACCCGCAAATATGCGACCGAAATTACCATTCTTCATTCCCGATTTGGTAACAATATTTATTGCTTTTACGGAGTTCCCATCATCAAAACCAGTAAGTCTAGCTTGGTCACTCAACCTATCAAAAACCTGAATTTTATCTACCATATCTGACTGCACATTTTTAAGTGCGGCAGAGGCATCATCGCCAAAATAATCTTTACCATCTACCGTTACTTTTCTTACCGTTTCGCCTTGAGCGGTTACCGTACCATCTTTTGCAACGGTAATACCTGGCATTTTCTTAAGTAGGTCTTCGGTAGTAGCATCTCTGTTTACTTTGTATTGGCTTGCACTAAACTGAGCGGTATCGCCTTTTTGCACCACTGGGGGCGCTTTTGAAATTACCGTAACATCTGCCAGTTTTTTTCCGCTCGGCTCCAATTTTATAGCAGCAAGTTCTTTTATAATGTCTTTTACATTAATAAATGTTGTATAGGCTTGATAATTTAGGGTGCTTATTTTTACAATAAAACTATCCGCCGCCAAGTTTTTTAAATTATATGTCCCGTCTTCTGATGTTACTGTTTCATTTACCACAACAGAATCTTTTTGTTTTAGCAAAGTAACAATTGCGCCTGGTACGGGTTTGTTGTCTACCCTGTCTAATATAACTCCCTTTATACCACCCGTTTGTGCAAAACTACATGCTGTAAAAAATAAAAAAACTAGTGTAATCCCAATTATTCGACTCATAAATGCTATTTCTATAATAATTAAATGTGGTCTACATACGTAAACAATCGTACAAAGGTCTTACTTTTTTGTGTAAAAAGAAGTTGTAGGAGGATAAGCGGTAATTATTAATTTAATAACAGCTAAATTGCACTCCTAAAATTTCGTTTTTTATGAGTTATAATAAAATGGTATCAGTAACGGGCCTAAGTGGTTTGTTTGAATTGGTTTCTTCTAAAGCAGATGGCGGTATTGTACGTTCGCTAGAAGATAAATCTGTAAAATTTGTAAGCAATCGTGTTCACAGCTTCTCTCATTTAGAAAGTATAGAAGTGTTTACCAAAGAAGACAATGTAAACCTTACAGAGGTATTTCTTGCAATGAAAGCAAGCAAAGAAGCGAAGCCAGATGCAAAGGCTGATGCAAAAGCAATAAAAGCCTATTTCGAAAAAGTGTATCCCGACATGGATTTTGAAAGAGTGTATGCAAGCGATATGAAGAAAATGGTAAAATGGTATGATATCCTTGAAAAAGCGGGTATAGAAATAAAATTAACCGAGCATGCAGAAGGTGAAGAAGATGCTACAGAAGAAAAAGCCGCTGTTTCTGAAAAGAAAGCTGCTGTAAAAACTGCTACTCCAAAAGCTGCTGCTATAAAAAGTGGCCCAGCTAAGAAAATAAATACACCGAGGAAGATGGCGTAAGAAGCCCCTCACCTATCCTCTCTCCGCCAGCCGGCGGAAGAGAGAAAAGGAGAAGATTGGAGCGAATAAGTTTTAGCTTGAACAATATTGATATTTCATTTATATGCTTTCATATTTGATAGTAAATAAATGAAATTTCTTTTTTTAGAAAAATGACCATTGGTAATATCGATATTAGATAAAATCTCATCGGCAGAAATTTACCACAAATACTAGCAATAAGTATAAAGCTACTCGAACTCATCTCAATACTAAGTACTCAATACTAAATACTAAACCATGTACACAGCAGATATAAAAAAATTAGAAAGACATTTTCTTCCAAAAGATTTTACAGTTACAGACTGGGCAGCATTGGAACCTTATTTTAAAACACTGCTCGAGCAAGAAATTACGGGCAAAGAAAGTTTAGAAAAATGGTTGCTCAATATGAGTGAGCTAGAAGCTGCTGTAAACGAAGATGCCTGCTGGCGTCAAATAAAAATGACATGCGATAATGAAAACAAAACACTGGAAGATGCATTTAATTTTTACTGCAATGAAATAGAGCCGCACATAAAACCATACAGCGATGCGTTGAACAAAAAATTATTGGCATCGCCTTTTTTGGCGGAGTTGGATGAAGCAATGTATCACACATATATACGCAGCACCAAAAAAAATATTGAATTATTTAGAGAGGAAAATATTCCTGTACAGGCAGAAGTTTCTGTTTTGCAACAACAGTTTGGGCAAATAACGGGTGCTATGATGGTATCGGTAAACGGAGAAGAATTTACACTACAACAAGCAGCTAAATTTTTAGAAAATGAAGATAGGAATTTGCGGGAAGAAGTGTATAGGAAAATACAAACCCGCAGGCTCGAAGACAAAGAAAAGCTAAACGAATTATACGATACCCTCATTGGCTTGCGCAACAAAGAAGCCTTGAATGCAGGTTTTGATAACTACAGAGATTACAGGTTTAAAGAGCTAGGCAGGTTTGATTATACAAAAGAAGATTGCTATAAATTTCACGATGCGGTAAAGCAATATGTAATGCCGCTGGTGAATGATATCTATCGTAAGAAAAAAGAAAAGCTTGGGCTTGAAACCCTACGCCCATGGGACTTGGATGCCGAACCAGCCGGCACTACGCCGCTTCGTCCATTTAAATCAGGCGAAGAATTGTTGCAAAAATCTATTGATTGTTTTACAAAGTTGCGTCCGTTTTTTGGAGCTTGCTTGCAACGCATGAAAGAAATGCAGCACTTAGATTTGGAAAGCAGAAAAGGCAAATCGCCCGGTGGTTATAATTGTCCTCTAGCAGAAAGTGGTGCCCCCTTTATTTTTATGAATGCCGCAGGGCAAATGCACGATGTAACTACCATGGTGCACGAAGGTGGACATGCAGTACATTCTTTTCTTGCACACCCATTGGCACTTACCGGTTTTAAAGAATATCCCATGGAAATTGCCGAAGTGGCAAGCATGGCCATGGAATTGTTTAGCATGGATCATTGGGAAAGTTTTTTTGATAACGCATCTGATTTGGTAAGAGCCAAAGAACACCAACTTGAAAGAGTGATCACCATTTTTCCTTGGATAGCCATTATAGATAAATTTCAGCATTGGGTGTACGAGCATGCTACACATACACACGAGGAGCGCACCGCTGCATGGGTGGCTACGCTAGCAGAATTTACCGATGAAGTGATTGATTACAGCGGCTTAGAAGCTTTTAGAAACAATGCTTGGCAGCGACAACTGCATTTATACGAAGTGCCCTTTTATTATATCGAATATGGTATTGCACAACTTGGTGCCATTGGCATGTGGATGCAGTATAAACAAAACGCCGAAAAAGCCTTGGATAATTATTGCACATCACTTAGCCTCGGTGGTACAAAAACATTACCAGAACTATACAAAGCTGCAGGACTAGAATTTGATTTTAGCCCGGAGAAAATAAAAGTGCTGATGGATTTTGTGAAGGGGGAGATGTGAAAACTAATAAAATTGTAGTTTTATAGTATTAAACAAGTTTTGCTTGCCGAGCTTGGTATTTGTCTTGAGCTTTATCAAGTCCTTTCCTGTCACACATTACCGAAGCATGGTCTTCATGAGTTAGCGAGGTGACATACAAAGGCTAGCAGAAAATGCGCTCAGATTTTACAGATTAGGTAGTAAAAATCTGCGTAAATCCGAAAAATCTGTGAGCCAAAAATCCCTTGCCGCCTTTGCTGTTAGTCGTTAGCTTTATTACTTCCTTTCCTATCAAGCATTGCTAGGAGTCTCATTAGAGAATACGATAGGCTCTCACGAAGTAGCGAAGAGACCAACAAAGGCTAGCAGAAAATGCTTTCAGATTTTACAGATTAGGTAGTAAAAATCTGCGTAAATCTGAAAAATCTGTGAGCCAAAATCCTTTGCCGCCTTTTGTGTTAGTCGTAAGTTTTATTATGTTCTTTCCTAACACGCATTGCCGAGGCTTCGACCAGCCGATCAAGCCATGAGAAAGTAATAAAAAAAATTATTTTCAATACATGAAACAACAATATTCCTACAGGTTCAAGTATTCGGACTATATTCATAGGTCGGTTGATTGACCAAGCCTCGGGGTCTCGCTAGAAGATACGTTTGGCGCTCACGAAGTAGCGAAGTGACCAACGAAAGGTTAGTGTGCTAAATCGGATCGTTACCTCTGAATTAAATGTAAATTTGATATAAAATAAAAATGTAAATTTGTTTAAATGAATTTTATGGAAGAATTAATATTTATTGTAGAAGAAAGTCTCGATGGTGGTTATACTGCTAAGGGGCTAGGCGTTTCTATTTTTACACAAGGGGATACTTATGAGCTATTAAAGTTAGCTGTAATAGATGCTGTTCACTGTCATTTTGATGATGAAATGAAAAGAATTATTCGTTTACATATTGTTAAAGAAGAGGTAATAGCCGCATGAAAATCCCTAGAGATATTAGTGGAGAGGATTTAATAAAACTAATAAAGCCTTATGGATATTCAATCACAAGGCAAACTGGTAGTCATATTAGATTAAGCACAGAACAAAATGGGCAGCATCATATTACTGTTCCACATCACGACCCATTAAAAATAGGAACATTAGCATCCATTATTTCAGATATAGCAGAACACTTTGGAATAACTAAACAAGCTTTAACCCAAGAGCTATTTGGATAAACACCCTATATCTTAAACTTCATTTACCCCACCATTTCCTGAAATTTATGATCGCTTTTAATATCCTTGTTCCAGGCAAAACCCATTTCTATCAGATCTAATTTCTCTTTGCCGCCTTTGGTGTTGGTCGTAAGCTTTATTACTTCCTTTCCTATCAAGCATTGCTAGGAGTCTCATTAGAGAATACGATAGGCTCTCACGAAGTAGCGAAGAGACCAACAAAAGCTAGCAGAAAATGCTTTCAGATTTTACAGATTAGGCAGTAAAAATCTGAATAAATCTGAAAAACCCATGCGCCGATTTTATTTGCACAACTTCTCTACACCGTATTACTGAAAAAGAATAAATAGTATTTTTACTTAAACCTGTCGTAAAATGTTTTTAAAGCTGTATAAAACTACTCTATTTACCCTTGGTATATTTTGCAAATAAATGCATTTGCACAAACAAGCGTATCCAACAAAATAAAAAAACTAAACCTATACGCAGGTATAGAAGTAGGCTCCAAGGGCGTAAAGCTGAGTATTATACAAATGGCTAAAAATGCAGCCAATACGGGTAATTTCTCTGCTGTAAAAGACTCTTCCATAAACACAGATTTCATCTCTTTTTCTCCCGCATCCTTCGCTGCTACAGTAAAAGCTTTGGTGGGTTTATACAATACAGCCAATACCGACTATAGTATTCCCAGTAGTAAAATATTCACAGTTGTGAGCAGTGGGGTAAAAGGGCAGGCCGAAAAAGAAAATAAAAGTTTTCTTATAAAATCGATGGCCGATAGCTTTAGATTATTGGTAAATGAACCGCAAAGGCTTGTGCCTGTGATAGATGCCATGGAAGAAGCCAAACTTTCTCATTTAGGGATTGTACCAGAAGCCAGAAGATACAATACTTTTTTAATTGATATAGGAAGTGGAAATACCAAAGGTGGCTATTTTAAAAATGGCAATACCAAGGAGTTGAAATTGTTTACCCTTAGTTGGGGCACCAAAACGATTACCAATGCAACCGACAAAAGGTTGGATGAAGATAAATCGGTAAGCAATTTTAAAAAACAATTGTCCAGGGTTATAGCGGGCGAACCAGAGCAAGAAATCATATATGCTGTAAACGAGAGTGGTGCTTATAATATGAACGACTATTTTGCATTTAGCGGTGGTATTGCTTGGTCTGCAGCTACACTCATGTATCCCGAGCTTATAGAAAATACCGTAGTACCTCTAACGTTCAATGAGTTGGTAAGGTTTAGTGATAAGCTCAACAATAATTTTGCGTCGCTATCTCCAGTAGCGTTGGTTGCTTCAGTTACTGATATTACGCTCGATAAAAATGCCATTATGAATGAGGCACAAAGGGTACACAAGGTTTTCGATCAAAAATCGTTGATGGCAGGTACTGCATTGCTCTTAAAAATTGTGAGGCAATTTGAAGGTACACTAGAGAAAAAGCAGTTTTTTTTGGTAAAAAATGGTCAAGTTGGTTGGATTTCGGCTTATGTGAACCAAGAAGTGCATAATTAATACTTCAAAATTATAGATTACTAAGAAAAAATAAAGCATTTACACAAAAAATAGCTCTGTGTAAAAAAAAGATTATCAATTTTTTATAGTAAATAATATTTGTTTATCACCCTACTTATTACCGTGCGCATATAAATTTTTTCATTAAAATGTGTAATATCACTTTTTTTTTGCATCTTTATATTTCCAATTCTACGGAATTCCGCATGTACCAACGTAAAAACTACATATGCGAGAAGATAAATACGACAAATTACTGAATGCTTCAATTGTTTTACTAATAGTATCCGCTACTGTTTTGGCCATATCTGTGTACAACACGTATATTAAAGAACCAACAAAAAGTGTAAAAAAATCGGCTATTCAAAATAAGAAATCTACAGAAAGAGATTCGCTGCAAAGTATCTATACCAATACCTTAAAAGGAATAGATAGTACGCTGCTCTTAGATTCTGTAAATCCATTAAACAAAGAAGTACAGGCCAAGTTTGCCGAGATGAATATTTTAAAATCGGAGATAGCCACCCTACTAAAAGACCAGAGTACCGATGCCGACCTAACTACGGCTAAGTTAAAAATAGAAGAACTGCAATTAAAAGTAGCCCTTTTGCAAAACCGATATACAGATGTAGAGAGCGAGAACAAGCGCTTGCAAAAGCTAATAGAACAATTGATGGCTAACAGCAAAATGACTACAGCTGGCACTACCACAAGTTATACAAGCAAAGAAAAAAACAAAGGACTAACAGAAAAAACCCCTACAAATAATTCAGCTATTACACTAGCTGGCGACTTGCGTTTATTTGCCATAGCAGAAAGCAATGCCAAAGAAATAGAAACCTCCTTTGCCGACGATGCCGAAAAGATTGTAGGCTCCTTTTTATTTAAAGCCAATGCCGGCAAAGGCAATGGCGAAGTAATAGTAGTAGTGGTACAACCCGATGGCCGAGTAATAAAAAACTCCGCTTGGGAATCGGGCACATTTGAAACCAGCCAGGGCAAAAAAGTGTACTCCCGCAAGCTTTTTGTAGAACCACAAGGCGAAGAAAAACGCTTAAACTTTTCGCTCATGCCCGATAGCTTTCTCAAAGGCGATTATACCTTGCAGGTATGGTATAATGGGAATATGATTGGGCGGGTGGTGAAGACTTTGTCGTAGATTTTTTGATTACTAACTGTTTTTTTTGTTTTATTCCCCCCAAAACAATTTCGTTCAAGAGAGATTTTTTAATGATTGGTTGGCTGAGGAGGTGGAGCTGTATGGATAATAAATGGTGATTACATTGAAATAGAAAAGCTTTGAGATAAAGTTTTGCGTTTCGGCGGGCTGTTAATATTTAACTGGCATTTTTTACTGGGGTCGTCTTTGGCAACTGAAAATTTAAACGCTATTACAAGTCGGGCTTGCCTGACGATAGGCTGGGTTTCGCAAGAAGTATTTTTTATAATATATAGTTTATATGTGCGAAAACCCCGCCTGGACAATAAAGGTTCGGCATTAAACGAGTTTATGGAGCAGTCGTTATTACAACAAAGCAATAAAACTACCGCTAATAAATTGTTTTGTGCAATTGGGGCATGACGTTGAAACAATCATCGCAGCAAAGCCCTCTGCGAAGCCCTCGGGCAGAAATCAAAAGCTTCATTTACACGTTTATCCCGAACGCTTTATGGATAATCTAATACGGAACGGCTTTTTTTTTGCTTATATTAAATCTGTTTAGTATATTTAAATTACAAAACTATAATTTATGAGAAAGGAAAAAAATGCATTTACACGAAAAGTATTATTCTTCTATGCTTTAACAATATTATCTGTTGTTGATGTTTATTCACAAAATACATCTTATAATGCCAATGCCATTCCAATAGGGGGAACTAATTCTGTTGGCATTGGATTCGGGGCATTGCCTTTTAACACAGGGGCTTCTAATACAGCCACCGGATACCAGGCATTATACGGCAACAATACGGGATACAGTAACGTAGCGTTTGGAATACGGGCATTATTCTTCAATTCAACCAAGAGTAACCTGGTAGCAATTGGTGACAGCGCTTTATATAACAATGGATTAACAGCTAGTTCGTTTGAAGCAATAAATAACACAGCCATAGGCAGTAAAGCCCTCTATTCCAACACTAAGGGTTTTAATAATACCGCCACTGGTTACCAATCATTATACTCCAACACTACGGGGTTGGGTAATACCGCCAATGGAAATAAGGCTTTATACTTAAACACCACGGGATTTTGTAATACCGCCATTGGAAATCTAGCATTAAGCTCCAACACTACCGGAGTTAACAACACAGCAAATGGACACCAGGCATTAGGCGCCAACATTACGGGTAATAATAATTCCGCACATGGTTATCTATCATTATTTAATAACAAATCGGGAAGCGGAAATACAGCCAATGGGTTTCATTCATTAATCTCCAACAATACAGGTAATAATAATACTGCAAATGGATACCAGGCCTTAGCCTACAACACTACGGGCTACAGTAACATAGCAGTGGGAACACAGGCTTTATTCCAAAATACCACTATCAGCAACCTTGTAGCCATTGGTGACAGCGCTTTATATAATAATGGATTAGGTGCAGTTGATTGGTTTGAAGCAATTGATAACACAGCCCTGGGAAGTAAAGCCCTTTATTCTAACACTACCGGTTCCGGTAATACCGCAACTGGAAAAGCTGCATTATACTCCAACACTACGGGGTTGGGTAATACCGCAAATGGAAATTCTGCATTATACAGCAACACAACAGGAAATAGTAATATCGCAAATGGAAATTCTGCATTATACAGCAACACATGGGGAAATAATAATACCGCAATTGGAAATTCTGCATTATTCAGCAACACATGGGGAAATAATAATACTGCAAATGGAAATAATGCATTATCCAGCAACCAAACAGGAAATAATAATACCGCCAATGGAAGTGATGCATTAGGCGGCATCGAATATGGAAATAATAATACCGCAAATGGAAGTAGTGCATTATCCAACAACTCAGTAGGAAATAGCAATACTGCTCTTGGTTATTCAGCCGGTTGGAACAACCTCTTAGGAAGCAAAAATGTTTATATCGGCAACAGGGCGGGCTTTTATGAACAAGGTTCAAATAAATTATACCTGGCCAGTGATTCAAACAAAACAATTATGTATGGAGATTTTTCTACCGGGCAGGTTTTGTTTGGAAAACAACAACCAACTGATTATGTTTTTAAGGGAACAAGAACAGTAAATGTTTTAGGCGGAATAATTGCCGATAGTGTTCGTGTGGCGCTCAGTAATGATTGGGCCGATTATGTTTTCGAGGATGGATATAAACTTACACCACTTGAAGAACTGGAGCAGTATGTAAACAGCAATAAACATCTCCCGGGTATTCCTTCGAAAAAAGAAGTAAAAGAAAACGGAATTGAACTCGGAGATATGAATGCCAAACTGCTTGCAAAAATTGAAGAGCTTACGCTCTACATTTTTGCACAGCAAAAACAGATTGACGAGCTAAAAAAACAGGTAAGGAAAAAATAAAATAGGCAAAAATCTGTTCATTAAAACGCCATGCTTCTTGTTCCACGAGTCTGGCTATGCTAGCCCGCAAGCTGTCAGCAATGTTCGAATTGTCTAAATTCATTACTGTCAGTATTCAGCTTGTGTATCGGCGGGGTTTTCACAAGCAAAAAATTAAGGTATAACAGAACCAATCGTGAAACCCTGACTGCCGTCAGGCAAGCCTGCCTACCGTCAGCTACCCTGTACACATATCTTTAGCAATGTTAATTCCTTCTATAATTGCATTAAACCTATCGAGTCCTTTTTTCAAACATATAACCCCTGGCGGACCTTGAGAGTCGTATCCTTTCCATCCTCCTAATCGTCCTATTACCCAGGTTGCCCACTTTGTGTTTTTTAGATTATTATGGTTCTGAGTTTTATGGGTTTTGCCTTGCAAGGTTTTATTTAGATGTGCCAATACTTTTATTTCTTCCTCATTGAATACTTCTGTAATGGGTTGGCCGCTTTCGGGGTCATTATAGGCAATATTCATTTGAATTATTTTCAGCAAGCTGGAAAGCTGCATCAATAACAACTTTCGTAAAGCCCAACCGGTTTCTAATTGCGCACTTTCTATACCGAAGCCTTCCTGTTTCAGTAGCCTGAACACTTGCTCAATATACCACCTGGCTTTATACCATTCTACTATTCTTAGTGCATCTTTTATATCATTGATGCTGTGGGTGGTCAGCAGTTTCCAATTCACCAAGTCTTTTTCATCTATGCCCGCTGTTATTTCCATTGCCCACACACCCTGCACTGTAATGTATTGCGGATATTTGTCTTTGTTTAAGCTGGTTGGCCGTTTGATAGAGAAGCTGCCATAGCAAATAGCCATTTGTGCGGTTCGTTTCTTCTGACTCCTACGTTTGTCTGCTGGTATTTCTATTGTGTAATAACCAACAACGGGTAGCTCTTGCATAGCGGTATACAAGTCGCCGCCACCCCAAAGATTCCGTGTAACCCGGCTGCGTATTAGCAAATGATGTTTTTCATCGGGAATAAGGGCAAACTGTTCATAAATGTCTCCTTCCCTGTCCTGCACAAAAGTGACACTTCTTGCCTGCGTTAAACTAAGCTTGGAAGCCGCTGATACTTCTATCCACTTGTACGACTCCTTTTCTTCAATAGGCTGCTTTTTATAATTTCTTTCAAACCTGTCTGGTTGATCTTCTTCTCGATGAAAGATTTTAACAGCTGAAAAACCAAGAGGATGATGACTCCGGGCATCTAATACAAGTCCGGGATGTATTTTAAAACAAGTGAAATTATCGGCATTATCAGATCTGCCAAAGCCACTATTAGGCTGTAGCCTGTTTTTATTAGCACTAACATTAATCTCGCTACTGTCTTCAATACATAACACTTCCCTGCCGACTACCAAAGACGATACCCGACCGGTAAGTTCATTGATTAAGCCTTGCTCGCTTAACTTCTCATTTTCCAAAAGACGGTAATAAGCAACCTGCTCTGCCCGGCTGCAGGATAACTTGCTGATATTAGAACCAGGGCGTGTAGTTAAATTCTTAGATAAACTTTCGGCTCGGGCATCTAAACGTTTGTCTCCGGTCATACCTTTATAATTTGCCATAAAACTTAATGGCGATATATTAACTTCCATTTTTTTTCAAATATCCTATTTTAAAACTACAAATAACTTATGTGTACAGGGTAGCT
>JANPCB010000012.1:0-4071 GCA_031430735.1 Ferruginibacter sp. | reverse complement strand
TTTAGTTTTTTAGCAGGACTTTCTGCCTTTATGGTTGGCAAAAGAAAATCTAAAACTAAAAGCGGGTGCACAAAAATGTGTTATCCATCTTGTAAAAAAGATTGGTAGAGTGCTTTGTGTTGGGTCTGCAGGGTCAAACATAAAAGCGGAATAATGAAAATAATCCCTTACATGGTCGATTGCCATTATTACCATCACTAAACCTTTTAATAGGTCAATTGATTCTATTCTCGTTTTAGTGATTGCAGTCATAATTTAAGTTTGATTAGAATTATTATAGTCTTTGTAAAATACGAGTTTGATTGTCGCAAAGTGTCGCCATAGGGTTGCCGATAACGTTCGAGTATTGCTGCAGTTGGGGAATTGACCAACTGTCAGCCCGGTACTGAAGCTAAATTAATAACTAAAAGCCGAAGTTAAGAACTAATGACTGGCAGAATTCCGTCCGCCGAAACTAAAGCTGGGATATGCACTGCTGCTGATTGCTATTCCGTCAAGCCCCAATTGCAGCAATACTTTTGTTGTGTGCAGTTTATTAGACACCTTGATAATCACCAAGTAAAATATTGTCACAAAACATTCCCTCGACAACGAAGATTAATTTATCATCCACTTTCCATTCTAAAGTAAATATCGTGTTACCTGTGTCCTTTTTTTGAGAAATATATAGTTTAGCAAAACGCATTGTCCCATTTTCCTGCCAAGTACTATTGTATGTTCCAATATAGCTATCAGAGCTTTCAATTTTATCAGCACTTTCGGTTGAAATACTTTTACTTTTATTATTTGAAAATTCACCTACAAGATTTCCATTACTTGTTTTCTTAAAATAAAATCGCCCTAATAAATCGTTCGCCATAAAATATAGTTTAGTCTGTTTTGAATTTAATAAATTTCTTTAAAGATGCGCTTTTCCCATTAAGATATTCTTCTAATTCATTCCAAATTCGATTTTTGTCATCATGATTATAATAGCGATAAAAAAGTTCTTTTGTTTTTATTAAGTTTCTATCTGTATTGAAAAAATAACTAACTATGTTAAGTGCATACTCTTTTCTTGTTCCATCGTCTTGTGAAAAATCATCATTACTCATGTCCGGAATTCCTTTTGCTTTCAATGTTTTTAGATTTTCTTCAATCCCTTCATTCAGAGTTGCACTTTTTTCGGCAAATTCAAATGACTTGTTTTGAAAAACCAAATTTATTTCTGGAGATAAATTGAAAGGCATTTTCAATTCAACTCCACAAGCATAGCAGGTGTTAAAATAACCTAAGTCTTCATAGAAATACAAACCTAAAGTTTTGTTCCTAAGTGCTATGGAACCATTATATGAAAATACTCGTTTGTACGTATTGTCCGAAAGTTTAATGAAGATATCAGATACATCACAGCAATGGGCACCGCCTGTAAAATATTCAGTTATTAATTCTGGAATGTTATCATTATCCAAGTCAATTAAGCAACGAATTGCAGAGTCTCTTATGTCAGTATTGACATATTCATCACCTTCAGGAAATTTGTCTAATCTTATTTTTTTATTATTTTCTAAAATTAGAAATATTCGTTTTGCATCATTTACGGGTACGTTAGTTTTTAATTCAATTTCTATATCTTCCGTATTGCCTCTACCAAATTTGTAATATAAAAAACCTGAAACTATTATAACTATGAAAGCGATGATTAGCCATAATTTGTTTTTTTGAAGCCATGGTTTTTTATTGAACAATAAATCATATTCTAAGTCAATTTCTTTTTGTTCATCGTAGGAAAGAACACGAATACTCTCATTCAAGGGAAGAGATTGACTTGTTTTTTCTCCACCTAATAGCTCTTTCTTTTTTGCCGTAAATTCCTCTTCGGTAATTACTCCGTTTTTAAAAAGTTCGCCCCAATCATGAAGCAGTTGATAAACATTCTTGTCCATAATTATGATGCTAAAATTTTGGATTTTTGTTGTGCAAATTCTTCCTGTGTTAATATACCTGAATCAAGCAGTTGCTTCAACTGTTGTAAATGTGTTATTTTGTCTTGATGAGATTGTATTGTTGTCATTTCAATTTGTGCTGGCTGCTTTGGTAACGATTGAGTATTTGAAAATTGTTGAAAATTATCATTCGTCGGTTGTGTAATAATTGGATTTATTGTCCTGTCGGCAGAGACGTGATTGTTTATAATTACATTCTGTGATTGTTGTTTAGGCGATACAGCCCATATAAATGCCCAAACCCAACCAATAAAAGTCCAACCTAAAAACAAGTTCATTACAAAAACAGAACCTGTTCTGTCACACCCAAATAGAAGTGCAACAATTGTTGGAATAAAATAAAGTAAAAGAGAAACAATAAAATAGGATGCTATTAAGTCAGCCATTTTGATAAAATGATTTGCCTACTCTTTCAATATGCAGTTTTCGGCTTCCCTGTTTTGGTGTATTAAGTAATTTAAGTCTTACAGCTTGAATTTAAAAGAGGCATCCAATAATTGCACACAACGTCCAGGTATTGCTGCAGGTGGGATATTAGCATTCCGTCTGCCCGTTACTGCTGCTAAATTATAAATATTTTGTTGAAATTTTGAACAAAACTTGATGCTTGCTTGTCCAGCCCGAACTGAAGTTTGGATTTGCATTTAGTTGAAGTTTGCTTGTCCAGCCCCACTTGCTGCAATACCATGTTACCTGCTGGCCTGATTAAAGGCAACTACTTTTATTTTTGTCGCAACCACGTTAACCTCCGATTGACAACAGGATTTATAAGTATTAAAGTATCTCCGCTAAAAGAAAATTTCCTTTTAACTTCTGTACCCCAAATTGAAGGAATAGTACTTATTAAACGTTTATGTGTAACAATATTAGTAGTGTCGTCAAGGGTATAATTTGCGAAATAAACATAATTAGAAGAAAATTCTGTAACAGCAGCTTTAAGTTCTATTAAGGACATACTGTCTATTTTTGCCTTAAGAATCGTCTCATTTAATGCCTGTTCTTCATTAAGCCATTTAAAGTCGTTGTATCCTTTGGGGGTTATTTGTACTGCCATATGTCCTAAGCCGTCGTAAATAATATAACTCTCGCCTCCGTTTCCATATCCCGATTCTCTCCATACTCCTGTTGAGTCTTGGCTTTGGATCGAGTACAGTTTGTACATTCCTGCTAATGTTTTGTTTTTGTCACTTTGCGAATGATTAGAACAAGCCGTCCAAAAAAGAGTAGTGATTAGTGAGATAAAGATTCTCGTCATATTTTTACTTTCTGAAAAGGTCATTTTTTTTTAAAAAATTGTCAAAGGATAATTTAATTACAGGGTGTTGGTAGTTCGTCGATAGGCTTGCAGGTAACGACCGAGTATTAGCGAAGGTTTGGTATTAGTATTCCGTCTGCCGGTACCGATGCTGATTAAAATTGATTGTTGAAGCTAAGATTTTCTGCTCAAAGTTGCTTGTCAAGCCCGAACTGAAGTACAGTTTCGCCTAACTTCTCATTGCACTTCCGTCCGCCAAACTTTTGCCAATACTTTTGTTAGCGGTTCGTGCTATTTTTTGCAGGCATTGCTTCTATAATGTGTATTTCGTTTCCATCAGGGTCTTTAATCTCGATAGTTTTCGCACCGTTGGGCATTCTGTCAATAATTGGGTGCTTGTATTTGCCTGATTTGTAATCGCTGCTTACTTCCATAAGCCTCTTCAGAAAAGCATCCATAGAAATTACCATAAAACCGAAGTGTACAAAACCTACATATTTTGGTGCCGAAGGTACGTCATTGGTAACTTTAGTGGTGTCATTGAGCCACTGTGATAAATGGAGTTCAGTACCATCACCAAATTTCAACCATTTTACATTGTATAGAGGACTTGGAGGAAAGGGATAGGGTATAGTGTCTGCCTGAAAGACTTGGGTGTAAAAAGCTACACTATTTTCCAAATTCTTTACATCCAATAAAGTATGGTTATACCAGGCAGTACTTTTTTGTGCACTCGCAAAGGATGTGATAAAAAAAAGGAATAAAAGGAGAAAAGACTTTATCATTGGTTTATATTTTGATTTAAAAATTGCGTTAGATTCTTGATTCTGC
>JANPCB010000011.1:0-10701 GCA_031430735.1 Ferruginibacter sp. | reverse complement strand
TTGTACCATATTTAGTAGATTAAATACAGTATAAATATATAACAATCAATTATATATAACAAATTTATACCCCTCTTTTTATACACACAAAAAAATGTTTTGTGTATAAAAAGAGGCTGCCCTTTTGAGACAGCCTCATTTATTTTTATGATAGCGCAATACTATTTATTTTCCAACGCATTTTTTATTCGTTGTGCCATATCTAGTAAATGCAACTTGCTCATTTTGTCTGTATAACCTACTGCATTTGATTTTGTAAGCATTTGTATTTGGTTAAGCTGCCCTAATACTACAGAGCCAATATCGGTTTTCTTTATATCTGGTAACACTACATTTCCAAAACTTATAGAAAACGGAGAGGATACATCGCCATTAATTGACCTATAAATTTCAATCAATTTATCTACATAAGTTTTTTGTAAACCTCTACGATATATATCTATCGGTTTTTTTGTGGTAAGTTCACTCCAGATTCCTTTTTGTAAATCAGTAAACATTTCATCTAAGCTGTATGCATTGTTATCTCTTGTTGTACTATACGATAAACGCACCAATCTATCAGAAGATAAAAGGCTATTTAAAAAGCGTTGCTGAACATTCATAACCGGATCTACTGTAGGACCAGTTATTCTATCCCATACCTTTTTATCCATTAGCCAATTGGGTGTTTCAAATACTTGTTTTTGCATCCAATCCATGGCTTCCTTTTGCACTGTTTTTGGTGTAATTTCATACACACCGCCATTTTCTTCTACACTTTTAAGCGTTTCATAAAAGCCACCTATATTTTTAGAAACATGGCCAGCATACCTGCTATACTGGTTCAAAACCTGACCATAAATTTCATTTAAATTTTCATAACGATCGCTTGGTTCTTTTGTCCATACAAATATATTTAGCATCAATCTTTTTAAATTTTTAATGCCATACTCACTTGCCTTCATATTGTTGTCGCTCAAGTCTTCGGTTTGTGCACGTGGATCAGGGTTTCTACCTTCTCCGCCAAACCACAATCTTGGGTTCTTTACTTTTTCAATAATAATATTGTTGCTCCATTTTTTGTCACCTTCAGCATCTAGGTCATTCCATCTATAACCCCATTCTATTGCCCACAGGTCGTATTCCCCAATTCTTGGAAATAAGCCAAGCTGGCTGATATTATCTTCTGGTTGTGCTACATAATTAAAACGAGCATAATCCATAATAGAAGCCGTATGTCCATTTGCTTCTACCCAAGCTTTGTCTCTTAATTTTTCTACAGGTGTTCTGTTGCTACTTCCCATATTATGTCGTAAACCAAGTGTGTGTCCTACCTCGTGGCTACTTACAAAGCGTACAAGTTGTCCCATAAGCTCATCACTGAATTTCATTTTTCTGGCACTCGTATCTACTGCCCCGCATTGTATCATATACCAATTTTGCACAAGTTTCATTACGTTATGATACCAACCAATATGGCTTTCCAAAATCTCTCCACTTCTAGGATCTATTTCACTAGGGCCATAAGCGTTTTCAATATCACTGGCAAAATACCTGATTACACTATATCTTGCATCTTCTAAACTCATGGTGCTGTCATTCTCTGGCCACTCTTTGCCTATAATAGCGTTTTTGAAACCAGCTTTTTCAAAAGCTTTTTGCCAATCATTTATTCCATCAATTAAAGAAGCTCTCCAAATTTTTGGTGTGGCAGGGTCAAGATAGTATACAATTTGTTTTTTCGGCTCTACTAGTTCGCCTCTTTTATATTTTTCTTTGTCTTCGTCTTTAGGTTCTAATCGCCACCTGGTAGCAAATGTTTCTCTTTCTACCCTTTGGCTATTTTCTTCATAACTCGTTACATTGCTAGCAAAATAGCCTACCCTCGGGTCAAATAATCTTTTTGGTATTTGCTTTTTAGGTAGTTCTATAAAGGAGGTATTTAGTTCGAGTGTTACCGCTCCAGACTCATCAGCAGCAGGTAAAACGGTGGTAGCAGAAAAAATATTTCCTCCTTGTGGTGGGGCAGAAGTAAATGTTTTTACAGTTCTTACTTCAGTATTTATAGGGAAAGATTTAATTGCATCAATGTAGGATCTATCTGCTGCAATAGCATTTAAGCCAAAACTACGTTTACTACGGGCATCAATAGAAACGATTAAATTGTCGCCTTTAAAAAAATCTGAAACATCAATAACTGCATTTTCTGTATTGTTTACGCTATCTTTTTTATAAGCTTTTATGTCAAATGCTTGTGCTATGGGATCTACATTAGAGTTAGCTACAGCTTTAAACATTGGCTGGCTGCTATCGGGGCTTTGAACAATATTTAACACTGTACGCACAAATATTTTATTATCTGGGCCTTTTTCAAAACGCAATACTGTTTGATTGGCTTTTTCGCCACCATATTTACCGGCACTTGCAGGAGTTTTGCTATAACGTGTTATGCACATTATCTCTTTATTTATAAGTGTTGCTGGTATTTCAAAATAATATTTATCTTCTACCTTGTGCACAATAAATAGCCCTTTCTGTGTTTTTGCTTTTTCAGTTATTACTTCTTTGTATGGTTTAGGACCTGTTTTAGGAACTGCTGGACTTGCAGTTGGTGCGCCCGGTGCGCCTGGTGCGGCAGGAGTAGTGGTTGGAATTTGGGCATACAAGCATTGCCCAATTAACAATAATAAAAGCAATACGCCTTGTTTCATCAATTTTAAAGTCATAATTCAAGTTAGTTTAAAGTGGTACATCCTGTTTAGGAATTTTATGGACGTAAATCTACGTAAAGAAAGTAGTATTGTATTTTAATTGTAAGAGCGGTAATTTTAAGTTCCTTTTTATACATCATTGCCTAGCATAAAATTTGGAAAGCATGTTATGTCTTTATCGCAAATTATACATTTCATGATATTATTTTCCAATAAATGTTAAATGAAGCAACTGGAAATAGCGTATATCTCAAAATTGAAAATAATTGTTCAAGAAATTGTTATGAAAAAACATGACATTTTAATTTAATATTTATTTTGCGTAAACCCTGATACGTATTGATGAGAAAAGAGGAGATATATGTACTTTCTTACAATTATTGTATATGTATCTTTACTGCACATGCAGTTCAAACAAAAAATATTTACCCACTACCAAATCGCTGTGTCCACCAAAGTAGCCATGCTGCAACAAACCCTTGCCGACCTTAAAGAAAGTGGTAGCAACGAAACCAAAAGCACTGCAGGCGATAAGCATGAAACAGCTCTTGCGATGTTGCAAATAGAGCAAGCGAATAAGCGAACCCAGTTGCAAGATGCTTTGGAGCAAAAATCCGTTTTGGAAAACATAGCTACTGTAACCAACACAACAAAAATTGTACATGGAAGTCTGGTAAAAACAAACAAAGGTTATTTTTATATAAGTGTAGCATTGGGAAAAGCATTGGTAGATGACATTGCAGTGATTGCTATTAGCCCACAAAGCCCGCTCGGAGCAAAGCTTATGGGCACAAGTGTTCAATGCAAGGTGGAAATAAATGGTAATGTGTATTTGGTGGAAGATGTTTTGTGAGCTTATTTAAAATGACCCCTTTTGCTCCTATTAATATTTAGTTGTGTAAATATTACTTCGTTTGAAGTATAGTTGAACAAAGAACAAATGCTCAAGGGCTGCGCTGCTTAGACGAAAATCCTTTTTTGCCTGCCTTTGGGCAAAAAAGATTGTAGGCGGGCTGCGATCAACTGTATGACTTTTGTAAGCTCATCACAGCCCCAAAAATCTAATGCTTCTCTCGCCATAAATAAAATAAAATAGCTCCTAGGCCAACAGATACGAGTGCAATAAAAACAACATGCTCAAAAGTTGTTTCTGGAAACTTACTGGATTGCGCAATAAATGCGATGGCTAATAATGGTATCACCAAACAAAGCGCTACTGTAATAATTATGCGCTGCATTTTATTGAAACGGTAATTTGTTTTTTCAACTAATGCTGTAACCTGCATATTGGGTACTTGTAAAGCTGTTGTAAATTCATCAAATGGTATACCTATAATTTCTGCAATTGTTTTTAAAGTGTAACTGCGTGGAATTATTTCTCCCTTTTCAATCCGCTGAATAGAGCGTATGCTTATATTGGATAATTCGGATAATTCTTTTTGTGTGTAACCTTTTGAAAGCCTTCCTTCTTTTACAAGTGTAGATATAATTTCGTTTGGGGTTCTACTCATGTCGGCTTTAAAACTTACTTATTTGTAAAGAGGGTTTGTACAAATGTAAAGATTTTAAAACAACCATTAAACTGACTTTGCTATTTTTAGCCACTTATGTATAGCCCAAGTAAAAATTAAAAAGCAACTTATGCTGATGATATAATTTACAACATCATGCATAGTGGAATAATTTTTACTAGAAGGGTGTATTAAAAACATCGTTCCCTTATTTTCACTTGTTATCTCTTTGCCAATGGAAAAAATATTTTGACTAGCCCAATTGATGCCCAAGTGCAAACCCATAGAAAAATACAAGGTACCCGAACTTCGCAATGCTGTTGCAAATAAGAAATGGCCAAAACTGGTTGTAATAAGGCCAAGCATGAGTGCATAATTTCCCCATGCATTATAGGAGATCCAATGCCAAACCAAAAATAAAAAAGCAAACAATACATTTGTTTTTACAATACCTATTTGTATAGCAAATTTTTGAAAGCAATATCCCCTGAAAATAAGTTCTTCGTTTATTACGCCATGTAATAGTATAACAATGCCTCCCAAAATAATGGAATAATCAGCATTTTTATTGATGCTGATGGTAAATACATCGTGAAGCATTTGCAAACCTAGTATGAGCGATAAAAAGATAATACCTACAATAATGCCGATTGGGAAAAAAAGTAAATTCCTTGTTTTAAAATTGAGCCCGATTTCTGATAAGGTTTTCCCTTCTCGCTTATACAACCACCAAGTAATGGTAATTAAAATAATTTGGCACAAATAGGCAGCTATTGTTCTGTAACCAGTAAAAGGACTAAGTACTATAGGTATAGTAAATAGTAATATGAAAAGTAGTAAAATGCGCAATAGTGGGAATTGAGTAAATAAATGCTGCATATAAGTTTTGTTGTAACAAAAATAGGTATGGCGGAATAAATTTATTAAGTTTCGGATAGACTTTTAGGCGACAAAAAGGCGACATTTGTATGTAAAAGGTATTGAAATTGTATATTCGCCTTCAAAAAAATCGGGCTATATGTTTATAGAAATTTAAAAATTTTATTCGCAAATCCCTACAAAAAAATATGAAAAGAATTGTCGGAGCCATTTATAGCATGTATGCGTTCATTGTTTTTATACTGGTAATGTTGATATTATTTCCTTTTGTAATTATTGCTTCTTTTTTTGGCAAAATAAGGGGAGGTAATTTGATTTATAGCCTTTGTAGAATATGGGCAGATGTGGCTATGTTTTTTTGGGGCATATTCCACAAAAATATTTTTGAAGCACCCAAAGTAAAAGACCATGCTGTTATATTTGTATTTAACCATATTTCTTATATAGATATTCCAATAATAATGAAGGCGCTGCGCCGCCAGCCTATACGAGTGTTGGCAAAAGCTGAAATGGCAAAACTGCCCATTTTTGGATATATTTATAGAAAAGCGGCAGTGATGGTGGATAGATCATGTGAAGCAGCAAGGGCAAAAAGTGTAGCGCAACTCAAAAAGGTTTTATCAAAGAATATTTCAATTGTTCTTTCGCCAGAAGGTACTTTTAATATGACACATAAACCATTGAAAGAATTTTACAACGGCGCTTTTAAAATAGCGGTAGAAATGCAAACACCCATACAACCTATTTTGTTTTTAGATGCATTTGATAGGTTACATTATGACAGCGTTTTTAGTATGACACCCGGAAAGTCTCGTGCAGTGTTTTTGCCAGAAATTCTACCAGGTAATGATGCAGATGCTTTGAAGCAAAAGGTATATGACGAAATGGAGGAAGGTCTCCTGCGGTATAAGGTAAGTTGGGTGAAGGGTTGAAAGAAGTTGAATGTGGTTAAAGGGTTGAAAAGGTTTAAAAAGTTCAAGAAGTTCAAGAGGGTTGAAGAGGTTGAAAAAGTTCAAGAGGTTCAAGAGGTTTAAAAAGTTCAAGAAGTTCAAGAGGTTTGAAAAGGTTTAAAAAGTTCAAGAAGTTCAAGAGGGTTGAAGAGGTTGAAAAAGTTCAAGAGGTTCAAGAGGGTTGAAAAGTTGAAGTGCTAAACCCTGACAGCGGCTTTGGTCCTGTCGGAGTTTGATGAATAAAGTTGCGAGGTTCGTGAAGGGTTACATGGCCTAGCTGCTGTGGCAGTATGAAGTTCAATTAAAGAATGTCTTACCGCCCCTGCCTTTGCCGGCAGGCAGGTTTTCGGCAAAAGAGATTTGTGAAGCAAAAAATAAATGCGAAGCTTTCCTTTAGTTCCTTTGTGGCAATCAGTCTTTTTTCACCGAAGCCATAAAAAAATATCTTTTAGTAAAACAAAAATGCAAGAAAACGAATTAAATTTTAATGAGCCCAAACCAACGCATTGGGCGGAAATAATTCTTCCCCTTGCGCTACCTACTGTATACACGTATGCTGTGCCAGCGCACTTGCTTGCACAAGCGCAACCCGGCTGTAGGGCAGAAGTGGTTTTTGGGAAAAATAAAAAGTATGCAGGCGTTATTAAAAAAATAATTACAACAACACCCGAGTATAAAACAAAAAATATTTTAAATGTACTAGACGATGCACCGCTCGTTTACCAACAACAAATGCAGTTATGGCAATGGATGAGCGAGTATTACATGTGTACAGAAGGAGAAGTGATGGCTGCTGCTTTGCCTGCCAATTTTAAACTGAGTAGCGAAACAGTGTTGATTTATAATGAGGCTTATGGAGAAGATTTTACAGGACTCGGTGACGAAGAATATTTGATAGCCGAGGCATTGCAATTAAAAACAGAATTAAGCATTACTGAAGTACAACAAGTATTGGATGCCACGCATGTATACCCAGTTATAAAAAAGCTCATAGAAAAAAATGTTTGTTACATAAGGGAGGATCTCAATGAAAAATACAAAATAAAAAAAGAGACTTACGTAATACTCAATCCGCAATTTGATAACGAAGAAACACTAAGCAGTTTATTGAATGAATGGAAAGGTGCTCCAAAGCAAATGGAATTGTTGCTGGCATTTTTGCATTTAAATAAAACGGAAGGGGAAGTTACCCAAACAGCCTTGCTAAAAAAAGCATCTGCTACTGCTGCACAATTAAAAGGATTATCAGATAAAAATATTTTGATTTTAGAAAAGCGTGCCATAGATAGAATAAAAACATTACCAAAATCTGTTCTAATAGATTTTGAACTAAGTAAAGCGCAAGAAGAATCACTTAAGCTGGTAAGAAATATTTTTGTAGAAAAAAATGTATGCTTGTTGCATGGGATAACAAGCAGTGGAAAAACCCAACTCTATATTAAACTAATTGAAGAGTATTTTACCCAAGGAAAACAGGTTTTGTATTTGCTTCCAGAAATTGCATTAACGGCGCAAATTATTCGTCGCTTGCAAAAACATTTTGGTGGCAACATTGCCATATATCATTCTAAATTTAATAACCAAGAACGAATAGAACTTTGGAACAAAATAAGAACAGGCGAAATAAAAATAGTATTGGGTGCAAGAAGTTCCCTGTTTTTGCCATTCAAAAATTTAGGTTTTGTAATTGTAGATGAAGAACACGACCCATCGTACAAACAGCAGGATCCAGCACCACGCTACAATGCAAGAGATGCCGCTATTTTTTATGGCTCTCTTTTTGGGGCAAAAATCGTATTGGGCAGTGCCACACCATCGCTAGAAACCTATTACAATGCCAAACAAAAAAAATATGGCTTGGTAGAATTGAATGAGCGTTTTGGAGGCATTGAATTGCCAACTATTGAAATAATAAACACCGCACAAGTTGTGCAAAAGGAAAAGGGTAAAGTAATGATAAGCCCTCAGCTAAAGGAAGCCATTCAAAAAACGGTAGAGGCAGATAAGCAAGTAATACTTTTTCAAAATAGAAGAGGCTACAATCCCTATTTGATTTGTGGTACTTGTGGGCATATTCCCCAGTGCACGCATTGCGATGTATCGCTCACCCTGCATAAATACAGCAACAAATTACATTGCCATTATTGCGGCAGCACTTATCCAAAGTTAGTTACTTGTCCAGCATGTGGTACCAATGCATGGCTCGAAAAAAACTTTGGTACCGAAAAAATAGAAGAGCAATTGGAAAATGATTTTGCAAAATTTAGAATAGCCAGAATGGATGTAGACAGTGTGCGGGGCAAAACTGCTCATGATAGTTTGATACATTTATTTGAACAACATCGTCTCGATATTTTGATAGGAACACAAATGGTGGTAAAAGGGTTGGATTTTGATAAAGTAAATTTAGTAGGTGTGTTGGATGCAGATGGATTGTTAAGTTTTGCCGATTTTAGGGCAAACGAAAGAGCTTTTCAATTGATGGAACAAGTGAGTGGGAGAGCAGGTAGAAAACACGAACAAGGCAGGGTGATGATTCAGGCAATGAATGTAAAGCATCCGATTTTATTGCTGGTACAACAGCACGACTACAAACAGTTTTACGAATTTGAAATAGAAAAACGCAAAGAATTTTTTTACCCTCCATATAGCAGAATGGTAATGATAACCATGAAGCATAGAGACAAAGAAACGGTGGAAGCAGCATCGCACAAATTGGCAGCATTGCTTGGGCAAGATTTGAAACAATTTATTACCGGCCCAGCGGCGCCAATGGTTGGTCGCTTGCGCAATATGTACCTGATGGAGCTTATGATAAAGCTACCCAAAGAAACTGGTATGAGCAATGCTTATAGAAAAGTAATACGCAATCATATAAATTTATTGGGGGTGGAGCAAAAGTTTAAAAGTGTGCAAGTGGTGGTGGATGTAGATCCTTTGTAATTAATAATTAATAATTAATAATTAATAATTAATAATTAATAATTAATAATTAATAATGTTTTTAAAATAAAATTTTATCCTAAAATCAAGCCTTTACAATCTTTGCAATTTCTTCTCCCTTCGGGAGAGATAGAAGGAGCTTTGGAGCATGAGCAGTGGAAGCTTTGATGAACATAGGTTCCCCGCTACCTGCCTGCCGGTAGGCAGGTACGCTGCTCCCTTCATTGCATGTAGGAAGCCGCTTCTATCGGGGCTAACATCAGCAGAGAAACTTTATTGGGCTTTTATTGTGGAGGAGATGGAAGCGGATGATTTTAGCGTACGTTTAGTGTAGACACGAAACGTGGCAGGGCTGCATATTTATCTGCTAAAAACACAACCTTTTCAACAATAATAATATTCAACCCCATTCGGGGTTGTGTCTTGCGCAATACATTTCATAACCAAGGGTTGCACCCATGGCTATAAGGGTTAAACCCTTTCAGGGTTTGCATTTTAAAAGAACATTTAGTAAATTGTAAACATACCATGTAGTGGTTTAATTTGCTTTACCACTGGTGAAGCCCATGGTAAAAGATAGCACAATAAAACAACCCCGAATGGGGTTGAACAAATAATTGGTAAATAATAATAATCTTTTACACCACTAGCAGAGTCGTGCAATATATTTCATATCCACAGTTTGCACCCTTGGTTATGAAAGTTAAACCCTTGAAGGGTTTACAGTTTAAAAGAACATTTAGTAAATTGTAAACATTCCAAGCAGTGGTTTAATTTGCTCAACCATGGGTGCAGCCCATGGTAAAAGATAGCATAATAAAACAACCCCATTTGGGGTTGAACAAATAATTGGTAAATAATAATAATCTTTTACACCACTAGCAGAGTAGTGCAATACATTTCATATCCACAGTTTGCACCCTTGGTTATGAAAGTTAAACCCTTGAAAGGTTTACAGTTTAAAAGAACATTTAGTAAATTGTAAACATACCACGCAGTGGTTTAATTTGCTTAACCATGGGTGCAGCCCATGGTGAAAGATAGCATAATAAAACAACCCCAAATGGGGTTGAACAAATAATTGGTAAATAATAATAATCTTTTACACCACTAGCAGAGTCGTGCAATACATTTCATATCCACAGTTTGCACCCTTGGTTATGAAAGTTAAACCCTTGAAAGGTTTACAGTTTAAAAGAACATTTAGTAAATTGTAAACATACCACGCAGTGGTTTAATTTGCTCAACCATGGGTGCAGCCCATGGTAAAAGATAGCATAATAAAACAACCCCGAATGGGGTTGAACAAATAAGGGTAAATTATAAACAAGTTTTTACGCTAGATAAATTTGAACCCGTTAGAGCCTTGGTCTTTAGCCAGCTGACCAAATTATTTAAAACCATTTTCAAAACATGAAAGTATTTAACACGGCATCGGATGGTCGTCCAAGTCTAAGCGAATGCGAAAAGATTTTAATGAAAAGCTTGAAAAGACCTTAAAAATAGAGGCCATGTATTTGTTGCTGTACATCTACTTTAATACATTTATGATATTGGATTTTGTTATAAAAAAAGAGCAGCTATTTCTGAGGGCACTGAAAAAGTCATTTAAGATTTTAAAGGCTTTCTAAAAGTAAATTATAAGCTCTGAGAATCGCCTATATGAAATTGGTGATGGACCCCGACTCGAATACTTTAAAGAAAAGAGGCTGTTTTCAATTTAGAAAA
>JANPCB010000010.1:0-1531 GCA_031430735.1 Ferruginibacter sp. | reverse complement strand
AGCACCAGATTTAACACCAAGTATCGCTAGTAATGGTTCTCTATTATTACAGCCTACAGCAACAAGAACTGGTTATATTGATTTGTACAACGTTGCACCAAATCCTACCACAGGATTGGTAACAGTACAAGTGTATACTCCGGCAAACTTTGTGTTGAACATAGGAGCAACCACATCTGTTGTTGGTTCCGAAGCTGTACAAAATGGAGATTTTGATATTGTATCTTACCCAGGTATCGGTTATGTAATAACCAGTAAACCAGGTGTAGTAATAGGAGCAGATGCTGGCTTAAAAGTTGGCTTCACACTTACCGCTACAGGAAACAATCAAACAAAAGGTAAACTAGGTGTTGTATTGGTTAATAAAACCGGTGGTATCATTACAGTAGTTGGAGATAACAATAACTCTAACAATGGTGGTGCAGAAACCTATTCTATAATCAATTAAAAATTAATAATATGAAAAAAATAATTTTAATGATGAGTCTGGTCGTAGGTTTAACAGCCCAGTTATTGGCTCAGTCGTTCCCATGCGATATTACATCTACGGGAATAGAACTAAGAAGCAACACTGGCGCACCTATTCCCAACATTCCTGCAGACGGAGTTGGTATTGCTAAGTTTGTACTAACCAACCAAGGGGTGGGCCAAAGCAATGGCGATCCTTGTGCTTATGCTGTAGGAAAAGTAAAAGTGAGTGTTATATTTACACCACCTACTTTTGCCAGCTACTTCTTTAAGTACAATGGCCCAGCTAGTTTTGCGACAGCAAAATACGCTTGGACTTACGACCTAGATGCGCATATTTTGCGTGGTGTAAACACGGCTCTTATTCCAAACGATTTTACAGGAGCTGAAATCGTGGATGTGCCAATTGCAGGTGTTGTTCCAGGTACTACATTACTACCGGTAACTATGCAAATAGTAAATTCTGCTAGTGGTGATAATACAGCCAACAATGCCTTCGATATGCCAGTTACAGTAACTACTCCAAACGGCCCTTTACCGATCACACTAAGTGATTTTGATGGTAATGCCGAGAACTGTTCTACTAATGTAAGATGGAAGACAAGCAGCGAAACAAATCTCAATAAATTTGAGATTGAAGTGAGCAGCGATGGAAACATTTTCACAGTAGCAGGAGTTGTAAAACCTTCCGCTTCAAGTACAAGTGGTACCTACCAGTTTAACTGGAAGCAAGGTAATGGCAAGGCTTATTATAGGTTAAAAATAATAGACAATGACGGGTCATTTACCTATAGTAAAATAATTCCAATTGCGTCTAATTGTAAGGAGAAGAAATTGGTAAAAGTATTCCCTAATCCGGTAATTGCACATCAGCTTCTTAAAGTAAATATTACAGGATATGATGCAAGTATTAAAGGAGATATGTACTCGGCTACAGGGCAATTTGTTAAATCATTCGTACTTAAAAATGGTACCAATGAGTTGGCAGTTGACAATTTATCTCAAGGCTTTTACACTTTAAAGGTTTCTGAAAATGGAAACCAAACAGAAGTGATTAAATTAA
>JANPCB010000009.1:0-100220 GCA_031430735.1 Ferruginibacter sp. | reverse complement strand
AGCGCCACATTTTTGTTTATAAAAATTCAAAGATTCTTTAAAATTGTATGTTAGCTAAAATGCATTTTCTGTGCATCTGAGGCAAAGAAATCAGATGCCACAGCGCCACAGATTGGTTTATAAAAATTCAATCCTTCTTTTAAAATGGCAGTAAGCTAAAATGCATTTTCTGTGCATCTGTGGCAAAGAAATCAGATGCCACAGCGCCACAGATTGGTTTATAAAAATTCAATCCTTCTTTTAAATGGCAGTTAGCTAAAATGCATTTTCTGTGCATCTGTGGCAAAGAAAAATATTATAGCATTCAAACCTTCTTTTAAAATGGCAGTTAGTTAAAATGCATTTTCTGTGCATCTGTGGCAACGAAATCAGATGCCACAGAACCACAGATTGGTTTATAAAAATTCAACCCTTCTTTTAAAATGGCAGTTAGCTAAAATACATTTTCTGGGCACCTGTTGAAATACATGGCAAAATGAAAAATGGCAACTACCATCAGCTACTACGGCATTTCCACCAAATTGTTACCGATACAGAAACTGTGAATACAAATTTGCAAATAATGGACGAGGTAAATAACTACATAAAAAATTTAAAAAGCCTAAACCTTTCAAAAAGTTGAATTTTTAATAATACCTAACAAGTAAATTATATTAATATTTTTATAATTTAAATATCTATTAATCAAATAAATATTAAAATGTGAATTAAAAAATTTGCACAATTAAAAAAGTGTTTCAGCATTAATAAAAATAAAGGCAGAACCCCTTTTTAAATAAAATGCGTCTTGTTTATACAATATGACAAAAAGTAATGCGTTATTATGAATATAAGTATTAATACTTATAAAAATTAATCCAAAACACCTAAAAAATGAAAAAAACCAATAAGGTTTTAGCGCTAGCATTTTTATTGATTTCCTTTAATTTATCCGCCAAATCACAAACAGTTGCTACTATATTTAAAGGCTATAATAATATTGCTGCAAGAACCACTTCGACTCTCAATAAGCCCTTGGCTATTGGCAGTGCAGCAAATGCTTATAATAGAGCAGATATATTATTTGCTACTACTGTAAGTGATCTTATAATGCATTCTTCATTTCTTGCGACAGGGATTAATTCTGTGGCAAGCCGGTTAGCTGTTAAACTTGAATTTATTATTCCAACAGCATTTGGTTATGGTATTTCTACAGCCAATGGAGCAACCTAGCGTATAACATAAATATTTCAAATCAACATAATAACAATTAATTTAAAATCCAACTCAAAAAAATGCCCCAATTTTTACGCCTGTATTGTAAGTATTTTATGCTTATAACTACAATTTTTGCCTTAAGTTTTAATGCAAAAGCCCAAACCGAAACCCTTTCTACCGGCTCCTTCATCATAAACATGGGCGCTACAAATCCCAACACAGTTGCCAATGGTTTAAAGCCATATGGTTTAATCTACGATTTGATTAAGAATAACAGTGTTCCCATTAAATTGGTTATTGGCGCAGGTAAAATCAAAGATGGCGTTGATTTTACCTATAACGGGGTACAATATAAGGGTGGCACATATATTATACCTGGCCCATACAGGAGTGCCGCTGTAGATGCAAAAATTACCTCTTGGCAGGGGCAGGGAGTAGTGGGTACAACCACCACATCTGCGCTTACTGTTAATGTAACACAAACATTAAAGGAAGTTCCCCGCTGGACGCTGGATGCAGCAAATGGCGACATAGCCAAAGGATATTTAGATAATGCAGGGATAACCTTGGCTGCTTTTCCTGGGGCTTATAATTGGAAAAGTCCACAAACATTAGATTGTTGTGACGACTTTTTTGTGATGCCACATGCCGACCCTACCTGGGCTTCTCATAGTAACCTTTTCTTTTGGAATCAAAATTGTCTTGGTTCCATATGGGCTGCATGTCATGCTGTAAGTGCTTTGGAAAACTCAATTAATCCTGCCAATTCAACTCAGCAAATGAATTTTCTTTCTACCAGAACAAGTGCAACTACGCCAACACCATGGCCTAATAATAGTTTAACGCTTTGGGGTTCTCATGCCGGTGGCTCAGTACCCTATACAAGCCAGTTTTTTGATGACCCTATTGCTCAATACATGGGTTCCGCAGATGCTGCGTTTTTAAATGGATCGGAGCAAATCTATTTACCCAAGCAGGGAGTATCGCCAAACAATACAAGGTGGAGGCCCGGTGCAAAGATTATTTCTTACGACCCAACCCAGGCCAATGTAACTGCTCCAGACCTTGCAAACGGAAATATTGCCGCTTTAATGGTTTACGGAAGAGCATTTGATAACCCTGCCAGAGGATATGTGATGTATGAAGCGGGACACAGCCACAATAAAGGCACTGCTGCGGATGTAGCGGCACAAAGAGCTTTTTTTAATTTTAGTTTTTTTCAGGTGCAACCAAAATCACCTATTATAAATGTTTCTGGAATTGTGGGCGCACAAAATATTAATAGTGGGTCTGTTACCAATGTTTCCGTTTCGGCAACATCTCCCTTAGCAGGTGTTACTTTTAGCTATTTGTGGACTAGCAGTTGTGGCGGTACGTTTGCAAATGCAACGGCTGCGTCTACTACTTTTACTGCACCAACAGTGGCAAGTACAACTCCTTGTATACTTACCTGCAAGGTTTCTGATAACTGTGGAAGAGCTTCTTTTCAATCTTTTCCGGTTACTATAGTTCCAACGCCTGTAGGGCCTACGGCTAATCCAGATCTAGCATCTGTTAGCGTAACCTGTGGGGGAGGTACATCTGTTACTACAAATGTTTTAACAAATGATGTTACTGCCGGAGGCCTTTTACTTACCTTAACCAATGTAACTGGCGCAGTAAACGGTACCGTTTCTTTTACCGCTGCAGGTAATGTAACGTTTGTACCCAATGCAAATTTTACCGGCCCATTAGTACTTACTTATACCGTTTGTAATAATGCAACCCCAACTCCTTTGTGCTCCAATAGTACCTTAACCATTTCTACAACTGGTGGTTCTACCCCTGCGGCAGCTAATGATGGATTTACCATTGCAGAAGATGCCATTGGTACCTTTAATGTATTGGCTAATGATGCTGTTGGATTAACCGTTATTGGAATTACAGCCGGCCCGGCTAATGGCCGGGTTTCTATTAATACAGATAATACCATTACCTATGTGCCCAATGCCGATTTTGGCGGGCCAACTGATAATTTTACATACCGGGTAACCAATGGAAGCGGTGGTTATAATACTGCAACCGTAACCGTTACGGTTACCAACGATGCTTGTAATGGAGGTACCTTTCAAGTGGGCTCTGCTAGTGCAACGGAGGTTAGTGGTAATGAATGGTCAAAAGTCTATACAAGGCCCGTTAACACTGGAGGTACTAATCTTACAAACACCACTGCATATCCTATAAATGCCGGCCCCAACCGGTTATTAGTTGTAGCCATTTCTGCTGGAGGACCAAATACAGCCGGAGTTGTGCCAACAGTCACATGGGGAGGGCAGTCGCTTACTTCCTTATCTGTGAATCGTACAGATAACAACAGAGCTTATTCTTTTATTTTCTATTTGAAACAAAGTGGTATTATCGCTGCATCTGGCAGCAACCTGATAGTTAATATGGCGGCGGGGACGGAAACTTATTTTGGTTATGTTGTATATGCTGCAGTTTATCAAAATGTGGATCAAACCACAACCGTGAGAAATGCTGTATCACCAAATATTTCTGGTTCCACACTTAATTCACCAACCACCGCTTCCGCCACTGCTGCTTTCACAGCTGGTGATCAGGGAATTTTTGTAACAGGCTATTCTGTAAACGGTGGTAATGAGGTGGCAGCTTATAGTAGTGTTAGTAATAACTGGACAGGAAGTGCTACTCTTTTTGGCGGGGCTACTTCAAGTACTCCTAATGGCGCTGACGGTCCATATTATGGTGGTATAGGTGTGAGGAGTATCACAACCGCTGCTGCTTCTGAAACAGTTTCAATGACTGTTACATCAGGCGGAGCTTTAAGACCAAGTATTACTGTAACAAGCATCATACCTAGCGGCGTTTCTTGTGGCCCCATACCAAACCGTGCCCCAATGGCTATGCCCGATACGGCAACAACGCAAAATGGTGTAGCGGTAAATATTGCAACAGCTACGAATGATTTTTTCCCAATTGTTGGTGCTGTAACCTATTCAATTTTGACTTTCCCTGCATCAGGTTCTGCTTCTATTAATGCATCAGGTGTTGTTAATTATACTCCTGCAACATCCTTTAATGGTGTGCGTTCGCTTACCTATGAGGTTATCCATACCGGTGGTTTAAGAGATACAGCTACTGTTTATATTAATATTACCAACGGACCCATTGATGCGGTTAACGATGCACCTGCCGGTGCTTTAAGCGGAGTAGTGCAAACCATTAATGTAAAAGCAAATGATACCGACACAGAAGGAGCGGTTGTAACTTCAACTGTTTCTATTACTACGGCACCTTTAAGTGGTACAGCCACTGTTGATGGAAGCGGCAACATTGTTTATACACCAAATGTTGGCTTTACAGGTAACGATACTTTATTTTATTCTCTTTGTGAACCAGTCCCACCGTGTGGAAGTCCATTGTGCGACATAGCAAGATTAATCGTAACAGTTACTAACCGACCTCCAGTAGCAAATCCCGAAACGAAAACCATTCTTCCGTGTTATTCAAATACAATAAATCTGATTGGTAATGATACCGATCCGGAAAATGGTACATTAACAGTAACTAATTTAAGTGCACTTAGCCCCGGCGGCTCTGGAACACTGGTAAATAACAATGATGGTACCGTTACTTTAACCCCTGCAACAGGATTTACTGGAGTAATAACATTTACATATACTGTAATAGATGATGGAATTACGCCGCAAACATCTGCACCTGCAACAGTAACTATAACAGTTCAAAATCCGGTTAATAACGCACCGATTGCTGTGAACGATGTAGAGAGTGCCAATATGGACCAGAAATTGTATGCCAGCGTTAGGGATAATGACAGCGACCCAGATAATAATCCATTAACCATACCAACCATTACGGTTGCTCCTTTGAATGGAACGGCTGTTGTCAACCCCATTAACGGGCAAATTGAATATACACCCAATCCTGGATATGCAGGTACAGATGTGTTAACTTACAGAATTTGTGATATACCAATCATAATTGTTGCTACCTGCACTTCGGGGCCAGATTTATGTGCAACAGCAACGCTTACGTTATCTATAATTCCAATACCTGAATCAGACAATTCCTCCACGCCTATCACACAACCTACAGTTGGTCAATTTAAAACTTTAAATGGAGGTGCTAATCCTCCTATATTGAGCGGAAGCGACCCTGTTGACTGCCCTGCTGGTTGTACCATTACATCTAAATCTGTTATTTTTGATGCGGTTCCTAGTAATTCAGAACTTTATTATAATGGTGTACTGCTTTATTCTGGCGATCAAATAGACAATTTTAATCCTTCACTTTTACAAATAAAGTTTACAGCTGCAACTGTTGGGTTTATATCAACAAGCTTTCAGTATTCGTTTGTAAATTCATTTGGTAAAAAAGACCCAACCCCAGCAACGTATGAATTAACCTGGTTTGGTGTTTTGCCAATCAATTTTACAAGCTTTACGGCTTTGCCAAAAGGTACCCAAGTAAACTTGCAATGGAAGGTAAGCGATCAAATAAATGTAGCAAGGTATGAAGCAATAGCAAGTACAGATGGCAGAAATTTTAATACAACCATAGCCACTGTAGCAGCCAATACAAACAACAGTGGAATTTACGATGCAGTACACAGTACACCAGTAGCAGGCATCAATTACTACCGCATAAAAACGATAGATAAAGATGGTTCAATAAGTTATAGTGAGATTCGCAAAGTAACTTTTGGTAAAGCAGGTACAGTAACCGTTTATCCAAACCCGGCAATAGATATGGTAAACATAACGCTTACCGGTAGCATGATAAACAAAGCGGCTACACTTAGCCTACTGTCTATGGATGGTAAATTGTTAAGCCAACAAAGAATAACCAATACTGGCCAAACAGAAACAATCAATGTAAGTACATTAGCAAATGGTAGTTATATTGTAAGATTGGTTACCAATGATGAGGTAATAAATAAAATAATACAAGTGTTGAGGCAAAAGAAATAAAGGAATATATTCTTAGTGCCCTATTCAGAAATGGATAGGGCATTTTTTGTGATACGCAGTCAAAGAATAGTAAGAAGAAAATTAGGAGTAATAAGCGTTACAATCTTTATACGAAAATTGAAAATGCGTAAGATTATACAGTGATTCAACCTTATTGGGCATGTTGATTATAAATGGACATCAACAAAATGATTTCATACATATTGCAAATACGGGCAATAAAAAACCCTCGAACTAATCGAGGGCTTCAATAAAAATATAAAAAGAAGTACTAGCCTAAAGCTACTCTCTTAAAATCGGTAAGTTTAAGATCTGCATTGGTAGCCTTTAAATAATCTGCTACAGATTTTGCATTGTCTTTCACAAAAGGTTGAGCAAGCAAAGTATTATCTTTTAAGAATTTATTTACTTTACCAACGGCAATTTTTTCTGCCATTTCAGCGGGCTTTCCTTCAGCTTTAATTTGCTCAATGGCAATTTCTCTCTCACGAGCTATGGTTGCTGCATCAATAGCAGATTCATCAATTGCTAACGGATTCATTGCCGCAATTTGCATGGCAACATCTTTACCTGCTTCAGGGGCTTCATGTGTCATACCTACTAAAACACCCATTCTGTTTGCGCCATGAATATAGCTTGCTACAAACGGAGCTTCTATTCTTTCAAATTTTGTGATTTCTATTTTTTCTCCGATAGCGGCAAGTTTATCGTTTATCATATCAGAAACCTTTTCACCATTTATTACAACGCTGCTAAGTTCTTCTAAGCTTTTTACATTGTTTGAAATAGCTGCATCTGCTATGCTTTGTGCAAAAGCTACGAAGTCCGCATTGATACTTACGAAATCAGTTTCGCAACTAATACAAAGTACGATACCTGCTTTTTTATCGGCAGTTGTCATTGCAATTACAACACCTTCTTTCGCTTCACGGTCGCTGCGTTTTGCTGCTACTTTTTGCCCTTGTTTGCGAAGCCAGTCTATGGCTGCTTCAAATTCGCCATTGCTTTCTACAAGCGCTTTACGGCAATCCATCATACCAGCACCTGTGGCTTGGCGTAGTTTATTTATTTCTGCTGCTGTTATTGTTGCACTCATTTTAATATCCTCCAAAAATCCCCAAAAGAAAGTTGTGTACTTTACGCTTTGGGGAGATTTTTATTTTAATGTTTTTAAAAAATGTTCAATAATGGTATGCTGTACAAGTGAGTGACACTACGATGTTGATTGATGCTATTGCCTTTGTTTGGGCAACAACAGTAAAACACAATCATTACTGTCTATCAAATATGCTTACTTACCAGCTGGTCTTCTTCCACCAGCACCAGGGCCTGCTACTCTACGTTTTGGAGCACCGCCAGCACCACCAGGGCCACCTGGACCACGTCCACCACCACGTCTTCTATCATCACCACCGTCTTGCTTATTTTCAAAACGTGCTGCTTTTGCTTCTGCGCTTTCTTCTGTTTCATCATTGCTCTCATCATCTTTGCTGCTTTGACGATCTGCTAGACCTTCTGCAATAGCTGCTGTGATATAGTTAACAATAATAGCAATAGATTTTGTAGCATCATCATTTGCAGGAATAGCAAAATCAACTTTATTAGGATCAGAATTGGTGTCAACCATTCCAAATGTGCTAATGTTTAAACGCTTTGCTTCTGCTAGCGCAATATGCTCATGCCCGATATCTACTAGAAATAAAGCAGAGGGTACACGGCTGATATTTGCAATACCACCCAATACTTTTTCCATCTTTTCTTTTTCACGAGTAAGGGTTAATCTTTCTTTTTTATTAAGATTCTCCGCACTACCATCGCCTAGCATCTTTTCGATGCTTTGCATTTTCTTTACACTCTTACGAACAGTATTGAAATTGGTAAGCATTCCACCCAACCAACGTTCTGTAACGAAAGGCATGTTTACACGCTTAGCGCTTTCTTGTACGATTTCTTTTGCTTGCTTTTTAGTAGCAACAAACATAATCTTCTTACCACTACGAGCTACCGCTTTTAGTGCAGCAGCAGCTTCTTGTAACCCCTCTACTGTTTTGTTAAGATCTATGATATGAATACCTTTCTTTTCTGCAAAGATGTAAGGAAGCATTTTTGGATTCCATTTTTTTCTAAGGTGACCAAAATGAACGCCTGCTTCTAGTAGCTGTTGTTGTAAGGAAGTATTTTCCATTGTTTATTATTAAAGTAATTTTTAAAAATTATGATGCTTGAAAAAAGAGACTCAATACAGAAAGAATAAAATCTAACATCTTGTGTCTTGCTTCTATTATCTTTCCTATTAACGTTTGCTGAACTGGAATGATTTTCTTGCTTTTTTCTTTCCTGGTTTTTTACGCTCTACGATACGAGAATCACGTGTTAAGAAACCAGCCGCTTTAAAAATAGGGCGAAATTCAGCATTTACTTCTAGCAATGCACGAGCAATGCCTAGTTTTGCTGCTTCTGCCTGACCTTTTACACCGCCACCTGTAGCATTGATAACGATGTTAAATTTATCAGCAGATTCTATAGATTTAAGAGGAGCTTCTAATTGATTTTGTAGGTAAATCAGCGGAAAATATGTTTTATAATCTTTTCCATTTACTGTAATTGTGCCTTCGCCTTTGCTAAGGAAAACACGTGTAACAGCTGCTTTTCTGCGACCTACTGCGTTTTTTTGCTTTTCCATATTATTTATAGTTTCGGGTTTCGGGTTTCAGTGTTTCGAGTTTGTTACAATCCGGTGTCTGTTGCCCGTCGTCCTTTATTATTTACGATTAAAGTTTAAATCTTGTGGTTTTTGAGCTCCATGAGGATGATCTGCTCCTACATATACAAATAGTTTTTTGTACATCTGACGACCAAGACGGTTCTTAGGAAGCATGCCTTTTACAGCTCTTTCTATTACTACTTCTGGACGACGCTTTAGGAGATTTTTTGCTGCTTCCCCTTTTTGGCCACCTGGGTAACCACTAAAAGTTAAATACTCTTTGTCATCCATTTTGTTACCTGTAAAAACTACTTTTTCGCAGTTTGTAACAATAATGTAATCTCCACAATCTACATGGGGAGTATAATAGGCTTTGTTCTTACCTCTAAGTATCGCTGCGATCTTAGCACACATGCGACCCACGGTTTGATTAGTACCATCCACAACGTACCAGTTGTGTGTAACGGTAGCCTCGTTAGCATGTTTTGTGGTGAAATGTAATTTGCTCATTGTTTTTTTTGTTTAAGTGAGGCTGCGGCTATCCCCGTAGCTTGTTTTTATTGAGGCGCAAAAGTAGGAATAAAAATGTTGATTTCTTGTCAATAACTGAACTTATTTTACACGAACACCTGTAACTATATGATAATCAATAAAAAATTACATTAATTTTTTAGCTGCGTCTGATATTTGTTTAAAAAAACGAACACATTATTACTTGTTTCCTTCATTCAAAGGTTAAAAGGAAGTTCTACCCACTACTATATTGTTAACTAAACCCCTAAACCTGCTAAACCCCTAAACCCTTAAACCCCCTTCAACCCTTCAACAACTTTCAACCCTTCAAACCCCTAATTCTCCGACATGCCCGCAATTCTTCAACTACAATTTTGTAAACCCAAATAAATATTCGTAATTCGTATAAGCATGCAACTTTCTATCATCATCGTAAATTATAATGTAAAATATTTTCTAGAACATTGCTTGCTATCCGTGGCTAAAGCGTGTACTGGAATTGATGCAGAAATATTTGTAGTAGACAATAATTCAACAGACGGAAGCCAAGCATATTTAGAACCAAAATTTCCTACAGTAAATTTTATATGGAATAAAGAAAATGTTGGTTTTGGAAAAGCAAACAACAGTGTATTAAACCGCACAAAGGGGCAACACATATTATTTTTGAATCCAGATACGATTGTGCCAGCGGATTGTTTTACCAATTGTCTTTCTTTTTTTGATAAGCATTCGGATTGTGGCGCCATAGGGGTTCGTATGATAGACGGTAGTGGTATTTTTTTAAAAGAAAGCAAGCGTTGTTTGCCTACACCTGCAGCCGGTTTTTTTAAAATGCTGGGGTTAGATAAAATCTTCCCAAATTCTACCATATTTGCACAATATTATGCAGGGCATTTGCCAGAAAAACAAAACAATAAAGTAGAAGTACTTGCGGGTGCATTTATGATGCTAACGAAAAAAGCCATTGAAATTACGAAAGGGTTTGACGAAGATTTTTTTATGTATGGAGAGGATATTGATCTTTCATACAGAATTATAAAAGCGGGTTTAAGCAATTATTATTTAGGAGAAAATACCATAGTGCATTTTAAAGGAGAAAGTACGCAAAAAAAATCCGCCTCGTATATAACCCATTTTTATGGAGCTATGAAACGCTTTGTAGACAAACATTACGGTAATAATAGTACTAGACGAGCACTTATGCATTTTGTTATTGCTGCGGGAAAGCAAGCAAGAAAATTTAAAAATAGACTATTAAAAGAAAATAATATATCCAATGTAAATCTGTTAAATATTTTAATTGTTGGCAAAACACATCAGATAGAAGCAGCGCTAAAAATTTTTACAATAGCAAAAGCAACTATTGTAAAAATAAATATTGATGACGCTGAGTTTTCTCATAATAAAATCTTGCATGTTGCAAAGGATAAAAAGGTACAGTCCATCCTTCTATGCGAAGGAAAAGGGGGGTATTCGCTTATTATTGATGCAATGCAAACAATAGCCCCACATTTTTTGATTTTATTTTATGCAGATGGAGCAGGAAGTATAATAGGTAGCAATGATAAAAACAGCAAAGGAATATTTTTTACAACAAGTTAATGGTATCTTTTAATACATTATATTTTGAAGAAGGAAACGAAACAAATAGCATTTTTTCTGCCTTTTCTATACTGTTTTGTAAATTAAATCCATCTTGTTTTTCGGAAATGCAATACTTTTTTTCTGATAAATATTGAGCAAGGTATTCTTGTTCTGTTTGCCCTGGTGTAGGTACAAGAATAGCTCTTTGTTGTAAAATAGCAAGATCCATTACAGTAGAATAGCCGCTTCTGGCAAGCACAAGTTTTGCCGAAGATATTAATTTGTTTAGCGCTGCAGCTGGTAGATGATTAATAATTTTAATTTGTGTATTCTCAGTTGCAAGTTCTGCTGCCAAAGATGGAAGCCCTCTTACTAGTACCATATTTATTTTAAGATACTTCATTTGTTCTAGCAATATATTTTCAAAAATACTTCGTTGAGGTTCTGGCCCAGATAGAAGTACGACCAAATCTATTGTTTTAGTGGTTTCCCTATGAGTAAATCTGGAAAGTGTTCCTATGTATTTGATAGGAGTAGTCGGAATTTTTGTAGGATGAGAAAGTTCGCCAGCAAGATTTTTTTCACCCATTTCATCTGGTACCCAACATTCGTCAAATTTATTTATGTAGTTGTAATTTATTTTTTGGGCAACTTTTTCTGTTAACCAATTACCTGTTTTTATATTTAACTGATGTGTTATAAATATACAGCGAACATTTTTATTATAAAGCCCAAAGCGATTATCAGATATAACAATATCTATTGTATGCTTTTTGATTGTTTCGCTTAACCAAATATTTTCCCTTTTAATAGCGCTGTTTATTTTAAAAAACTGCGAAAGTATTTTTATAAAAAATAATTTTCTATTTCTACCATAAGTAACCTTGTAACCTTCTAGCGGAATAATTTTTATTGTAGGAAACTCTTTTTGTAGTAAAGCAGCTGTTTGATCATCTGCACCTAAAAATACTTCATATTCATTTGTAATTAATTCATTTATGATAGGAATACAACGTGTTGCATGGCCTAAACCCCAATCCAATGGGGCAAGAAGCACTCTTTTATATGTTCTGATTTTGTTAATGTTTGAAAAATTTATGCCCAATTATAAACTTTTTTTGAGTGAACTACGTTATTATGCTATATTAGATTATGAAAAAGATTATAAAAATAGCATCATTGGCACTTATTGCAGTAGCTTTAGTGGCTACTGGTTGTTCTGCAACAAAAAAAAGTACTTGTGGTTGCACTGGAATGGTCGGCTATAAATAAACACAATTTCGTATGACTTCTAATAGAGATTTATTGGTATTGTTTAGGCAACGGTTAATGTCGCAGCAAGATATTGATAGAGAAGTTATGCAATTAAACGAATTACTTTTTACGACAGAAAGATTGGATAATTTTGTACAGGCGCATGAAATTATAGACCTCAATCGATACAAGATTATAACAAAGCAAGTAGAAATTAAAAAACTGATCCGTCAAAAAAAATTAAACAAGCCCTTTGTTTTTTTCAATAATAAGAATTAATTAAACTTCTACTTTTTGAAGAGCAAGCGTTAGCTTTTCTAGCATTTCATTTATTTCCTCTTTCTTTACGCAGCCTACACTAATTCTATACCAACTACTTTCTGTACCAGCACCAAAACAGTTAAAAGGTACAATAGCAAGCTTGGCTTCATTTAATATATATGCTGTTACATCGGCTTGCGTTTGCAAAATTATATCTCCTACTTTTTTGCCTACTAAGTTAATTTGTACGGTAAGATAAATAGCCGCTTGAGGCGAAATGACATCTACGGCATGACCTGCATTTTTTAATTGTTCAAATCCATTGTATATGGCGCTCAGCCTATAATCTACTTCCTTTTTAAAATGTAAAAAATAGGCACTTACTTCGTCTTCTTGGACTAAAAATTTTGCAACTGCTTTTTGTTCTGCCATAGGGGCCCATGCACCTACATGACTGTTAATGGACTTCATCTTTGCTATAACTTCAGCCGGCCCCATACTCCAACCTACCCGTACACCTGTAGCTGCAAAAGCTTTGCTTATCCCATCTATAAATATGGTATATGCCTTCATTTCTGGCCGTAACGCAACTGGGTTGTAATGCACAGTATCGCCAAATGTAAGGGTCCAATACATTTGATCGTACATTAAATACAATTTCTTTTCGCCAGCGGCACGGCTGGCATTTTCTTCTAAAATAATATCGCAGATAGCTTCTAATCCTTCTTTTGTAAATACAGTACCTGTTGGGTTTAGTGGAGAACACAATGCAATGAGCGAAGCACCTTTTACATGCGGGCGTATTTGGTCGGCCGTGGGCATAAAATTATTTTCTTTGGTAGCTTCAATCATGATATGCTCACCTTCGGTAAAATGCGTGTAATGGTTATTGTTCCAACTAGGCACAGGGTAAATAACCTTATCTCCTTTATCTACAATGGCTCTGTACAATGCATAAATAAGGGGCCTTCCGCCAGCGCCAATTAAAATTTCGTTTATTCCATAATCCAATCCCTCATTGTTTTTTAAAAAACCTGCTACAGCTTTTCTTAAATCTGCTTCGCCGTCTGCTACTGGATAAGTGGTGTATCCATTTTCGTATGCATTTTTTATTTCTTGTAATAATAAAGCAGGAATAGGAAATTGGGAAGAGTCAAAATCGCCAATGGTATAATTATAAATACTTTCCCCCTTGCTTATCTTGTCTTTAATAATACCACCCAGTTTTACGATTTCAGATCCTATCAATGTTTCAGCAAGTGTACTAAGCTTTATTTTTTCCATGTTTTGATGTTAATATGACGGTGATATATGATTTGAACAAATATAGTAGTTAAGCATTTTATTACAAAACTACGTTTAAAAGCAAACTACGTTTTCCAAATCCAGTATTTCTTTTTTAATGTGAACTAATTGGTATTTAAAATAGTCTTGTATTTAGATTGCAATGGCAAAGCCATTGTATTACAAATTGTAATATTAAAACCGTTTAAATGCATGGTAATAAAATAATAGCAATACTATTAGTCGTTTTCACAATTAATAAAAATGCAGATTGTCAAGTAAGGCAAGTATTAGAGGCCATTAAACCATTAAAAGCGTTTGACGGTACGCCCATTTTAAAAAAGAAATCGCAGGTTTTGCAAATTGGACTTGGGGCTCTTAATAATGTTGCATCCTTGCTAAAAGTATCTTCTTATTTCCACTAGTTATCATTTTTATATAAAAGATAAATTAGACCCATACAGCAAAGCTTCAATTGGAGCTACACTTTGGAAAGGTAGTTATACATATGATGATGGATCAGAGGCTGGTTCTCAAATATTACCTGCTCCTATAGCATATAAGGCGCTTGTAGGGTTACGCTATTTTGTTAGTTCAAATATTGCGCCTTATGGAGAACTTATTTTTTTTAATCTTAAATTCTCTGCCTGTTTGGGCATAGCAGTTAAATTACAATAGATAAAAAATTAAATTATAATTGATTATCACTAGTAAAAAGAATAAATTATTTAAAAACCTATCAATTGAAATAAAAGCAAATAAGTTCGTTAACCCCTTTAAGCAAAAATTATTTTTTAATGTTAAATGATGAATAATAATTTTAGGCAATACTCACTTACATTTAATTATAACTTCCTTCAATAGTTATTGTTACAACAATTGAACCTCCATTTTTTTAGTAGTATTAAGAAATACAACAATGCAACTTTTGAGCTTTAAAAGGCCTTTAACATTTTTTGGCTTTTTATTTGCTCTGTTCTTCCAAACATATTTTATACTTTTTATCGCTCAATTCTACATTTTTGATTTATTATTTAATACATGCTAAGAAACAATCCTAGCCTTCACTTCACTAAAAAAATGTATGAAAAAGTTTAAAATCTCCATCCTATCAATCTCCATTCTGTGCCTTAGTATTATTGCCATTTTATCTGCTTGCCAAAAACAAGTAGATGCAACGGGCACTGGGCAACAAGCAAGAAGTTTATCTGTTTATCTTACAGACGATCCTTGTCAATACGATTCTGTTTTTATTGACATCCGTTTTGTGGAAGTAAAAATGGATACTTCGAGCAAGCAAGATGATGATGATCATGGAGACAACGACGATGATGCAGATGATGACCACCAGCACAACGACGCTTATGGCAAATGGGATACACTTGTTATTAGACCTGGTATTTACAATATTTTGAAATTAAGAAATGGTATAGATACGTTGCTAGCCACTGGAAATATACCAGCTGGGGCCATTAGGAAAATAAGGATAACATTGGGCACCAATAATTCGGTTGTAAAGAATGGTATTACGTATTCTTTAAACTTGTTGGCTGGACAAACGAATTATGTATATGTAAAGATTCATAAGGAGTGTGAAGATGAAATTGCTGTTGGACAAAGTGCTATTTGGTTGGATTTTGATGTATGTGAGTCTATAAAATTTATAAATGGGCGATATTATTTAAAGCCATTTTTGAAAGTGTTTTCGATGAAGCAATTCGGCAAGATAGAAGGTAAAGTTTTCCCAAGAGCAGCCTTACCGTTTGTGAAAGTGTTTAATGCTATTGACTCTGCTTCTGCTATTCCAGAGAATGACGGAAAATATAAAATAAGCGGCTTAAGAGAGGGTATCTATACAATAAAATTCATTGGATCTAATGGTTATTTTGATACAACCATAACGAATATACAAGTGAGAAAAGGAAAAGAAACGGAACTACCCAATATCACATTACACAACTAGTTGATATCCTGTGATACTAAGGTCGGAAGCAATTCCGGCCTTTTTAATTTTACTTTAAAATACATTATTTATCACTCAAAAACATTTCACCTTTTGCAATCCAAGAGGAGCCAAAAGCAAAAAGTGCAATACTTTCAAACACCAATGTGGGCTTGTACTTTGCAAATTTTTCCTCTAGCCCGTCCACTAAATTGTAAATGCCAATTAGAACAATACAAATAACAATAATGACCCCGCAGGTTTTATAAATATTGTTTCTTATTTTTTTATTGTGCGTCATAGCTTTTGAAGGATTTGTTTTGGTAAATAAAACCAAGGAAAAATAGGCAAAGCTGCTAAACAATAAACCCGCCGCTGTATAGTGTATATAATTTACAGAACTGGTTCGGTTATTTGTTACAAATTGACAAATAGAACTACCAGAAGGATCAGTTGGGAAAAAAGCAACGAGGAGTGCAAACACCGCAGCAAAATTTGCAACAATGCTATCTCTTTTATCTACTCCTTTATAAAAAAACAAGAACATGGCTACAGCGCAAAGCGAGCCTACAAAATAATTACCCATTACGGTATAATAGTAATGGCTAATAGATGGTTGTACCTGCGTGCAATCTGCAAAACTCCATGTACCAATAACCAATATAATGGGAAGAAAAAAACCTACAAAGCCCAAGGCTATTCGTAAATTTAAATAAGAAATTACAAAGGAGTTGTTGTTTGGATTATTTTCTGGTTGCATAACGATTTATTTGCAAAATAAGCATTAATAAAAAATACAATATGAAATTAAGAATAATCAATTCAAAACTCAAATTTATTTACATACTTATCATGTTGGAATAAGCGCTTAAAGAAAAATGTACTTGTTTTATAAAGCTGAATTTTAGCCACAAGAAACCTAGAAGTCTTTGTTAAAATACATTACAACGCTCTATCTTCGCAGTATGAATTTTTCACGCAACAATTTATCAAACGAACAACTCACAGCACTCTATAAATCTATCTTACTTCCTCGCATGATAGAAGAGAAAATGTTATTGCTATTACGCCAGGGCAAAATATCCAAATGGTTTAGCGGTATTGGGCAAGAGGCAATATCTGTTGGTGCTACAGCAGCCTTGCAACAAGATGAGTGGATAATGCCTTTGCACAGGAATCTGGGTGTTTTTACCGGTAGAAATATGCCCCTTAGCAAATTGTTTATGCAATGGCAAGGCAATAAAGAAGGTTATAGCAAAGGGCGAGAGCGTAGTTTTCATTTTGGTAGCAAAGCGCATCATATATGCGGTATGATTTCGCATCTTGGCCCACAACTAGCCATAGCAGATGGTGTGGCACTTGCATACAAATTAAAAAATGAGCAAAAAGTATCACTGGCTTTTTCGGGAGATGGAGGTACAAGCGAAGGTGATTTTCATGAAGCGCTTAATACGGCAGCAGTATGGGATTTACCTGTAATATTTGTAATAGAGAACAATGGTTATGGCCTAAGCACACCGGTAAATGAACAATACCGTTGCGAAAATTTAGTAGACAAAGCCAAAGGCTATGGCATGGAGGGTGTAAGAATAGACGGCAACAATTTATTGGAAGTGTATGATACCATAAAAGGCATTCGTTCATATTGTATAAAAAACCAAAAGCCTTATCTTATAGAGTGCATGACCTTTCGTATGCGTGGGCACGAAGAAGCAAGCGGTGTAAAATATGTACCACCTGCTTTGTTTACAGAATGGGAGAAAAAAGATCCTGTAAGAAATTACGAAGCATGGCTTATGGCAGAAAGCATATTGAGTGAAGCGGAAATAATAAAAATAAAAGCCGATACAAAATCTTATATAGAAACAGAATTACAAGAGGCAAATAAAGTTGGTAAAATTGTAGCCAATACTGCAGAGGAAATAGCGGATGTTTATAAGTTACGAGTTCTTAATAACGCCGAGTCTACAATAAACTCGCAACCCGAAACTTTAAAACCCGCAACAAGCAAAAAGTTCATAAACGGAATAACCGACGGCCTTAAACAATCTATGCAAAAGCATGAGAACCTCATTTTAATGGGGCAAGATATTGCCGAGTACGGTGGTGCATTTAAAGTTACAGAAGGTTTTGTAGAAATTTTTGGCAAAGCTCGGGTGCGCAACACACCTTTGTGTGAGAGTGCTATTGTAGGCAGCGCTTTGGGTTTAAGTTTAGAAGGATTTAAATCAGTAATGGAAATGCAGTTTGCAGATTTTGCAACGGTGGGCTTCAACCAAATAATAAATAACCTTGCAAAAATTCATTACCGTTGGGGGCAAAATGCAGACGTTGTAATACGCATGCCCACTGGAGGCGGTGTAGGCGCAGGACCTTTTCACAGCCAAAGCAACGAAGCTTGGTTTGTACATACTCCTGGGCTTAAAGTGGTTTACCCAAGTACACCCGAAGATGCAAAAGGCCTCATGATTGCGGCTATAAACGACCCCAACCCTGTTTTGTTTTTTGAGCACAAAGCATTGTACAGAAGTGTGAGTGGACAAGTACCAGATGAATATTATGAAATAGAGATTGGTAAAGCTAGGCAGGTACAACATGGCAATGATATTACCATCATTACATACGGCGCAGGAGTGCATTGGGCAATGGAATATGCAGAAAAGAATAGCAATATTAGTATAGAGATATTAGACTTAAGAACGTTGTTGCCTTTAGACTATGCAGCCATAAAAATGGTAACAGAAAAAACGGGTAAGGTTTTAATTTTGCATGAAGATTCACTCATTGGGGGCATTGGCGGAGAAATAGCCGCATGGATTGGAGAAAATTGTTTCGATAAACTAGATGCACCGGTCATGCGCTGTGCAAGTTTGGATACCCCTATTCCTTTTAATATAGAACTGGAAAAAAATTTTATGGCTTATGGAAGGCTAGGTGAAATGGTAGAGCGTTTAATGAATTATTAAAACGCCATAATTGCTATTTTTAAAAGTGTTTGAAGATTAAAAGAAGACAACAACAATTAAACAATGTATCAATAAAACAATGCGAGAATGCCAGAACTATTTATTATAGCAGGTTGTAATGGTGCTGGAAAAACTACTGCTGCCTATAATCTATTGCCGGAGGTTTTTGATACAACAGAATTCATAAATGCAGATGAAATAGCTCGTGGTATTAATAAAGACAATGTAGAAGAAGCGGCTTTTACGGCAGGTAAAATTATGTTACATAAAATAGATGATTTAATAAACGCTACAACGAGTTTTGCTTTTGAAACTACACTTTCTGGATTAACTTATTTAAAGACAATAGAAAAAGCAAAATTAATGGGCTTTAATATAACTTTGTTTTTTGTGTATTTGGAAAGTGCTTCAATGGCTATAGAAAGAGTAGCCTATCGTGTGAAAAAAGGAGGACATAATATACCGGATGAAACAATAAAACGTAGATACGAGAAAGGGCTTACAAATTTGGGAAAATATATTTCGATTGTTAACGATTGGTATTTACTAGACAACTCGGGATCTGAATATGTGATGGTAGCAAAATCTGTGACAGACGTAAAGGAAATCATTAACTTTGAATTGTATAAAATTATTTTTAATGGTAAATAATATTAAAAAAAAGAAAGAAGACCTTACCCCAAAGATAATGCAAGCCTTGGATAGGGCTGTAAAAAGAATAAAATTAGAGGCTAAAGCTACCAACAGTTATATTGTGGTATCTGACGGTAAAGGAGGCATAAAAAAAATTTACGCAAAAGATTTATAATTATTTTCAACTTTCAATTCCCTTCCTCTTTCTTAGCATCAACCTTTGGTAAAACCTTGTCAGGTAGAGGAACAGCTTGCGGCATCATTTTTTTATAATGGTATGATGCATTGAGTATATATTGATTAAATTCAATTTCGCTGCTGCCACTTACAAACTCGTATGTTGGACGATACCAAACCAAAAATGTATCCAATGATGCGCCTTTAAGCTGGGTAACCCTTCTTACAAATGTTTTATTAAAGCGGTAGTTCACGTATTTCTCTCTTTCTTCTGCTTCAAGCCTTTCTTGAAACTTTTTTAGTCTTTTGTTTCTTTTAAATCGAAACATATTGATGAGTTCATTTGCATCCATTCCCACACTACCGCCTGGCCCAATAGACGTTTCTACCCTTGGCTTATGAAAAGAAAATACTTCCCCGTACTGCTGCCTATTTTCAAAAGAATCGTTTTTATAACTTTTTGAAAATACCACTACCTCTTTTAATACCCTGTAATCACTTTTTATATTTAAGTGAATAGAAATATCAAACTGAGCAATATTGGCAATGGTATTTACAGGGAATTTTTGTGTAGGTTTATTGTTATATACAAAATAAAGAGAGTCTCCTTTATTGGCTACAATATTATAATGTCCCAAAGAATCGGTAATGGCAATTTTACCCCCGGTGCTTATAACTCTTACTGCCTCTACATAATTTATTTTGCTTTTGTCGAGCACATTGCCACTTATCATAATTTGTGCAGCTGCAATTTTTGTTAATGCAAAAAGAATTAAAGTAAAGATTATGCGCAAACGGTTAAATTTTTTGGTAGGTAATATTACGTCGCAAAAAGATAATAAAACAAAGTTGTTTGTTTATTTAACAGGAATTTGAGAAAGTATTGTATCAACAATTATGCTGCTGTAATATTTATATTCCAACTCTTGCACTTTCTTTGCCAAGCTTTCTCCAGTTTCATTTTCATTTAAATTGCAAGTAGCTTGAAAAATAATTTTACCATTGTCATATACTTCATCTACAAAATGAATGGTAATGCCACTTTGTTTTTCACCGGCAGCCACTACAGCCTCGTGTACACGCATTCCATACATACCCGAGCCGCCATATGCAGGTAAGAGAGCAGGGTGTATATTTATTATTTTTTGAGGATAAGCTGCAATAACTGCATCAGGAATTTTTTTTAAGTATCCAGCTAGTATGATAAAGTCAATAGAATATTTTTTCAGTAAAACCAAGTAGGCTTCAGCAAGTTCTTTATTGGTTTTATTATTAATTGCAAGAATCTCGGCAGGAATATTATTATGTTGCGCTATACCAATGACGCCAGAATTTGGGTTATTTGTTGCAACCAAGGCAATGCATGCGTTTTTTTTCCTACAAAGTTGTGGCAAGGTATTTATTATTACTGCTGCGTTGCTCCCAGCTCCGCTTGCAAATATGGCTATGTTCATAATGAATATATTAAAATTGGTAGCCTACAATACAAACCTGCTCAAAAGGGGGTAAAGGAGGAATTATATTTTCTTTCTTCCGCTGATCCTTGCATATATTTTTTGTAAATACTTTTTAAAAAAAGCAAATTGCCCTAAAGGAATACTCACTAAAATAACGGCAATAGGCCAAAGAAGGGTTATTACTAATATATAAAGTACAAACCACCATATACCTTTATCTATATCTGTAAGGCCAAGTAACCTCCTTCCAACATAACCACATAAACTTCCACCAAGTGCAAATGTGGCAATAATCAACAGCAAATTTAGCCCACTAACTTTCCACTTTTCTTGCAGTTTTTTTAACATGGCGCAAAAATCATTTAAAAATTTGGCAAAACATATTCAATAACAAACAATTTTTTCTTTTTTAAATAGATTACAAAAAGATGACAATCGGTTTTTAAATACAATATTTTTGAGTGAAGTAAGTATAAAAAATATTAAAAAAAACATAAAATGTTGATAGTTTGTCAACATCCTGTCTTACTTTTGCGCACGGAATAGCCCTTTTCTACCAAAAACCCGGCTCCATTTATATGATTCGATATAAAAAATTCATTTTTAGGTTTATCGCAACCCTTATTCTCGTTGGTTTTATCTCAAATAATAGCGCATTCGCACAAGGAGAAGCACTTTTTAAAGCGCAATGTGCCAATTGTCATAAACCAGATGGAGATTACACTGGTCCTTGGATTAAAGGAGTAAGAGAAAGACAACCAGATAAAGATTATATATACAAATGGATGGCCAATCCAGCTGGCTTGATTGCGTCTGATCCCTATGCAAAAGCGTTGTTCGAAAAGTGGAAGCCCACTGTAATGACAGCTTTTCCTGCTTTGAAAAAGGCTGAGATAGATGCCATTTTAGAGTATGTAGAAACGTATAAAGCGCCAGAACCACCCAAAGGATCAGATAAAGATGGTGTACCTGCCTCTGACAATTCTTTATTATTTGGTATCCTTACCCTTATTCTAGCAGTTGTAGCATTTATATTGTTACAAATAAATAGCAACCTTCGTAAATTATCTGATGATAAAGAAGGCGTACGTCGTGGTGAGCCTGTTCCTTTTTACAGAAATAAGACTTATTTAATGACGGGTATCTTATTATTATCCGGTTTAGGTATGTATCTAACCATGTCTGGTATAAATGGACAAGGTGGGGGGATGAACCTTGGTCGTTCACAAAATTACCAACCAGAGCAACCAATATATTATTCTCATAAAGTACATGCGGGCACCAATCAAATAAGTTGTTTGTATTGCCATGGTGCATCTCAAGACAGCAAGCAGGCTAGCATACCTTCTGTAAATGTTTGTATGAATTGTCACGTAGCAATCAAAGAATACAAAGGCGAGCCCATTACTAAAGAAGACGGAACATCTGTAAACGGAACTGCAGAGATACAAAAGCTGTATGCATATGCAGGATGGGACGTTACAAAACAAGCTTACAACCCAGATGCTAATAAAGATGGCATACCAGATGGTGCGCACCCTATTGAATGGGTAAGGATACATAACCTACCAGACCATGTATACTTTAACCACAGCCAACACGTAAAAGTTGGAAAACAAAATTGCCAAACTTGTCATGGTAATATCCAAGAAATGCCGGAAGTATATCAGTTCTCCGATTTAAGTATGGGCTGGTGTATCAATTGCCATAGAGAAAGCAAAGTGGATTTCTATAACAAAGCAGATAGCACCGGAAATAAATTTTACAGCATCTACGAAAAATTTCATGAGCAAATGAGGGATTCTGTTGTAAATAAAGATGGCAAAAAAGTTCCAAATCCACATAAAATGGATAGCGTAACCGTAGAAAAAATTGGTGGAACCGAGTGTCAGAAATGCCATTATTAAAATTAGCGAATTAACTAATTGAATAAAGATTTGAATTTAAAAAATTAGCACGTTAGCACATTAGCTAATTAGCACATTTCAAAAGAGTATGAGTAACAAACAGTATTGGCAAAATTTTGGAGACCTTACCCAGTCAGATAGATTCAAACAATCTACTGAAAAAGAGTTTCAAGAAGAATTACTTCCATTAGAAGAATTGGATGGTAAAGGCTTATTGGATGCAAAAACACCCAGAAGAGATTTCTTGAAATATTTAGGTTTTAGTACAGCAGCTGCTGCTATTGCTGCAAGTTGCGAAATGCCCGTAAAGAAAGCTGTTCCATATCTTCAAAGACCCGATACGGTTATTCCTGGTGTGTCTGATTATTACGCTTCTACTTATGTAAATGCAGGAGATGCAATAAGTGTAGTTGTAAAACAAAGAGATGGCAGGCCTATTAAAATAGAAGGAAACGAATTGTCCTCTCTTACAAAAGGAGCCACTAGCGCACAATCACAGGCCTCTGTATTAGATTTATATGATACCACTCGCCTTCGCCACCCATTACAAAAAAGCGGCAAAGAATATAAAGAAGTTACCAGTTTCGAAAATTTTGATAAACTAATAGCTGAATCCATAGCGACTTTAGGAGCTAAATCGCTTGTGTTACTTACATCAACCATACACTCGCCTTCTACATTACAAATAATTAGTGAGTTTTTAGCCAAATACCCTGGTAGTCGCCACGTACAATACGATGCAGTGAGTTATAGTGGTATGTTGCTTGCAAACGAAGCTTCTTATGGTAAAAGAGCATTGCCACAGTATCGTTTCGATAAGGCAAAAATGATCGTAAGTCTTGGAGCTGATTTTTTAGGAACTTGGCTTACACCAACGGAATTTAGCAAGCAATACGCAGAAACAAAAAAAGTAAATGGCGATAAGCCAGAACTTAGTCGCCATGTACATTTTGAGAGCATGATGAGTATGACGGGTAGCAATGCAGATGATCGTTACACACATAAACCTTCAGAAACTGGAGGAGTTGCATTAGCAATTCTTGCAAAATTAGGTGCTGCAGTAACTGCACCAGCTTTTAAAGATGCTAGACTTACAAAAGGTATTGAAGAAACAGCAAAACAATTGGCAGCCAATAAAGGAAACGCCTTGGTTGTTTGTGGAAGCAACGATGTAAATATTCAATTAATAGTAAATGCTATTAACGAAGCAATAGGAGCAAATGGTACTACAATTAATTGGGGTGCTACTTCCAATGTTCGTAAGGGTATAGATGCAGATATGGTAAGACTTTCTGCAGATATGGCTGCGGGTACCGTAGGAGCTGTAATGGTTTACGATTGTAATCCTGTTTACACTTATTCCGAAGGAAAAAAATTCGGCGAAGCATTGGCTAAATTACCATTAAGTGTATCTTTTAATACAACTATGGACGAAACAACGGAGCAATGTAAATTTATTTTGCCTTCGCACCATTGGTTAGAGAGCTGGGGAGATACAGAGGCTGTTTCTGGCTATGTTAGCGTTATTCAACCGCTTATCAATCCATTATTTAAGACAAGACCATTTCAAACTTCACTTCTTACTTGGGGAACAGCAACAGCTGCAGCGCTTGTAATACCAAAAGACAGTGTGGCAAAAGCCTTTGTACCTGGCACTGTACCTGCAGATACAGATGCATATGAAAATTATTATAAAAATTATTGGGCTACTAAACTAGGCTCAGTAAATAATTGGGATAAAGCACTACAAGATGGTGTTATTGAAACAGCTGCTACAACAGCTGGCGCTACTTACAATGGAAGCAATCTAACAGAAGCTACTTCAAAATTAGCTGTTGCAAAAGCAGGCGAGTATGAAGTGGTACTGTATCAAAAAATTGGAATGGGTACGGGTGCACAAGCCAATAACCCATGGTTGCAAGAATTACCAGATCCAATATCAAAAGTAACTTGGGACAATTATGCAATGGTAGCGCCATCAATGGCAAAAACATTGTTTGCAATAGATGTTGCCAATCCCGATAGTAAAAAAGATGCTGATAAATATGAAGTACATCCAGAGAAACCGGTAATAAAAATTACGGTAAATGGTAAAGTACTTGAGTTACCTATATTAATTATTCCAGGCTTAAATGCCTCTACAGTTGCCATTGCTGTTGGTTATGGCCGTTCTAGTGCAAGCGAAGATGATGAGGTTAACTATGAAAGAATTGGTCGTGCAGCTTATAAGGCGGGCAAAAACGCCTATCCATTTGTTGGATTCGATGGCACTACTTTCTCATACAATGCAGTAGCTACAGTTGTAAAGACAGATGATACTTATGCACTTGCTCAAACGCAAGTTCACGGTTTTACAGAAGGTCGTCCGGTTGTTTACGAAACAAATTTAGAAAGCTATCGCAAAGATCCGTTAGAAGTTTTAGCCGAACCGAGGCATGAAAGAGAGTTAATTACGCCTACTGGTAAAACAGATTACGTAAGAGATGCAACCACTTATCCTGAGTATGAAAGACCAGGAGCTAAATGGGGAATGAGTATAGATTTAAACACTTGTACAGGATGTAGTGCATGCGTAGTAGCATGTAATGCAGAAAACAATGTAAGTGTTGTTGGTAAAATTCAAGTACAACGGGCACACGAAATGCATTGGTTGCGTATTGATAGATATTTTACAGGAAGTGTAGAAAATCCTGATGTAATTTTTCAACCAATGTTGTGTCAGCATTGTGACAATGCTCCTTGCGAAAATGTTTGTCCTGTAGCAGCTACAAACCATAGCAGCGAAGGTTTAAATCAAATGACTTATAACAGATGTATTGGTACAAGATATTGTGCGAACAACTGCCCTTATAAAGTTCGTCGCTTCAATTGGCTAGATTACAATGGTGCGGATAGTTTTGCAGATAATCAAAAACCTTTGGTAGGAACTGATTTAGATGAAGTAACCATTCAAATGAATGATGACCTTACAAGAATGGTACTTAATCCAGATGTAACGGTTCGTTCAAGAGGCGTAATTGAAAAGTGTTCTTTCTGTGTTCAACGCCTACAAGCAAGTAAATTAGAAGCAAAAAAACAACAGGACCCTTCGCTTATTCGCAATGTAAAAGTAGCATGTGCGCAGGCTTGTCCTAGCAACTCAATTACTTTTGGAAACATGAACGACAAAGAGAGTGATATCTATAAAGTAAGAAATGTAGAGCAAACAAATCGTACGTTTTATGTAATGGAGCAATTACACGTATTACCAAACGTAAGTTATTTGGCAAAAATTAGAAATACAGATAGAGAGGTAAATAACGGAAATGAAAGAGAGCATCATGGTGGAGCAGAACATAAAGCAGCAGAACATAAGAAAGAAGAGCATAAAGTTGAAGCGGCTCACTAAGGTTGTATTTTTAAAAAATATGCTGTGTAACGACTAGGTATTTTATATCGGTTGTTGTAAAAATAAAATAGGTTATTAAAAAGATTTAAAGTTTAATATGTCATTACTCAAATACGAATCGCAACAAAGGGAACCGCTGGTTGATGGTAACAAAGATTACCATCAAGTAACGGTAGATATTATCAGCCCCATTGAGATGAAGCCGAGCAAGCTTTGGTACGTTGGTTTTTATATCAGCGTAGCATTATTGATGTTTGGTGTGTACAGCATCTACCGTGAGGTAACTTACGGTATTGGCCAGTGGAACTTGAATAAAACCATCGGTTGGGGTTGGGATATTACCAACTTCGTATGGTGGGTAGGTATTGGTCACGCAGGTACCCTTATTTCTGCTATTCTTTTATTGTTTAGACAAGGTTGGAGAACAGGCGTAAACCGTGCAGCAGAAGCTATGACAATTTTTGCAGTAATGTGTGCAGGGCAATTTCCAATTTGGCATATGGGTCGTGTATGGATGGCATTTTTCGTTTTACCTTATCCAAATACAAGAGGTCCTTTATGGGTGAATTTTAACTCACCATTGTTGTGGGATGTATTTGCAATTTCAACTTACTTTACTGTTTCATTGTTATTTTGGTATTCTGGTTTGTTACCAGATTTTGCAACTGTGAGAGATAGGGCAAAAACAAAATTCCGCAAAATGATGTACGGTATTGCTGCATTTGGTTGGACGGGCAGTACAAAGCATTGGCAGAGGTTTGAATCACTTTCGCTGGTATTGGCAGGATTAAGTACACCATTGGTACTTTCGGTTCATACAATTGTATCTTTTGACTTTGCTACATCTATTGTACCAGGTTGGCATACAACTATTTTTCCACCTTATTTTGTTGCGGGTGCTATCTTTTCTGGCTTTGCAATGGTGCAAACACTTTTAATTATTGTAAGAAAGGTATTAAACCTACAAGATTATATTACGGTAGGTCATATTGAAGCAATGAATAAAGTAATTGTTCTTACAGGTAGTATTGTGGGTGTTGCCTATTTAACGGAACTTTTTATAGCATGGTATGGTCAAAACCCTTACGAGTTGCATGCATTCTTCGAAAACAGGGGAAATATTTTTAGCCCTTATGGCTGGAGTTATTATTTGATGATGTTCTGTAATGTGGTTTCTCCACAGTTGTTCTGGAGCAAAAAATTAAGAAGAAATATTACGGTAACTTTCTTTATGAGTATAATTGTAAATATAGGAATGTGGTACGAGCGTTTTGTAATTATTGTTACATCTGTTTACAGAGATTTTTTACCATCAAGTTGGAGTACTTATTACAGCCCTAGTATTTACGAGATAGGTTTTTACCTTGGTACTTTCGGTTTGTTTTTTACATGTTTCTTCTTGTTTGCAAAATACTTCCCTGTAATTGCGGTAGCAGAAATAAAATCTGTATTAAAAACCAGTGGTGAAAATTACAAGGTAAAAATGAGTGATATTGAAAGAGCAGATGCAGAAAAATTTTATATAGAAGAGGTAGAGCATGCTCATTAAAAGCCCCCTCTATCTCCCCCGGAGGGGGAGGACAAGTAGGAGATTGGAGCGGATTTTAAAAAATGATGGAAATAGCAATTTTAAGAATTGATTTAGATTGAATGCATACCCCGAAGGGGTTTAATTTAAATAGCTATGGGTGCAGCCCATGGTGGGTATGGGCAAGGCCCATAAAAAAAATAAATTTATGAGCGGAATAAAAAAATTTGTGGTAGGATCGTTTGATGATGAAGCAGTGCTTTTTCCTGCGGTAAAAAACGTAAGAAAAGCAGGCTACAAAATCCATGATGTATACACGCCTTTTCCTGTACATGGTTTAGACCACGCATTAGGATTAAGAGAAACCAGCATTCATACTGCAGGTTTCATTTATGCAATAACAGGAACAACTACTGCCCTAAGTTTTATAAGTTGGGTCTTTACAAAAGACTGGCCATTAAATATTGGAGGTAAGCCGCATTTTGCATTACCGGCTTGGATACCCATTATGTTTGAGCTTACGGTTCTTTTTGCTGCGGTAGGTATGGTGCTTACTTTTTGTTATTTGTGCCAGTTATCGCCATTTGTAAAAAAACACCATTTTAGTGCCCGAGCAACCGACGATCATTTTGTTATGGTTGTGGAATGTACAGACAAGACAAATGAAAATGAATTACAAAGTTTCTTACAAAATGCTGGAGCTATTGATATAAATATACAAGTGGCCGAAACTGGTTGGTGGATTGGAAGGTATGATAGAGAGCAAAAATTATACAGGGAAGAACTTGGATACTAATTGATAACAACGCTTTAACTTAATTTATAAATGAAACGATTTAATTATATTTCTGTAACAATAATCCTAGCAATTGTTGTGCTTGCAAGTTGCGATGGAGTACGTCGTAACCCAGGTAAAATTTATATGCCAGATATGGCTTATAGCCGTGCACTAGAGAGTTATGCTCAACTAGATTCTACAAAGTTTACAACAGATATGTTCAACAAGGGTGGCGATCAAATCTATTTTGTAGGTATGCCACCAAATGGTACAATGAAAAGAGGAGAATTATTTCCCTATACATTGCCCAATGATAGCAATGGTTATAAAATGAGTGCTACAATAAAAAACCCGTATGATAGTATTACACTTACGAAGGCGCAAATGGCTGAAGCTGGAAGACTGTATAATATTAATTGTGGTATTTGCCATGGGGCTACGGGTGTTGCAAATGGTCCAATTGCAGCAGCTGGTCATATTGGTGCAGTAGCAAATCTTACCGCAGATATGTATATAAAAATGGCTGATGGTACCATGTTTCATTCCATTACATATGGTAGAAATCAAATGGGAAGCTATGCATCTCAAGTTACAAGGGCACAACGTTGGATGATTATTAAATACATAAGGACATTGCAACCAAAACCTGAAACAGCAAAGGCTGCTTCAGATACAGCAGCAGTGAAGAAAGGATAAAAATAATAAGAAGAAAAACAAAAGCATTTACATAAATATTTTTTTAGATGAATCATAATTTTCAATTACCAGGTAGCTATAAAAAATGGACATGGGGTCTTATTGTTGCAGGTTTACTTGCGGTGCTCTATGGCTTTATCATGTTTCATCCATTCTCACACCCTGCTCACGTAGAAGGTGTACATGGTGGAGATAGCAGTACAAGATTTTGGGCAGTATTGTTACAAAATAGTGTGTATTGGTTGCTTACGGTGAATGCGAGCATGTTCTTTATTTGTATTACCACTTTGGCAATGGGAGGTTGGCAGGTTGCTATGCGCCGTGTGCCAGAAGCCATATCTAGTGTAGTGCCTATTCTTGGTCTTATTACTTTTGTTATTTTATTGGCCATTGTTTTGGGTGGGCGCACAGATATTTATCATTGGTTAGATGCGAGTCTTTATGTAAAAGGCTCTGGAACTTTCGATAAAATATTAAATGGTAAGCATGGATTCTTAAATCCAACATTCTTTTTGGTTTGGTCAGGGTTATCTATTTTATTATGGATTCTATTGGGTCGTAAAATGAGGTCTTTGAGTTTAAAGTCAGACAATGAAGGACAAATGGATCATGCACAAGCAAAACGATGGATTGATATCAATTTTACATATGCATCTTATTATGTTGTCTTCTTTGGTTTGTCTGTAGCCTCTACAGTACCATGGCTTTGGTTAATGAGTATAGACCCTCATTGGTATAGCACCATGTATAGCTGGTATACATTTGCTAGCACATTCGTATCCGGCCTTTCTTTAATAGCAATTTTTGTAATATTTCTTAAAAATAGAGGAGAGCTTGAATATGTAACAGAAGAACATTTACATGATATTGGTAAATTTATGTTTGCATTCTCCGTTTTTTGGGCATACTTATGGTTCGATCAATATATGCTTATTTGGTATAGCAATCAACCAGAAGAAACAAGGTACTTTATTGATAGAATAGGTACCGCAACAAAGAGTGGCCCGTATCAAGGAATATTCTTTTTTAACCTTGTCGTAAATTTTCTGGGTCCATTATTATTATTAATGAGAAAGAGCTCAAAAAGAAACTGGACAATGGTAACTTTCGTAGCTGTACTTATAATATTTGGACATTGGATAGATTTTTATCAAATGGTAATGCCAGGCACAATGGGTGGCAATGCAGAACTGCTTCCTTTCGAATTTGGTGTGGCTTGTTTATTCATCGGTATTATTATGTGGAGTGTTGGGCAGTACTTTTCTAAACATTCTTTGTTACAAAAAAATCATCCTTTCTTGAAGGAAAGTATGATACACCATACGTAGTAGCCCCCTAAATCCCCCGAAAGGGGACTTGGGACTCTGAAAAGTTTGTAGTTATTATCTTGATGTGTAGTTTGGGTTTAAAATTAAAAAATCTGTTGAATTTATTTAAGCAGAAATAGTATAAAAAAAACAAACAGTCGTTCATGGTAGAATGCCTTTTGTCAAAATAGCAGATATGAAAACAGTATTTATTATAGCAATTGTGGTAATGGTTTTTTTAGTCATTTTTCAAATTGCAAAAGCAAGTGAGTATGTAAGTGTACTAAAAGGCGAAGATCAAACCCGTAAACAAACCAACAAGATCAATGGTTTTTTATTGGTAGCCTTCTTGGTATTTGGTTTAATAGGGGTTTACGTATGCAACGAATGGTACTTTAAGAAAACACTTTTTCCTCAAGGTTCTGCATCAGTAGAAGGAGAAAAAATAGATTTCATGCTTTATCTTACCATAGCTGTAACGGGCGTAATTTTTATCATTACACAAATATTGTTGTTTTGGTTTGCATTTAAGTATCAGGAGAAAAAAGGTAAAAAGGCATTCTTTTTTGCACATAGTACCAAATTAGAATTATTATGGACAACTGTTCCGGCAATATTCTTAACAGTATTGGTTGTATTTGGTTTAATTAACTGGTTTAAAATGACAGGTAATCCTCCTGACAATGCTATAGTTGTAGAAATTACAGGCCATCAATTTGCATGGGAAATGCGTTACCCAGGGAAAGATGGTATTTTAGGCAAAAAGAATTATCGTTTATACAATAAGCCATCTGGCAACACACTTGGTGTAGATTTTGATGATATAAATAGCTTGGATGACATTCATGTACCTGCAGAAATGCATCTGCCGGTGGGTATTCCAGTAAAACTAGTTATCAATGCACAAGACGTAATTCATGATGTGGGGCTTAATCATTTTAGAATGAAAATGGATGCCGTACCAGGTATTCCTACTACACTTTGGTTTACGCCAAAATATACAACAGAGGACATGAAAGTTCGCACAGGTAATCCTAATTTTGTATATGAAATTAGTTGTGATCAAATGTGTGGTGCTGGACATTTTTCGATGAGAGGTACAATAGTGGTAGAAAAACCTGAGGATTATAAGAAATGGTTGGCATCTCAAAAACCTGAGTATTATTCTTTGTTTCCAGATAAAGATCCTACTAAGATTACAGATACAGCCGCCACAGTAAAACTTGCAGTAAACACAGTAGCGACAAAAAAATAATTTTAAAAGTTTAAAATAAATACGATGAGCAGCGTAGTAACACTAAATGAGGTATCGATTGGTCATGTAGAACATCATGACGCACATCATGGAGAACACCACCACAAAGAAACGTTTATTTCTAAATACGTTTTTAGTTTAGATCACAAAACGATTTCTAAACAGTTTTTAGTAACGGGCATTATTTGGGCTATTGTGGGAGGCTTGTTTTCTGTTTTGTTCCGGTTACAATTGGGTTATCCAAATAGCACTTTTCCTTGGCTAGAAGATTTACTAGGCCATTGGGCAAAAGGTGGAAAATTGGCACCAGAATTTTATTATGCGCTGGTAACAATGCACGGAACCATATTGGTATTTTTTGTATTGACAGCAGGATTGAGTGGTACTTTCTCTAACTTTTTAATTCCATTACAAGTAGGCGCTAGAGACATGGCTTCTCCTTTACTAAACTGTATGAGCTATTGGTTTTTCTTTTTGGCTTCTATTGTTATGGCTTCTTCTTTGTTTGTGCAAACAGGACCAGCTAGCGGTGGATGGACAGTATATCCTCCATTGAGTGCCTTGGGCGATGCAGCTTCTGGAAGTAAAATAGGTATGGATCTTTGGCTGGTAAGTATGGCATTGTTTATTGTATCTTCTTTATTAGGGGGATTAAATTATATAACTACGGTTTTAAACATGCGTACAAAAGGTATGAGCATGACAAGGATGCCTCTTACTATTTGGGCGTTTTTCTTTACTGCTGTATTGGGTGTACTTTCTTTCCCAGTATTATTATCTGGAGCAATATTGTTATTGTTTGATAGAAACTTAGGAACAAGTTTTTTCTTAAGTGATATCGTTGTAGCCGGCAAAGTTTTGCCAAACGAAGGCGGTAGTGCCATCTTATTTCAACACTTGTTTTGGTTCTTAGGCCACCCAGAGGTTTACATTATTTTGTTGCCTGCCATGGGTATGTCTTCAGAAATATTATCTGTGAACAGTCGTAAACCAATATTTGGTTATATGGCCATGGTTGGTTCCATGTTCGCTATTACTATATTGGCATTCTTGGTGTGGGCGCATCATATGTTTGTAACAGGATTAAATCCTTTCCTTGGCGCATTCTTTGTACTACTCACGTTGCTTATAGCTGTACCTTCGGCCATTAAAGTATTTAACTGGCTTACTACTTTGTGGAGAGGTAATATTCGATTCACACCCGCCATGTTATTTGCAATTGGTTTTGTAAGTCTATTTATAAGTGGTGGTCTTACAGGTATTTTCTTAGGTAACTCTGCATTGGATATTCACTTACATGATACCTATTTTGTAATTGCGCATTTTCACATCGTAATGGGCGTTGCTTCATTCTTTGGAATGTTTGCAGGGGTTTACCATTGGTTTCCTAAAATGTTTGGTAGGTTTTTGAATAACACACTTGCTTACATTCATTTCTGGATCACCATCGTAGGAGCGTATCTAATTTTTTGGCCAATGCATTATGAGGGACTTGCTGGTATGCCTCGTCGTTATTATGATTTTCAAAACTGGGAATCATTTAAAATGTTTGGTGGCCTAAATGAGTTTATTAGTTTTGTTTCTATTATAGTTTTTGCTGCACAATTGCTATTTGTAATAAATTTCTTTTATAGTATTTGGAAAGGTAGAAAAGTAACAACTATGAATCCATGGGATGCAACTACTTTGGAATGGACTACACCTATTCGTCCGGGTCATGGAAACTGGGTTGGTGAGATTCCTGAAGTACACCGTTGGCCATATGATTATGCAAAAGAGGGTAAAAATGGCCAAGACTTTATAGCACAAGATGTGCCTGTAGGGGATGAAGAGGCAAAGCATTAGTTTGCAGTGGGCAAAGGGCAGTGGGCAAAGGGCAGTTGGCAGTGAGCAAAGGGCAACAGTTGGCAATTTGCAAATAATAAGCTGTAGCGATATGCAAATGAAGAAATACACAGGTTTGGGATTTTAAAATATCATGGAAGAAAATAAAACGATAGCTGATTCTACCTCTTTTGCCTTAGCAAATAAAGTAAAGGATTATTTTCAGCTCATGAAGTTTACGTTGAGCTTTATGGTTGTTTTTAGTACTGTAGTAAGCTTTTTAATAGCACCGTATGAACAGTTTTATACCAGGCACACGTTGTTATCAGTTCTTTTACTTTTTGTAGCAGGCTTGTTTATTACAGGTTCGGCAAATACTATTAATCAAGCTTTGGAAAAAGATACCGATGCCCTAATGAAACGTACTGCAACCAGGCCAATAGCAAGTGGTAGAATGAGTGTAGCAGAAGGATATGTTTTTGCATTTGTAACTGGAGCGCTGGGCGTGGGAATGATGTGGTATTTTTTTAACTTTAGTAGCGCTTTCGTAGGATTGGGAAGTTTATTCATTTATGGTTTCATTTATACGCCATTAAAAAAAGTAAACTCTATAGCCGTATTAATGGGCGCTATTCCAGGAGCTTTGCCTTGTTTAATTGGGTGGGTAGCAGCTACAGATAATTTTAGTGTGGGCGGTTGGGTATTATTTGGTATTCAATTTCTTTGGCAGTTTCCCCATTTTTGGGCTATTGCATGGCTGGCACACGAAGATTATACCAAAGCCGGCTTTAAATTATTACCCGGGGACAAAGGTCCCACGAAGTTTACTGCACTTCAAACGATTATGTACAGTGCTATGATGATACCAGTGGGTGTACTTCCCTATTTTTATCATTTGTGTGGGCAAACGAGTATGTGGATTGTGTTAGCGTGTAATTTGTGGATGGTATATACAAGTGTTTTGTTGTATATAAAAATGGATAAACCAGCAGCAAGAAAGGTAATGTTTAGTTCTTATTTTTATTTGATGATTGTGTTCTTAGCTTTATGGGCAGATAAAGTACAAATATGAAAATCATTTGAAATACAAAGTTGTGTATTAATACACGAATAAATTAGGTTGAGAAAGCGAAGCGTTTAATTCGATTTATAGAAAATTGGCAGACTCAAAGAAAAAGAAATTTTTTTAATAATAGTATAGAAAATAAAGTTTGAATTGGTGATGAGCAATATAAATACTCAATACTTAGTATTCAATACTAACGTGGCAATGGAAAAGAAACAAAAATTACATCCCCATAAATTTACTTTATGGGTAGCTATAGCGAGTATTTTGATGATGTTTGCAGGACTCACGAGTGCTTACATTGTAAAACGAAATCAAGCAAATTGGCAAACATTTGATTTGCCTGTAGCTTTTTGGTACAGTACGGTAGCAATTGTATTGAGTAGTTTTACAATAATGATGGCAGTGCGTTCCTTTAAAGAAAGGGCCATGAGTCGTTATAGATTAATGATGCTTGGCACATTGATTTTGGGAGTAATTTTTATTACCTTACAAGTAGTAGGCTTTCAGCAGTTGTGGCAAAAAGGCATTACATTACAAGGAAATGTATCTTATTCTTTTTTGTATATAATTGTTGGATTACACGGTTTGCATGTTATAGGTGGCGTAATTACCTTATTGGTAATGAGTTTGATGGCTTTTAGTACAAAGAAAAGAAGTTACAGCATTGTACCCGTAGAGCTAATGAATACATACTGGCATTTTGTAGATATTCTTTGGATATATCTATTGGTTTTTTTGTTGATGATTAAGTAGATTAAGGAGAGAGTAAGTTATTTTTTGGGGAAGAATGAAAAGTTTGGTAAAAGAGGTAACGCAATACATTTTACGCTACCCCAAAGTTTGAATAGGGTATTATTGGGGGTTCTTCTCTTACATTGTGAGATAATTACAATTATCTGACTCAGATACGAAGTACTTTAATGTTTAGATTGATAAAAAGAATATATTAAATTTATTATACGGAAATAGAATTTTATGGCTACAGCAGCAATACAAACAAACACAAAATCATGGAGCGGCGGCAGAAGCCCGTTCAATGCTAGTTATGGTAAAGTGATGATGTGGTACTTCTTAATGAGCGATGCATTTACTTTTGGTGCATTCCTTATAAGTTATGGCACCATAAGGTTTAGTGTAAATGATTGGGCAGATCCGAATAAGGTTTTCAATTCGTTTCCTTTCGTAGGACATGGTGCAAATCTACCTTTGGCTTTTGTAAGTTTAATGACTTTTATCCTAATTTTTAGCTCTGTAACCATGGTTCTTGCGGTGCACGAAGGGCATAATATGAACAGAAAGGGAGTAGAGAAATATATGATATTAACCATCATTGGTGGTGCAGCTTTCTTAAGTTGTCAAGCTTGGGAGTGGACGCATTTACTTACAGGAGAGCATGTTGCTTTGTTGAATGACGGCACACTTTCTGTAATGCCAACTACGGCAAGTTCAAATCCTTGGGGATTGCCAGCAACACATGATGCCATGCTAGCGGCACTACAAAAAACACCACACGACCAATTAGTAAGTATTGCCAATACATTACATCATGGAGCTACAGAGGCGGCACATACGGCACATAATACGGCAACAATGACCAACGATGCTTTGGCAAAAATGATTAGCACTTCGGATTTACACGTAAATAATGTAGGCCGTCCTGCTTTTGGTAGTTACTTTTTTGGAATAACAGGCTTCCATGGTTTTCACGTATTTAGTGGAGTAGTTATAAATATTATTATGTATATTAAAACCAAGTTGGGGCATTTTGACCAAAGAGGACATTACGAAATGATAGAGAAGGCTGGTTTATATTGGCATTTTGTGGATTTGGTTTGGGTATTTGTATTCTTGTGTTTTTATCTAGTATAAAGTATTGAGTACTTAGTATTCAGTATGGAGACAGGTACATTAAAAAATAAAGTTTATTATTAAAATGATGTTCGTACAAAAAAGTCTTGAGTCTTACGTCTAACATCTAACATCTAATTTATATGAGCGAACATACAATAGCAGCAGAAGCTGGACAGGCACACGGACACTCCGAAGGAACAGGAAGAATATGGAAAATATTCTGGGTGCTTTCTTTACTTACAATAATAGAGCTAGCGCTAGGTTTATTTTTATATTTTAAAGGAGAGAGCATATCTGGAGGAGTTATCCTTTCTACAAAAATTGTAATTGGTGTTCTTACCTTATTAAAAGCGTACTACATTGTTTCTGTTTTTATGCATTTAGGCGATGAAGTTAGAAATTTAATAATGACCATTACTGTACCATTGATACTATTTGTATGGTTTATCATTGCTTTTTTATGGGACGGTAATAGTTGGAAAGAAATGCGCAACACAAATGCTGGTAGCAGACCAAGTATAGAAAACGTGAAAAAAACAGCTCCTCCAATTAAGGAAAATGTAAAGCCTTAAAAATATTTATTATTCTTTTATAAGCCATCATATAAAAATGATGGCTTTTTATTTGATTTTTTGCTAAAAAAAAATCCCATATGGGCTATCTTTGCGTTTCTTCTAAAAGAAATTTGTTAGCCCCCAAATAAAAAACCAACGTGAATAAAAAATCTTTTCTAGCCTTATTACTTGCCATTTTGTTGCCAATGACAGGATATTGGATGGTAAAATATTTTAGCAAAGATGCTGTACATATGCCTCGTAAATATTTTTACGACAGTGTACAAACAATAGAAAAAAGAGGCAAAAAAGTAGATGATACCATTTGGCATCAGGTAAAAAATATAAATTTTACCAACCAGCTTGGTAAAAAAGTATCCTTAAATGATTTAAAAGGAAGAGTAATTGTTGTTAATTTCTTCTTTACCAGCTGCCCCAGTATTTGCCCAGGGCTTGCTCGTAGTATGAAACGCTTGCAAGATTCCTATAAAAAAAACGATACCATAGTTCAATTTTTATCTATTAGTATCGATCCAGAAAGGGACAGCGTACCTAGGCTGAGGGCCTTTGCAGATAAGTACAAAGCCAACCACGATAGCTGGTGGTTTGTAACGGGTAATAAAAAAGAAATTTATGACTTTGCTTTGCAAGAAATGAAAGCAAATGTTGCCGATGTAGGAGCAGACACAGCCTTTCCTCATACAGAAAATTTTTTCCTGTTGGATACAAACAGAATTGTAAGAGGCTGGTACAATGGTTTTGATACCCTAAAGCTTGCCCAACTTGCAAAAGATATTCCAACAGTATTGATAGAAAGAAATAAAAAAGCACCCTCTATTTTTAGAGATTTCATTCCTATACTACCAGTAATTTTTGTGGCCATTGGTATTTTGATGCTAGCAATGGGCATACTCAATAAAAATAGAAAACCAAAACTCCCCTAATGTTAGAACCAACTTTACAAAAAAATGATGGCAAAGCCAAAATTTTTATATGGACAGTCTCTATTGTTGTATTCCTTGCTGTAGCACTGCTTAGCAAAATTAAACTCGACCTTAACCTGCCATTTAATGTACATGTGTTTGCAACTTTTAATGCCATTGTAAATTCATTGGTTGCCTTACTTTTGGTTGCTGGCTTGGTTACTATTAAAAGCAAAAATTATTTGTTACATAAAAGAATAATGCTGACAGCAATAACACTATCAGTCCTCTTTTTGGTAAGTTATATTTGTCATCATTTATTGGCAGGCGATACAAAGTATGGCGATCTAGATCACAACGGTATACTAAGCCTCAACGAAAAAATGCAAGCCGGTGGAGTAAGAGTATTTTATTATGCACTTTTGTTGACCCATATTCCTTTGGCAGCTATCATACTTCCTTTTATCTTATTTACTGCTTATCGTGCACTAACGGGTGAGTATGAAAAACACAAAAAATTGGTACGTATTACTTGGCCAATTTGGTTTTTTGTAGCTGTAAGCGGTGTAGTAGTTTATTGGATGATAAATCCCTATTATAACTAAGCATCATATACCAAACAAGAGGTTATTTATTCTTTTGGATTAAACATTATATGTTGTATACAAAATTCAAACTAACTGTATGCTACCCATTTTTCCAAGGCTTTTTCATCTTCGCTTATCTTACCGATAATTTTATATTTACTGTTTTTCAAAATAGAACTATAGGCCGCTTTTTCCTTTTGCACATCTCCCGTACCTACAAAAGAGGCATGTATGAACCAAATATCTATACCATCATTAAAAATGAAACCCGTATGGTTGTCTAGTCCAATAATATACAACCCAAATCCATTTAGTCTTAAATGATTCATAAAGCCACGCATAGGAATATTGCTAAATCTGTTTATGTATTTATTTTGTACCAGTGTTGTAACCATTTCTTCGGAAGCACATTGAGCCAATTTTGCTCTGGCAATAGGAAATCCAGCATCCCTTAAAACAGTAGTTACAAAATAGCCGCATGCAATTTTACCTTGCTGAGGAACTTCGGTTATTCCATTAAAATCCCATTTAGTACCCAACCAAGCGGTTGCAATCGTATTAGTTACAGCATTTGCAAAACATTTTCCTTTTTCAAGCTTGGTGCTTTTAGTCCAGTTTAGTTTGCTTTGCTTCTTTATAATAGCAATAGCTTTTTTGCAAGAATCGTAATTAATGTTTTTGGGAAAGGCATTTGCAGTTATGGGAGCAATAATTAACGGAGTTGTTGCCTTTTTTTCTTTAGAATAACAGGCCGTTAATAAAACAGCCAAGTAGAGCATTTTGTTCATATAAAATAAATGTATCAGTAAGATGTATGATTACATTTATTCCATAATACTTTAAAAAATAAACGGGAGCATGATTACCCCCGTTTTTCTAATAAAACCCTAAAACCAGCTTTTTATCAATATTTCAATCAATCTGAATATTTGAGTATAATTCTCCAATATTATGCCAAGCGCTATTTTTGTTAATAAGTTTGCTATTTTAATTTTCCAGTTGGTTTTGTCTATAATAATCCTTCTAAAATATCAACCTACCTAATTGGCTAATAATGTACCTTTGCAGCCTTAAAATAAACGAAAATTAGATGAGTGCGGGATACCAAACATACGGGCAGCTTAACCTTCCAAACATAAGCGAAGAGATATTGCAAAAATGGGCAAATACCGACGCTTTTAAAAAAAGCATCGAATTGCGAGAAGGCAAAACTCCTTTTGTGTTTTACGAAGGACCACCAAGTGCCAATGGTTTGCCTGGCATACACCATGTAATTAGCCGAACCCTAAAAGATTTGGTGTGCCGCTATAAAACAATGCAAGGTTTTCAGGTAAAACGTAAAGGTGGTTGGGATACACATGGCTTACCAATAGAACTTGGCGTAGAAAAAATGCTTGGCATAACCAAAGAAGATATTGGCAAAAAAATAAGCGTAGAAGACTACAACAAGAAATGTCGAGAAGTGGTAATGCAGTTTAAAGATAAGTGGGACGATATTACCCAAAAAATGGGCTATTGGGTGGACCTTGATAATCCTTACGTAACTTTTGAAAACAATTATATAGAAACATTGTGGTGGTGCTTGAGCCAGTTGTATAAAAAAGATTACTTGTATGAGAGTGTAAGTATACAGCCTTACTCACCTGCGGCGGGTACAGGTTTGTCTTCGCACGAGCTTAACCAACCGGGTACTTATAAAGATGTAAAGGATACAAGTGCTACGGTGATGTTCCGCCTCCCCAACCCCTCCACAGGAGGGGCTAGTGAGCACCCTGCAATTGCAAAAATATTTTCTGCAATTGCAGAAAGCCAGAACCCTCCTGTGGAGGGCAGGGAGGCTTTTCTTATGGCATGGACAACAACTCCGTGGACATTACCATCAAACCTTGGATTAACAGTTGGGCCTAATATTGATTATGTGTTGGTACAAACATTTAACCCATACACTTATTTGCCAAACAATATTATTCTTGCAAAAAACCTTGTGGGAAAATACTTAAAAGAAGAAGGAAAAGACGGGGATCTTGCAGCTTACAAAGCAGCAGATAAAAATATACCATGGAAGATAATTGCAGCATTTAAAGGAAGCGAACTAGATGGCTTAGCATATGAACAACTTCTTCCATCAGAAGCAAATACCGTAGAAAAAATAGAGGAAATAACGCCAGGGGCAAAACCATTCCGTGTTCTTGTGGGCGATTTTGTAACTACCGAAGATGGAACCGGTATTGTACATACAGCCCCAGCTTTCGGTGCAGACGATTATCGTATTGGCAAGAAAAATAATTTGGGCATTTTAACACTAGTAGATAGACAAGGAAAATTTGTAGAAGGGGTAGGCGAATTTAGCGGCCGCTATGTAAAAAATTACAAAGATGAAAAGGATTATGTAGATGTAAACGTAGATATTTCTGTAAAACTGAAATACGAGAACCGTGCATTTAAAGTAGAAAAATACGAACACAGCTATCCGCATTGCTGGCGTACAGATAAGCCCATTATTTATTATCCCTTAGATGCATGGTTTATAAAAACGACTGCCGCAAAAGATAGAATGGTAGAGCTTAATAAAAGTATTAATTGGAAACCAGCCAGCACAGGTACTGGGCGTTTTGGTAACTGGTTAGAAAACATGGTGGATTGGAATTTGAGCCGCTCTCGTTTTTGGGGTACACCCTTGCCCATATGGAAAACATCCGCAGGATCCAATGGAGAAGATGGGGAAGAAGAAATTTGTATAGGAACCATTGCCGAATTGAATGCTGAAATAAAGAAAGCCGCTGAAGTACTTGGTGGGGAAACCAACAAGCATTATTTGCACGAAGGAATATTGGATTTGCATAAACCATATGTAGATGATATTGTATTGGTAAGTGCCACAGGTAAGCCAATGAAACGTGTGCCAGACCTTATTGATGTATGGTTTGACAGTGGTGCAATGCCTTATGCACAATGGGGTTTGCCAGATGCAAGTAGCAATGAATATGGTGAATTGAGCACAGAGAACTTCTGGAAATATCATGCAAAAGATAAAAATTCTGAATTGTACAACCCCTTACCCTCCGGAGAGGGCAGGGATGGTTCATCTGCTTTCCCTGCAGATTTTATTGCTGAAGGTGTAGATCAAACAAGGGGTTGGTTTTATACCTTACACGCATTGGGCACTTTGTTGTTTGATGCTGTTGCCTACAAAACAGTGGTGAGCAATGGTTTGGTGTTGGATAAGAATGGCAATAAAATGAGTAAACGTTTGGGCAATGTGGTAGATCCATTTGTAACCATCAATTCATATGGAGCAGATGCCACACGTTGGTATTTAATTACAAATGCTAGCCCATGGGATAGTTTAAAATTTGATGAAGCGGGGATTCAAGAAATACAGCGTAAATTTTTTGGTACGCTGTATAATACCTATCAGTTTTTTGCTTTGTATGCCAATGTAGATGGTTTTACTTTTAAAGAAAAATACATTCCTGTAAAAGAGCGACCAGAAATAGATCAATGGATATTGTCATCCTTAAACTCATTGATAAAAAAAGTTACGGAAAGTTTTGATACTTACGAACCTACGCAAGCAGGAAGGGCTATAGAAGAATTTGTAGATACATTATTGAGTAATTGGTATGTACGTTTGTGTCGTCGCCGTTTTTGGAAAGGCGAATATGAGCATGATAAAATAGCAGCATATCAAACTTTGTATGAATGTTTGGAAACCATCAGTAGATTAATAGCACCCATTGCTCCATTCTTTGCTGATTGGTTGTATAATAATTTAAATAACATTACTAGCAGAATGCGAGAAGCGTCTGTTCACCATAGTTTGTATCCAGTTTCCGATGCGAGTATCATAAACAGTTCTCTAGAAAAAAGAATGCAATTGGCACAAGATACGTCTTCGTTGGTTTTATCATTACGTAAGAAAGTAAATATAAAAGTGCGTCAACCACTGCAAAAAATATTTATTCCTGCGCAGGATGCAGAAATGATTGCCAATATTAAGCTGATTGAAGATATAATTAAAACAGAAACAAATATAAAAGAGGTAGAAATATTAGCTGCCGATAATGATTTTATTCGCAAAAAGGCAAAAGCTAATTTTAAAACTTTGGGAAAACGCCTTGGAGCGAAAATGAAATGGGCAGCTGCAGAAATAGAAAAGTTTGGCGATGCTGAAATTGCTAAAGTGCAGGAAGGTGATTTTGTGTTAATTGATAACTCTTTAGCGAAAGATGACGAGCAGATTACACTTAATTTGGATGATATAGAAATAATAACAGATGAAATACCAGGTTATGAAATTGCATCAAAAGGATCATTAACAGTAGCATTGGATATAACTATAACCGAAGCGTTGCAAAAGGAGGGGAATGCCCGTGAGTTTGTGAATAAGCTGCAGAATATAAGAAAAGACAGTGGATTTGAATTAACGGACCGTATTTTGGTACAAATAGCTGAAAATGCTGCATTAAAGTCATCATTAATGGAAAATAAAGCATATATTTGCGCCGAAATATTAGCAGATTCGCTTGATTTTGTCCCACAAATTATTGATGGACTAGAAGTTGAGGTTAACGAATCTACATTAACAGTAAGTGTTTTAAAAAAATAAAGCATCGTTATGGCCACTAAAAAACCAGCTGCAAAAGCAGCAGCAAAAAAGCCAGCTCCTAAAAAAGTCGCGGCACCAGCTAAAAAAGTTGTGGCTTCAGCCAAAAAAGTAGTGGCAGCAAAAAAAGTTGCAGCACCGGCTAAAAAAGTAGTACCAGTAGCTAAGAAAGTAGCACCGGCTAAAAAAGTAGCACCAGTGGCTAAGAAAGTAGCACCGGCTAAAAAGATTGCAATAAAGCCCGTTGCAAAACCAGCACCTAAAAAAATTGTAAAACCAGCTGTAAAAGAAGTAAAAAAAGCAGTTGTAAAACCTGTAGCAAAAAAAGTTGTAGCTACAAAAACTCAAACAAAACCATTGACAAAAAAAATAGAAATAAAAAAGCCAACGGCTAAAACGCTACCGGCAAAAGCCGTTGCAAAGGAAGTGGTGATACCAAAAGTTACTGAGAAAGTTATACCAAAAACTGCACCAGCAAAGCCAGAAGTAAAAAAGCCCTTGGTATTGCCTAAAATTAATACCAAAACATCTCGTAAATACGAACCAGATTTTACCAAATCGGTATTAGATAAAGCAGTAGTAGATCGTGGAGCAGAGATTGTAATGTACAGCGATGCAGATTTGGCGGAGTTTAAGGAATTAATTCAACGCAAATTAGGTTCTGCAAAAAAAGAATTGGCTTATTTGCAAGGACTACTTACCCGCAAAGATGACATGGGTGGCGATGAAGGAGATGGTCGCTATATGACAATGGAAGACGGCAGTTTAAGTATGGAGCGAGAGCAACTGAGTCAAATGGCGAGCCGTCAAATAACTTTTGTTGACCATCTGGAAAAAGCATTGATGCGTATTGAAAATAAAACCTATGGTGTATGCAGGGTTACAGGAAAATTAATAGATAAAGCAAGATTACGTGCCGTACCTCATGCAACTTTAAGCATAGAAGCTAAAATGGGCTCCAATAAATAATATCATTTGCTATAATTTAAAAAAGGAGGATTCGAAAGAATCCTCCTTTTTTAATAGTAGTAATAAAAACTAATTTTCATTTTAGTGGAGGTATTCTAATATTCCTCTTTTTATTTTCCTAGTTTCCCGTTATTTTTGCACGCCACACAAAAGGCAATTTCTCCATGCCAAAAAATCAATCAATACAATCTGTTTTAATAATTGGAAGCGGCCCCATTGTTATAGGGCAGGCCTGCGAATTTGATTACAGTGGCACGCAAGCTGCCCGCAGTCTTCGTGAAGAAGGGATAAGGGTTGTTTTAATCAATAGCAACCCTGCAACGATAATGACAGACCCCATGATGGCGGATAGGGTTTATTTACTACCACTTACAGTAGAAAGTATTGAACAAATTTTAGAAGAGAATCAAATAGATGCAGTGTTGCCAACCATGGGTGGTCAAACTGCGCTGAACCTTTGCAAAGAAGCAGATGAGTTGGGGGTTTGGGAAAAGTATAATGTAACATTAATTGGTGTTGATATTAAGGCGATAGACAAAGCAGAGGACAGGGAAAAATTTAGGTTATGGATGATTGAAATGGGCATACCAGTTTGCCAAGCACATATTGCCAATTCCTTTTTAGAAGGAAAAGAATTTGCACAAGAAATAGGATTCCCACTGGTGCTGCGCCCATCGTTTACCCTTGGCGGCAGCGGGGGTAGCATTGTATTTAAAAAAGAAGACTTGGACGAAGCGTTAAACAATGCGCTTACCGCAAGCCCAATCCATGAAGTATTGGTAGAAAAAGCCATTGTTGGCTGGAAAGAATTTGAATTAGAATTGTTGAGGGATAATGCAGATAACGTTGTTATTATTTGTGCAGTAGAAAATTTTGACCCGATGGGGGTGCATACGGGAGATAGTATAACGGTAGCGCCTGCTATGACATTAAGCGACACTGCATATCAATTGATGCGCAACACTGCCATTTCTATGATGCGAAATCTTGGAAATTTTGCTGGTGGTTGTAATGTACAATTTGCGCTTAACCCGCATACAGAAGAAATAATCGTAGTAGAAATAAATCCTCGTGTGAGCCGTAGCTCGGCTCTTGCTAGTAAAGCCACTGGCTATCCGATTGCAAAAATTGCAGCTAAATTAGCTATTGGTTATAATTTAGATGAATTAAAAAATCAGATTACGCAATCTACTTCGGCTTATTTTGAACCTGCTTTAGATTATGTAATTGTAAAAATACCTCGCTGGAACTTTGATAAATTTAAAGGAGCCAATGATACACTCGGATTTCAAATGAAAAGTGTAGGAGAGGTAATGGCCATAGGCAGAAGCTTTGCAGAAGCCATTCAAAAAGCTTGTGTGAGTTTAGAAAACGAAGCGGTTGGTTTAGGCTATTATGGAAAAAGTGTAATGCACAGCGAAGAATTAATAGAGTATATAAAAATACCAAAATGGGATAGGGTTTTTCGTATAAAAGATGCGCTGATGGCAGGAGTGAGTGTAAAGCGCATTTGCGAAAGCACAAAAATAGACCGTTGGTTTATATATCAAATTCAAAAAATATGTGAATGCGAAAAAGAGATTGCCAAATACAATTTCGAATCATTACCGGAGTCATTATTGAAAGAAGCAAAAACACTTGGATTTTCAGATGAACAAATGGTACGCATTATGCAAGATGGCAATGCAGATGATTTATATGAGCGTAGAAAATCTTTGGGTATATCAAGGGTATTTAAAATGGTAGATACTTGTAGTGCAGAATTTGAGGCAAAGACACCGTACTTTTATTCCACATTTGAAGCCTCTTCTCACTCTCCCGCAGGGGAAGGGTTAATTTCCAATGAATCTAAGATTTCTGATAAAAAGAAAATAATTGTTTTGGGCAGTGGCCCAAATCGTATTGGTCAGGGCATTGAATTTGATTACTGTTGTGTGCATGGTTTACTTGCCATAAAAGAAGCTGGCTTTGAGGCTATTATGGTTAATTGTAATCCTGAAACTGTCTCTACCGATTTTGACATGGCAGATAAATTGTATTTTGAACCCGTGTATTGGGAGCATATTTGGGAAATTATTGAGCATGAAAAACCAGAAGGGGTTATAGTACAACTCGGTGGTCAAACGGCTTTAAAGCTGGCAAAAAAATTGACAGAAAAAGGCGTTAAAATTATTGGTACTTCTTTCGATAGTATGGATATAGCCGAAGATCGTGGGCGCTTTAGCGATATTTTAAAAGAGTTAGGAATTCCTTATCCAAACTATGGAACAGCGTACGATACAGATGAAGCCATAGAAGTTGCAAAGCAAGTTGGTTACCCAGTTCTTCTTCGCCCAAGCTATGTACTAGGGGGGCAACGTATGCGAATTGTGTTGAACGACGACGAACTGGAAAAAGGCGTATTAAGTTTATTAAAACATTTGCCTGGTAATAAAATTTTAATAGATCATTTCTTAGACCGATGCCAAGAGGCAGAGATAGATGCGATATTTGATGGAGAAGATTTTCATGTAATGGGATTGATGGAGCATATAGAGCCTGCAGGGATACATAGTGGAGATAGCAATGCCGTATTGCCACAATTTAACCTCACACCATTGGTAGTAGAAGCTATGGAAGAGTATGCTGAAAAAATTGCACGTACATTAAATATCCAAGGGCTTATAAATATCCAGTTTGCTATTAAGGATGGTAATGTGTATGTAATAGAAGCCAATCCTCGTGCTAGTCGTACGACGCCTTTTATTGCCAAAGCTTATAATATTCCGTACCTAAATATTGCTACAAAAGTAATGTTGGGCGTAGCAAAACTCAAGGATTTTACTTTTGAGAAAAATCTAAAAGGTTTTGCTATAAAAGAACCTGTTTTTTCTTTTAATAAATTTCCAGGCGTAAACAAGGAGCTTGGCCCAGAGATGAAAAGTACCGGCGAGGCCATACGTTTTATTAAAGATTTAAGAGATCCATATTTTAGACAATTGTATAAAGAGCGAAGTATGCATTTGAGTAAGTAACTTATTTTTTCGAATTCGTTTGGAAAAATTGTAGAATTTATTCTATTAGCATTTTTAAATTATTATCAATCACGTAATTATAAAAATTAAAGTTATTGTATTTTAATAAGTGGTATTTATTGCACACAATAAGTATTACATTTTTGAGTTTGGTTAATGATATGTTATTTTTATCAAGATGCACAATCTTCTAAATAATGACCAATTTTAAAATCTAAATCCTTCAAAATGAAAAAATTTTCACAAGCTCTAATTTTTCTTTCCTTATCAATTGCATTCTTTTCTTGTAAAAAAAGCCAAATACCCAGTCCCGAAAACGAACCTGGTGCATTGAGCAATGTAACAAATACCAATACTGGAAATGTATATGGTAGAGATGCTGGTGGAGAAAATTGCCCCTCTACTACAGTTACTTTAATTGCAGGGCAAACAATCAATGCTGGTAACGTAACAGTATCAAATGATGCTAATTTTATTTACGTTACTTACAACACCGCTAATGGGTATGTTTTAACACAAACGCATTTGTATGTAGGCGATTGCGCTCTTATTCCTGTAAACAACCCCGGTAACCCAATGCCAGGACAATTTCCGTATAAAACTGTACAGAACAATACTACAACTTTTACTTATCAAGTACCCATTGCTGCTATACCTGCAGGAACATGTGGTTGTGTAGCCGCACATGCTGTTGTAGTTAAATACAATGCATCTGGTCAAATAATAGACCAACAAACAGGATGGGGGAATGGTACAGTAATAAACCCAACCGGAAACTGGGGAATGAAATTCAGCTATTGCAGTTGTGTGCTTCCTTAATAATTAATACTATAATAAGGGAGAGTAATTTTATAAATAATCTGCAGCAATGTCCTATTAGGGCATTGCTTTTTTATAATTATTAGATGCCAAAAAAAGATTCCTAATTTTCTGCCTTAGAATAAAAAAATAATTTACAACTTTGCAATGGCTTTCCGTTATTTGGGTTTAGGATAATAAGATTGCTAAAAAACCTCACTCCTCGCAGAGTACTGTGGACAACCCGCTTTCAAAAGAGAGGGAACTGGCAGATTGTAGCGAAAAGTATTCGCAAATTGTATTCTCCCTCTCTATTTAAACTCAATAGCTGATTGTTATTAACTTTACTTATATAAGTATGGTTGTTATTTCAGGTAATTGTTAGAAGCAATAAAGCGTGCATTTAAATGAATAGGTATATCATTTGCCGGAATAAATTATTTTGCGAAGCAGCACCAGTACCTGGTTTTTATCATACAAATCGCCATCATTTTTTCTGTATTTACCATATGATCATTTAAGGCATCTGTACCATTGGTTTTTAATTCTTCAAAATAATCTTTGTCTTTTTAAGCAAAATTCTAATCTTCCGTTTTTTAAATTATTTGCTTTGTCTTTTAAAGTTTAAGCTAGCTTTTCTTTTTTATCTGAAGGCATGTTCATGTATTTATTGGCTGCTAGTGCTGCCGCTGCACCAATAAGAAAGTAGCTATGTGCTTAGATTTACACTCATTTTATCATTTTTTAAAGGTTTATTAAATTAGTTTTGCAACATAAATAAAGGTATGAATATTCTTAAGTCTGTTTTTATATTGTTATTGTGTTTAACATCCCCTTGTTTAAATGCCCAGATATTTACTCCCAAAAATTACCCCAAAAATTATTTTCAATGGCCAGTAGGTGCAGCAGTAGGTATTGTGGCAAATTTTGGAGAGTTGCGTCCCAATCATTATCACATGGGATTAGATTGTAGAACAGATCAAAGAGAGAATTTACCAGTGTACGCAGCAGCAGATGGATATATTGCAAAAGTAAAAATAGAGCCTTATGGTTTTGGTAGGTGTATTTATATAAACCATCCAAATGGGTTAACAACGGTATACGCACACTTAAATGCATTTGAACCTGCATTAGAAAAATACATTACTGACCAACAATACCTAATGCAGCAGTGGCGAGTGTTTTTGGATATACCGGCAAATTTATTTAAAGTAATGCAAGGCGATTATATAGCAGCAAGCGGCAATACAGGAGGATCGCAAGGCCCACACACCCATTTTGAAATTAGGGATACTAAATCGGATAAGTGCTTAAACGGATTAATGTTTGGATTGCCGATACCCGATTATATAGCACCAGAAATAATAAGAATAGCTGTATATGATAGAACCAAGAGTACTTACGACCAATCGCCAAAATTATATTCACTAAAAAAAGTAAATGGCGTTTATTCCGTGGTAGGAGGAAAAATTGTAGCTGCCTCTAACAAAGTTAGTTTTGCACTAACCATGCAAGATAAAACAAATGGATCCAGCAATCCCAATGGGGTATATGCAGCAGCGGTATATGACAACGAAGGGCAAATAAGCCAATTTGAAATAGACAGTATAAGCTATACAGAAACTCGATACTTTAATGCACATATAGATTTCAGGCTTAGAAGTAATGGTGGTCCATGGCTGCAACATTTATCTCCATTACCAGGGTATGAAAATTATATTTACAAAACAGACAATAATAAAGGAGTGATTTCCATATCTGATAGCGAAACACATGCAATTAAAATTATTGTTGCTGATGCAAACGATAATCAATCTACTTTGAGTTTTGATTTGGTTGCTGCAACAAATATTCCCGAAAGAAAAGAAATAATTGCCACACAAAAATTTGTACCCAACTATATAAATGTTTTTGAAAACAACAAGCTGCATTTTTACTTACCGGAAAAAGCTTTATACGATACGGTACATTTTGTTTACAATGAATTACCATCTGCCGAAGGCAAAAATATTTATCAGTTACACAATGCTACCATACCAGTGCACTGCATGTATCCAATAAGTATAAGAGAAAACTTTGCCATAGAAGATACTGGTAAAATAGTAATGGAACGCTTTTATGGCAATAAAAAAGATTTTGCTAAAGCCAATTATTACAAAGGTTGGTACACAGCATCATTTAGGGAGTTTGGTAATTTTCAATTATTAATAGATAGAGAGCCACCCAGCATTTTGCCAGTAGGATTTAGGGATGGGATAAATGCAGAAAGTTTAAAAAGAATCTTATTTAAAATAAAAGATAATACAGAAGATATTGTAAATTTTACAGCGTTGTTAGATGGAAAATGGTTGCGATTTAGCAACGACAAAGGCATTAATTTTATTTATAATTTTGATGAGCGCTGCGAACCTGGAGAGCATGAATTAAAAATTTCCGCCACCGATCAAGTGGGTAATACAGCCGAAAGAACGTATAGATTTACTAAATAAAATGGTAGCCACTAATTACACGAACCTGCCTGACGGCAAAGGCAGGTTATTACTAATGGTTTTATTCGTGGTCAATAAATTGAAGGCGAAAGAATATATAGATTTACAAGATAAAATGGTAGCCACTAATTACACGAACCTGCCTGACGGCAAAGGCAGGTTATCTCTAATGGTTTTTATTCGTGCCAATTCGTGCTATTCGTGGCTAACTAAAAACCGAAGGTTTTAAACTTACCGACTTAAATCCTACTAATAAAAAAAATGTCAAAATAGTAAACAAACTTTATAAAAAACGCCTTACCATCTTCTCGGCAAAAAAACTCAGCAAAAAAAGACAACATGAAAAAAGAAACAGCAACCCCACCATTTGGAGATTTAAAAGTAGGAAAAGCAGCACCAGCATTTTATGGCTTAGATCAAAATGGAGAAACCATTTCGTTGAAAGATTTTGTGGGTAAGAATGTGATTATTTATTTTTATCCCAAAGATGATACGCCTACCTGCACCACACAAGCTTGCAACCTGAGAGACAATTATTCAAATCTTTTGCAAGATGGTTTTGAGATAATTGGTATTAGTCCGGATCCTGTAAAAAAGCATAAAAAATTTGAAGATAAATACGAATTGCCTTTTGCATTAGTGGCCGACGAAGACCATAGCATTGCAGAAAAATATGGCGTATGGGGTACTAAACAATTTATGGGTAAAACCTATGATGGCATACACCGAACCACTTTTTTAATAGATGTAAAAGGTAAAATAAAAAACATTATAACCAAACCTGATTCTAAAAACCATGCAGACGAAATTTTAGCAGCTTGGTATGAATAAACCGCTTTACTATATTAAAGAAAACTCTTGGATAGCAGCCATTGCAGCAAAAAAATTGCGGGTTAAGTCGGTAGCAATGGTACTTGGCAAAACCATCCATTTATTTGGAAGCAGCAAAGAAGATTTTTTAGCAGATGAATGCTGGGTAAAGCATGAACTATGCCATGTAAAACAATTTAAGGAGCATGGGTATTTTTTGTTTCTTATAAAATATTTGTGGGAGAGTTTAAAGGCGGGGTATCATAACAATAAATATGAAGTGGAAGCAAGGGAGGCGGAAATATGCTAATTTTTGAATTAAAAAATATCAAATAGAATTTACAAATACTTTTTAAATTAAAAGTAGGCTATAAATACCTCCCCTCGAACTTTGTTTTCTAAAATGAGTTTCAATTCTGTTACATTCACTTCTCCTATTCTATAAAAATAATCCTTGGTCTCAAAACTTTCCTCAATATTAGTAAGTGGAATTTTATCTAATGATATTTTAGTATCACTACTCACAAATATTTTTATACTCACCTCATTTGTAAAAACCAATTTTTCTTGTTGCATCAGTTTTTTATTTTCATATGAATACCCATACGATAATGCAGAAATATCTGACAATACTGCAGCACCCGTAGGATGGCTGCCGGCTCCCCTACCTAGAAAAAATTGCTCGCCCGAAAATAAGCCTTCTACTATAACGCCATTAAATTCATTTTCCACTTTGTATAAATGACTTTTATCGGTTGTAAGTTTTGGTATAACAAAAGCATTTATTTTTCCATTATCCAATTTACTTACAGCAGGCACTAATTTTATTTTGTAGCCATTTCTACTCGCATAATCAATATCCTGTTGCTTTAAGGTTGTAATGCCAAAGCGTAATATTTCATCTGGCTTTATAATAACACCAAATCCATGTAATGCAATGATGGTTGTTTTGAAGAGTGCATCAAAACCTTCTACATCATTGGTAGGATCCGATTCTGCAAAACCGCTCGCTTGTGCATTTTTTAATGCTTCCTCGTAGGAAATGCCATCGTTCACTGTTTTGGTAAGAATGTAATTGGTTGTACCATTAAAAATACCAGATATTTTTACCAAAGCTTCGTTGTCAAAATATTCTTCGAGCGTTCGTATAATGGGTATGCTTCCACATGCAGCTGCTTCGTATAATAACGATACATTGTACTGGTCTTTTAATGCAAGCAATTCTTCTAAATGCAATGCCAACATTTTTTTATTGGCTGTTACTACATGCTTTCCCCTTTTGATGGCTTCTGTTACAATTGCATAAGCTTCGTCAGTATCGTCTATTAATTCTACAATTACATTAATGCTATCATCCAATAAAACATCCCATTTGTCGTAAAAAAAGTTTTCTTTACCAATGGTTCTTTCCTTGCTTTTATTTTTTACTATTATTTTTTTTATAGAGGTTTTAAATCCTGTGCTGTTGTTTATTGCAAAGTATAAACCCTGCCCCACACACCCAAAACCAAATAAACCTATGCTTAATTTTTGCATTATTTTTCTTTAATAAAATGTAATAAAAGGTTGTTTATTTTTTCGCCTTCTGTTAAAAAACCATCGTGCCCATAAGGCGAATCAATTAATTCCAATACGGAGTCATCAATATTTTCATGCAAAAATATTTGCTCTTTTATGGGGAATAAAATATCCGTTGCTATTCCTATCACCAATGTGTTCGCTGTAATGGTAGCGAGTGCATCTATTATATTTTTCTTACCCCTGCCTACATCATGCGAGTCCATTGTTTTGCTTAAAACATAATAACAATGCGCATCAAAACGTTTTGATAATTTTTGTGCTTGGTATCGTTGATAAGAAGCAGCACCGTAATTATCTAATGAATCTGTTGGCTTTGTTGTACGTTCATACATTTCATAGTTTCTGTAACTTAACATAGCAATGGCTCTAGCAGCTTCTATGCCTTTATCGCCCAACTCTATTGCCATACGCTGCGCTTCGTTGAAGGCAATGCCCCAAGGAGAATGTTTTGCATTTGTGGCAAGCAATGCTAGATTTTTTATGCATGTTGGTTCTTTTATTGCCCACTCCATTGCTTGCTGTCCGCCCATGGAGCCACCAAGTAATAAAAATATTTCATCAATTTCTAAATAATTTTTTAGCAGAATATTTGCTGCTACTAAATCCTTAATGGTTACAGAAGGAAAGTCTTTTCCATACTCTTCATTGGTAGCAGGGTTTGTAGAAATAGGGGAAGTTGTTCCATAACTCGATCCTATTACATTGGCACATACAATAAAATATTTTTCAGGATCCAATATTTTATTAGCACCAAAAACATTGCTCCACCAATCTGCCACATCCGAATTGGCAGTAAGTGCGTGGCATACCCAAATTATTTTTGATATACCCTTTTCGTACATTCCATAAGTATGGTAAGCAATTGTCAATTCTTCCAATTGCTTACCATTCTCTAACAGAAATGAATCATTGCTTTTAAAATATTGTACCATTTATAAGCTTGCTTTTAAGGCTTGTTCAAAATCTGCTATAATGTCTTCTATGTGCTCAATGCCGGTTGATATGCGTATAAGACCAGGTGTAACACCGCTGCGTAATTGTGCTTCATCATCTAATTGGTTGTGCGTAGTAGAAGCAGGGTGAATGGCAAGTGTTTTAGAATCGCCCACATTGGCTACATGACTTACCAATTGTAATGCATTGATAAATTTTGTGCCGGGTTCTTTGCCACCTTTTATTTCGAAACTGAGCATACCGCCAGAACCATTTTTTAAATATTTTTGTGCCAATGCATAATATTTGCTCGAAGGTAGGCCTGAATAATTCACTTTTTCTACTTGTGGGTGTTGGGATAAATACTCAGCTAATTTTTGGCCATTACTTGTTGCACGTTCAAGCCTTAAAGATAGCGTTTCTAAACCTTGTAATAGCAAGAAAGAGTTAAATGGACTTTGGCTAGCACCATAATCTCTCAAACCTTCTACCCTTGCACGAATAATAAATGCAATATTAGGCAAGCCCAATGGATTGTTTACACCAAAAACTTCGGCAAATTTTAATCCATGATAACCTTCACTAGGCTCACTAAATTGAGGAAATTTCCCATTGCCCCAATCGTAATTTCCTCCATCTACAATTACACCGCCTACACTCGTTCCATGACCTCCAATCCATTTGGTGGCGCTTTCTACGACTACGTTTGCACCATGTTGCAACGGTTTAAACAAATAACCGCCTGCACCAAATGTATTGTCTACTATTACTGGTAAATCATGTTTTTTTGCTACCGCAGCTATCGCTTCAAAATCGGGGATATTCAATTCTGGATTTCCAATAGTTTCTAAATAAATGGCCTTTGTTTTTTCATCTATCAGTTTTTCAAATGCTTCTGGAGAATCGCCATCGGCGAAGCGAGCCTCAATGCCCAATCTTTTAAACTGTACTTTAAATTGATTGTATGTGCCCCCATACAAAAAAGAAGTAGATACAAAATTATCGCCCTGTTGTAAAATATTACTTAACGCTAAAAATTGTGCTGCTTGCCCACTAGCGGTTGCTAAAGCTGCCACCCCGCCTTCTAAAGCGGCAATGCGTTTTTCAAATACGTCGGTTGTTGGGTTCATTATTCGGGTATAAATATTACCGAATTCTTTTAGTCCAAATAAATTTGCTGCATGCTCTGTATTATCAAATACATACGAAGTGGTTTGATAAATAGGTACAGCCCTCGATTTGGTTGTTGGGTCAGCCTCTTGGCCTGCGTGGAGTTGTAGTGTTTCAAATTTGTGATTGCTCATTTCTTAATTTTTAAGTGATAGATGTATTTAATGATGGAATAAAAAAGCCTCGCTATTTTGTAGCAAGGCTTTTATGAAAGAATATTTATAATTTCTAGAAACTACTCATATTATACAAAAGCCTCGCAGGTCGCATACACATGCAACACATACAACACATCATGATAATATTTGAATAATTTTTGTTCATTTTATTAGTCTAGTGTAAAAGTAGAGTAACAAATTTGAATATCCAAAATTTATTTTTAAAAGTAATACGGTTTCCAAATATGCGTTAAAATTGGTTTTTGAAGAAAAACTCTATGAAAATGACCCCAAAACGCTTATATTTGCCTATATGATGAACGTAGATAACATGGAATATAATACTACTCGTAACCATCTCACCATGAGAGAATACGGTAGGCATATTCAAAAAATGGTGGAGTATTTACTTACACTGGAAGATAAACAAGAACGCCAAAAAAATGCTTTTGCTGTTATAGAGTTAATGGGATTTTTAAATCCGCACTTAAAAAACGTGGAAGATTTTCGCCATAAACTGTGGGATCACCTCTTTCTAATAAGCGATTTTAAACTAGATGTAGAAAGCCCATATCCAATTCCAACAAGGGAAACACTAAAAGCAAAACCAGAGATATTGGGTTATCCTAAAAAATATCCAAAATTTAATCACCTAGGCAAGAATATAGAAATTGTAATAGACAAAGCGTTGAAAGAAGAAAACCCAGAGAAAAAACAAGGGTTTGCAAATGCCATTGCTTATTACATGAAACTCACTTACAGCAATTGGCACAAAGAGTTGGTGCACGATGACAATATACAAAACGAATTGAGCGATATGACAGATGGCGAATTGGCCTTTAACAGCCGCCCATTTGTAAAGCATACAGCGCAGCGTGTAGAAAGGGATGAGTATGGTGCAGGTAGAAACCAGTATCGTAAAAACTTTGGTGGTAGAGATAATAGAACCAATACCAACAACAGGAATAACCCACAAGCTGGTAATGCAGGCAATAGGAGCAACCCACAAACAGGCGGAGGCAACAGAGATACTACCGGAAGAGACCCTCGTACCAATAGCAACAACAATCGTAATTTTAAAAAAAGGTACTAATTTAATTTTTATAAAATATTCCCGGCAGGTTCCTCTGCCGGGTTTTTTATTACTTTTTTAATTTGGTTATAACTAACTAATAAATGCGGTCTACTATTTTGGCAAAGGATTAATGCAGTTAATATATCGGTATAAAGGTTATTTTTGACAAAATAAATTTATGTAATGGGAATATTTGAAGTAATAGGTGGCAATAAATTAAATGGAGAAATAACACCACAGGGCGCAAAGAACGAAGCTTTGCAAATTTTGAGTGCAGTTTTGCTTACGGCAGAACCTGTGGAAATAAATAATATACCGGATATTATTGATGTAAACTTGCTCATAGAATTGTTGAGAGAAATGAATGTAAAGGTGGAGAAAACAGGTGCAAATAGCTATCGATTTCAAGCAGATGATGTAAACGTAGAATATTTACAAAGCGAAGATTATTTTAAAAAAAGTGGGCGCTTGCGTGGCTCTGTAATGCTTGCTGGCCCTTTGCTTGCAAGGTTTAAAAAAGCGTATTTACCTAAGCCTGGAGGCGATAAAATTGGACGTAGAAGATTGGATACGCATATTATTGGGTTTGAAAGATTGGGCGCCAGTTTTTCTTACAATAGCAATACAGGGTTTTTTGCACTAAAGGCAGATGAATTGAAAGGATGTTACATGCTGCTTGACGAACCAAGTGTAACAGGCACTGCCAATATTTTAATGGCCGCTGTTCTGGCAACAGGCACAACCGTCATATACAATGCAGCTTGCGAACCATACATACAACAGTTGTGTAAAATGCTCGTAAGCATGGGAGCCAATATTATGGGTATTGGAAGCAACATGCTTAGCATTACTGGTGTGCAAAAATTAAATGGCACTACACACACTATGTTGCCAGACATGATTGAAATAGGCAGTTTTATAGGATTGGCAGCAATGACACATGGTGACATAACCATTAAAAATGCGGGGGTTGCATCATTGGGAATTATTCCAGAGAAATTTAGGCTACTAGGCATTCAAATTGATATTATTGGAGATGATATTCATGTGCCTGCACAAGACAAATACGAAATCACTAAATTTTTAGACGGAGGAATTTTAACCATTTATGATAATCCATGGCCAGGGTTTACACCAGATTTGTTGAGCATTGTTTTGGTTACTGCTATACAAGCACATGGCAGTGTACTCATTCATCAAAAAATGTTTGAAAGCCGATTATTTTTTACAGATAAATTAATAGAAATGGGGGCACAAATTATTTTATGTGATCCGCATCGTGCTGTAGTAATAGGTTTAGAAAGAGAAAAGCAATTGCGAGGCATTACGATGACAAGCCCGGATATACGTGCAGGTGTAGCATTGCTTATAGCCGCTTTGAGTGCCGATGGCAAAAGTACCATACAAAATATTGAACAAATAGACAGAGGATATGAAAATATTGATGGCAGATTGAGGGCGCTAGGGGCGGATATTGTAAGACGAAATTAATCAATGTACAAATGGGTAAAAAATATGCAAATATGCAAATGTGCAAATAGGCAAATGTGCAAATGTGCAAATAGGCAAATGTGCAAATGGGTAAAAATGCGAATTCGTTTATAGTGGGGGAACTATTTTGATAATAAAAAAAATGTAAAACATCTATAAGGTAATTAGAAAACCTTAAAGTATTAAAAACGAATCTTAATACTCAATACTAAGTACTCAATACTATGCAAAAAATTCTCATCATCACAGCACCTTCGGGAGCAGGAAAAACATCTATTACAAAATATTTAATGGAAAAATTTCCGGTGCTTACTTTTTCTGTATCTGCTGCTACGAGGCAACCTAGGGGGGCGGAAAAGAATGGAGTAGATTATTATTTTATCTCCAACGATGAATTTAAGTATAAAATACAACACAACGAGTTTGTAGAATGGGAAATGGTATATGAAGGAAAATATTATGGCACATTAAAAAGTGAACTAGAGCGCATATGGAGTGCAGGAAAAGTTCCTGTACTTGATATTGATGTAAAAGGAGCAATACATGTACAACAACAGTTTAATGAAGGAACGCTTAGTTTATTTATAGAACCCCCATCGGTAGATGAGTTGAAAAAGAGATTGCAAAGCCGTGGTACAGAAACGGAAGAGTCGCTTGCCGCCAGGGTAAACAAAGCATCTTACGAATTGTCATTTAAGGAGCATTTTAATAAAACAGTTGTAAATGCAGATTTGTCGGCAGCATGCCAAAATGCTGAAAAAATTGTTGCTGATTTTCTGAATGCATAAGAATCATACGGATTTGCTTAATTTTATAATATGGATATTACCATTACAGCACTAATAGCAATATTAGTTTCGCTTATATTAATTGGCTTTTTTGCAGGAATTGAAATAGCTTTCATTTCGGCCAATAAACTTTCTATTGAGTTAAATAAAAAGCAAGGTAGTTATGCAGGAAAAATATGGGGAAAATATGCAGAAAGCCCTGCAAGATTTATTGGAACCATACTGGTAGTAGTAAACATAGTGTTGGTTATTTATGGATTACTCATCGGCGAATTGTTGTATCCTTTGTGGCATAGATTGGAAATACGCCTAACGGCACCTTTTTCGAAATACATTTATTTAATTAAACTTTTTTTTGAAACCATTCTATCTACTGCTATCATTTTATTTGTAGAGTTTGTTTGTAAAGCATTGTTTAGGGCAAGGAACAACAGTATTTTATCCAATGGTTTTATTACATACATTGTTCAGTTTTTTTATTCCATTTTTGCATCTTTATCATCTGTATTTGTAAATACGGCAGAATGGATACTGGAATATATTTTTAATGTAAAAATTAGCGAACGAAAAGAAAATTTTAGCAAAGTAGATTTAGAACATTACGTGCAACAAAATAAAATGCACAATGAAGAGGAGTCTTCATCTGATATGAATAAAGAAATGTTTGAAAATGCATTGTCGCTTAGTGAAGTAAGATTAAGGGAATGTTTGGTACCCCGTAAAGAAATTGTGGGCATAAGTAAGGAAAGCAATATAAGTGAAGTGAAGAAATTATTTGTAGAAACGAGGCTAAGCAAATTGGTTGTATTTGATAAAAACATTGATAATATTACAGGATATATACATCAACTAGATTTATTTAAAAGCCCGGCAACTATCCAAGAAATCATTTTACCCATACCTACTGTACCCGAAACAATGACTGCTACAGATCTAATGTCAAAATTTGGCAAAGAAAGAAAAAGTATTGCTTGGGTTATAGATGAGTTTGGTGGAACTGCAGGAATAGTAACCATGGAAGATTTATTAGAGGAAATTTTTGGCGATATAAAAGACGAGCACGATGATGTAGAAGAATTTGTAGACAAACAACTTTCTGTAAACGAATATTTATTTAGCGGTAGAATGGAACTTGATTTAATATCAGAAAAATACGGATTGCAATTTCCGGAAGATGAATCCGCTGAAACACTCTCGGGGTATATAGTACAGCACAATGAAGATATACCATCCGAAAAGCAACAAATTATTATTGGTAACTACGAATTTGATATTTTGAGCATGAGTGATACTAGAATTGAAACTGTTAAATTAAAGGTTTTACGCCGCTCATAATGAGGGCACTTCTATTACTCGAGTAAAATGTATTATGAAAATAGCGGCACATATTTCTGGAGATAACAATACCGATAGTTTATTGCTGGCATCTTTAAAATTGATTTCTGTTAAATACCAGCAGCATAGCTTTACTTTTTTTGTAGAAAAACGAATAAATGACCTTGCAAATAATTGTAAACAAGTAGTTGTTTCGCCTAAGCACAAAAACAAATTTCTTCTTTATTTCTGGTACACTTTCAAACTCTCGGCCATATTAAAAAAAGAGCAAAGCGATGTATTTATTAATGATGCTGGAATGCAATGTGCAAATTGCAGGATACCTCAATTTTTATTTTTTCACAAAGTAGATTTTAAAGAAAAAAGTAACCGGTTTTATAAAGGGCTATTTGCAGCAGCATTGGTAAATGCAAAAGCTATTTTTGCAACAGAAGATTTTATTAAAGAGAATCTAGTAAATGAGTTCAACGTAGATACCAATAAAATAAAAACGATTTACTATGGATTAGATGAAAGCCATTTACCCCCAGCAAATAATGCCCTGTTAGCCGAGACTAAAGAGCGGTTTACAAATGGGGTTGATTATTTTTTATACCCAGTATCCATCGCCACTACAGTACATATAATGGCAGTTCTTAAAGCATTTTCTCAATTAAAAAAATGGCAAAAAACTTCTATGAAATTGGTATTGTTGTTAGAGGGCATTTCTCAAAATCATTTGAAAGTAGATTTTAAAAATTATAAGTATAGGGAGGATATAATATTTGTAAAAGATACCAATGAGCATAAAGTACCACTTATGCAATCTGCATTTGCGCTTATTTATTTTTCTGAATACAGAACTGATTGCACTGCTTTTCAAGCTTTCCAACACAATGTACCAGTAATTGCAGCGGATAGCAGTATTAATAAAAGCCTTTTTGGAGCAGGGGCAATTTTTACAAGTATAGGGGAAAAAGCCTTATCGGAAAAAATGCAATTAATATATAAAGATGACTTATTAAAAAGCCAGCTAACAAAAGAGGGAAGCAAAATAGTAGAAAAATACAATGCAACTGTTGCAGCAGAAGATTTATACAAAGCAATATTAGAATAACAAAACGATAGTATCTTTATCAAAACAATTACGCCATGAAATTTTCTACGCCAGTAAGTATACAAACAATAGCATCATTAATAGGTGCAACTGTAATAGGCAACTCAAATGCTCTCACAACAGGTATTAATGAATTACACAAAGTAGAGCCTGGCGATCTTGTTTTTGTAGACCATCCAAAATATTATGATACATGCATAAACAGCGAAGCTACTTTTATAATCATAAATAAAGAAGTGGCCGTGCCCGAGGGCAAAGCGCTATTGCTTACAGATAATCCATTTGATGCCTATTGTAAAATTGTAGCGCATTTTCAACCTTTTGAAGAGGCTACACAAATAGTAAATACAAAATCTATTGGCGAGGGCACGTTTATTTTTCCAACAGCATTCGTCGGTAATAATGTAACAATAGGGTCCAACTGTGTTATTCACCCAAATGTTTCTATAATGGATCATACAATTATAGGAAACAATGTTGTAATACAAGCCAACACGGTTATTGGTAGTGATGCATTTTACTACAATACAAAAAAAGACAGAGAAGTTTGGTATAAAAGAATGCCAAGTTGTGGGAGGGTTGTAATAGAAGACGATGTAGAAATAGGAGCAGGCTGTATGATTGATAGAGGGATTACTCACGATACACGCATAGGTGCTGGAAGCAAACTAGACAATATGATTCATATTGGACACGATACCGTACTTGGTAAAAATTGTTTGATGGCTGCACAATCGGCTATTGCTGGAATGACAACCCTAAAAGATGGTGTAACAGTATGGGGAGGTTGTGTAATAAATAAAACGCTTACTATTGGTGAGAATGCTGTGTTACTAGCACGTACAGGAGTAGGGGGAGATCTGGAGGGTGGCAAAACCTATTGGGGTGCACCCGCACAAGAAGCAGGCTTAATAAAGAGGGAGCTTATATGGATAAAGCGCATACCTGCTTTGTGGGATAAAGTAATGAAAATGGCTCCTAAATCTGGGGAATAATTCCGCATAAATAAACGGCACCAATTATTATAAACTACTATTTTGTTTCTACTTTAAAATCGTAAGGCAACTGTTCGGCTATTTTATCCCATGCCCAATACCCACTAATAGCAATATCGTTTTGGTCATAAAAATAACCATTTTGTTCTATTATGATACTCTCTTTTGCTTTGAAATTTAGAACAGAAAGCTTAAAGTCTTTTGGCTCGCCATTATTTTCTAATAAATAAGCATCACTTGGTTTTTCTGCTAAAAATAAAACAGCCACATTATTTTGATTGGGCAATATTTCTATTATTTGCAAACTATCATCTTTGCTGTAATTTATGGCAGCATATTGATCCTTCAATTTTATGGCTTCCTCTTTTCCATTATTAGTTACAATAAATTGTATCTCGAATTGTTGTTCTTTTAAATCTTTGTTGTAAACACTCCTCATAAAATGAAGCATAGATCCTTTGTAAGCATTTTGTCTAGCAACCTCCCAAAGCTTCATTTGCATGCTATCTGCTTGTATATTTTCAAAAAGCGGATAACCAGAGTAGATGCTTACTTCTGATTTATATTCATGGGTAAAAGAATCCAGCGCATATTTGATACTATAACCAAGTGCGTTGTTTTTTATTATCAAAGGATCGGTAGCAGTTATCTTCAACCTATTTTTTTTCTTTGAGAAAAAGAAATGCAATACCTCGGGGTTTTCTATGCTGCATTGTTTGCTGTTGGTTGATTTACCAATAAATTCATCTTTAAAAAACTGACCATATTTTGTAAGCCCATCTAATACTTCGTTCGAAGAAACAACAGAAACCACTTCTAGCTCTTTTTCTTTTTCTTTAAGTCTAATATTAATTTTTTCTGCTGCTTCCGAAGAAGTTATACGCCTACTTTCTGTTTTAAATCCTGTATAAGTAATAATTAAATCATAACCTCCTGCGGGTAATTGTAACATAAAATTACCTTCTTTGTCGGTAACGGTGCCCAATGTTGTATTTTGCGCAAAAACGGATGCAGCTGCCATTGGTGCGCCGGTTGCATCATTAATTATATTGCCAGATACAGTAATGTTGGCTTGACTGAAAGAAGAAGAATAAATAAAAAAGGCTACAAAAATAATTAAATAGGATTTTAATTTCATGCGGCGAAAATACATCATTGCTGGTTAATTTTTTGTTACAAAAGAAATTGTTCATTTTTAAATAAACTGTATTACCTTTTTAGTCCAAAACTTAATGCATGAAAGAAAATACAGCACTTCTGGCACCTCTGTTTACATTATTAAATGAAATAAAACCAATGTGCACTGAATTAAGGGAGGCTATCATGAACAGTTTTGAATATGTTGAAATAAAAAAAGGAGATGTTTTACTGGCAGAAGGGCATATTTGTACAAATCTTTGGTTTCTGGTAAATGGTTTATTAAGGTCTTTCCATGAAATGGGCGAAAAAGAAATCACCTCTCGAATTATGTTTACCAATCATATAGTAATATCGCCAGGAAGTTTTTTTACACAAACACCCGCAACAGAATCTATAGAGGCATTGTGCAATAGCGAAGTTGCAACAATACCGTTTCGTAGCTTACAAAAAATATACGAATCATTTCCAGAATTTAATTTGCATACCCGCATCATTACAGAACAATATTTTTACAAGCAGGAGCAACGGTTGTATATGTTACGCAAACACGGCGCTAAAGAAAAGTATAATTTTTTTCTAGACAACTATGCCGATTATTTGAAAGATATTCCACAAAAATATATTGCTTCATTCTTAAATATTGCGCCAGAAACATTGAGTAGAACTCGAAGTAAGCTCAGTAAGAAAAGGGAGTAGATTTTAATTTCTTGACTTTTGTCAACAAGTTTTATTTATGGAGGAAGTAGCTTTATGGAATGAAAAGAATAATACTTCTATCAACTATTTCTATTTTTTGCTTATCGTCTTGTCTTGTAACACCAAGGTATTTACAAGCACCCAATAGTTCCAATCTAATACAAATAGATAAGAAGAATGATGTTAAAGCATCTGTGAGTTATGCTAAAACTGCTCACGGGGATTTAGCTGGTGCTGGTACAAAACAACGGTCAAATGGGTTAGATATTCACACGGCTTATGGCCTGACCAATAAATTTGCCGTAAAGTTAGATGCCTTTGGCAAATGGGAACACGACAAAGACCTTACACGAAAAAATGCTATTGATAATTACAATATTGCTTATAAGCGCAAAGGAGCTGAATTAAGTATTGGTTATTATAAAAGTTTTGGAACGAAGAATAATTTCAATTTTAATATTTATACGGGAGTTGGTATTGGTAACAATAGTTTTAGCGGATTTTTTAGAAATGATTCCATGATAAATCGTACCTATTCTGCCAATCATAGTAAATGGTTTGTTGTTCCATCTGTCACATTAATTGCGCACAAGAATTATGCGCTTCTATTCGCTTTTAAATTTTCTATTTTAAAATTCAATAACGTCAATACAAATGATAAAGAACTACAAAAGGGTTTTTATAAAAACTTAACGAAAAAAAACAGTTCGTTTGGAGATTTTGTGATGGACAATCAATTTGGTTTTAATAAAATAAAAGGGATTAAATTCCATATAATGTATGGCATAACAGAGCTGTTCACTTATTTTCCAGAATCGGATACCAATGTAAATGGATCATCATATAACAGCGATCAATATTTATACAATAATTATTTTGGTTCTATTGGTGTAATTGCAGATATGAAAATACTTTTAAACAAAAAATAATTATTTGTTTCCTAGTAAAAAAGCTTTACAAGTATTGGTAATTGTTTCTTGTAAACTCATGTAACGAAAATTTGGTAACGAATTTAATAGCTTACCATTATCAAATTTTACTACTGCCAATGAAGTAGCAGCTGTTTCCTTGGTTATAAGTGGAGAAGCGCCGGTAAATTTGCTTTTTATAGCTTCAATGCGCCATGTAATAGCAGCAAGAAAAGGGGTAACTTTTTTGGATGGTGATTTTTTATTGAACGCAGTAGCTATCATGTTAAAAATAGATTGATAAGTTGCATTTTCTGCACTCAAAATAAATTTTTCGGCAGTGATATCGCTTTGCATTAATTGTATCATTGCTTTTGCAACATCTTTTACATCTACAAAACCAGAAGTACCAGTCGAATACCATGGAAACCCATCATACACAGATTTGAATATTTTGGATGAGCCATCATTCCAATTTCCTGCGCCTAGGATAATCACTGGGTTTACTACAACCGCATTTAGCCCTTCTGCTACCCCACGCCACACTTCCATTTCTCCTAAATATTTGCTGTGGCCATATTTGCTATTACTGGTTTCTTGGGTCCATTGCATGGTTTCGTCTATCATCTGCCCTACCCGTATACGACCGAGCGCTGCTACTGAGCTTACATGAACCAGCTTTTGTACGCCAGCATTTATACAGGCATTTACTACATTGGCAGTACCTTCTACATTTATGCTGTATAATTTCTTTTTATCTTTAGGAGAAAAGGAAACAATAGCTGCGCAATGGTAAACCATCGTTACGTTTTGCATCACATCTTCCAATGCATACACATCTAAAATATCACATTGTACTGCAATTAGCTTTTCAGAGGTGGGGACAGAAAGCGCTGTATTATTATAAATAGCTTTTACGGTTTCGCCTTGCCCAAGTAATTGTTTTAGCAATTCATTTCCTACCAAACCTGCGGCACCTGTTACTAATATCATTGTGCTATATTTTGGCTGTAATCATAAAAACCTTTGCCGGTTTTTTTACCTAAATTTCCTTCTGCTACTTTTTGCTCTTGCATGGGCGATGGCATAAAACGAGGGTTATCATTAAACGCATGGTAAATGGATTGCGACACCGCCAAGTTAATATCCATGCCAATTAGATCCATCAATTTAAAAGGCCCCATTTTAAATCCTGCATTTTCCATTAGTAAATCTATATCTTCAAAAGAAATCTTTTTTTCGGATGCAAGCTGCATGGCTTCTAAATAATAATGCCTTGCAACCCTGTTTACAATAAACCCCGGAGCATCTTTGCAAATAACGGGTTGTTTCTTTAATTGTAGGCAAAGGTCAAAAATTTGCTTTATTGTTTCTTCTGAAGTTTGTTCTCCTGCTACCACTTCTACTAATTTCATTACATGAGCCGGATTAAAAAAGTGCATACCACAAATTCTTGCAGGATGCATAATGTTTTTTTGGATAGCAGAAATAGAAAGAGAAGACGTGTTGCTGGCAAAAATTGTTTGTGCTGTGTTTATTTCAGCAAGATTTTTGTAAAGTGTTTCTTTAATTTCTAGGTTCTCAATAATGGCTTCTATAACCAAATCGCCTACACAATCATTTAAATTTGTTGTAAATACAATATTATTGAAAATAGCTTCTTTTTGTGCTACAGTAATTTTTTCTTTGGCCAACAAAAAATCCAAGTTCTTGTTGATGCTGGTTTTTGCATTTTCTATACCTTTTTCTTGGGTATCAAAAAGTACTACATCAAAATTATTTTGTGCTGCACACAAAGCAATACCACTTCCCATTGTGCCCGCTCCTGCTACGCAAATCTTTTTTATCATACTGTAAAAATAAAAAACTGCTGTGCCATTTCCTCTTTTTTTAATGATTATTAATTAAAAAGAAAATTACACAGCAGCGCTTTAGGTACTTTATATTATGATATTATGGATTTTTTTCAGCTTCAGCTTTAGCCTCCGCTTTCATTTTTTCGTTGGCTGTAATAGAAAACTCAACCCTACGGTTAGACGCCTTGCCTTCTACTGTTGCATTGTCAACTTTTGGCTGAGATTCGCCATACCATTTTATTGTGAGTCTATTGCTAACTAAGCCATCTGCTTTTAAGGCATTACCCACCGCATTGGCTCTTCTTTTCGATAATAGCATGTTTGCAGCATCTGTACCCACATTGTCTGTATGTCCTTCCACTAAAATATTTGTTTCTGGATATTCTGTAAAAATTTTAACCAACTTGTCTACAGCCAATTGAGAGTTGGATGTAATATTGTATTTGTTTGTTGCAAAATAAACACCAGACTTACTGCCGTCAGGATTATTTTCATCAAAGGTTACGTTAATACCTTCTCCAACCCTTTCTACTTTTGCACCTGGAATTTCTGTTTTTATTTTTTCAGCTTGCTTATCCATTTTGTTTCCAATGATGCCGCCCGCTACTCCTCCAATGGCCGCACCCAAAACAGCACCCAAAGCCGTGTTATTTTTATTGCCCACATTGTTACCTAAGATACCGCCAATAACGGCCCCTGTGGTAGCGCCAATTGCCACTCCTTTATCTTGTTTGCTAGCACGCCTTGTAGCATCACAACCAGTACCTATTATTGATATGGCTAATGTACCTAAAATTATATTTGAAATTATTTTTTTCATGATTATTTTTTTTAATGAGTTTAATTAGTTTTTGGTAAAATTGTAAATGAAAAAAGCGGGCTTGCCTTCAAAACTAATTTCACTTTTTAATTGCATATTTGTTTTATCCACCGATACAATTGTAAAACGAAAACCAGCTTTACCTTCGTCAATGTCCTTGTAATATTTTGCATCTACTCTTTTATATTGAAGCCTTATAGGAACTCCTTTTTCTTCAAAAATAGACCAACGAAAATTTTGCTTTTTAGAAAAACAATCGCCGCCATTTTTTGTTATTTCGTACGAACCTAAACTGGTGTTTTGATTAAATTTCCAGATACTTCCTGCAAAGCAAGTATAGTCTGCTTCGTCTAGGATTTGGGATTTTATTTTTCCAGAAATGCCTTCTGTGGTTACACCTTGTAATTGCCAAGTACCATTAATTGTTTTTTCGCTCTTGCGGGCTTCTTTGGATGCGCTGCAAGAGGTGAGTATGACCACAAAACACAGCATACTCAACATTAAACTAAATTTTCTCATTTACTTTTTTTTAAGAATAATAATATGCAGGCACAATTAATTTGTACCCGTTGCAGTGAGGATTTCAATTTTAATGCCAAAGATGGGAAAATCGATTTTCTAGTGAAAAATAGTTGGCCTGACAGAATGCCATGCCTATGCAGACTCAAATTGTTTTAAAAAACGTAGGTCGTTTTCGCTAAATAAACGTAGATCTTTTATCTGATAACTAAGCATCGTAATTCTTTCTACACCCATTCCAAATGCAAAACCTGTGTATTTGTTGCTGTCAATACCACAATTCTCAAGTACTTTAGGATGTACCATACCACAACCCAAAATTTCTACCCAGCCTGTTTTTTTACACACACTGCAACCTTCGCCTTTGCAAATAAGACAACTAATATCCATCTCGGCACTTGGCTCTGTAAAAGGAAAATATGATGGACGAAAGCGGACTTTTACAGTAGCGCCAAACATTTCTGTTACGAAAAAATAAAGCGTTTGTTTCAAATCGGCAAAGGAAACATTTTCGGCAATGTACAATCCTTCTACTTGGTTAAAGAAACAGTGCGCTCTTGCGCTAATGGTTTCGTTTCTAAAAACACGGCCAGGGCAGATTATACGAAGCGGTAATTTTCCTTTTTGCATTTCACGTATTTGCACACTGCTCGTATGGGTGCGCAAAAGCCAGTCGGGGTTTTGAGCAATATAAAAGGTATCCTGCATATCTCTAGCAGGATGATTTTCCGGTAAATTGAGTGCAGAAAAATTATGAAAATCATCTTCTATTTCTGGTCCTTCTGCCACAGTAAAACCAAGTTTATTGAAAATGGCAATGATTTTATTTTTTACAATGCTTATAGGGTGACGTGTACCTAGTGGTGCTGGCGTACCTGGTAAAGTAAGATCAAAGTCAATATTTTTTGGCTGAACAGTACCGTTTTCGGTAGCAGCAAAAGAGGCAAATTTTTCTTCTACAAAAACCTTGAACTCATTTAATAATTGCCCCGCTTCTTTTTTATTTTCGGCAGCCACATTTTTCATTTCTCCCATAATGGTTTTCACCAAACCCTTTGTGCCAAGGTATTTTATCCGAAATTGCTCTATACCATCTGTTATTGAAGGGTTTTCTGCCTTTATTTCTTCCTTGTACTTTTCTATGAGTGAACGCAAACTTTCCATGCTGCAAATGTAAAACAAATGAAGCGATGAAATATAGGCCCAATCTTAAAATTTAAATTGTGTGAAATAATCTTAAAAATCCATGCAGTCCGTCATCGGTTATTTATCCAATTTTACATTAAGAATTATTTAACATGCTATATTTTGAAATGATAATTAACGCATCATACATTTATATTCTAAATCAAAAAACACCATGGACGCTGGCCCCGAGGGTTATTTTAACTCCTCTATGCTTTTTAAAGCATCAATTCTCACCATTACTTTCACAAGCTTTTATTTTTACAAAACTGGAAAACAAATGAATTTTTTGCGGATGCCGTTTGCAAAAAAAGAAGAAATTGTAGTGAAACCAGCAAAAAAGCCTGTGGCAAAAAAGAAAAGGAAAACAATTTACCTCACTTTTGATGATGGCCCTTGTAAAGGAAGCAAAACCGTTCTTTCTATTTTACAGAAAGAACAAGTGCAAGGAACTTTTTTTATTATAGGGGAGCATGTGTATGGGAGTAAAGAACAAATGACTATTTACGACTCTCTAAAAAGTTGTGGATTGCTTGAAATAGCCAACCATAGTTACACGCATGCATTTAAAAATAAGTTTTTTCAATTTTATAATAGCACCGATAGTGCATGTAATGATTTTAAAAGGTGTGCAGACAGCTTACATTTTGCAAACGGTATCATACGTACTCCGGGTAGGAATATTTGGCGAACAGGAAACTTTTCCATTACCGATTTAAAAGCCTCTAAACAAACTGCCGATAGCCTTTATAGCAAAGGTTTTACTGCGGTTGGTTGGGATATAGAATGGCATTTCGATCATACAAATAGACTGGTGCAATCAGATACCGATATGTTGCAAATGGTAGATAGTGCCTTTGCAAAAAATGTAACTAAAACAGCGAACCATTTGGTAATTCTTACACATGACCGTACCTTTCAAAATTCAGATGATTCTGCAAAATTGCATCATTTTATAACTGCTTTAAAACAAAAGGATGCGTACGATTTTGAGCTGGTAAATAGGTATCCTGGGTTGGGAAATGATACGTTGATAGATAAATAAATTTTATTGAATGGGTGTATCACAATATTTTAAAATGGCCTCTATTTCTTCATCATTTAACTGAGGATATGGCAGCATGGGACTTTGCTTGTATTCTTCAAATAATTTTTTAGCATAAGCATTTCTCGAAATTACTTCTTGAGAATTTTTTATAAAAGCATACAGCAATTCTTTGCTTTCCCAACGGGCAGTTACACCTTGTAATGCAGGCCCTATTAGCTTTTCGTTTGGTTTGTGACATGTGGCACAATTTGCTTTAAATAAATTTTCGCCATTGCTGGTTGTCCTATTTTCGGCAGCACTGGCTGTAGTTTTATCTGTTGTGTTTTCGCCACACGATAATAAAAATATTGCAACTAAAAATAAAAGTACTTTCATGTTATTATTTTAAGAAAACCTCGAAAATCACTTCGAGGCTTTATACTACTTTAAAATTTCTCGCCCAATTACTAATTTTTGTATTTCACTGGTGCCTTCACCAATGGTACACAATTTACTATCCCTGTAAAATTTTTCTACAGGAAAATCTTTGGTATAACCGTAGCCACCAAATATTTGTACAGCATCTGTACTTATCTCTACCGATATTTCGCTGGCATAATATTTAGCCATGGCAGCTTCTTTGGTCATAGGCAAGCCTTTCATCTTTAAATCGCAGGCTTGGTTTATAAGCAACTCGGCACATTCAATTTTTGTAGCCATATCTGCCAACTTAAAAGATATTCCTTGAAAGTTTGCAATAGGTTGATCAAACTGGTGACGCTCTTTTGCATATTGCAAAGAGGCTTCATAAGCACCCTTTGCAATGCCTAAGCTTAAAGCTGCAATAGAAATTCTACCACCATCCAATATCTTCATTGCTTGTTTAAATCCATCACCTACCTCACCCATTCTTTGATCGTCAGATACGATGCAATTGTCAAAAATCATTTCGCAGGTTTCGCTTGCACGCATGCCAAGCTTGTTTTCTTTTTTGCCTGCCGTAAATCCGGGAGTGCCCCTTTCTACAATAAATGTTGTGCTGTTGTTTTTTGCCCTGGGCTCGCCTGTTCTACACACTACTACGGCTATATCTCCACTTTTGCCATGTGTAATCCAGCTTTTAGCGCCGTTTATTATCCAATTATTGCCATCTTTTACAGCTGTCGTTTTCATATTACCAGCATCGCTTCCTGTATTAGGCTCTGTAAGTCCCCATGCGCCCAAATGCTCCGCAGAAGCAAGTTTGGGGAGGTATTTTTGTTTTTGTGTTTCGTTACCAAAAGTAAGAATATGACCCGTGCACAAGGAATTGTGTGCGGCTACAGATAAACCAATAGAACCACACACTTTTGCAATTTCTTGAATGATTGCGCTGTATTCGTAATAACCAAGACCAGTGCCACCATAGGTTTCTGGCACCAATACACCCATCATACCTAGTTTACCTAGTTCCTTAAAAATATGTAACGGAAATTCTTGGCTTTCGTCCCACTCCATTAAGTGTGGCTTTATATATTGTATTGCAAAATCTTTGGCAGATTGTGCAACTTGTTCCGTAAGTTCATTTTGTTTAAAATCCATTATAGCAAAGAATATTTGAGGGCGCAAAATAGCGAAATTTGTGCTAACAATCGTTAGTTTATAATGTCAAATACGGAGATATTTTGCTATAGGTTTCTGCATCAATGATCATAATTTTTTTTAGGTCTTCTAAAACTTTAAAGTTACCATGTTGTTTCTTATATTCAGTAATAACATTGGCTAGTTGCCAACGAATGTAAGGATGTGCCTTTAGTTCGTCGTTGGTTGCTGTATTAATGTTTATTTGACGGATATTATTACCATCAATTTTTAAATAAGGTTTTATCTTTTGAAAAGTAGAATCCGGTAAGCCAAAAGTTTCCGCCACTTGTTCTACTTTGTAAAAACCACCTAATTTGTTTCTGAAATTAATGATGCGTTTAGAAAAACCTGGTCCAATGCCAGGCAAATCTACAAACGCTGCAGAATCACCTGCATTTATGTCTATTACTGCAATGGCTTTCTTTTCAAATATTTTCTTTTCGTAAGGAGGATAGTTATTCTTATAATTATTAGTTCCATTTTCTGGAGTAGCTATATGTGCGTATGGTACTAGCCTGTCTTTTTCAGCTTCGGTAAAGCCCCATACTTTTCTTAAATCTTCGGGAGAGCGAAATTTACCTCCTTTTGATAAATAATTTTGAATGCTGGCAATGGTTTTATCTTTTATTCCAAGCTTTTTCCATCCTGATGCATCTAGGCTATTGGGGTCGAAATAAAACATGGTACCCGTAAAAGCAGTGTTGTAATTTTTTTTTGAGTAAGATTGATAATTTGCTTCATCATTTCCATCATTTTGAGCGTAATCATTTTTACTGGTTGCTTTTTCTTTTAGGGAATCTATGGCTGAATTAGCAGTTGCAGAACTTATTGCTTTGTCTTTTACTATGAACGGGTAAACATATTTGCTGCAGATAAAGATGGCAAGTACCAGTGTCAATATTACAATAAAGCCTCTTTTTTCTTTTTTGGTAAAGGTTAGAAAATTTTTGCTGCTATTGTTTTGCATGGGTGTACGCTTCAATAAAATAAATGTAGCAAAAGCGGTGTCCGCAAACAAGAATTTGAAGATGTTTTAAACACTTAAACAGGGGAGAAAAGCAACAATAAAATTTGTTGAAATCCTCATTACCATTGCATCATTGGCATTAGGTATTTATGGTTAAACCATCAAAACTTAATGCACATCCTTGTGGTAATGTAGGGCTGACACTATTGTGCAACCCCAGCTGGTGGCTGATATGTGTAAAATACACTTGAGGAATTTCTAATTCTTTAGCAAGGTCTATAGCTTGCTGTAAGTTGAAGTGAGAAATATGTGCTTTGTGGCGAAGCGCATTTAATACAAGTACTTTACTTCCTTTAATCTTTTCTTTTTCTTTTTCCTCAATCCTGTTCGCATCTGTTATGTATGTAAAATTGCCAAACCTAAAACCAAGTACAGGCATGTGCAGGTGCCATACTTTTATGGGTATTACGGGTATATCGCCTACAATAAAAGTATCTTCATCTATTTCTATCAGATTGATATCTGGTATGCCAGGGTATTTGTTTGCTGAAAACACATAATAAAATTCTCTTTTGAGTGCTGTTTGAGTAAGTTCGTTTGCAAATACATCAATGGCTTTCTCATTAAAATAATTAAACGCTTTTATATCGTCTAATCCAGCAATATGATCTTTATGTGGGTGTGTAAAAATTACGCCATCTACTTTTTTTACTTTTTCTCTTAACATTTGAAAACGGAAATCGGGCGTAGTGTCTACCACTATTGTAGTGGTTTCACTCTCTATCATAATGCTACTGCGCAGCCTATTATCTTTTGGATTGAGAGAAGTACAAACCTCGCAATCGCAAGCTATCATGGGTACGCCGCTGCTGGTACCCGTACCAAGAAAAGTGATTTTTAATGGAGGATAAGACATTCGTTAAAAATACGAATTAAAAGCTGCAAACATCGAATTTTTGGTTGAAGCGTTGAATTAGAAATATTATTAATTATACAGCTACTGTCGTAGTCATTAATTCTGCATACAACTTTTGGCTTTCGTGCGTAAGCGAATCTATGTTAATATTCAGCAGGGGAAGTAAATCTATAAGGGTATTTATTCTACCGTCTGTTGGTAAAAATTTATTGAGCACCACTACTTTTTTAGCTTGTAAAATACAATAGCCACTTTGAAAAGAACCCCTTTCGTAGCGCATTACATAGCCACTTTCTTCTGCTATTTTTTCTATTTTATCTAAGGTGGTTTGTGTAAATTTTAATGCTGCCAATGCTAATGCTGTTTTATTACTAATGCAATTTCTTTTATTTAAAGCAGTATTGGTAAAAACGTTTTCAACAAAAGTTGATAACTATTTAAAAGCTTTAGACTAATTCATGTTCTGTAAAACAATAACCCCGTTTCAACTTTCAACAATATTCAACAACTTTCAACTATGTTTTATTTATTGGTCATCCTTATTACAGGCACTATCATTTCCTCCAAACTAACTCCTCCATGCTGGAAAGTATTTTTATAATAATTTACAAAGTGGTTGTAGTTATTTGGGTAGCATAGAAATATATCTCCTTTGGCAAATACAAAAGTAGAATTTACATTGGGTACGGGCAAGCCAGCCTCTCTTGGATCTCTAAATGCCAATACATCTTTTGCTTCAAAATGAAGGTTGCGACCATGTTTATAACGTAGATTGGCGGTGGTTTGTTTATCGCCTATAACTTTTGCAGGCGTTTTTACTCTGGTGCTACCGTGGTCTGTAGCCACTATCATATTTATTTGCTTGTCGGCTATTTTCTTTAAGGCTTGGTGCAATGGGCTGTGCTCAAACCAACTTTTCGTTATGCTTCTATAACTTATTTCATCGCCAGCCAATTCTTTCAACACTTCCATTTCGGTTCGTGCATGGCTAAGCATATCTACAAAATTATATACGATTACATTGAGGTCATTTTGCAACATATTGTGCATGTTGTCTACTAACTTTTGCCCATCGTGGTTGTTGGTTATTTTTGTATAAGAAATTTTTAGGTCAGCTTTGCCCATTTTTTTTAATTGCGCTCTTAAAAAATCCTCTTCGTATAAATTCTTTCCACCTTCTTCATCATCGTTTTTCCATTGTTGTGGAAAATTCTTTTCAATATCTACCGGGAGCATGCCGGCAAAGATGGCGTTTCGAGCATATTGTGTAGCAGTAGGTAATATGGCATAAAAAGTTTCTTCTTCATGTATCCTAAAACTTTCGGCAAAAATAGGTTGTATGGTTTTCCATTGGTCAAAACGTAAATTATCTATCAATACAAAAAACAAAGGCACCCCTTTCTCTAAATGAGGAAGTACTTTAAATTTTAACAAGGTGTGACTCATAATGGGTGCTTCTACCGCTTTTGGTCCTACCCAACTGGCATAATTCTTACTAATGAATTTAAAAAATTCTGTATTGGCTTCTTGTTTTTGTGTGTTAAAAACTTCTTGCATTTCGGGACTATCGCTTTTCTTCATTTCTAGTTCCCAATACACTATTTTTTTATACAAATCCATCCATTCTGTATAATTAGGGTTATCGTTAAGGGCCATAAACAAACTTCTGAATTCTTGTTGGTAAGCAGAAGTAGTTTTCTCTGCCACCAGCCTTTTATTGTCTATTAATTTTTTGAGCGAAAGCCATACTTGGTTTGGGTTTACGGGCTTTATCAGGTAATCACTAATTTGGCTGCCAATGGCTTCATCCATTATATTTTCTGCCTCATTTTTGGTAATGAGTACTACGGGTATGGTGCTATTTACTTCTTTTATTTGTTGCAATGTTTGCAAGCCAGTAATACCTGGCATGCTTTCGTCCATCAACACTACATCTACAATATTTTCTTTTACAAATTCTATAGCATCAAAACCATTTGTTTTGGTCGTAATCTCGTATCCTTTATTTTCTAAAAACATTATTTGAGAATTCAAACTATCTATCTCGTCATCTACCCAAAGTATTTTTGCTATGCTCATATTTTAATTTTTATCTTTTTGTAGGAATTCTCTTAAGGAGAATTCCTTGTTAAATTAATCCATCATTGTAGGGCTCGTTTAAAATTGAACTAACCACGGGCAAGTTATTACAACAAATATAATTTTTATAAAAGATGAAAACTTGGTTTGTAGTACTTTGTTTTTCTTTTAACAAATAACAATTCAATTATTCAAATCACAAAAAAATAATTGTAAATTTGATTAAAGCTATTAAATAGCGATACCTTAAAATAATAGCCTGTTAACTCATACATTAAAAGTAATTAGTTGTATTTAAGAGCAGCAATTATTCATTGTTTAATTATTCATTATTAATTACTTCATGCCTTTTCACAAAATAATTAATGACCCTGTTTACGGTTTTATTACAATTGATGACGAATTGGTTTTTAGCATCATCGCCCATCCATATTACCAAAGGCTTCGTAGAATACAACAAATGGCCATGGCTCATTTGGTATATCCAGGTGCGGTGCATACGAGGTTGCATCACTCACTTGGCGCATATCATTTAATGTGCATTGCCTTGCAAGAACTTGCTAGAAAAGGCATAGAAATTACAGCGCAAGAACAACAAGCAGCCAAAATAGCCATACTCTTGCACGATGTAGGGCATGGTCCATATTCTCATGCGTTAGAGCAAGTACTCGCTGAAGGTGTGCACCACGAAAAAATATCCGTACTTATTATTGAAGAACTCAATAAAAAATTTGAAGGTAAACTTCAAATGGCGTTGGAAATCTTTAATGGAAGCTACCATAAAAAATTCTTACACCAATTGATAAGTGGGCAATTGGATGTAGATCGGATGGATTACCTTACAAGGGATAGCTTTTTTAGCGGTGTTATAGAGGGCTATGTAGCGTATGATAGAATTCTAAAAATGATAACGGTGCACGAGGGGGAGCTAATGGTAGAGGAAAAAGGTATTTATTCTATCGAAAAATTTCTGATAGCTCGTAGATTAATGTATAGGCAAGTTTATTTGCACAAAACGGTGCTAAGTGCGGAGCAAATGTTACAAAGAATTATAAAGCGAGCGAAGCATGTGTCTGCAATATGCCAAGAACCACTAAACAGTTTTATTAATAAACCCATGGAAAATGTAACATTAGATCAATTTTGTTGTCTAGATGATGCAGATGTGATGATGGCAATAAAAACTTGGTGCAGCCATTCCGATAAAATATTGTCTATGTTATGCAAAGGCGTGTTGGATAGGAAGTTGTTAAAGGTAAAGTACGTTTCGGCTGCTGTGGATGAAAATTTATTGAATCAAAAAAGAGCGGAGGCAGCACAAAAATTGGGTATAAGTAATGAGGAGGCATCTTGGCTTGTTTTTGCGGGAGAAGCTACTAGTAGCACTTATGATTTTGACAACACACCTATTAATATAATTTTTAAAGATGGAGCAATAAAAAACATTTCGCAGGTAGATGATGCACTTATAAATGAAAGCTTGAGAGGTAACATTAAAAAATATTATATTTGTTATCCAAGCCTTTAAACAAACTCAATTTTAGCAAATGCAATTTAGCGCAGCACAAATAGCTCAAATAATTGGAGGAAAAGTAGAAGGCGATGCCGATATGGCCGTTTCTTCTTTTGGAAAAATTGAAGAAGCCGTAGGCGGGCAGCTCGCATTTTTGGCAAATCCTAAATACGAAGAGTTTCTATATAGTACCAAGGCGGATATAATAATCATTAATGAAGCACAGGTTTTAAAAGAGCCTTTAAAAGCAACACTCATAAGGGTTCCAGACGCATACAGCGCTTTTGCATTGCTTTTACGCCAATATGAAAGAATACAAGCACAACAAATGGTAGGTATACAAGAACCTGTATATATTCATGCAACCGTAAAAAAAGGCGAAAATATTTTCATAGGTGCATTTGCTTATTTAGGTGAAAATGTAATTGTTGGAGATGAAGTAAAAATTTATCCCAATGCTTATATTGGCAATAATGTGCAAATAGGAAGAGGAACTGTAATACACCCCGGTGTAAAAATTTACCATGATTGTATTATTGGACAAAAAGTGGTAATACATGCTGGTACCGTAATTGGTGGAGATGGCTTTGGCTATGCACCACAAGCAGATGGAAGCTTTAAAAAAGTGCCACAGATGGGCAATGTAATTATTGAAGATTATGTAGAGATAGGTAGCAACACCACCATTGATAGGGCGACTATTGGCAGCACTATCATAAAAGAGGGTGCAAAATTGGATAACCTTTTGCAAATAGCCCACAATGTAGAAGTAGGAAATAATACCGTAATAGCTGCACAAAGTGGCGTGAGTGGTAGCACTAAAATTGGAAACAATGTTATGATTGGTGGGCAAGTGGGCATTGTTGGTCATTTAACCATTGCCGATGGCAGTAAAATAAATGCACAAAGTGGCGTAAGTAAATCCTTGAAAACGCCCAACCAAGCAGTTACAGGCTCACCAGCGTATGATTATACTGCAGCATTGCGCAGCCAAGCGCTTATGCGAAAATTGCCTGAGTTAGAAAAAAGGGTAAAGGAATTGGAAGAGATATTGAAGAAAATCAACATAGCGAACGATTGATTTTTTCTGCTACATACGCTAATCTTTTATCGTAATCAACCCGCTAGCTTTTACCAAATTTTATGGAAAGTCTTTTATCCAACTTTCGTTTTCTTTCCTTACCTAACATTACGGAATCAAAGAGGACCAAAGAATGAAAAATTAAATTTTTTATTCTTTCGCTCAAACCCCTTACCACACTATATTACAGCGGGCAGTAAAAAATATTTTCCTTCCTTATACTTTATTTTATACCTACTGTATTTGAATATATAGGGCTTGTTCAAAAGCAAAAAAATGTTATCTGTATTACATTCTTGAAAATTGTTTTGTTAATAGGAAGAAAGGCTTTTCATAAAATAGCTCAAAAACCTTGCAGACATTTTTTACTTCTGTCGTTTTTGCCTCATGCTGGCGGGCATTACATACCTCGCCCCCAGCCCATCTCCAAAGGAGAGGGTAGCACCGCACAACTTTTACTTTTTACGCTGCGAAAAAATAAGCGTACCGAATTTTTTCAATTTTACCTTCGATACAACTGAATGAAAAAATGGGGCTTATGAAATAGCTGGTAGATTTTTGCGAAGATTTTATCGAATAAAGTTCCTGACGATTGGTATTTAAATTTTAAAAAGATACAGCTGTAGTTTTTGAGCAAGCCAAATATAAGCCAACAATATGGCGCTTGTATTCGCTCGGATAAATGTTGCCCGAAGGACTCCTTTGAAGAAAAATGGTATACGGCGACTGGCTGCAATGTCATTTAGTTAAGGATTGTCAGCCTGTAGAAGGCTGTTCTATAAAAAGCATATACAAATTCGGTTTCGACGACCTCAACCTTACCATTGTTGCCACTTGCAAATATGCTCATTTCGCATACATTTCCTTTGGGCTAATGTTGACTTATGATTGATACTAATATTATGTTAAAGCTTTTTTATTTGTGACGAACGGTTTTGATTTTGCAAGAACCACGATTACTTTCGTAGTATCATTTTTTTGTAAAAAAATTTAGCCATGAATATTTTCAAACTAACGTCTCTATTGTTTTTTGTGCTAATAAGCAACCTGCTTATGGCTCAAAACAAAATTGAGCAACGAAAACTTTACCCTAAACGAATTACATCTTCTTTAAAAATAGATGGTGTATTAGATGAGGTAGAATGGAAAACAGCAGGTGTTGCCGATAAGTTTGTAATGCTTAGGCCTGCACCATTTATACCTGAAAGCGTAGACAATGCTACACAAATCTACTTTTTATATAACAATGAAGGGATTTATGTGGGCGGAATTTTAAATGAAAAAGTTAAGGATAGTATAGCATCGGAACTTATAGGTAGGGATGGCTTTGGTAATAATGATTTTATAGGCGTAATATTTGATACTTATAAAGATAATTTAAACGGCTTTGAATATTTTGTTACACCACTTGGCGAACAAATGGATGCAAAAGTGGCGCCAAATAATAACGGTAATAATGAAGATTTTAGCTGGAATGCCGTTTGGGAAAGCGCCTCTAAAATTAACAACGATGGTTGGAGTTTTGAAATGTTTTTGCCTTATGCTGCTATACGGTTTGGGAAGAAGAAAATACAAGATTGGGGTTTAAATATTGTTAGAAGGCGCCAAAAAAGTGGGCAACAATCTTTTTGGCAAACTATTGATCCCAATGTAAATGGATTTTTAACGCAAGAAGGATTAATGCTAGGTTTAGAAGATTTAAAACCACCATTAAGGCTACAGCTTTCTCCCTATTTTTCTGTTTATCAAAATCATGAAGGGAAAGCAAAAGATAAAAGAAACACTTCTAGTGTAAATGGAGGAATGGATATCAAATATGGTATTAATCAAGCCATGACATTGGATATGACTTTAATACCAGATTTTGGCCAAGTAGTTACCGATAACAGAATCTTAAACTTATCTCCTTTTGAACAACGCTTTACTGAAAACAGGCAGTTTTTTACAGAAGGTGCCGAACTCTTTAATAAAGGTAATTTATTTTATAGCAGAAGAATTGGAAGAATTGGGGATAAACCATTGAACTATTACAACGTGGAAAATCAATTAAACCCAAATGAAGTCGTTAACGATAATCCGGGACAAGTAAAATTATTGAATGCGACAAAAGTTAGTGGGCGTACACAAAAAGGCTTGGGTATTGGTATTTTAAACGCTATAACGCAAACTGCCAAGGCTACCATCATTGACACATTAACTAAAACACAACGTACTTACGAAACAGAACCACTAACCAATTATAACATTTTTGTGCTTGATCAAACACTAAAAAATAATAGTAGTGTGTCATTAATCAACACAAATGTAATGAGGGGAGGTAACGAAAATGACGCAAATGTAACAAGTGCATTGTTTGATTTTAACGATAAAAAGAACACTTGGAATATAGGGGGAAATGTTAGTTTCAGTAATATATTTTTATCTAATGAAAAACCTACAACGGGCTATGCACATTCTATTTATTTTGGTAAAACAAGTGGCCGCTTTAATTTTAACATATGGCAAGATTTAACTAATGATAAATATAATAAAAACGATTTAGGTTATTATACCAATAATAATGAAATGATACAGGGTATTTGGGCAGGATATAAGTGGCCCAAACCTCATGGGTGGTATAATCAATTTAGAATAAACGCCAACATGTGGTACAATAAACTCGTAACAGCAATTGATCCACAAAAAAGAAAGGAATTGATGTTTCAGGGCATGGGTTTAAATGTTAATGTAAATGCACAAACAAAAAAACTGTGGTGGATAGGTATGAATATTAATGGTGGGCCAAGTGGAAACGATTTTTATGAGCCACGTGCTACAGGAAGAGTAGTTAAAACAGCTAAAAGAATAGGAGTGAACGCTTGGGTAAATAGTAATGAAGCTAAAAAATACTCTTGGGGCGGTAATTTATTCTTAGGAGCAGGTGATTTATTTAATAGAAGGGCGCAGGAGATTGGCTTGAACGCAAAAATTAGATTTAGTAGCAAATTTTCAATTGACCATTCTTTTAACTTAAGCAACGTTAATAATCAGGCTGGTTATGCCGGCAAGGCAAATAATGAAGTATATTTTTCTAGAAGACAAGTACAGTCTATTGAAAATGTATTGAGCTCAAAATATAGCTTTACCAATAGAATGGGCTTAACATTAAGAGCGAGGCATTATTGGAGCAAGGTAGATCCAGAACAATTTTATACGCTAGATATCAACGGAAATTTAAATACGCCTTCAATTCCTTTTACAAAAAATGTAAATCAAAATTATAATTTTGTAAGCATTGACATGGTTTATACATGGCAGTTTGCGCAAGGCAGCTTTATTAATATTGTATATAAACAAATTGCCGATGAATTTTTATTTGGGCAAGCTGTAGAAAATAATTACGGGAAAAATATCAGCAATACGCTAAGTACTCCACAATTCAACAGTCTTTCGCTAAGAGTAATTTACTTTTTAGACTATCTCACTTTTAAAAATAAGGTAAAGCGAAAAAATAAAGTATAATAAATAAAAAAGGGGCTCGAGGAAATTTAGCCCCTTTTTATTAAGTAAAGAAATTCTATTTATTATTTATTTAAGCATTTTTATTTAACATATTAGCTGCAAATTTTGAGAAAGGCATATAGTTGATAGGCTAAATCTTTAACAACCCCACACTAAATATTTTAAGCAGAGGGTTATTAGCCCACTTTTCCTCCCTTTTTTAAAATATCTTTGCCACAAACGGAAATAGATAGGCATGGATATAACTTTTAATGAAAACAAGCAACATACACTAGCAAGTGCCGTAACCATTTCGGGCACAGGGCTACATACAGGTGTGTTAGCAAATATGACATTGACACCAGCAGCGGTAAATGCTGGGTTTTATTTTAAGCGTACAGATTTAGAAGGGTCTGATCCAATAAAAGCTGATTGCGACTTGGTAACGGATACAAGCCGAGGCACTACGATAGAAAAGGGAGAAGTAAAAATATCTACGATTGAGCATGTGTTGGCGGCATTGGTGGGTAAAGGAATAGACAATTGTTTGATAGAAGTAAGCGGTCCTGAAATACCTATAATGGATGGCAGTAGCATGCCCTTTACAGAAATGATAACCCAAGCAGGCGTGCAAGAGCAAGAGGCAGAAAAAATTTGGTATAGTTTAGATGAGCCTATTTCATATTATGATGAAGTAAAAAATGCAGAGTTTACTGCAGTACCCGCAAATGAATATAGGGTAACTGCTTTAATAGATTTTAATTCGCCTGTACTTGGCACCCAACATGCAGACTTAAAACACATAAATGAATTTAATAAAGAAATAGCGCCATGCCGTACTTTTTGTTTTTTGCATGAGCTAGAAGCTTTGCTAGAGCACAATCTTGTAAAAGGTGGCGATATAAACAATGCAATTGTAGTGGTAGATAAACCCATCACCCCTGAGGAAATGGCTAGGCTAGCAAAAGCTTTTGGAAGAGAGAATATAGATGTTGTAAAAGAAGGATACCTAAATAATTTAGAGCTTAGGTTTAACAATGAACCAGCCCGCCATAAATTATTAGATGTTATTGGAGACCTGGCCTTGAGTGGATATCCATTGAAAGCACATATAATGGCAAATAGGCCAGGGCATAGCAGCAATGTGGCATTGGCAAAAATATTGAAGCAACATTTTAAGAAAGCTAGTAAGAAAGTAAGTGTTCCACAATATAATCCTTCGCTCGCCCCTCTTCTTTCTTTGGAACAAATAGAGAAAATATTACCACATCGGTTCCCATTTTTATTTGTAGATAAAATAATAAGTTTAAGCGAAAAGGAAGTGGTTGGAATAAAAAATGTTACATTCAATGAATTCTTCTTCCAAGGGCACTTTCCGGGTAATCCTGTTATGCCAGGCGTTATACAAGTAGAAGCGCTAGCGCAAACAGGCGGAATACTTTGTATTAAATCTATGCCAGAAGGGCAATACGATACTTATTTTTTGAAAGTAGATAATTGTAAGTTTAAAGTAAAAGTGGTGCCAGGCGATACGATGATCCTTAAAATGGAATTGATGGAACCGATACGCAGAGGAATCTGTATAATGAAAGGCAGCGTTTATGTAGGAAATAAACTCTGTACCGAGGGAGAATTTACTGCACAGATAGTGAAACGGAGTTAATAAAATTTGCAAATGAGCAGATGTGCAAATTTGCAAATGAAGGCCGCTATGATCTATCTGTTTTTATATTTTTTTACATTTTAAATTTGCATATTTTCAAATTTGCATATTTTCACATTGATATGATACACCCACATACATACATACACCCAAATGCAAAACTAGCTACGAATGTAAAAGTAGATCCATTTAGTGTAATTCATCCCAACGTAGAAATTGGCGAAGGCACTTGGATTGGAAGTAATGTAACTATTATGGATGGTGCAAGGATTGGAAGCAATTGTCGCATTTTTCCTGGAGCAGTTATTTCTGCCATACCACAAGATCTGAAATACAGCGGAGAAGATACAACGGTAGAAATAGGAAATAATACAACAATCCGTGAATTTGTTACCATAAACAGAGGTAGCAAAGCCACTTGGACAACAAAGGTTGGGAACAACTGTTTGATAATGGCTTATTGCCATGTAGCACATGATTGTATAATAGGAGATAATTGTATAATGAGTAACAATACCCAATTGGCTGGGCATGTAGAGCTAGGCGATTATTCTATTTTAGGCGGAATGTGTGCGGTACACCAGTTTGTAAAAGTGGGGCAGCATGTTATTATTAGTGGTGGTTCGTTGATACGTAAAGATGTGCCACCATTTATTAAAGCTGGACATGAGCCAATAAGCTATGCAGGGGTAAATTCGGTAGGTTTAAAAAGAAGGGGATTTACTTTGGAAAGCATAAATGAGATTCTTAATATTTACAGAATTATTTACAACAAAGGATTGAACACTACACAAGCCCTAAATTATATTGAGGAAGAAGTGCCTGCTACAAACGAAAGAGATGAAATAGTTGCATTTATACGTGATAGCGGCAGAGGGATTATAAAACGCCATGTAAAAGGAGGTGGATCCGACGATTAATTTTGAATATAATATTAAGCAATACGGGCAAACGATTTAACAGAGAATGGATTTTTAGAAAATTCAATTATACGTTTGTGCAAGGAAAATCTTATGCATTAACGGGAGCCAATGGTTCTGGAAAGTCTACCCTATTGCAAATAATTGCAGGAGCCACTATGCACAGCGAAGGAGAAATCAATTGGCAGTTTGCAGAAGGTAATTTGCAAATACCTACGGAGAGAGCATATGAAAACATTTCCATTGCTGCGCCCTATTTAGATTTGATAGAAGAAATGAGTGCCAATGAATTTTTACATTTCCATGCAGCTTTTAAACCGCTTAATACAAAATCTTTTTCCGAAATCCTAGCAGCGGTAGGATTGGGAAATGCAGCAGACAAACAAATTCGTTATTTTAGTAGTGGAATGAAACAAAGGTTAAAACTTGCACTAGCATTTTTTAGTAATACATCGGTCTTATTGTTAGATGAACCCACCACTAATTTGGATGAGGACGGAATGGCAATCTATAAATATTTATGGAAGAATTATACCAATAACAGGCTGGTTATTGTAAGTAGCAACGACAAAGAAGAATATGAAAATTGCAAAGAAGTAATTTCCTTAGGAGATTATAAATGAAATAATAAGTATACAATTGGAAGTTTGTTTATAGGCTATTCTCTTATTTACCACATGGTTATTGTTACAAACAAGCTGTTGTAAATACTTTTTAGGAAATAATTTCGTTTACTTTAAAAAGGAACATATGAAATATCTTACAATAGTTGTTTTATTGTCTTTGGCTCTATTAGCTTGCAAAAAGCCAGTTGTGGAAAGTGTTGTTACAAATAACAGCAGAGATTCTTTAACCTATCAACCTAGCGTGGTTGGCTCTAGGTGGACCTACACTAGAAACGCTCTTGGGGTAAATACCAATTATAATTTCATTAGACTAACAACAGACACGACTATTAATGGCAGCATATTTAATATGTTTAATAGCGATATAGATGGAACACAATATATCCGAAAAGACAATGGTAAATATTATTCCATATTAACTGCTTCTACAAATAAACCTGCTTTGTTGGTTTTAGATACAGCAAAAAATATTAATGAAAGCTGGGTAGGTGGGGTAAATGGTAGCGATACATATACCTATACCATGAAACAAAAAATACCAACTTATGTATTGGATGGCTTCACTTTTAAAAATGTGCTTGTTGTTCATGTAGAAAGAACAACCACCTCAGGTACATCTACCCTATCTGCCGATACCTACTATGCACAAGGTATTGGACAAGTAAAAACAGAAGGCGTTGTAAGTGGGATACCTGGCACTATAAAATTGATAAGTGTAGATTTGAAATAGTATTACATTTTTATAAAGCGTACAGTAGCAAATGGGGCAATCGTTGCATTCCCATTTGCAATTACACTTGCATTTGCTGGCGTCATCAAACTGATTGGCTGTTGCGGTACAGTGGCAGGATTTGCATATCCAAATACATCCCCCTCTTCAGTACCCGCATCATAACCATAAATAGGTAAGGTTATGTCTGTAATCCATTTTCCACTTTGTATCAAATTATAGCTGTCTATACCTACAAACCAATCTGGTGATGGGGCAATCATAGATTCGAAACTAATCCTCGAATTTTTGATGGTTGCATTTATAGTAGTAGAATCTTTAGCAGTAATGCTGGTAAGCGTAACCAAAAACTTACTCAACGCTTTGTTTGCATTTATATAAGCATCCATTTCTTTATTTATTTCAAAGGCATTGCCCCGTTCGGCTATATCTTCTACCCCTTTAGATGCGAGTGTGCCCAATTTGTATAACACACAAGCATCGCTGTGTACCAGGCCTACAAAATCTGTAAAATGATCGGAAGCGGGTACAACATGTTGTGGCATTTTCCAAGTGCCCGTAATGATTATTTTATAAGATGCGGAAGAATCTATTTGTGGGCTATTTATTTCATTTACAAGCTCCTGAGCAGCATCTTTTTTACAAGAAACCATACCAATAGAAGTAAGTAATAATAACAAAGCGAAGGATAAGTTTCTCATATAAAAGTGTCTAGGTTTTATCCATATACAAAAAGGCCCCAAAAAAAGTTTTGGGGCCTTTAAATAATTTAATAATTTTTTTCTAATCTAACTTCTCAGGCCTCATCATAGGAAACAACAACACATCTTGTATAGAAACTTGCCCAGTGAGCAACATACACAATCTATCGATACCAAAGCCAATACCGCTTGTGGGAGGCATTCCATATTCCAAAGCACGTAAAAAGTCATGATCTATAAACATGGCTTCATCATCGCCCCGCTCCATTAATTTTATTTGTTCTTCAAAACGTTCACGCTGTTCAATAGGGTCATTTAATTCGCTATAAGCATTGGCTATTTCTTTGCCATTTATCATAAGCTCAAAACGCTCTACCAAGCCAGGTTTGCTGCGATGTTTTTTTGTAAGCGGACTCATTTCTACAGGATAATCTGTAATAAAAGTAGGTTGTATATAATGATGTTCACACTTGCTTCCAAATATTTCATCTATCAATTTTCCTTTACCCCATTTTTCATCTGCATGAATATTTATTTTTTTGCACACTTCCCTTATACCGGCTTCATCCATTTCGCTTATATCAAAACCTGTATGCTCTTTTATAGCATCGTACATGGTAATGCGTTTGTATGGGGCTTTAAAACTTATTTCGTTTTCTCCCATCATTACAGTATGAATTCCATTAGTTGCAACGGCGGTTTTTTCCAATAGCTGCTCGGTAGTATCCATCATCCACTCATAATCTTTGTAAGCAGTGTAAAATTCCAATACGGTAAACTCTGGGTTATGTGTGCGGTCCATTCCTTCGTTTCTAAAATTTCTACTAAACTCATATACCCACTCAAATCCACCTACGATAAGCCTTTTAAGGTACAATTCATTTGCTATACGCATATACATGGGTACATCCAATGCATTGTGATGTGTAGAAAAAGGCCTTGCTGCTGCACCACCGGGTATGCTTTGCAATACAGGTGTGTCTACTTCCAACGCACCTCGTTCATTTAAAAATACACGTATGGCATTTATCATTTTTGTACGCTTAATAAATACTTCTTTTACACCAGGGTTTACAATAAGATCTGCATAGCGCTGGCGGTAACGGAATTCAGGATCTGTTACTTCGTCAAACGATTCGCCATCTTTTTCTTTTACAATTGGAAGCGGACGCAACGATTTACTCAGTATGGTGAATTCTCTTACATGAATAGAAGTCTCGCCTGTTTTTGTAGTAAACACATAACCCTTCACACCAATAAAATCCCCAATATCTACCAATTTTTTCCAAACATTGGCATACATACTTTTGTCCTCATCGGGGCAAATATCATCTTGCTTTATATAAAACTGTATTTTACCGGTACTATCTTGCAATACGGCAAAATTGGCTTTGCCCATATCACGTACACTCATTATACGTCCAGCTACACATACATCTGCAAAGTCGGCCTTGTTTTCTTCGCCTTTGTAGTTTTCTTTTATGGCAGCGGCTGTTATGTTTACAGGATACAATGCTGCAGGGTAAGCATCTATACCAAGTTTGGTAAGTTCGGCAAGTTTTTCTCTTCTAATAATTTCTTGTTCAGACAAATGTTGTACGCTCATATTATTTTTATTCGGCTGCAAAGGTAAGATAATGCGCTAATTTGCCGAGAGGCTAATTTACAACACTATAAAAACAAAGAAATTGATTACTTTCATAAAAGCATTTTAACAAATCAAATGGGTATTTGGTTTTATAATTGCATACCCTTCAGAAAATATACAACTGTACCATGAAAAAATTACTTACATTTTCCATTATCCTACTTTCCATATCCATCAGTTCTTGCGATGTTATTAATCAAGCAGTAGGGGCAGCAGGTGTTGGCACGGGTATTTCAAATGCAGAGGCAGGCGCTGGAATAAAAGAAGCATTGGCACAAGGATTAGCAAAATCTGTATTACAACTAAATACAACCGATGGTTTTTTTAAAGATGCTTTTTATAAAGTGCTCTTACCGCCAGATGCAAAAAAAATTGAAAACACCCTTCGTAGTCTTGGATTTAATAGCATGGTGGATAAAGCCATTCTGCAAATAAACCGAGGTGCGGAAGATGCTGCTGGCTTCGCAAAACCAATTTTTGTTGATGCGATTAAAAGTATGACATTGAGCGATGCCATTGGCCTGATAAGAAATGGCGATACCAGCGCTACACACTTTTTTAGAGAAAAAACTACGGCCAAATTAATGGCGGCATTTAGTCCAGTTATAAAAAACTCGTTGGATAAAGTAGATGCAACTAAATATTATGGCGACTTGGTGACAAAGTACAATAATTTTCCAACAACTTTCAAGAAGGTAAATCCTGATCTTACTAGCTATGTAACAGAGCGTGCAACCAATGCTTTGTTTGATCTTATTGCAAAAGAAGAAGTAAATATTCGAACAAACTTTGTTGCTAGAACCACCGATTTGTTGAGAAAAGTTTTTGGGGGAGCTTATAAATAGACATAAGATGTAAGACTTTAGATATAAGATTAGGTCGTGAATTGTTAAACAATTTTCGACCTTTTTTATAATCCATCATTACCTTTCATAATATTTCTATTAGCCAATAGCTATATTTTTTTATATTGCTTTCAAATAAATATGAACCCATGAAGAAATTATTCTTATTACCGCTTGCTGTAATATGCTTACAAACTTTTGCGCAAGTAGATTTGCCTGCAAAATATGCTTCTTTGATTACAGGGGCGGAGTTAAAAAAGCAACTTACTATTGTAGCCAGCGATGAATTTGAAGGAAGAGAAACTGGTACAGAAGGCCAAAGAAAAGCGGCAGCATATATTGAAAGTCAATTTGCATCTTTTGGATTAAAGAAGCCAGCAAAACTTAAAAGTTACCAGCAATTTTACCCGCTTACACAAGATACGGTTTTGCTAAGCAGTCTAACCGTAAATGGCGTAACAGCTACAAATGGTACAGACTTTATTATTCCTATAGGAAGCAATGAGGGTGCATGCTTTAAAGCTAAAAAACTGGTATTTGCTGGCTATGGAATAGATGATGAAGCTTACAGTGATTATGCTTCTATTGATGTGAAAGGTAAAGTAGTAATTATTTTTTTGGGAGAGCCAAAGAAAGAGGGTAAATTTTTTATTGATGCTGCAGGCAAACAATCTAAATGGAGTTTTCCTGGTATACCTTACAAGCTGGCAGCAGCCAAAGCCAAAGGTGCGGTTGGTGTTTTTGTTGTAAACCCCAATGGCGAAATATTTAGTAAAAGAATGGTTGATAACAATAATAAAACAGGTGTAAGTTTTGAAAGTATGCCCGAGGAAAAAGTAACAACATTGAATTCCGCAATTTTATCTCATGCATTTGCAAAAAATAATTTCCCTGTAAATTTTGATAGCGCATTAGCAATAGCTAAAGCAAAAGGTACATTTTTGCTACAACAAATAGATGCAAAAATTGATACTAAATATGATTTTAAAAAACAGCGTATTGTCATTAATGCAAGTAATGTAATAGGCGTTATAGAGGGTACAGATAAAAAAGATGAATACGTTTTTCTTACTGCACACTACGACCACTTAGGTAAGCGTGATGGTAAAATTTACTATGGTGCAGATGATGATGGAAGTGGCACCGTAGGTGTAATACAAATGGCGGCAGCATTTGCCAAAGCTGCTGCAGATGGCAATAGGCCACGCAGAACAATCGTATTTATGACTGTAAGTGGCGAAGAAAAAGGCCTTTGGGGAAGTGAGTATTACAGTGATCATCCATTTTTTCCTTTAGATAAAACAACAGTGGATTTAAATATTGACATGGTGGGCCGTATTGATACTGAAAGAAAAACAGGCGATACCATGAATTATGTTTATGTAATTGGCCACGATAAATTAAGCAGCGATTTGCCTGTTATAAATGAAGCTGCCAATAATAAATATACCAACCTGGTTTTAGATTATAAGTTTGATGACCCCAATGACCAGAACAGAATCTATTTCCGCAGCGATCATTATAATTTTGCCCGTAAAGGTATACCCATTTTATTTTTTTACGATGGCATGTTAAAAGCAGATTATCATAAACCAACCGATACAGTTGATAAAATTACCTGGGATCTGTATGAGAAAAGAGTGCGTATGGTTTTTTATACCGCCTGGGAAATGGCCAATCGGGATGCTATGTTAAAAAGAGATACTCCCCTAAATATGGGAACAAGATAAAAATTAAACCGGCGGCATTAAAAACCGGCGGTTTTTTCTGGGTGAGTTACCCCAAAAGGGTGACTCACCCAGAAAAATTTTATCCACCTGCACTTTTTATTACTGCCGGATATGTTTCTTATATTTAGTTGCAAAATAAATGCAGATGGACAGTAAAAAAGATGCAGCCGAAGATTCAATTGTTGATTTTATTGAGGATGATGAATACTATCAAATAAAAAAAGATAAACAGCAAATTGAAAATGCAACCTGGGGTATTTATATTTTTGCAGTTGTTTCATTACTGTTCTATGTTGTTTTTCTTTTAATAAATAATGCCGATTTTAACTGGCTATTCTTTGCAATTAATATTATTCTTATAGCGGTTTATTTTTGTTTGGCGGCCTTTAGCAATTATAAGCCTTACACTGCTTTTATTGCTACTATCTGTTTTTTAGTCATTATTTTTTTACTGGATACTTTTTTTACATCGCAACTAAATATTAGAGGAACGGTTATAAAAATTATTTTGACAGTATATATTTCTATGCGCTTGCAGGCTGCAAAAAGGGTGCAGGTTTATGAGGGCAGGTATTCAAAATAAAAATTCTGGTCACAATCTTTCATATTCAATTATCAACTCGCCTTTTTTTCCTTTGCGGCTTTCTAATTCTCCCGTTAGTATTAAATGATCGTTTTTAAAAGATACTATAAAATTACTGGCTTTAGTGGGTGTTTTTATAGTAAGCAAATTAGTGGTTTCGTCAAAACTGAAAGTGCCCTTAGTAATGGAGTTTCGTTTTTTGTCAGTTTCAATATAAATACCAGGCATTAAAAATTCCTGCTCATTATTTTTCATTTTCTCCAGCATTATTTCAGCCATCATTTGCATTAATTCTTTGGAAGCTGCCGGATCTTTATCATCTTTAAACATTACATCAATAGTATCCGATAATATTACTTTATTACTTTTAATATCGCCTGTTATTATTTTATCCATACTAAAATAAACTGGTTTCCATTTACCTGCAATTTTTTGCTGAGCAAAAGCAAATGAATTTATTAATAACCCGGCAACTATCAATAATGTCTTCATGCTAAAATTTAAAAAAATATTCCTGTAATTTCTCCGCTTTCCTTCCCCTTCGGGGAAGGGTTGGGATGGGGCTTTACCAACCCAATATCCATGCAAAAATTAATGGCGCCACAATGGTAGCATCACTTTCCACAATAAATTTTGGTGTAGCAATATCTAATTTGCCCCAGGTAATTTTTTCATTGGGCACAGCACCACTGTAAGAGCCGTACGAAGTTGTGGAATCAGAAATTTGACAGAAGTAACTCCAGAACGGTACATCATGCCATTCTAAATCCTGGTACATCATCGGCACCACACAAATGGGGAAATCGCCTGCAATACCGCCGCCTATCTGAAAAAATCCCACACCTTTTCCGCCACTATTATTCCTGTACCAATCGGCCAGCCATACCATATATTCAATACCACTTTTCATTGTGGCAGCTTTCATCTCATGTTTAATAATGTAACTGGCAAAAATATTTCCCATGGTGCTGTCTTCCCAACCGGGTACAACAATAGGAATATTTTTTTTTGCTGCCGCCAGCATCCAGCTGTTCTTTGGGTCAATTTCGTAATACTGTTCCAGCACACCACTCAGCAGCATTTTATACATGTATTCATGCGGAAAATATCTTTCGCCTTTGTCATCTGCCTCTTTCCAAATTTTATGAATATGCTGTTGCAATCTTCTAAAAGCTTCTTCCTCGGGTATGCAGGTATCGGTTACACGGTTGTAATGGTTTTCTAAAAGATCCCATTCTTCTTGTGGAGATAAATCCCTGTAATTCGGCACTCTTTTATAATGGCTGTGTGCTACTAAATTCATAATATCTTCTTCTAAATTAGCACCGGTACAACTAATGATGGCCACTTTATCCTGGCGTATCATTTCTGCAAAGCTCAATCCTAATTCTGCAGTGCTCATTGCGCCTGCAAGTGTAATCATCATTTTTCCACCCTCATCTAAATGGGTTACATAACCTTTGGCAGCATCCATTAAAGCAGCCGCATTAAAATGGCGGTAATGATGTTCTATAAAATTTGAAACCGGACCTTTGTTCATAATATTTGTCACCCTGAGTTTATCGAAGGGATTGGCTGCAAATGTAATTTTTTTTACCAAGATGAGGCTTGATTTTCTGCAACAGGTAAAATTTCTTTCTCAAAAAAAAATTAAAAAATGACAGTTTCTTAAAATTCATCTTTCTGTAATCTTTGTATCTTTAAGTATTATTTAATTACAGCCAGCGGTAATTAAATACCCCAAAAGAAATTCATAAAGATGGAAAATAACTCCTGGTGGCATGCCGTATATACTAAACCCCGGTGGGAAAAAAAAGTAGCCGCCATGCTTGAAGCAAAAGGTATTGAATATTACTGCCCGTTAAATAAAGTGGTAAAACAATGGAGCGACAGAAGAAAAACAGTGCTGGAACCCTTGTTTAAATCTTACGTTTTTATAAAGGTTCCTGATGAAAAGAAATGGGAAGTATTAAATATCAACGGCATAATTAATTATGTAACCTGGTTAGGCAAACCTGCAAAAATTAAAGAAAATGAAATTGCCACCATTCGTAAATTTTTAAAAGAGTTTTCATCTTTTGAAGTGGTGGAAGGACCGCTGGAAATAAATTCCAGGGTAAAGGTAAAACAGGGTGCATTGATGAATTACCACGGCATTTTACTTCAAATTTCCGGTAACCGTGCCAGCGTTAAAATAGAAAGCATGGGTCTGCAGCTAACTACTCTTATTGATAAAAAAAATCTGGAGATTGCAGGTTTTGAAAGTGCATAGCCAAATTTTAATAATTAAAATAAACCTTTATTTTATTTATAGATTGTTACTTTTGTTTGCGATACCTGTAAAAAAATCATGTTCAGTTTTTTTAAGAAAAAAAAATCTTCGGCTATTGTACCAGGCAACTTACCTTTTACAACGGATATACATTCGCATATTTTACCGGGTATAGACGATGGCTCTCCGGATATTGAAACTTCCTTACAATTAATTCAGGGTTTATATAATTTAGGCATACGCAAATCTGTTGCTACGCCACATATTATTGGTGATTTGTACCGCAATACTCCGCAAACAATTGCTGCTGCTTTGGAAAAAACAAAAATTGCCTGCAGCAATGCCGGTATCAATATAGAATTATCTGCTGCTGCAGAATATATGCTGGATGATTATTTTTTAGAATTGCTGCAAAAGAAAGAACCTTTATTAACCCTTCATAAAAATATTTTACTTACTGAGATTTCTTATACCTCTACACCAGAAAATCTTCCGGAAATTACTTCTGGTATAATTGAAAAAGGGTACTTGCCCATATTAGCCCATCCTGAGCGATATCATTATTATCAGCAAAATTTTAATGAGTACTATAAGCTTAAAGAAATGGGATTTGTTTTACAAATAAACCTTTTATCCTTAACGGGCTATTATGGCAAAAGGGCTGCAAAAGCTGCAATGTTTATTTTAGAAAAAGATCTGGCAACACTTGTTGGCACCGATTTGCATCATCACAATCATTTAGCTGCATTAGGCGATGATAAAAACAGGGCAATTTTTGAAAATTATATTGGCAATAAAATTTTTAACGATTTAGACAGTTTAATTATTGCGCCATAGCCGCATTGTGTAAAAAATTCACTCTTTAATTTTTTCGGGCAGGTTGCCTAAGTTATCTGCATAACTGCAGCAGGAGATTTTTATTTTTTTTCCGGAAACATCTATCTTCGTTTGGCTTCTTAATTCCTTTCAAAAAAAATCATTAAGCAGAAAATTTTTATAATGAAATTATTTTTTACTCCTTTATTTTTTTTATTTTTCTGCAATGCATTTGCAACTACATTTTATATTAACCCAAATGGAAATGATGAAACCGGAAATGGCAGTAGCAGAAGCCCATGGAAAACTTTATCTAAGGCAACCGCAACAGTTAAAAATTCAGGTGATGTAATTCATGTTACTCCGGGTACATACACTGAGTTTGAACAATGCATTTTAGCAGTTGGTGTAAGCATTGAAGGGGAAGGTATAAACTCTGTAATAAAAAGCAGCTTAACCACAGACTGGAAAGCAATGATTGCTGCCCAATCACCCGAGGGCACAAATGGTAACCAGCATATTTCCAATTTAAAATTAGACGGACAAAATCTTACTACTTTTTGGGCAATAATTATTAATGGCAGAAGTAATGTAAGTATTTACGATTGTGTTATTGTAGATTTTAAAGACAGAGGAGTTATTTTTGATGGGAGAAATGACAACATACCTGCACCACCAGATAATTATGCAACGGGTAACGCTTTTTATAATAATACAGTAACTAACTGTGCCGCCTACAATACCCCCAACGGAATATACGGAAGGGGGTGCCTTAATATTGGTGGACAGGAGGGAATGCTAGTACACAATAACATTATTACCCAAGACAGCAGGCCAGATGGATATAACGGATGGCCAATTAAATATTCTAATGATGGCTATTTGAAAAACTGCAAAATTTATGATAACATACTTACTAAAATTCCTTACACTGGAAATTATGGTGGTGAAAACGGTTGGGATTTTGCAATTGAATTTTGGAATATATTAGGTGGTGTGGAAATTTATGGCAACACAATACGTGGCGCCGTTGATCTTGCAAATACTGGCAAAACCAGCTATAATTACAGCGTATGGTTTCACGATAATAAAGTTTACCAAAAAAAATTAAACCAATATTATGAAAGTGGGATAATATTTGAAGCAACAACCGAAGCCGCAATTGTTGAAAATAATATTTTTGACAACATTTCTGGCGGTGTTTTGTTTAATGCCCAGGAAAACACGGTTATAAGCGACATCATTATACGTAAAAATATATTTTCGAATATTGGCCGCAAAATGGGCAATGGCAATAACGGCAGTGGCATAAATTTAAATTGCGGAACGCTTTTGGGTAACACTCTTCATTACACTGTTAATAATCTTTTAATTTTAAATAATACCATAGATGCAGCAATAGGCAATGCCCCCTATTATGGAATAGAAATAACAGGTGGCAGGTGGGCAACCAATATAAAAATTCAAAATAACACTATTAGAAATTTCAGGGTATCTTTTTTTATTGCAAATCCCGGATATATTATAGATTCTTTATTAATTGAAAAAAATATTTTATCGGGCAATGGTAATAATAACAACCCATTTTTTATAACTGGACCCCCAAACAATTATTTCCTTAAAAATAATAGTAAGAGTACTGCATCTTCAGGTTCAAATCCGGGCTTTAATTTCAGGGAACAGTTAATACGTCCAATTTATTACGATATTAAGCTTATTACTATGCTGGAATTAATTGCGATGGTTGCTTTTATTTCAGCTTTATTGTTTTGTCTTAAAGAAAATGTATATGTTTTTCCCATGGGATTAATCAGTGCAGTTATTTATATTTTTATACGTTTTGAAGATGATCTGCCAGGAGAAGCCCTTTTAAATTTATATTTTGTTGCAATGAGTATTTATGGCTGGGTAATTTGGCTGAAAAGAGATAAAAGGAAACACCGGGTTGTACGTATTACCGCTTCATCAAAAAATGAAATCTTTATACAACTTGCATTTTTTTCTTTAGTTTTTATTCTTATTTTATTTGCCTTATTTTATTTTAAAAAATATTTTTCTCAAGCAACTATTATTGGAGCAGATGCATTTGCAGTTGCAGCTGCATTTACAGGTATTTGGTTAATAACAAAGAAAAAAGTAGAAACCTGGTATTACTTGAGTGCGGCCAATATTGCTTTAATTTATTTATACTTTGAAAAGCATTATTTATTTACCAGCTGTTATTTTAGTTTTTCATTAATACTGTGTTTGTGGGGTTTATATACATGGAAAAGAAAAAGAATTGTAAAAAGAAAAGTTCAAACTGCAGTTTAGGAATTTGATTAAGTGATGATTTTTATTTTTTCTTTTAAATAATCGGAAAGACGAAGGCTTACAGCAACAGCAGTATAAGTGGGATTTACGGCTCCACCGGTAGGAAAACAGGAAGCTCCCGTTATATAAAGATTGCTAATACCATGAACTTTGCAATTAGCATCTACAACACCATCTTTAGGGTTATCACTCATACGGGTTGTACCCATGTGATGCCAGGAGCCGCTCACATAATTTGGTGGTATTGAGTCTGTTTTTTCATCAATAATAAATTGTGGCAACCGCACACGCCCTATACCTGCCGCCCCAACCTGCTGACCCAATATTTCGCTTATTTTAAAAACTGTTTTTTTATCAAGTGGAGACATTTTCCAATCTAAATTAGCACAGGGAACACCTAAAGCATCTTTTTCATCGCTCAGAACAACCCGTGATAAAGGATTAGGAGCCTGTTCAATTCCTGTAATAAAGCCATATGCTTTATACAGTTTCGATTTCATAAAATGGCGATCAAAAAAATTTCTTTTATCATAAGTTGAATATTTATGTGTTGAATCCATACTTTTTCTTGGGTCATCGTAAGTCCACATTTTAATATTCGATATTTTATTTTTTGTAAACTCCAGCGGCATTAACGAAATAGTGGCATTAAGTATCTTTAATTTTTCCTGCATTTTTTTAGAAATGGCCAGTTCTGCCCTTGGCCGTAAACCATTCATTTCATAAAATGCTAACGGATTAGATTCTTTTAACCATAACTCACCGGATTCATAATGCGGATGCTCCATAAAAAAACGTCCAACAACGTCATTGTCATTACCAAGCCCAGCGGGGGCTTGTTTGTTAGAAGCCAATAACAGCCTGGAATTTTGTATGGAACAACAGGCTAAAATAAAATATTTTGCCTTAACAGTATGTTGTTTACCAGCATAGTTTTTTACTATTACTTCTTTAACTGCCGAAACGTTTTCCACAGCACTAATATCAACAACATTTGCATAAGTGTACAAATGAATGTTTTTTGAATTGACTATAGCATCTTTATATTTTGTGCCAAACCTTGTTGGAGGGCTAAATTGCCACATCTTATCCCAAATTACATTGTCATCGAATGGAAGCCGTTTTAAGGCATTTTTTTCTTCCCAGTATTTTGCATCCCATTCATAGGGTCCAAGATCAAGAATGGGATGAACCCTGGGGTAAAAAGATTCAATGTCTTTATATGTAACTGGCCATCCGCTATAATCCACCCAGTCTCTTTTTAAAAAATCTATTTCATCAAAAGTAGAACACATACCCCCCCAATGACCGGTACTGCCCCCAAAATAATGCAGCCTGCTCGATTTCATAGGAAAGTAGGGGTGCCCCGTTATTTTGCCATTATAAAGCTCCTGCACCTTATCATCATAATCAAAACCCCCTCCTTCTAAAAGAATAACTTTATAAGGGCTGTTATCCCATTCAAGCGCTATGCTGAGCCCGGTTGCGCCAGCGCCTATAATACAAATATCTCCCTCTATTACCGATTGGTCATCAATTGACCTGGCATCAATATGCATACAAATTTTAATTTTAACTTAATGAAAAAAGGGCACATTGCCGTGCCTCAGTTATAGAAATAACCCAGCCCTGAAGAATAATAGTTTGAAATGCCGAAAATTCTTCGTGATTTTTTTTTGCTACTAAGTTTGCAACCCCTGATCTGTTAGATGATTTTATTTTTTCACCGTTTAAATCTGTAAGGATTAAAGCAGTTAATTTTTGTTTTTCATTTTCAGAGGGTACAATACTGCGGTATTTAATTCCAATATCCCGTATTGTTTGTTCATCACAAAACCTGCTGAGAAAGTCAGATGTAGTTAATGGGTTTATTTCGCTTCTGGATTTTTTAATATAATAGGCTACAGGCAAACCCACAGCAACAACTGAAGCTGTAAAAATAAATGCTCTACGTTTCATAATGGAAATTGGTATTCAAAAAATTAGGCAAAAATAATCAATGTTATAATTTTAACAACAACAATATATTTAAAAATTATTATAAATTTAATTAAAAGATTTCTGAGGGGTGATTTTACTAAAGAAACAGAAAATATTTTTTTCAATTTTTCAGAAGATATATCATTAATCGCCAACACTTAAACTATTTTTTTTAGTTTTTTATTGTATATTTTATAAAAAAGTATCCGCTTCGTCTTTTTACTTATTTCCTTTCAATAAAAATACCCCTGTTATATTTATAAAAAAACGTATGCTAAAAAATGCTATGCATACTTTTTTCTAAAAATACAATTGATATAATGTTAAAATCTGCTAACATTTTATAAACAAGGCAAAAAAAAGAAAAAATAGCACAGTATTTGCTTAACGAAACAACAATCTAATATCTTAATTTGAAGTTTAGTATTTCCTAAAAACTTATGAACAATATAAGAGAAACCTTTGTCGTTAAAGTAAGTACAGTAGCAATACTAAATCCAATAACCCCTTGATATCTTATGAAATTACTATTATTGTTTTTATCAATAAGTATTTGCGCAATTTGTAATGCCGCAACGTATTATATAAGTCCAACTGGTAACGATATTACCGGTACCGGAACAGCCGCAAACCCCTGGAAGACATTGTATAAAGCTACCGCAACAGTTTCTGGTGCTGGTGACATTATTCATGTAAATGCAGGCACCTATATTGAAACACAACAATCTTTTTTAAAAGTGGGTGTAAGTATTGAAGGTGATGGAAATACTTCAATAATAAAATCTACTTTATCTGCTAACCAGGTAGAAATTATTAATGCCCGTTCCAATACAGAAGGAACTAATGGCAACCAGCACATAAGCAACTTACAGTTCGACGGGCAATTTACCACCTCATGGGCAATTACGGTTTTTGCCCGTTCAAATGTTGCCATTTACAATTGTACTTTTATAAATTTTGATGACAGCGGGGTGCTATTTGGGGGCAGGGTTGGTTTTGACGGTAATGAACCAACAATCTATTCAACAGGTAATTCATTTTATAATAATGCAGTTCATAATTGTGCAAAATATACAAATTATGGCAGGGGTGGTTTATGGGCTATTGGGCAACAGGGTATGCTTATTCATGATAACGTAATGACACAAACACAAAGACCTTTAGGGCAAAATGGATGGCTGATAAAGTGTACTAATTTTACTAAGGGAGTGAAAATATATAATAACACCCTTACAAAAATACCATTTCATGGTACTTACGGCGGTGATGGGGGTTGGGATTTTGCAATTGAAATGGCAGATGAGCAAGGTGTAGAAATATACAACAATACAATACAAGGTGCTATTGATTTAAACAGGCAAACAAAAGGCAGTTATGCCTATAGTGCATGGATACATGATAACATAATTAACCAGCCTGTTTTAAATGATAAATATGAGAGTGGAATTATTTTAGAGTACGGAACAGAAACGGCAATTATAGAAAATAATGTTTTAAACAATGTTTCAGGGGGGGTATTAATAAACACCAGGGCTGGTGATGCAGTAACTAATATAACCATCCGCAATAATCTTTTAACAAATATTGGCAGGGCGGGAATAGACGGCAATAACGGTGCATTTATAATTATTTCCAGCGAAGG
>JANPCB010000008.1:0-2406 GCA_031430735.1 Ferruginibacter sp. | reverse complement strand
GTCTATAGTTCACAGACTCTTCCTGATTGTAGTTATTAACAAAGTTGAGTTATTAACAAAGAAAAAAGAAGCAAAAAAGAAAATAATAATAGTAAAAAGATTTATAAATAAATCTTAAATGCAAATCTAAAGGCATGGTCTCCTCTCTGGGAATCTAAGATAAGTAAAAGTTTTTTGAATTTTGTTTGGAAATTAACATAGTACCTGTGACCAGCCGGTGCGGTATTAGATACTTTTATTTTTTGAAAATAGGTTTTAACAATTTGGTCGGCTGGTCGGAGACCACGCTAGGCTCTCACGGGTGGGTGGAATGGGAGCGGGCAACCAACGGAGGCTAAGTCAATTTTTTAGGGATATGGGTTTTTAAATTCAGATAAATAAAGAAAGGCTCTTTGGGGGTTATAACGGCAGTTATTGCTGAGGTGGAATATTTATAACGTCCCGCCCCAATTGCACAAAACCTTTTCCTATGTGTTGGTGGCTGTGAAGGCTACCCCCTTTTCTGTCAAAGTGTAAATTAGAGTTTCGGGCTTTTTTTTTCATAACCAAAAAGCCAGCCTACAAAAGCTCCTGCAACTGCATAGTTTATAGCAGAAACAAATACATGAACTCCAACTGCTTTGATGCTGGGAGAAAGAGTGATTGCATAAGCAACCAAAAAATTACCTAAACCTACCAATAAACCGATAACAAATCCTGTACTTATTCCTTTTTTAAGATTAGAAATATTTGCTTTTATAAAAAAATAAACGAGTAAAACTCCTGAGAACAAATTTCCTAATACTAATGCCCACCAGACCATTGTATCAGGATTGGTAACTGGCCCACCATTTTCGGCAAAGAAATCTTTCAGTAAAACACCAACAAATAAAAAACCAAGAAAGAATTTAATTATACCACCTACAAAGCTTCCGAGAACAAATTTTTGGATATTCATAATAGTTGATTTTTAATTTCCCAAACGAAAAGGCATTACTGCAGGTATGGAATTATCCCGAAATTTCGTGACTTCCGCCCGGAATCCCTACACGGGTGTAGGGACTGAACTTGCCCGCAGGTAGGTAAATATATAAATGATAATGATAAGAACCAAAAGCTAGGCTATGGTTTTCTGCCCGAACCAAAGCCCAAGACGAGGAAAGTTTACTGACTATAGCGAACAGTTCGTGGGGATACGAACTGAGGCGAAGGATCTGTTATCTGTAATTTTAAAGTTAATCAATAGGCTACAACGGTACTCATGTTGGTGTTCCATGCAAAACTTATATTATTTACCCAATCTTTATATCCGTAAATACTAGGCGTAATTGAAATTTGTTCCACAAAGGGAGCTCCTGCACCAGCGCTAACCTGGTAACTGGTAATTTTTACATTAGTGGAAGCCTTTAAAGAATAATTGGGCGTAATGTTGCCGGGGGTATAAAATTTTATTTCAATAATCATACTTCCCGGAGTGGGTCCTGTGGCGGCGCCTCTTGCAAATCCAGTTGAATTTATGTCGAGCACTTTAGTGATATTTATTGGCTGAAAAGCAGATGAACTAGAAAAGGTAATACCGTTGTTGGCACTTAGTAGTGGATACGTGCCATTAGTAAATCCGGTTACAGTACTCGTTACAGTGTAAGTAATTGAATCTGTACTGGCTAAACCTGTGGCCAATGTACGCCAACTTGTTCCATTGTGAAAGGCAGGTGATTTTGTGCTCATATTATAAACAAATAAACCAGCACTGGGACTGCTGACCACCCCGGTATCTGCTATTCTGGGCAACATGAGTCCTTTGTTAGTGCTGGTTAAATCTAAAATTGAACTTGAGCTTGGGGCTGAAGTTCCGATACCTACCTGAGCCTGCACTGCATTGATTGTGTAAAGTCCAAGAAAACAAAATAAATACTTTCTCATAATTTTTTATTTTAGGTTATTAATTACTGTTTACAGGTACCGATATCTGAATCAATTATTCAATAGCGCCTCTGGTTAATCATGGCCGGCAAATTGGGGACGAAATAATCGTTCGAAAAGTCTAATTTAAAATGTACCAATTTTAGCGGAGGAGATCAATTATTGTTAATAAAGTTCTTTTCCTTCCGAATAAATGTCAAAGTCTAATTCGGCGTTAAGATATACTATTTTTTGCATTGAATTTGTGTCTAAATGTAATCCCCACATCTGGTTTCCTTGCCTTTGTTGGTACTTCAAATCTAACAAAATCTTTCTACATTTCTTTTGAAGCATTCCTTTCCATCAATGAAGTATAATCTATCACGCATTCGCCTAGGATTTCTATGACAAAAAAAAATAAATTTTACCATGGTCTAAGCAACTTTTTTCACATATTCTTGCTGCTTATTCACACAAGCTACTACCCTTGCTAACAATTTATTTTTTACGGCATTTAACACACTC
>JANPCB010000007.1:0-46848 GCA_031430735.1 Ferruginibacter sp. | reverse complement strand
TCAGGCGTATTGGTAAAAGTGGTGTAACTGATATCAAAGAGTTCTACCAGTTATTTCCAAACGCACCTTTAAAAACCGCAACAAAAATTGCCGGCATACCCAAACCCGCCAGTTGTATTTAATCAATTAAAATTTGTCAATTATGAGTGAAAATAATGGAGCCATAAAAAAGATGATGATCATCTTATCAAAAGGAACTTTGGAAAATGTATATGCAGCTTTTGTATTGGCCAATGGTGCCCGTATGGAAGGAATTGATGCAGAAATATTTTTTACTTTTTTCGGACTGGAAGCAGTACATAAAAAGAAACTGGAGCACCTGCACGTAGCTACAGTAGGCAATCCTGCCATGCACATGCCAACTATGCTGGGCGGCTTGCCTGGTATGGAAGCACTGGCAAGCAGCATGATGAAAAAAGAAATGGAAAAAATTGATATGCCGGATGTACATGAATTTTTGGATATTATGACCGCTTCGGGTGTTAAATTATGGGCATGCAAACTGGCGATGGATATGTTTCACTACAAAAAAGAAGATTTGTATGAAGGCGTGGATGATGTAATAACAGTGGGCGATTTTTATAAGCAAAGCCAGGGTGAGGGAGTTCATATGTTGTTTGTATAAATCAGCAATTATTATTTTAAAAGCAGGGCAGCTTATGGCTGCTTTGTTAGTTTGTAACCTTTGTTACCTAAATACCGCTTTTCTGCATTTAGATTTGCATTAATAAATCGAACAAATGAAACAAACTATTCTTTCAAATTGGACATTAATGAGGTTACTGCGCCTGGCAATGGGTATTGCCATATTGGTACAGGCTGTAATAGCAAAAGATATGCTGTTTGCATTTGCAGGAATTATATTTACAGCACTGCCGGTTTTTAATATTGGATGTTGCGGCACGGCTGGCTGTGCTGCCCCGCCTAAAAAAAATCAAGATGCAACAAAAGATATTATTTATGAAGAAGTGGTTTAAAAATAATGCACTGTATTTTGTTGCTGCTGCTGTTGGTGCCATTGCAGGATATATTTACTGGCAACAGGTTGGTTGTTCATCGGGCACCTGCATGATCACATCTAAACCAATTAATAGTACCCTTTACGGAGCTATGATGGGTTCTTTGTTGTTTGGGATATTTAAAAAGGAAAAGAAAAAAGAAATAATAAAAGAAGGACAAACTAATCATGACATTTAACGAGATAATAAATTCAGATAAACCGGTGCTGGTTGATTTTTTTGCAGAATGGTGCGGCCCTTGCAAAATGATGGCACCTATACTTAAAGATGTAAAAAAAGAAGTTGGCGATTCGGTAACCATCATTAAGGTTGATGTTGATAAAAGTCCGCAGGCCGCACAGGAGTTTCAGGTACAGGGTGTGCCCACTCTTATACTTTTTAAAAATGGCAAACCACTTTGGAGACAAAGCGGCGTAGTGCCAAAAGCAGGACTGGTTGGCGTAATAAAAAAATTCACAGTTTAAAAAATAAAAAAATGAACCTATTTCAGAAATTATTCAGCAGTGCGCCTGCAGTTGATTTAAAATCAATTATTAGCGAAGGGGCTTTTTTGGTAGATGTTAGAACACCAGGAGAATTTAATTCGGGCCATGTAAAAGGATCGGTAAATATTCCATTAGACAGTATTACACAACAGCTGGCAAAATTTAAAAACAAAAAAAATATTATTGTATTTTGTCGCAGTGGCAACAGAAGTGGCCAGGCAAAATTAATTCTGGAGCAAAATGGATTTACCAACGTAGTAAACGGCGGTACATGGAATAATATAAATCAGTATGTACAATGAAATACTTTAAATTGAGCCTTGTGGCAGTTACGCTGATGTTTGGCTTATTGTCGTGTACAAACCGCAATGAGGAATCAAATGTAACTGAAACAAATTTGATTGATACAGCCGTTGCAAAAACAATTATTGTAGATGTAAGAACGGTTGATGAATGGGTAAATGATGGCCATGCAAACTGCAGCGTCAATTATCCTTTAGCCGACTTGGATGAAAAAGTAGAAACATTAAAAGCATACGATAAGATTGTTTTAGTTTGCCGTAGTGGAAGCAGGGCCGCTGCAGCTAAGGAAATGCTTGAACAGGAAGGCGTTAAAAATATTGAAAACAAAGGCGCTTGGCAAAATCTTTCTTGTAAATGATTTTAAATAATTGTAATTTATAAAAATGGAAAAAATAAAAATACTCATCCCAACTGATTTTTCGGTACAAGCTGAGTTTGCTTACCTCATGGTAAAAAAGCTCGAAGAAAAAGCATCTGTAGAAATCCACTTTTTGCATGTTCTTGCCGTGCCAGATACAGTATCCATGGATACAAACGGTATCATTCAAACCTGTGGCGAGATTGATGTGAATTATGTAATAAAGCAAAAAGAAATTGCCGAAAGAAAATTGGCGAATCTTATAACGCTGTATGGCACTGAAATAAATACACATTTGGTAATAGGTAAAATCACTGATGCTATCATACATTTCTCCGAAGAAAACAAGTTTGATTTGATCGTAATGGGTACAAAAGGTGCTTCGGGATTAAAAGAAAAACTTGCTGGTTCCGAAACGCAGATTATAGCCCGTAAATCTAAAGTGCCGTTGCTTTCCTTAATGTGCGACCGTTCAGATTTAAACATACAAAATATTTTATTGGTGCACAATTTCAATCAACCTATTAATGAAGATTTGCAACTGTTACATAAGCTTATAAACGCCTTTAAGACCAAAGTACACTTATTACAAATAATTTCTGCTGAAGATCAAGTAGAAAAAGATTTGATTATTGTAAGAATGAAAACATTTGCTGCGTTAAACAAAATTGATAACTTCGAATGTCATTTGATAAAGGATAAAGATGTAGAAAATGGTGTTATTCATTTCAATCAAATGACAGACATGGATATTGTATGTATAGGTACACATGGCAAAGCTGGCCTATTTCATCATAGTGCTACAGAGAAATTAGTCAACCATCTTTTTAAACCAATTATTTCATTTCATCTAAATTAAAATATACTTACTAATGAGAGAATTTATAACACAAACTTGGTCTTGGTGGTTTTCTGGAGCGCTCATTGCAGGCATCATGATTTTCCTTTTGTATTTTGGACAATCTTTTGGTTTTTCATCTAACTTAAGAACCATTTGTGCTGCTGCCGGATTGGGTAAAAAAACCAAGTTTTTTAATTTCGATTGGAAAAAGCAATTATGGAATATCGTGTTTCTAATTGGAGCTATCATTGGTGGATTTATTGCAAAACAGTTTTTATCATCTGGTTTACCAGTGGATATTTCTCAGTCTACCATTGCAGACCTTGGTAAATTAGGCATTGGCGCACCTACATCCTTGCAACCTGTAGAACTTTTTGGACTGGATGCAATTCTTTCAATAAAAGGCTTACTTATTTTGGCATTTGGAGGCTTAATGGTAGGCTTTGGTTCTCGATATGCCGGAGGTTGCACTTCAGGACATGCCATTAGTGGGTTATCCAATTTGCAATGGCCGTCCCTCATAGCGGTAATTGGTTTTTTTGTAGGCGGATTGATTATGACATTTTTCATTTTACCATTAATATTTTAATTAAATGAAGTTTATTAAATTTTTAGTTTTAGGTATTGTTTTCGGAATTGTAATGGCAAAATCTGAAGCCATTTCTTGGTTTCGGATACAAGAGATGTTCCGTTTTCAAGCTTTTCATATGTATGGAATTATTGGTACGGCTGTAACATTAGGTGTTATTGTGGTAGCCTTGATAAAGAAATTTGGCATCAGGGATTTTCAAGGGAATCCAATTATCTTTTTGCCAAAAGAAAAGTCCTTCATTAAATATGTAGCGGGTGGCATTATATTCGGAATGGGTTGGGCCTTGAGTGGCGCCTGCCCAGGGCCGATGGTTGTAAACATTGGATATGGATTTTTATCAATGGTAGTGGTTTTTTTCTTTGCAATAGTAGGAACTTATTTGTATGGTATTTTTAAAGATAAATTACCACATTAAAAGAGCATAATATTTTATGGACAAAAAGCAAGATTATAACAATACACAAGAAGGACTTATTCAAATTATAAGTAAACTCATATTCATTATAGTTGTGCTGGTGCTAAGTCTGATTGCAATACCAATCATAATTTATTACCACGATAAACCCAATGATACAAATGAAAATAATGTACTACTGGTAAATGCTGATAATAAAAAAGATACGACAGCTTATTGGACTGCCCCAGCTATTTCTTCAATAACGGATACAAAACAATTGGCAGTAGTAGAGTATGGCAAAGACTTAATAGCACATACTTCAAAATACTTTGGCCCCTTTGGAAATATTGCAAAAATAAGCAACGGTCTTAATTGTCAAAACTGTCATTTACAAGCGGGTACTGCAGTGTTTGGTAATAATTATGGCTCTGTAGCGTCATTGTATCCAAAGTTTAGGGCAAGAAGTGGCGCCATTGAGAATGTTTATAAAAGGGTAAACGATTGTTTTGAACGCAGTTTAAATGGCAAAGCGATTGATACCAACAGCAAAGAAATGCAGTCCATCGTTGCCTATATAAATTTTATTGGATCTAATGTGGATAAAGGGAAAAAAGCGGTTGGCTCTGGGTTTAAAGATCTGGCATTTTTAGACCGTGCAGCAGATCCTGAAAAGGGGCAATTGGTTTACAGCAATAAATGCCAAAGCTGCCACCAGCAAAATGGGGAAGGGGTACTTGCTTTGGATAAAACGGAATATACCTATCCATCATTGTGGGGTAAAAATAGTTTTAATGACGGCGCTGGTTTAAACCGCATTAGCAACTTTGCAAAGTATGTGAAGTACAATATGCCCCAAGGTATAACACACGAAAATCCACAGCTTACAGACGAAGAAGCTTGGGATGTAGCAGCGTTTGTATTGGCGCAGAAAAGGACACATATAAACGTACCAAAAGACTGGCCAGATAAATCAAAAAAACCTATTGATCATCCTTTTGGTCCATACGCAGATAATTTTACAGAGATACAACACAAATTTGGACCCTTTATTCCAATTGCCGCGGAGCAGAAAAAAAGAGAAGAAATAGGAAAACAACAAAAGGGTTTGTAAATAAAAATAAAAAATTGTAGTATGCAAAACAATAGAAGGGGTTTTATAAAACAAATAGGCTCACTAACAGGCGGTACTTTGCTTTCTGCAACTGCTATCGTTTCAATACCAGATATAGCATTAGAAAAGAATTTGGTAGAACATTATGATGCTGAAAAATCTTTTACACTTACTATTTTACAAACCACCGATGTGCATTGTCAAGTGCATGCTCACGATGAATTATTTTGGGAAAACGAAAAAGCGGTATTTCGTAAAACAGGAGGGTATGCCCATTTGGGAACTTACTTGCAACAAGAAAGAAAAAAGAATAAGGATACTTTTTTGTTGGATACGGGTGATATGTTTCAAGGAAGCGAATTGTCCGTAAAAACTACGGGTAAAGCAATGGTACCTATATTAAATGCCTTGGGTTACGATTTGTATTTGCCAGGAAATTGGGAAGTTATTTATTACAAAAAAGCCATGCAAACTTTATTGGGCTCCCTTAATGCACCTAAAGTATGTGCAAATATGTATCATGATTTAGGTGATGCAAAAAAGGGAGAATTGATTTTTCCGCCCTATTATATTTGGAATGTAAAAGGCGTAAAAATTGGGTTTCTTGGATATACCGACCCATTGGTGCCGCTTCGCCAATCTCCCAATTATAGCAAAGGAATTATTTATACCAAGCCAGAAGAGAATATTGCGCATTATGTAGATGTATTGCGCAACCAGGAGCAATGCGCCTACGTTTTGGTTGTTGCGCATTTAGGTTTATCGCAACAAATACATTTAGCCAACTTAGCAGTATGTAATGGAGTAGATTATATTTTAGGTGGCGATACACATGAGCGAGTACGTACACCCATCCAATGCAAATATGCAAAAGTGGTAGAGCCAGGTGCATTTGGTTCATTTGTTGGTAAACTCAATCTTACCATTCAAAATGGAAAAGTAATAAAAGATGAATATGAGTTGGTAGAAATAGCTGAAAGCAAATACAAACCATCAAAAGATATAACGGAACTAATAAAAAAGAATGAGCAACCGTTTGAAGAAGATATTCATAAAATAGTAGGATATAGTACCATTCCGTTGTACCGGTATTTTGTTGTTGAAAATCCAATTGATACCATGATATTGGATGCACTCAAATGGAAAGTCGCTGATATGGATATTGTTTTATCCAATGGATTTCGTTTTTGCCCGCCACGCACTACAAAAGACCAAACTGGCAATATACCTATTACAGAGGGTTATTTGTACGATATGTTTCCGGTGGATAGTACCGTGAGGACAGGTATGGTTACTGGCAAGCAAATATGGGATTGGCTAGAAAAAGAGTTACACAATGTATTTGCTAAAGATGCATCGGAGCGTTTTGGTGGTTGGGTTATAAAGTTTAAAGGAATGAAAGTAACTTTTAATGCTTTTGCAGAAAAAGGGGAACGTGTAAAAACGGTAAAAGTAAATAATACTGAATTAGATCTTGTTAAATTATATAAGATTTGTGCATGTGAAAGAGATGGTGACCCCAGCGATATGTTGTGCCGAATAAAAAATGTTGTAAATGCAAAAAACACCAACAATACATTGCATTCTGTAATGAAAGAATATTTAGCAGCTAATTCACCTGTTACTCCAACAGCTCCAGAAAATGCAGATATATTAGATACTCCACAAACATTGCTTACACAAGTAACGGGGGTAGATTATACGTTCCGATAATAGAAACTTTCAATAAAGCAAGGTTTTCTTTCCGATGTAATTTTAAAATATGAAAAGAATTTACTGCGTAGCAATAATGCTACTAATTGGGTATTTTGTAAATGCCCAACACCAAGATATTTCTGAAAAGCCTGAAATGTACAAAGGCAAACAAGTACAAACGGAAGATACGACTTCAATATTGTCTGCTTTTAAAAGAGGTCGTTTTAATGGTCATTTCCGATATTTCTTTATGAGTACGCAAAACAAAAAAGGATTAACAGATTACTATGCGAATGCTGCTGGTGGTGGCTTGCGGTACGAAACAGCAACATTTCATGGGTTTCAATTTGCAGTTAGTGGCTTTTATACATTTAATATTGGCTCATCAGATTTAGGGAAAAAGGATAGTGTAACTGGCCAACCCAATAGATACGAAATAGCATTGTTTGATGTAGAAAACCCATACAATAAAAAAGATATTGATAGGTTTGAAGAATTTTATGTAAAATATCAATACAAGAAATCTAATATTATTTTTGGTAGGCAGTTAATTAATACGCCGTTTATTAATCTTCAAGATGGAAGAATGAGACCAACTGGCGTAGAGGGAATGTGGTTAGATGTAAAAGAGTTTAAGATTGCCAACATAGAACTAGGATGGCTTTATGCCATTTCTCCAAGAGGTACTACAAAATGGTATGATATCGGCGAGTCTATTGGCATATATTCAGGTGGCGTAAATGTAGATGGTATAAAATCAAATTACGCTAATAATATAGAAAGCAAAGCTGTATTCACATTTGCAACACATATAAATGTAAATAAGTTTCTGAAATTGCATGTATGGGATTTATATGCTAACAATATATTTAATTCTGCCATGCTGCAAATGGATTTGCAATTCCCATTAAAAAAAAGTAGTTCCATTTTTGCATCTGCTCAATTTATAAGACAAGACGCAGTAAAAAATGGAGGAAATGAAAATGTTGGAAAAACGTATTTCGAAAAAAATGGGAAAGCTGTTTCGTTTGGCGCTAAAGCAGGCTGGAAAAACAAACAGTTGGAAGCCAGTGTCAATTATACCCGAATTACTGCTGCAGGTAGATATTTGATGCCAAGGGAGTGGGGTAGGGAACCTTTTTTTACCTTTATGCCTAGAGAACGCAATGAAGGTTTTGGAGATGTACATGCTTTTATGGGTAAACTAAATTACAATATCCCAAAGCAAAGGTTTAAAACATCGTTGGCTTATGGATATTATAAAATGCCTGATGTAAAAAATTTTCGATTAAATAAGTATGGCTTACCTTCATACTCCCAAATAAATGCAGATGTAAGATATAGTTTTAGTAAACTGTTAAATGGATTAGAAGCTCAATTATTAGTGGTGCATAAAACAAACATGGGAGAGACATACCAAAATAAAAACTTCGAATTTAATAAAGTAAATATGACTTTATTTAATATCGTTTTTAATTATCATTTTTAAATTATTATGACCAATAAATCTACATTTGAAGCAATATTTGAACCAGCATTGGTAAAAGAAATATTCCAATTTGGTGTTATAACTTATTTTAAGGAAGGGGATGTTATTATGGATTATGGGAAGTACATACGAATGATGCCAATCGTTATCAAAGGCACCATAAAAGTTTTTCGGATGGATGATAATGGGAACGAAATATTGCTTTATTATTTATCGAGCAATGAGAGTTGCTCTATGGCATACAGCTGTTGTGTAGAAGCAAAAAAAAGTGAGGTAAAAGCCATTGCAGAAGATGATGTAGAATTAATAGCCATACCACATATTAAATTAGATGAATGGCTTTGTAAATATCCCACTTGGAAAAATTACATTATGCGCAGTTTTAATGAGCGCTTTTTAGAATTATTAAAATCAATAGAAAGTATTGCCTTTCATAAACTGGATGAGCGATTAATTTCTTACTTAAAAGAAAAACAACGACTGTCCGGCTCTAGTGTAATAAAAGCTTCTCATTTTTCCATTGCAGAAGAATTGGCTACTTCTAGGGTAGTGGTATCAAGATTATTGAAGCAATTGGAGAATGATAAGAAGATAATATTGTATAGGAATGAGATAAAGTTGTTGAAGGAATTTAGATAAAATTCAATATTTAATGAAAGTTTATCCTCTATTTTAAACGCACATTTCTTTTAATTAAAATAGACAATGCGACACAAATTGTTATGACTGCTTTTAATATCAACCATTTTATTAAATTAATAAAGTAACACCAAGTTATAAGCTTTAGTAACGATATTATTTTTCAATAATCCTCCGCTTATTCAAAAGCATTTCTATTTGTGTAACACTGTCTTTTATAGAATAGTAAAGAACTTCTTTTATTTATCTTAACTCATTGTATTTTTAAAATCTGCCTTCGCTGCAGCGTATTTTCCATTAGCTTGCGCTTCTATATTTTCAGCTTCATTCTTAATACTTTGATATTTGCCCTTCATTTTGTCTAACAAACTATCAAATTTTTCTTTAACGTCATCAGCATAATCTTGTCCTTTATTTGCAATTTTCTTTCGAGTGTTTTTTCCCGAATCTGGAGCAAGTAGAATTCCTAATATTGCACCGGTGGCTAATCCTGCCAAAATACCTAGTGCTGCTTTTCCTGTATTCATAATTATTTTTTTGTTTAATGAAAATTTATAAAACCCTCCTTCCTTGTATGACCCTTAAAATAATAGCAATTATTGCTATGACAAGTAGTAAATGAATAAGTCCGCCTGCGCTATACCCAATAAAACCGATAGCCCAAATAATAACAAGAATTACGGCAACTGCATAGAGTAAGTTTCCCATGATTTTTTTTTTTAGATTGTTTAAAGATTGGTTTCTTTTTTATTACTGTAAAGATGCGTCGTATTTGATTGGTAAGCATTACGCAATTTTGATTAAATTTTGTATAATTCACATCTTTAGTATTGCTAATTATTCTTTTGCAAAATGCGTAGTTTGCAAAATAAAAGAGAGACTTACATAATTCCTTTATTTCAGCATTTTTAAATTTTAAGTAGCTAGATTGTATGATTAAACTTAAAAAATATGACAATTTTAGAAACCGTACAACAAAACTTAGGATACCCAGCTTTACAAAAAGTGGATCCAAATACCAATCTTATTAAAGAAGATACTGCAACTCCAGATGAAGATAAGTTTAGCCAAGCAGCAATACCAGCAGTACTCACAGGAATGTACAAATATGCCCTAACAGACGATGGTGCCAACGAAATTTTAACAAGCGATGGGGATGAACAGTGGATGAGTAAAATTTTTGATGAAAATAAAAAAGAAGCTATTCAAATTATTTCTTCTTATTCAAAACAATCTAGTGACGACCCGCTTGCTAAAATGAATTCTATTGCTGCTGAGGCTGCAAAAATTGTTAGGGACAAGATAGGAGCAAATGGAACCGTAAAAGCTGTGAAAGAATATTTTATTACCCAAAGAAATGATATTCTATTGTATTTATTACCAATATTAAAAATGGGCGATTTATTAGATAACAATACACTGGATGATGAAACCAATAAAATGGAAGGACCAGTATCTAGCTTAATGAATAGTATAGGTGAGGTTTTTGCAAACACTACTACTAAGGAAGAAATTGTAGAAAAAGAAAATAACCTATGAGGTTATTTTCAATTTGTACTTACAATATTTAACTGTAAATTTTTAAGTTCTCTTTTATGTGTGTTTCCAATTTTTCTATTCAATTTTTCTATGGTTAGTCTTGCCATCAAAAAACTTACTGTGGACTCTGCGCCCTGGTTAAGGTTTATATAATTTTCTTCTAAGCCATCGTAGCACCCACCTGTGCAAGGATTATAAACAATTTGTTGTAAATGATTGTTTCCTAAAAACCAACTAAAAGCGATGTCCATTTTTTCGTGGTAAGCTTCTATACCAAAACAAGTATAGAATTTGTACAATGCCAGTATTGTATAGGATACATCAATAGGTTGCTCACCTCCAATAACAATTTCTGTGAGCTGGGTATCTTTTTGTAACCAGCCTTTATTAGAAATTACTTTTATTTTATCTTCAACAAATATTTTTGATAGTAAAAAATCAAAACTAACTTTTGCAATATATTTATAAATATTATCGTTGGTAGCATGCCAAGCACATAGCATTGCTTCTGGCAATATACTGTTGCCGTAAGTTAAATAACTTTCAAACCATTGCCATCTTGGTTCTGCCTCGTGCCTATACATTTGTACCAATCTATCTGCTAGCGCTTTTATCAACGAAATATTTTGTATAGAATTGTATTTTACATTATAATAGTACAATCCTTTTATTACAAAAGCCATAGCCCTTGTAGAGTGCATTTTTTTAATATTTACAATAGCTAGCTCTATTAATTCTCTGGCATCTTCAATAATATCGTTTGGAAAATAATCTTCTAAAGAAATTAAATATCCCAATGCCCAAATGGATCTTCCGTTAGAATCTTCTAAATTTGTTTCATGATTTTGTATGGTGTACATTCCATTTTCATCAACGTAATTTAAAAAATCTCCTCCTTGTTGTAAACAATATTTTATAAAGTTTAAGTAGATTCTAACAAGTTTTATATCGGCTTCATCATTTAACAATTCTACATGTTGACACATGGCAACCATTGCTCTAGCATTGTCATCTAGTGTATAACCAGTCGACATGTCTGGCTGGTTTATTTTAGCAAATTGTACCATAGCAATATTGGTAGTCATTTTTTTTACATGATCTAAATTAATAGCTGGTATATTGTATTTTAATACAATTTTGCCCGCACTCATTTTTTCAAAAACCTTTGCATGTGCTATGGCAGCATTTTCCCAAGCAGTTGGCGCAATGCTATGTATTCCATTTAAACTAATTCGGTTTCTTAAGGTTTCGTCTTTTAATAATGAAGTAACAGCATCTGACAATTGCAGTGCATCCTCAAAATCTACTATAATGCCTGTATTGTTTTTTAAAACTTCTACAGCATGGGGTATAGGAGTAGATACGATCGGACAACCACAACTAAGTGCATAGGCAAATGTGCCGCTTACTGCTTGGTTAGGATCTTTAGAGGTAAATAAATAAATATCTGTAAGTTGTAAATACTCTAACAACGTAGGCAATGCTAGATAACTATTTACGAATTGTACATGATTTTGTATGTTAAGTGCTACAATTTTTTGTTGTAAAAATTCACGGTATTTTTCACCCTCATGTTTTACAACAGATGGATGTGTTTTTCCTATAATTAAAAACAACACATGCCTGTTTTCTTTTATAATAGCGGGTAAACCATCCAGTGTAGTTTCTATACTTTTACCTGAGCTTAATAAACCAAAAGTTGTTAATATTTTTTTATCCCTAAAATTATATTTTTCTTTGAGGATATCTTTATTTGAGTGGGCTACTAAATGCGTGCCATGGGCAATAACATTTATTTTTTTAGGGTTTACATTGTAATCCTTTTTTAAAATTTTTTGAGATGTATTAGTCATTACTATTACTGAATGTGCTAATTGTATTAAGGCGTTTACGTTTGCTTTTAACAATTCATTTGGGCTTGGTAAAACCGTGTGAAAAGCAATATTAATAGGTTTTGTAAGCGCCTGTAAGAATTTTATTAAGTTTGTTTCGTTATTATTAAACAAACCAAACTCGTGCTGAAGCATTACCATTTTAATATCATCATCCGCATTTATCATATCTGCCAAGCCCATATAAGCTATATGACAATTAGTATGTAAGATATATTTTACAGATTCATCGTAAATAAAGGAAGTAGGTTCAGATTCTAAAGCACAAACAGTAAGTTTAAATGATTTACTAAATTTATTATTAAGTGCTTTTATCAAATCTTGAGAGTAGGTAGCCAAGCCACATTCTCTTGGTGGATAAGATGTAATAAACAGAATTTCAGGTTTCTCCAGTTTGTTGTAAATTATTTGATGCCCATTTTTTATCATTGCGGTATTATTTTTTGTTTTACTGCTCAATAATATATTAATTCTATTTGTTGTTTTTAATCTTTTATTTTTTTTCAATATTTAATATCAATTCATTTAATAGTTCAGTCAAACTCATAGTAGCACATGCAATTTGTTCGTCTGCTGCTCCATAATAAATGTATAGTGTATCTTCTATTACTATAGCACCCGTTGGGAAACATACATTGTTTACTTCGCCCTTTAGTTCCCATGCTGCTTCTGGTTTAAACAATGGGTATGGCAAACGAGCAATTTCTTTTAATGGATCATCAATATCTAACAATGCTGCACAGGCAGAATAAACAAAGCCGTCCACTGTATCTTGCACTCCATGGTATATCAGTAGCCATCCATGTTTCGTTTCTATAGGAGGGCAGCCACCACCAACATAGCTAGCACAAAAATCATGTTTGGGAGTAAGTAAAATATTAGCATCAAAATGTAGAAAATAATTTTGCCAAAAGTCCACTGTAAGTTCTGCAAGGTTATTAATGCAAACAAATTGTATGTCTGGTTTTATCCTATGTAAAAAGCAAAATTTTCCATTAATTTTTCTTGGGAAAAAAATTACATTTTTATCCCAAATAAAAACTTTTATGCCTTTTTTTTCCATAACTCCACCGTCTCCATTATATCTCAAATATTTTTCATTCAATCGAATTTTTGTGCTTGCAAGCCTGTCGAATTCTTTGTAAGCCATTTGTGGAACTATTATTCCTAGCTTTTCCCAAAGTATTAAATCTTTAGAAGTGGCCAAACAACCCAATGCGTTTACGCCATCATAAGCAGTATAAGTAAGGTAAAATAAATCATCAATTTTGGTTATTCTTGCATCTTCTACACCATGCATTTCATGTTCAAATTGTGGAAATATTATGGGCGTGTCCATTCTTTCAAAAACCTCTAAGGGCTTTTTTAATTTGCAATATCCTATGCTCGAATAATTACCCTTGGCCACAGCCCGGTAAAACATATGGATATATCCTTCATGCATGGTGATACCAGGGTTAAGTACTCCTTCTACTTCAAAACCTAAGTTTGATTTTTTTATTACAATTCCTTCTTTTTTTATCTGTAGCATATTAACTGTTTTGGAAGATGGTTGTGAAGAATGGACTTTTTGATTTTTACCTATGCAAAGTTTATTTAGATATTTATAAAAATTATTACAAAACTTTAGTTTATTCTTATATCATTTACATTATTATTTTATAATGTTTTTCGTTTGATTTTAATTTTTTTTATAACAATGGTTTCCCATTCATAATGTGTGAATAATGTAAGTCTTATTAATGATTGTATAAGACTATATTGATAGTATATGCCCACCTTTGCTTTATATTTAAACGTAAGATATAAGCCTATATAAGATAGTTAGTTTTGGTAAAGGCGCCTGTTTCTACAGGTGCTTCTTTTTCCTAAGTTGAATGTAAAATAGGTTTGTATTATAACATTAATCAAAAAACACAATTATGAAATTTTTCGCAACAACGGCTATGGCCGCAATTTTATTTACCACTGCCGCAAGCGCACAAAGTGTAAATATTGGAATTAAAGGTGGACTAAACGTCTACAACATTAACAATGACAACGGTTCAAAGTATGATGATAAAGTAGGTTTCCATGTAGGCTTATTAGGACATATACACCTTGCAAAACAATTGGCTCTACAACCTGAGTTGGTTTACTCTACACAAGGAGCAAAATCTACAACAGCCGGTGTTGAAACAAAATTTAACTTAGGTTATATAAATGTACCAATCCTTTTGCAATACATGTTTGACAATGGCTTTAGGTTACAAGCAGGACCACAAATTGGTTTTTTAACAAGTGCTAAAGCTAAATCTGGTAATGCCAATTTAGATTTTAAATCAAGTCTTAAACCAGTAGATGTAGGAATAGGAGCGGGAATAGGTTATGTACACGCAGCTTCTGGGTTCGGAGTAGATGCTAGATACAATATTGGATTGAGCAATATCAATGACAATAATATTGTGACTTCTTACAATAGGGGTTTGCAATTGGGCGTTTTCTATCTATTCAATCATAAATAACAATGCTTAATAAAAGTAGAATCTACAAACAACAACAATCCTTTAAACTTTGTTTATTGATTGTTGTTGTTTTTTTTATTACTATATCGAAGTCTTATTCTTCTTCGATCTATAATACAATAAACGATAGCAATGTTACATCTACCAAGTTAGCTGCAAATAATTTTATTGACAAAATAACAAGTTTGGAACCCAGTAAATATTGGCCTAACATAAAGCCAAATTTGTTTTTAAAAAATATAAAAGAAAATATAAACAACCCCATTGGTATTTACCCAGGTAATGGTACAAACTTCTGCGGTTATGGGGCATTATTATACCTCTTTTTACAAGACGATCCATTGGGCTATGCAAAACTTTTAATGCAGCTTTATAATAATGGCAGCGCCACGTTCGGAAAAACCCATTTCACTCCATCCAACTCTATAAAAATTGCTGCAGGAAAATTGAAATACAAGGGTATATTGGATATTCATCCAGCAGAACAAATGTTGTATTTGTGCTTGGCTGATCATTATAAAGGTTACCTTAATATATTTAATAGAAAATACGACCTAGGAGATGAAGATACCTTTTGGGCATCTGTAAATTATGCTAAATTCAATCGGATGGTTAGAAACTTGTTGTCTATTAATGTAAAGGCAAATGGTTCAGATTTGAGTCGTCCAAGAGTAGGAAACCTTTACGATGATATAAATGGCAAAGTAAAAAATGGCACAGTAGTACTTTTTATAAACAATAGAATTGTACATAAAAAAAACCATGTTATGATAAAACTTGGGGTGCCTACTCACTTTATAGTTATAGAAAAAATAAGCAAAGAGAACGATATTATTACACTTGTGTATTGGGATTACGGAGGTAAAACACTCATTCAAATGTCTTCCGCTTTTTTAAAGCGAATAATTTTCGGTATTTCTTATTGCACAAAAAATAGTACAAATGGATCGTAACCTAAGCAATATCGTTGCCACCCTCATATTACTCTGCATGCTATCTTCATGCTCGCCAAAAAACATTTCTTCCAAGTATTATTTTCAAAATAAAAATATACTCGATAGTATTGAGCATTCTTATAAACAACTAAATCAAGCTACACCATTTTCAATAGCTTTTACTAATAGGAATTTCAATTCTGTAGCCGTAGAAATAAAAACAGATACGCTCAGCTATATTTATGAATTTGATGTATTAGAGCAAAGACTAAAAGATACTTTGATTGCTTATCATTTAAACAGTACAAAAATTATCGATTTGATTACGAAAATGAAATCTATAAGATGTACCTGGATAAATAACTATGATTATTATGTAGATGAAAAAAAGAAGACGTTGGTATTTATGTCGATAAAGCCAGTTGCAATAAATGCAGCTTTTAGCTATAAAAAATATTATACCCTTACTTATTTTGAGCAGCCGCAGTATTTTGATAGTAATGGCAAATTATTAGACAAAAAAAGGCTTAAGACCATTAGGAAAATAAATGGAGAAATATTCAAGAGAATAAATGACAAGGTTTGTTATACGGTTTCAGGAAAATTTAGGTAATACAAACAGCTCTTGGGATAGCATATTATTACTCGTTTAGTAAATAGTACAGTTTTGTTTGGCTACAATGTAAGAGTTTAGAGGGTTTAGAAGTTTAGTTTTCGTACTGGTTGCAAACTATTAACAAGTTGAACATTTCTGATCTATTTATCTTTTTTTGATCAGATAGCATGTACTTGCTTTATTGTCACAGAAAATATATTTTCCCTACACTATAGCCATAGAAATATTTGTTTAGGCTAGGTAATATGCTGTAGCTATTTTGTTTTGCGGCTAGCTTGCGATATTAAATTTGTTTCCATTTAGCTTTCATATTATTCTTAGGAGCATATAAAAAATCGAATAGCTATCCGCTATTAGGTGCAAGGAATATAAAATTGTAGAAAATTAAATATAAACTGTATAAAAATTCATTCTTCATTTAAAGAATTTACCTCCACAAATTTACCCATATGATCTGTTATCTATTTGTGTAATAGTTAAAAGATTATATATAAAACAGCTTTTCTGTGAATCTGTGGCAATATTTTTGCCACAGATTCACAGAAAAAAACAGAAATATCATTTTAATCTACCCCTTTAAAATTCATAAATTGTGTATTTGATACATAAAATTCTTTTGCACACAATAACGGATAGTCATTAAAAATCGTCAAAATAAATTAAAAATTGCCTATTGCGATTTCAAATTTATTTTGACTTTAAAATGCTAACTAAAAAAACTAATGTTTCCCTTTGTGCCCTTTTTTATTTCCTCTTCCATTTTCTTTGTTTCCGTTTCCATTATTTTTGTATCCGTTATCGCCATTTTTGCCATTACCATTATTGCCTTTCCATTTACTGTGCCCAGGGTGATCTTTTATCTGATAATATTTATATTCATTGCTATTGCGAATGATTACTTGGTTTTTTTTGCCCTTGTATTTTGCATATTTAACTCTATAGAAATCGGCCCTGCGATAAGGAAATGGGTCGTTGATAACCACTTTGTAACCATTATAGATGTCGTAATTATAACTTTGTGGTAATGATGGTGCATTTACCCATGTTCCATTGTTTGCATAATAAAACTGACGGCTCGGAACATAATAATACGCATCTATATCTGGCATGTAATAATATTCTACATGGTTATAGCCTATTGGGCCCCATAACGGTTGGCTTCCTATATTCATTTTAAAGCCAATTTGTGCACTAGCATTATTCATTGAGGAACATCCTAAAAGTACGGCTGTAATTAAAATAATTTTTTTCATTTTATTTATTTTTGATGATGGATTTATATTAATGGAAAGATGATGTAGAACTTATTTACATTTTTATACAAACAAATTTCTTCTCTGCTTTATTCTTTTATTTGTAATGGTTTACTGTATTTTTTTTTGGCGATATGTGTAATTGATTTTAAAAAATAGGGTCCGCCAAACGAACCCTACACTAAAAAACAAACTATACAATTCTATTGATTACAAAATAAGAATCAATAATAAAATCACAATTATTATAGCACCTACTGATAGGTAAACTCTTTGATCTAGACCTTTCATTTCTTTCTTTATGCTTCTTACTTCTTGCCTAAGTTCTTTTCTTTCCAATCTTGTCATTTCAGATTTGTCCATACCCTTAATCTCTGATAGGCGATTCACGAGTACTTTTACTCTCGGGTTGGGCTCGGCTGGTACAGGGATGGTATTGGTAATTGGATCTGTTGTAGGCACTACAGTTGAAAATGCTGGAAAAGTAAAAAATACTAATAAAAATAGCGATGCAATGCTAAAAATCTTTTTGGTTGTCATTTTAAATAAATTTAAGGTTAAATAGGAACAAAAATTGTTTTGTTAATTACAACACAAAGGTGAACTGTTGCCCCTATATTTTTGTTACAGTACTGTGTATATATGTTACATATTTCATACTATTTTAAAAATCATAAAATTATTTGTTGATTTCTTCTGTTTCATTTTCCTCCATTTTTGCTATTGATTCTGCATGTTCTTTGTTTAGTTCAATAACCTCGAGTTCGGTTTTGGTTTCTATACCTATTATTGCATTACTTGCTGTATCGTGGGATGCTATAAGTTCGTTTATCTTTAAGTGTATAGATCTAGAAAATTTGTTGAATGATTTTTGAATAACAAATAAACTTAAAAAAGTTGTACCAAAAATAATATCGCCAATGCTTTGGTGAATGCTCTGGGTATAAAATTCTTTGTTGCTCCACCAAAATAAAACCATAACAAGTGCTAGCATAAACGTAATGGAGTTACCCAAAATATTTGTTATAATTCCTGTTAGTTTTTCAAAAATTCTTTCTGTATGGTTATATAAGGATTTCATAATATTTTTATTTTGTAGTTTCAGTATAATTAGCAACGGTTACGACAGCCTTAGCAATATCACTTGGAGGTACTTTGCCTGAATACATGTGCGCATATGCAGCAGTAAACTCGGCTCCAAAAAATACAATCATAGAGGAGTAAGATACCCACAACAAAATAAGTACTACCGACCCTGCCGCTCCATAAATAGAGGTAGGCTCTGCTTTTCCAAAATAGTAAGCAAGCCCTGTTTTACCTATGGTGAATAATAAGCCGGTAACAAGTGAACCAAGCCATACATGTTTCCATTTTATTTTTGCATCTGGTAAAATTTTAAACATTAATGCGAATAAGGTAGAAATTACAACCAACGAAAAAATAAAATTAAGTACATGAAAAATTATCAAGCCTGCTTCTGATGTATCCGCCTTTATCCAATTACTCATGGCAGCCAATGCAGCTGATACAACCAATGATATTAATAACAAGAATGCTATTGCAAAAATTAAACCAAAAGAAAAAAGCCTTGCTTTTAAAAATGGTAAAATACCTTTTTTTGGCACCACTTTTACCTGCCATATACTATTTAAGGTTTTTTGAAGCTCCACAAAAACACCCGTGGCTCCTATAAGTAAAATTATGATGCCAATAATACTACCTAGTAAAGTTGACTTGGCTAGGCTGGCATTTAATAACATTTCTTTTATTTGCAAAGCAGTATCGTTACCCATTGTAATAGCTACTTGACCAATAATATTTTGATTTACTACATCTTTTCCAAAAAAATAGCCAGTAATAGAAATAATAAGTAATAGTAATCCTGGTATGCCAAATATAGCATAATAGGCAATGATAGCACTTTCTCTAAAAGGATCTTTTTTTGCCCAAGCAGCAAATGTTATTTTTAATAATTTTCCTACATCTTTTATAATTATTTGCATGGCAATCGTTTTTTTTATTTTAGTATCTATTTTTTTACGTGTATTACTAGTTTGCCATTTATTACACAGACTAAATTTTTAAAACATCTAAACTTCTACAATGTAGCCAAACAAAGCGGTAATACTCATTAAACGATTTATAGAACCAATTATATAATTACCAATAACGAAATCAAAGGTATTTAGAGCAACAAATATTTTTATAAATCATAGGTAACAAAAAAAAATAGCGGAAAAGATCAATATATCTTTTCCGCATATAACATTGGCATTACAATTATTTGTTCTCTACCAATGCGTCTCTTAGGGATATTATTTTATGCTGATCTATTTTTAATACATTCTTTTGTGCCGAAAGCATGGTTTGTTGTTCGGTATTCAAATTCTCCAACTCATCTGTTAACACTTTTTCATACACATCCTGTGCTGCTTGTTCCCCATAATCGCATGAGTTTAATATGGCTTTGCGATCGTTGCCCGTTAGCGCTGCTTTTACATCCATCCATACCCTGAAAAATTTACCTGTTACCCTGGTTGATTCAGTTGCTTTACCTCCTAATTCTTCTACTGCGGCTTCTAAATCTTTTTTACACTGCTCGCTAGTACCTATAAAGCCTTCAAACAATGTTTTTAAATCTACATCTTCTGTTTCTTTTGATGCTGTTTCATAGCCTTCTATTCTATCATTGTTTATTTGTAAAATAGAATTTAATACTTCAATTGATTTTTCGTTTTCCATTTATATGTTTATTATATTAAATAATTTATGAAGCAAAATTCCGATGTTTTTTGTTGTATAATGTTATAGAATTTTACCTATTCATTTCAATATTCATATATAAATGAGCCCGTTTTATAATAGATAAAAATATACGTACATAAAAGACCGCCTCATAATTATGAGACGGCCTTACCTATGAAAACCTGAAATCTTTATTAATTTTTATAAAACGACTTGTTTTGTATATTTCCTGCGCCGTCATCATATTTTACAAAATACATTCCACTTGGTAACAAACTTACATTTAGTTGTGTTTGAAATGTATTTAATTGAGCGAGCTTGTTCAATACAATTTTGCCATCGGTAGTATACAATGTAATCGTTGCTCTTTGCGCTGATTTTGGATGTTGTATATTTACTACATCTTGTGCTGGATTGGGATAAATTTCTAGCAGTGATGGCGTATAATCTTTTGCATAAACTTTTATAATGGGGGTATACATACTTCTACCATCAAAATCTAAATTTCTTACTCTAAAAAACGTTGTTTGATTTAATTTTTCATTATAAGGTAAAGTGTAAATATATTTGCCAGTGGCAGAAACGTATCCAATGTCGGTAAAATTTCTACCGTCTACACTTGCTTCTACATGATATCCTTTAACATTCACTTCTTGCCCTACGTTCCATAATAGTTGTAATGTTTCGTCAATATTCTTACGTGCTACAAATCCAGTAAACGTAACCGGCAACGGACCTCCTTGTGAAGAAAATGACAAATCATCGAACAATATATTCTCACCTGGGTGATTAACCACTCTAAAAGTTACTTCAATCCTAATAGGTCTGCTCAATGTTAAATCAGCGTCGGCTAAAGTAATACATAAATTTCCTGCTGTATTTGGTAAGGGTGTATAAACAGATCCATTGGCAGTATTTGCAAGCACTTCAAGTGGCGGACTAATAATTCCCGAAATAATTCTCACCCTGTATTCGGTACCTGCAGGTGCTGCGTATTTAAAGCCCAACTTTAATTGTCCGTTTTCTGGGTTTAAATAAACAGGAGAAATAAGACTGGCGTTCCTCGTGCCTAAGCCACTCGACTCTATTTCTGCACCCAAAATTGCATTCCAATTAAAAGATACATCATTGGCATCTGAGTAAATACTGGAGGAACTAAATCCTTCATCGGATGTATTAAATCTTATGATGGGGGTACAGTTCGTGGCTGCAATAACTGTTGTAGGGTATTGTGCATTGGCAAAATATACAGATGATACTCCAATAAATAGTAGTATAAACTTTTTCATGATTTTTAATTTTAATTTGACTGAATTGATTAGTACAAAATTAAAACCAATCGGAACCGTGGTTGTTATACTATTATGAGTAAAATTTGTAAGATTTAAATATTCATACTTTGCTTCAATTTAAAATCCAAATGTTAAAATTTAGTAAAGCAGCAAAACTTACCCATAATATGTAGGGAATAAGTAAATAAACAGCTTTGCGATTGATAGAAGAAAAAGTAAACATCGTTATCGTAATGGTAACAATCATTAATGTAATATCCATCAATGCATAAAAGGGGGAGTGGTATTTAAAAAATAAAAGCGACCAGCAAAAATTAAAAATTAATTGTAGCACGAATATACTGGCAGCCCTTATTTTTATTGTATTAGGTATATTTGCTTTCCAAACAAGCCAAAAAGAAATACCCATTAACAAATATAATATTGACCAAACTGGCCCAAACAAATAACTTGGAGGGTTCCAGGTTGGTTTTATTAGTGTTTCAAACCATTGATAATTATCGGTATTGGTATTAGAAACCAATGCACTTACAATACCTACTGCTTCGCAAATGGCTATGGAAATAACCAATTTCCAAGTTGAAGAAATTCTTTTTGTTGCATTCATATATCTAAAATCTTGTGTCTAAAATCTTGTGTCTAAAATCTTGTGTCTTGTGTCTATAATCTTATGTCTTGTGTCTTTTTCGGTTTACAATCCGCTAAGCATTTATTATGATGTTATTCGGTTTTGATGTATTGTTTCTATTGCTACCATTATTTAACCAAAATTTTATTAGTATCAAAAGCGTTTCCATTTCATATGGCTTTACAATATAATCATCTGCACCAAGTGCCAGTGTTTCCACTTTATCAATTTTTTCGGAGAGCGACGTGCTAAAAATAAAGGGAATATTTTTTGTAGTAGCGCAGTTTAAGAGTGATTTTAACACTTCGTGCCCATTCATTTCATACATTAAGACATCGCATAAAATTAAATCTGGATGTTCATTTTTTGCAAGTGCTATGCCATCTTTTCCACAGTTTGATGCCAGTATTTCAAAACCTTCTAGATGTAGGAATTCTGCCAAATTTTCGAGAATATCTCTATTATCATCAATTAACAAAATTTTTTTCATTACTGTGTATTTAGAATCAGATTATGCTTCTTTAGAACAGCAGCCAAAGTTATATTCAATTCTACAAGCTTAATTACAGATTTGGGCAATTAAATTGTATAATTCCTCTACTTTCAAATAACAAAATAAAAAAGTTAATATTACGCAGGAATATAAATATCGAATTGAGCACTTTTATTAAGCTCACTGGTAGCTACAATTGTTCCACCATGGTTTTCTATAATTTTTTTTACAATGGCTAGCCCAATGCCAGTACCAGCATATGTTTCTTTTCCATGTAGTTTTTGAAACACTTCAAAAATTCTTTCGTTAAATTGTGGCTCAAATCCAATTCCGTTGTCCTTAAAAGTAATGTGGGAATATTTTTTTTGGGGAGAAAGTGATTCGATGTTGCTGTTACTTCCCAATACAATTTTATTTTTTATGGTAATATGCGAATTTCTATCTGGCGATGAAAATTTTAGTGCATTGCTTATCAAGTTGTACACCAGTTGCCTAAATTGAAATGCAATTATGTTAGCAGAACCCAGTTCACTGTATTCTATCATTGCCTTTTTTTCTTGTATGGTATCTTTTAGTTCATTTTTTACTTCGTCTACAATGCTGTTTAATGAAATATTTTCAAAAACAAGTTCTGTAGTGTTTATTCTGGAAAAAGCCAATAAGTCATCTATAAGCTGTTGCATTCTTCCGGCAGCCAATTGCATTCTTTCAAAATTATATTTACCATTTTCTGTTAAATTTGCTGCTTCATTTTCTAAAATAATGGTTACAAAAGTTTGAATTTTACGTAAGGGCTCTTGCAGATCGTGGCTAGATATATACGTAAATGCCAATAATTCTTTGTTGGCAACCACCAACTCTGCTGCTCGCTTTTCTTTTTCATCATTTTGAAAGGCAAGTTCTTTATTTGCTACTGCTAACTCTGCAGCTCTTTTTTCTTTCTCCTCATTTTGAAATGCAAGTTCTTTATTTGCAATAATTAATTCTGCTGCTCTTTTCTCTTTCTCTTCATTTTCAAAAGCGAGTTTTTTATTAGCTAAGCTTAACTCTTGTGCACGTTTTTCTTTCTCCTCGTTTTGAAAAGCAAGTTCTTTATTGGCAATAATTAATTCTGCTGCCCTTTTTTCTTTCTCTTCATTTTCAAAAGCTAGTTTCTTATTTGCCAGACTTAATTCTTGTGCACGTTTTTCTTTCTCTTCATTTTGAAAAGCCAATTCTTTGTTTGCAATGCGTAAATCCTTTGCCCATTTTTGCTCTGTTACGTCCCTTGCTGCAGCAAATACCCCAAGTACATTACCCTTATCGTCTTTATATACAGAGGCATTGTATAAAACATCTGTAAGCTTATTGTTTTGATGTTTAATGGTAAGTGGATAATCGGCTACAAATCCCTTTTCGAAAACTTGCTGGTAGCCTTGCTGCGCTTTTTTGGGTTCTGTAAAATAATTTGAAAAATCTGTGCCAATTAATTTCTCTCTAGATACACCGGTTACTTTTATGGAAGCTTCGTTTACATCTAATATTTTGCCCTCTGCACTAATGGTAACCAAAGGATCTAAACTGGCTTCAATTAAACTACGTGCATAGTTTGCATTAAATAATTCTGTAGATTGATTCTCCATAATCTCCTTTTATATGTTATTTCTTTATCTTTTATTTGGCCTTTTCCCAGCATCAGATTTTGTTTTGCGCATATGCTTAGCTTAATACGTTTTCTACAGTGAGTATAAAATCTGCACTTGTAGGTTGCAAAAGATTACTTGTACAATTAGATTGTGCATGGGTGACAAGCGTTAGTGCATGGTTAATTACTCTTTTGTATGATTTGATTTCTGCAGGCTTTCTTATATAATAATGTGCTCCATTTTCATATAATAATTTTACTACTTCGTGTTCAAAAGAAGTGGAGAAAATAACTATAGGGATATTTTTAAATTTCTTATTAGCTTTTATTTCTACCAAACATTCAAATCCATTTTTTCTAGGCATATTCAAATCAAGAAATAATATTTGAGGCAACTCAACTTTTAAATCATTGAGATTTTCCATAAGCTGTTCTCCATTGTACACAGCAGTAAGTTTAACTGGCACGGCATAGTCTTCAAGTGCTTGTTTAAAAAAATAGCAATCATCTTCATCGTCATCTGCTAATAAAATATGGAGCTCACTTGTTTCCATAATTTTGTATGCTTATTTTTTTGTAATTACTAAAACGATGTATTGCTTCTCCTTAAAATTTTACTTAATGTCGGATTTGCTTAATTTCTTTTTTAATACTTCCTCAATTGCTACTTTTATAGATTCTTTATATTGATTAAAATCCTCCGACTTTCGTATAAATTTATCTGCACCCATATTTAGTAATGTCGTTTTAAGATTCTGTTCTACATATTCGCTTTGTGTAAATGAAGTAGTAAGTACTATTACAGGAAGATTTATTGTTGCCTTATTGGTTTCTATTTCGGCCAAGCATTCAATGCCTGTTTTTCGAGGCATACTTAAGTCTAAAAAAAGCACATCTGGTAAATTCGCTACGTTCTCATATAGGTATTTCATAAGTTGATCTCCATCCAACACCCTGGTAACTTTTGTGTGTATATCTATTTCATTCAATGCTTTTGTGAAAAAGAAATAATCATCTATGTCATCATCGGCAAGCAATATATGTATGGGTTCGGTAAGTTGTTCAGCTATCATTTGGGGTTGTAATTTAATCAACACTATACTATTATATTATTTTTGATGTTATTTTACGGATTTTTTCATTCCTCAAAGTTTTAATTTTTAATCTGCATTTTGTTATACGATTTAAGAAGATTGTTACACAATTCATAGTTTTTTTACATTCTATCCATATACCAGCTTAATTCTTTTTCCATTTTTTTATATTTGAAAATGGTTGTAATTATTTGTTGCAGGCGTATAAATGCTGTTTCACTTTTTACTACATAGTCAAAAGCACGATGGTGCATACAATCAATAGCTACCTCTATTTTGTCTTGAGAGGAAAGCATTATTACCGGAATATCTGGATTGATGGCTTTTATTTTATCTAATGTAGCAAGGCCATTCATAGCGGTTTTGTCTATGCCATCTAAATGGAAATCTAAAATGATTACATCAGGATAATGTGAAAGATTTTGTATGCACAGTTCCCCAGTAGCAAAAGTTTTAATATTAAAATCTGCGTGTTGTAGAAATTCTATTTCTAAATTTTTTAAAAATAAGGCATCATCATCTACCAAAAACAATATAATATTTTCTGCTGTTTTCATTTTTGCTGTTTCTTTTATCATGGCGTTGTCATTTTTAATAATTCATATGCTGTGTTCAATTCTTTACAAGCTTGGGTACAAATTTTTTCCAACTGCAATATGTTAGCTGGCATATCTTCTATATTTTGTTGCGAACGTGCATCATCCTGTATTTTTTTTGCCAAGGTTTCATAAGCAGTATCCATTCCCATTATGGCAAATGATGGTATCATTTTGTGAACAGATGCATACAATAATTCCCAATCTTTTTCCTCCAAGCCTTGTTTCATGGTGGCTACCAATGGAGGGGTTTGCTCTAGATACAACGTTATCATTTCCATCATTAATTGCGGATTTGATTTTGTGCGTTGTTGTAAATAACTTAAGTCTACCGCTTTTTTAGTTGCTGGCTTTGGCTTGATTGTTTTAGATACATCAGCAATTTTTTTATTAGATTTTAAATCTGTATTGTGCACCTTCTTTTTTACCAATCCCATTATTTTTGAGTATAATATTTTTTCATCTACAGGTTTGGCTATATAATCATTCATGCCTATGGCCCTGCATTTGTCTACATCCATTGTTGTAACGTCTGCTGTTAATGCTATAATAGGAATATTGGAATGAAGTGTATTTCTGATATACGCTGTAGCTTCAAACCCATTCATTTCTGGCATTTGCAAATCCATTAAAATGATATCATACGATTTTTTTTGTAATTTTTCTATTGCTACCTTACCATTGGAAGCAATATCTCTGTCAAATCCAAAATCATCTAGCAGGGTTTTTAGCAATAACTGGTTTAGGGCAATATCTTCCACCACCAATACCTTTATAATCCTTTCGCTACTATCCTCCTCCATTAATTCAATTTCCTGTACTATCGTAGTAACCGTATTATTGAAATTTAATGTAAAACTAAATGTTGAACCTTCTCCTAATATACTCTTAGCATCTATGATTCCTCCTTGTGCTTCTACCAATTGTTTTACAATGGCCAAACCTAGGCCAGTGCCTCCATATAATCTTGCAGTATTGCTAGAAGCCTGGTGAAAATTTTCAAAAATTGTTTCAATGTTATTTTCATCAATGCCTATACCAGTATCAATAACAGAGAATTTAATAGAGGATATATTTTCATCTTTATTTAATAATTGCAGCTTTACTGTTATTTTACCCGTGTTGGTGAACTTGATTGCGTTGCTTATCAAATTCAATATTATTTGATGCAAACGAACAGGATCACCTTCCAAAATTTCTGGTATATTATTATCATAATCTAAAACAAGGTCTATATTTTTCTCGTTTGCTTTTGATTCAAATATGTGCAACATAGCAGATAGGGATGCCGAAATTCTAAAAGGGATTTTTTCAAAAGTCATTTTGCCAGCATCTACTTTTGCCAAATCTAAAATATCATTTATAAGTACAATCAATGCATCGCCACTTATTTTAATGGCAGATAAATATTCTCGTTGCTTTGCCGATAATTCTGTTTTTAATATCACTTTTGTAAATCCAATGATGGCATTCATTGGCGTACGTATTTCGTGACTCATGTTAGATAAAAACTGTTGTTTTGATTTTACGGCGTTTTCCGCAGATTCTGTAGCTATTTCAGCTTTTATTTTAGCATCTTCTGCCAATGTAGTTGCCATTTCTGCAAATACCCTGGCTTCCATTAATTCTTTTTCAAAACGCTTTTGTTCTGTAATTACCCTAGCTACTACAACTGCCCCCAGTACTTTCCCCTTTTCATCTTTATACACAGATCCGTTAAACAATACGGGGGTTTCCTTTCCATCTTTTATGGTAAGAGGGTAGTCAACTACATAGCCATCAGCAAAAACCTTTTTATATCCTTTAAAAGCAATGTCGGGTTCGGTAAAATATTCTATAAAATCCGTTCCTTTTAATACTTCCCTTGAGATATCTGTAATTTTTGCACTCGCTTCATTTAAATCGGTTATTTTTCCTGCAAGGCTGATGGTAAACAATGGGTCTCTGCTGGCTTCTATCAAACTTCTTGCATATTCATTCAATAATTTTTCCTTGGTATCAAACAATTCCTGTTGTTTTTGTTCCAGTACTTTATTGACTTTTTGTAAATCTTTGGTGCTTTTTGCTATAGCAATATTCAATTCACTGTTTTGTTCTTTGTGTTTTTGAATATCGGTTGTAATGGCTACCCAATTTTGCACATTACCATGCTCATCTTTTATGGCTACCGAATGGCAGTAATGCCACACACTTTCGCCTGTTGTGCTTAACAAACGAAATTCCATTTTAAAATCTTCACCCGTAGTTACTGAATGTGCCCATTGCTTAGCAAGCTCTTCTACATCTGCTGGGTCTATCGCTTTTACCCAACCTGCATTTCTTAATTCATCGAAGCTTAATCCGGTGAAATCTAACCAGCCTTTATTGTAGTAAATTACGTTTCCGTTTATATCGGAGCTAGATACTTTCTCGGGCATTATATCTGCCAGCTCTCTAAACTTTGCTTCACTTTTTGCCAAAGTTTCTATATGATTTTTTTGGTCCTCAATATCCATACTTATACCAATATATCCCATAAATTTTCCGTCTGATAAAAATCGGGGGCTTGCTTGTACTTTAAACCACCTGTACACGCCATCAAATCTTTTTATTCTGGTAGCTGGAAATACATATGCTTCCCTATTTTTGAGAGCAGGAATGTAGATATCCATTATAGCTTGCATGTCATCTGGATGTATAATGCCTTCCCAAGCCCTTCCCAATGCTTCATCAAATGTTTGACCAGTATAATTTAACCAATATTTATTAAAATAACTTACAGATGCGTGTTCATCTGGTTCAAGAATAAAAATATTCATGGGTATATTATCGGCAAGAGACCTAAATCTTATTTCACTTTCTTCTATTTTTTTAGTGGCCAACACTTGTTCTGTAATATCAAACAGCATGTTTATTACACCAATTACTTCTCCGTCCAGATTATATTCCAAATGTGGATGTATCAATACAAATGATTGGGTTCCATTGGGCCTTTCAATGATAAACTCATTATCCAAATTTAGCGTTCTATCTTTCAATAAGATGGCAATGGGCATTTTTTCTTTAGGTACAATACTGCCGTCTTTATATAATAATTTACTTAAGTCGTACCAATGAGCTTTTCCGATTACTGGCTTTTGTCCCCATAACTTTTCGGCCGCTATATTGTTATAATTTATAAGCCCGTTCAAATCGCAAGAGTAAATAGCAGCAGGCAATTTCATTAGAAGTTCTCTAAAATGGGCCAAATTTTTATTTACTATTTCTTGTGCATTTTTTCGGTCTGTAATATCTTCAATAGAAAGCAATATCAATTTCTCTAAGCTATTTTTATTTACTACTTCACGAGCATTAAGCAACATTATCCTTTCTCCAATAGATGAAAAAGTATGGGTCACTTCAAAATTATTGAACAGCAATTTTTCCGGAAGTATTTTTTCGAGCAATGTACGTAATGCAGGTATGTCCCATTGTTTGTTACCCAAATCGTAAATTAAGTTTCCCTCCGTTTCGGATTCATTTACCCTAAAGGTTTTATAAAAGGCTTCATTAGCTGTTTTTATGCGCAATGTTTTATCCAATACCAACAATGGTTCTCGTATAGTTAAGATAATTGCTTCCGCATAGTCTTTGGCCGCTGTTACTTGCTCATTTAAGCTAATTATTTCTTGGTTTATTATTGTCAATTCTTCATTGGTGCTTTGTAACTCCTCTTTGCCGGTCTCTAGTTCTTCATTCAAACTTTGCAGTTCTTCGCTGCTGCTCAAGAGCTCTTCATTGGAGCTTTGCAACTCTTCATTGGCAGCTTCCTGGTCTTCTGTTATGCTTCGCATATCTTCCCTGCTTTGGGCTAGTTCTTTTTCCAATTGTTCTATCCGTATATCTCTGTCGTCTTTTTTATCTGCTTGTTTTTTGCTTTTTTTAATTTCCTTATTAGCCTTGGTTTTATCTTCATGAAACAATATCAAATAATGTGGTTCTATGGTATCTGGTAACAACAATGCCTCTATAGAAATATTTTGCAAGGCGCCATTTATTTGAATGGGAATGCCCTCTATCATTACAGCATTCGCATCTTTTTTCACTTTGTGCAAAAGATTGCGCAGTTCAAAAGCCAAACCCTCTTTGGCCATTTTTAATAAATTATGACTCGGTTTTCCAGCAGATTGTTGTAAATAGTTACTGGTATTACCCCTAAAATGTATAATTTCCATGGCTTCGTTTACTACCACACCAGCAGGGGTATATTTACGCAGCATAATATCATCTGCTGTTTTTTGAAAATCATTTTTAGTATGTAGCACCGTAGATTTTGTATTGGTATCAGCTAAACTTTGTTCGCTTCTTTGTGAGGTAATATGTGTAAAACGGCTGGGTACATTTTTTCGGGTATATATTTTATCTGCTCTTCCGTCTTTCAAACGACTTGGCACAAAAAGTGTTGGCACCCCTGCAGTTGTTTCAGATTTGCCCAATAATAATATGCCTTCCTCATTTAAAGCATAATGAAAAGTGGTGAGCGCTTTATTTTGGAGATATGGCTCCATGTAAATAAGTACATTGCGGCAAGTAATTAAATCCATTTTGCCAAAAGGAGGATCTTTCAAAAAATTGTGCACTGCAAATACGCACATATTCCGAATAGATTTATTTACCAAATAACCTGCATTTATTTTGGTAAAATTTTTCTTTATTTGATCTGGCGCTAAAACTTCCACATCGCTTTTTGAATAAATACCAGCCCTGGCTGTTGCTATAGCTGGTTCACTAATATCTGTAGCAAAAATTTGAACTTTATCTGTAGATGCTATTTCATCTTTTCCTAATAAATCGTTTATGCAAATGGCTATGGAGTAAGCTTCTTCGCCTGTACTGCAGCCTGCTACCCATATGCGTATGGGTGCGTTGCTTTTATTTTTTATGATAAGCGGCAAAATTGATTCACATAAATTTTCAAATGTGTTGGTATCTCTAAAAAAAGCAGTAACTGGTATGAGTAAATCTTGGTATAATATATCTTGTTCTGCTTTGTTTGCTTTTAGGAATTTCACGTAAGTAGCATGGTCTTCATTTTTGTTAATGGCCATTCTACGGAGTATTCTTCTGCGTATGGTAGTTTGTTTGTAATAGGTAAAATCAGTTCCCTTTCGCAAGCGTAACAGGGTGAGTATTTGCTTAAAAATATCTGCATCTTGTACTAAAAAATTTTCGTCATTTTCCCCTTTACCATTGATGATTTTTACAACTTCCAATAATTTTTCCGGTATCATTTCGGGTGGCAATATAAAATCTACTACACCTGCTTGAGCTGCGCTATGCGGCATGCCATCAAAAGCGGCCGAAGCTTCATCTTGCGCAAACGTAATGCCACCGTGTTCTTTTATGGCTTTCAACCCAAGTGTGCCATCGGTTGCAGTACCAGATAAAACAACGCCTATTGCATGGCTTTGGTGTACTTCTGCCAATGATGCAAAGAAAAGATCGATAGGTAAATTACGTTCGGCCTTATTTTTTGCTGGCCTAGGTGCAAGCAACAATACACCATCTGTAGCTACCATTATTTTATTGCTGGGTAATACGTAAATATGGTTTGGGTGTACTTTAATATCGTCGCTAATTTCTAAAACCGGAATATTGGTAACTTTTTGTAGTAGCGCTGGCAGCATACTTTCGTGGCTCGGAGCTAAGTGTTGTACCAATACATAAGCCATTCCCGAATCTTCCGGAATGGCTTTTAGCAATTTTTTAAATGCCTCTAATCCCCCTGCTGAAGCGCCAATACCTACTACTGGGAATAAGTTTGGAGATTTTATTAGTTGCTTACCAGTTTCTTCTATCGCTTTGATTGCCTTCATTAAACTATAATAAAAAGTTGTTTGAATTTTTTAATATTTACATTTCATTGTTTTGCACAATAGCTTTTTGTGCATCCGTCATGCCTATTTCTTCAAGGGGGCTGCGTCTTTTATCTTTCAACTGCTTAAAATGGGAAGGGGATAGGCCCGTCATTTTTTTGAATTGATTGGATAAATGGGCCACACTACTGTAATTCATTTTCCAGGCTATTTCAGTTATGTTTAACTCTCCATAAATGATCAATTCTTTTATGCGCTCTATTTTATGAGAAATGGTAAATTGCTCAATCGTTGTTCCTTGTACTTCAGAAAACAGGTTGGCTAAATAGGTGTAATTGTGTTCTAGCTTTTTACTCAAAAAGTCGGAGAAGTTTGTTTGCAGTTGTTCTTGGTCTTCGGAATAATGAACCATTTCTATTATAATGGTTTTTATTTTTTCTATTAATACTGCCCTTTTATCATCCATTAATTCTAGTCCCGATGCCAACAAACCAATTTTTAATGCTTCTCTTTGTGATGTGTTGATGGTTTCCATAACATCAACTTCTCCCAATTCTACTACAATATAATGTAGCCCAAGTTTTTTCAACTCTTCTTTCACAGCCATTTTACAGCGGTTACTCACCATGTATTTTATATAGAGTTTCAAGTATGTTTGGTTTAATAATTTAGTATAAACAAAGGTGATTTCTTTACAAACTGATATGTTACACAGTTATGCAAAAAGCTTACATAATTCATACTTTTAAAATATAGTTGATCTTTCGATATTGCTTTTAAAGAAGAAAAGCCTATGCAAATAGGGAAGTAAAAAATTGACTATAATTATTTACTACAAGGTACGTGTAAATATTGAAAGGGGAGTATTTAAAATTAGCACTCAAAAGTTGCTAATAGCAATAAAAAAATAACCGCAGAGAAAAGGAGAGCAGGGAGATTACGCAGAGATTCTCTGCGAAGCCTCTTTTAATTCATTTCTCTGCGGTGGATGTAAGCCAACAATTGATATTAATTAAACAATTAATGTGGTTTATAAGCTTTGTCGGCATACATCGTTTTATTGAAAATGTAATACTTCCCATCGTTATAATTTTTCCAATATCTTTGGCCCTCTAAGTCATAATACAATCTTCCATCTACACTTTTTTTGGCCACTTCATCATTTACTATTATCACTTTAGGTCTTGGGGTACGTATTTTTTTTATTACAGTTTTAGTTGGCAATGGCTTTGGCGTTATTACAATTGCCACGGTATCTTTTTCGATACTTGCAGTTTGGGTATTTTGTTGTGGTAGCTGTTTTCTGCTACAGCTTACCATCAATAAGAAAGTTACAGTTACAATTAGTGATAATGACTTTGTATACATTTAAATCCAAAAACAAAAATTAATCCAAAAAATGTTAAAAACTTTTGGGTAAAGGAATTTTAAGTAAGTAATGTTCATTAAACTTAAAGGTAATTATACAATAAAAAATTTGAATCATATAACACCCACCTAGTTACAGATAATACCTTTGTAGATTGTTTACTAAGTATTATCGTGATTGGCACTAAGACTTTTTTTAATACTTCAAAATACAACTAACTAGAAAGATGAAATATCCCAATGCAAGCTCTTATGCCCAACGATTAAGCTACCAGCTTTTAATGATTTTGCTCATTGGTTTCTTCATAATTGTAGGTCGTTCCGTTTTGGTGCCCATTTACTTCTCCATTTTATTAGCCATTTTATTATTACCTGTTACCAATTTTTTAGAGAAGATATACATACCTGCAACGCTTGCAAATTTTATAGCTGTAATAGCTGCATTGGCTGTTATTGCTGCAATTATATATTTTCTTTCTGCTCAAATGGCAATTTTTTTAAACGATATTGGTTCTATAAAATCGCATTTATTAAAGCACATAGGAACATTTCAAGATTGGGTAGCTATCAAACTTCACCTTACTGGTGCACAACAAAAAACGTTGATTGATAATGCTAGTGAAAATGTAAGAAACTCTGGGGGTCAAATAATTGAAAATACCTTTTTTACTGTTACAGAAACGGTTGTAATGGTAATATTGATATCCATTTATTCTTTTTTGATTTTATGCTATAGGCATTTGATAAAAAGGTTTTTTTATGCAGTATTTAAAACTGAGCATAAAGAAAGTTTAAATCATGTAATGCAAGAATCGAAGCACATCATACAAAAATACATGACGGGTTTGGTCTTGGAGATGTTTATCGTGGCTACCTGCAATGCTATCCTGTTATTATTTCTAGGTGTGAAATATGCTATTTTTTTAGGCGTTTTCGCTGCTGTACTCAACATTGTTCCTTATATCGGCTTTTTTACTGGAGTGGTATTTATTGTATTGGTTACGCTTAGTAATTCTACAGGCATAAATCAAATCATTTGGATTGCCGTAGGCTTGGAAATTATTCATTTTTTAGATTCCAATTTCTTAATGACAAAGATTGTAGGATCTAGGGTAAAAATAAATGCTTTGATGACGATTGTAGGTGTCGTAATTGGAGGCTCGCTTATTGGTTTGGCTGGAATATTTTTGGCACTTCCAACTATTGCTATTATAAATGTAATATTTTCTCAAATAGACCAACTTAAACCCTGGTCTATTTTACTAAGCGATGACCGAGAAAATATTCCTCAGAAAAGAATACTGAGGCATTTACAAAAACTGGGACATAAAAAAACCGTTTAGCAATAATGTATTGCCAAACGGTGTAAACCCAAATAACTGATTTTATAGCTCTGCAATAATCTTGTGCAACTGCTCTTTTGATTTGCCTAGTTTTATTTGAAGTCTTCCCATCATTTCTTCTCTTTTTCCTTCTGCAAATAATAGATCATTGTCAGTTAAAGCAGCAAATTTTTGCTTCAGTTTTCCTTTTTGTTCGTTCCAATTTCCTTTTAAATCTGTGGTATTCATAATAGATATTTTTTACTTTAATAATTATTTTATAATGTAAAGTTCCAAGTATTTTTACGGTTTGTTATTACTGGATTGTAATTTTAACTTACATAATTCATACTAAAAATTAAAAATTATTTGTACAGCCAATGGTCAAATGAAAAGTAGTTTGTTCCAATGCTTTTATTTTGTGAAAAATGCTTTCTTGCAAAAAAAGTATTTCTCCCATTTTCAACTCGATCGTTTGCACAGCGGTGTCAAAGATGATTTCTCCTTGCAAAACTTCTATGCTAATGTTTCCATTGGATTTATAGTGATTATAAAAACCGTTTGTAGTTAACTTTATTAGCGCAATTCTATATAACAAATCTTTATAAATGGTAATAGCATTCTTGCTGGTATGAGATGTGCCATATTCTTTTCTTATTTCGGCAATATAATAGGGCAAATCTACTGGCACATAATCAAAGTCTGCTACGCTCCTTTTAAATGTTCCTTGTGGCGCATAATTTTCAAATGGATAATTCATTTTCTTGCTTATGTTTTGTGTTCTGAGGTACTGAAATGTTTTGAATTCAGTTAGGTTCTATGTAAATTTTCCAATAACAAGCGCTATATATTTACTTCAAGGAAAAGCCACATATATACATTTCCTTCTTGGTAAATTAGCTTAAATTGAAATCATTTTATGCATAAAATGATTGACAGTATAATTCAATGATTCCAATATTTATATGCTAACCTATATTCTTTGTTAATTGTTTATTTTGTTGTCATTTCCAAACAAACAATTGCACAGGCTCGGCATGCATTTGCAGCAGCTTCGCATTGGCTTATGTTTGCATGTTTTTCGCATTCGATAGCACAGGCATTACATATATCTTCACACAAGTTGCAAACTCTATTTGCAAAAGGGCTGTTGGCTAGCATAAATCTTACTGCAAGTTCACAAATGTCTGCACAATCATTGTTTAGTTGTATGCAAATTTTTAATTTTTTTGCATCATCTTGTTCCAAGCACGCACTCGCACATTGTCTACAATGATTTGCGCAAGCTGTACAATCGGCTATACAGCTTTTATAGTTTCTCATTTGATTCATTGAATACTGGTATTAAAAAACGGCTGTCTCCTCTGGTTCAAGTACCATTGTTAAATCTGTATCTGTTACCATGTTTAATTCTAGCTCACACATAATTGATATTTCTTCCCCTACCATAATTCCGCCGGTTTCAATCATTGTATTCCATTCCAATCCCCAATCTTTTCTATTGATTTTGCCTGTAATGGTAAAGCCAGCTTTGTTATTCCCCCAAGGGTCAATGGCTTTTCCTCCGAATTCTACGTTAAGTTTTATTACTTTCATTATACCTTTCATGGTTAGCTCGCCCCACATGTCATGGTTGTTTTCGTCTGTTGCTTTTTCAATGCTGCTACAGGTAAATGTTATTTGCTTGTGATTTTCTGTATCAAAAAAATCTGCACTTTTTAAATGTTCATCACGTTTTTCATCTCCAGTATCTATAGAGCTGGCATCTATCCAAAAATCTATTTGAGCTGTTGTAAAGTCTTTGCCTGTGGTATAAATATTGGCGTCGAAATTTTTGAAAGACCCTTTGGTATGTGATATCATTAAGTGTCTTACTTTAAATGCAATTTCTGTATGTGCTTTGTCTAACGACCATTTTGTTTCATTATTCATTTTTATCGTTTTAATGTTAGTAATAATTAACGTGCAAGTAAATTTTTTACATTTGATTAGTAAAGCAACTAAAATCGTTTTCCATCTATACAATTACTGTTTACCTGTAGGTACAAAATAAAGTGGAATCGTTATTTGTTTCAGTACTTTTTCGGATACACTTCCCATTAATACACGCTCTAGCCATTTCTGGCTATGTGAGCCTAGTACGATTATATTGGCATTTTCTTCTGTAGCAGCTTGCAAAATAGCTGTTGCTACATCTCCATTTTTTACAACTATTTGAATCGTATCATCTGCAAGGTGCTTTTTTGTTTGATTTAAAAAGTCTTGAGAATTTTTAATCAATGTTTCTAGGAAATTAATGTTTTGAGCATCTATATGAGTAAAACCGGTAAAGCCCATTATAGGATCATAATCGTTGGATGCGTAAAGAGCCTCTTCTCCAATTACATGCAATAGTATTACCTCGGCACACATTGCTTTTGCCAATTCATATCCTTTTTCTGCTACTTTTTCTGCTGTGGGATGATAATCCAATGCTATCAAAATTTTGTTCATGCTGTTTTATTGAATAGTTTGATAACTAGGTTAAAAAGTTATTTAATTATTTTCATCTAAATCATTGTGATTATCTCCACCCAAACTGTAGTGATTGTTTTCTTCATCTTCAGATCCTATTGCTTCGTCTGTATCGTCCAATTCTGTTCCAGGTATGTCCAGTTCGTTTGCAGTATAATCTCCTAATTTGTTTTGTTCATTTAAGCTTTTTAAGTTTTTATCCAATCCTTGAAATGTCATTGCACCTAAAGAATTAAGATTTATTTCTTCCTGTAATTTCTGCGTAACGTTGTCCTCAAAAGGGTAGGTCGGATATCCTAAATGAAATACATTATTTTCTTTTGATCCTTCATCGCTACTATCTAATTTATTTGTTTTATATTGTAACATGATTTTTATTTTATAATAAATCAATAATGTGGTGTTTCTATTTTTTGCGAAAAATATCTTCTCACATAACTATGTTGTTCCTTGTCAGTCATTCTATCCGAATTCAATACATCTATTTCTATTTTGTCAAAATGACTATCGGTACTTAGCAAATTATATAATTCATTTTTCGCCTTTGTTGCTCCAAAAAGCAACACTTCATCAAAATGCCTGATAATTACACCCAGTTTTTTATAAAATGCATTTTTCCCATCTTCCTCCTTATTGTGCATTGATTTCTCACCTTTTTTAAGGCTTTCTATTTTAGTTTCGTATGTAAACGTAGATTCAATCGTTTTTGTTTCCATAGGGTTGCTGCTAAGTTCCATTAAATGCGCACTTTGGTGGGTTAAGCAGATTCCTATTCTTTTTAATATTTTCATCTTGTAAATGTTTAAAAATGCAGAATTTTTATTCGGTATCTTTTGTGTGTGTGTTTGTGTATTTACTCAGCAGGTCGTTCAATGAATTGTAGTATTCATTTAAGCTGTCAATATTTATTGCAGGGTCTTCTATGTTTGGAATGGTTACAGGCATTTCTGCAATGTATTTTGATAACTCTGGAAATTCATTTTGTATTTTCATAGTGATAGCAAGTATTTTATTGTTTATTTCTATTTTGGTTTCCATTGAAAATAATTTAAGCGAATGTTATTAATCAGATATGATTTTTTCAACAAAAGTGATTATTCGCAACATTTGTTGAAAGTGGGTTAAACCAATCAGAGTTTAATAATTTGAATCCCACTTTCAACTCCTGCTACAAAAGGTTTCTAATTGAACGCATCATTCATATGTTATTAAAATGATGTAAGTTCTATTAAAATATAGTTTATCGATTTACCATTGTTTGCGATGATCCTTGGAAATCATTTTTTGCAATCGTTAGAAAATTGGCATTTTGATTTATATAGGTATCTATATTTTTTTGCTGAAATTGTTTAACGAGTTCTGCAATTTTTACTGTGGCTGAAAGTGATTTTGCACATTCAGATGCGATGGCAATTATATTTCTATTTCGTTTCATACAGTTTTATATTTAGTATTTATTTATAAAACAAAGGTGAAGGATTGATAAAACAAAAGCATTACACAATTGACTTATTATGTTATATGATTCACAGGCAATAATAGACGGGAGATTAACTGAGTTCCAGAAATGGCTGCGGCGTTTCTTAATGGCAAGATTTATTACAATGGAAAGACCATTTTTTCCTTTAAAACTTATATTTTAAGATCAAGCGAAGGTTTTAAAAACTTCACCCAAATTATTGATAACATCAGTGATAAGCATACTTTCTAGACTTTGATTTTGTAGGGTAATATCTGCAGCGTGGCCATGAATGTAAACACCCAATTTTGCTGCATCAAATGGATCGTAGCCTTGCGCAAGAAAAGCGGTAATTATTCCAGAAAGCGCATCGCCAGAACCAGCTTTTGCAAGACCTGCATTGCCTGTAGTATTTTCGTAACTTTTACCGTCGAAGGTTATCAGCGATTTATGCCCTTTTAAAATAATTACAATTTTATATTCTTTTGATTTTGCAATGGCCGTTTGTATGCGTAATTTGTTTGTAGCATGCATCCCAAATAATCTATCAAATTCTTTCGCATGTGGGGTTATGATGGTTTGCTTAGGTAAAATATTGAGTAAGTCTTTATTGGATGCAATTAAGTTTAACGCATCTGCATCTAAAAGCATTGGCTTATTAAATTCTAATAAGATATAATTAAGCAATTGGGCAGATTCTTTTTCTAATCCAATACCCGGGCCTATGCCCAATGCTGAAAAATAATGAAAATTATTTTTTTCTTTTTCTCTTAAAGTTAGCATGGCTTCCGGTAAAGCTATTTGCAAAATTGTGTGCTCTTCTTCAGGTACATTCACTGTAAGCAAACCTACACCAGATCGCATACACGCCTTAGATGCAATTACTGCAGCGCCCATTTTTCCTTTGTTGCCCACTATCAAATAGGCATGGCCAAAATCTCCTTTATGGGTAGATGATTTTCTTGATTTATGAATGTGTTGAACAATGTTTTTCTCCAATTTTTTCAATTTCAACAAAAGGTTTTTTTATGCTAATTTTTACATCGATACTAATATTAAATAAAACTACGTTATTTTTTCTTTTTCTAAGCAAGCTATTTCTGTTTTTTCTTTTTTAATGCTTTGTCGCAACAATAAAAAAATACCCATGTACATATTCGCTATCCATACCAATGCAAAGCACGCTGTTAAGTAGCCTACCCAATTGGTCATTAGTAATTTATAATTTGTAACTGCTACAAAAATTACGGTTACATAATGACTAAAGCAATATTCGCATGTAAATAAATAAAAGAATTTTCTGACAAAAATATTTTTACAACCTTCGCTTTTTGTTTTACAATATTCTCTTGGTTCTTTAAAAATCTCTTCGTGTGTTACCGTCCATGATATGCATGCGATGGGTAAGGACAATAAAAATAACCATTGTATTTGAAGCGGTATTGTCAATGTTATTTATGTAACCCTTTTAAAAGTTTTAGTAATTCTTCGGCTGCAGGTGCCGATGATGCTGGGTTTTGGCCTGTAATTAACAATCCATCTGTAACTACATAAGGTGCCCAATCTTTTTCATTTGTATAAGCTCCTCCTAATTTTTTCAATTCATTTTCCAATAAAAAAGGTACCACTTCAGTTAGCTGAACTGCTTCTTCTACGCTGTTGGAGAAACCGGTTAAGTTTTTGTCTTTTACTAAAGGTTCATCGGCTTCATCTTTTACCCTAAGCAATACGGAAGGAGCGTGGCATACGGCCACAACTGGTTTTTTACTTTTCCAAAAAGCTTCAATCAATTGTATAGAATGCGTATCGTTGGTTAAATCCCATAATGGGCCATGTCCACCTGGATAAAATATGGCATCGAAATCTGCTTCATTTATTTTTGCTAAAACTTTTGACGCTGCTAGTTTTTCGTTGGCCAGCGTATCAGCCTTAAACCTAATGGTGGCTGGGGTTTGGTTTTCGGGCGTATCGCTCGCCGGGTCTATGGGGGGTTGTCCACCTTGGGGAGAGGCAATAGTAATGATGGCACCTGCATCTAAAAATATGTAATAGGGCGATGCAAATTCCTCAATCCAGAAGCCTGTTTTTTTTCCTGTATTTCCCAATTCATCATGCGAAGTAAGTACCATTAAAATTTTCATGCGTTTATATTTTATGTGTTTGGTTAATAAAATTCAGCGTGGTTAATACTCACAATTATTTCATTCTTCCTATCCAATAATTGATACGGGGCGTTATACCCTAAAAATCTAAAATTGCCGTAATATGGAATCGAAAATAATTTCAAGGCTTTTTCTAATTTTGATCTTTTTGATTTAATGATAGCATCCGTTGCAAACCCCGAAAACTTAATGGCTGCAACATACTCCGGTTTTGACATGCTTATTACTACCGAATGATCGTTCGGAATGGGTAAATTTCCCTCCAAGTATGCAGCTGGCATAACAAAGCTCATCATTGAAATGTCTTTGTCTATTTCCATGTGTACAGGACTGGTCATAGCAATCTTTGTATTTTTATCATTGCCACCAAAAATATATTTGGCTAGTTTTTTAAAACCTGGATTCCCTAATTCTTTATAAGAAGTAGCACTAGAAATAATGGTAGCCATGGTAGCAGCAGGATAATACCTTATTTCAAAATCTCTTTCTTTGCGAATAAGTTTATAGGCTTGTGTTTCCGTTTTTGCCATTGTAAAATATATTTGAATAAGTATATAAAATGCTACCAAAAATATTACAGCAATCATAAATAAATTCATGTGTTATGTAGTTATATATGCTAAAAATTAAATTTTCACGATCATTTTGCCCGTATTTTTACCCTCAAATAAACCTATTAAAGCTTTTGGTAAATTTTCAAATCCATTTTCAATTGTTTCTTTGTATATTAATTTACCTTCATCCATCCATAGTTTTAGCTTTGCTGTCCCTTCTTCAAACCTATTTGCATAATTGCTTACAATAAAACCTTGCATTAAAACACTTCTGGTAAGTAACATTGGCTGTAGCCTTGGGCCTGTAGGAACCTCTGTGGTATTGTATAGTGCAATTTGACCGCACAAAACAATGCGAGCATTAAAATTTATATTTGCAATTACTGCATCTGATATTTCTCCACCTACGTTGTCAAAATATACATCAATTCCTTTGGGGCAAGTGCCCAGAATGGCTGCCTTTAAATCTGTTGTTGTTTTATAATTTATCACCTCATTAAACCCAAACGTTTCTACTAGTTCTTTTGCTTTTTCGTCGGTGCCAGCTATTCCTATTACTCTGCAACCATTTATTTTTGCAATCTGCCCTACAAGTATTCCTACTGCTCCCGCTGCTCCAGACACCACCACTGTTTCGCCAGCAATTGGTTTTCCTATGTCTAATAAACCAAAATAGGCAGTAAGCCCTGGCATGCCCAATGCACCCAGATAATAACTAGGATGTGGATAATTTTTATCAATTTTTTGTATTGCTGTGTCCACCATGACGCAGGTTTCTTGCCATGGAAGCAAACCAACAACTATATCGCCTACCAGATATAAGTCCGATTTTGTTTCCACTACCGCTGCTACAGCGCCCCCGTTTATAGCTTCATTTAATTTAAAAGGAGGGGTATAAGATTTAGCATCATTCATTCTTCCACGCATGTAAGGGTCTACAGAATAATATAAAACCTTTAGCAATATTTCTCCGCTTTGCAAAGTGGGCAAGTCAATTTCTACAACCTTAAAATCATCTGTGGTAGGCTTACCAGTTGGACGAGCTTGTAAAATAATTTGTTTTGTTTTCATGTAGTGATTATTAGCAATTTTTTAATGCAGCCCATACAATGATAAAAATAAGAACAGTGCTAAAACAACCACCACCCAACTTTTTTGCAGTAACGCCTGCTATTAATCCTCTAAATATATTATTCATTATATAATTTTTAATTGTTTAACTTTTGCTTCCTGTACACTTCCTTTGGTCATTTTTAAGGACATAAAAACTTCCTTATTGAGTGCATGTTATCATTCTATTTCTTTTACTAAGGTTTCTATAGTTGGATTTTCTATTTCGGGTTTGGGAGATGCTGTTTTTTCATTATCCGGCTCATTATTTCCATCTTTTTTTTCTGGTTGCTTCTGCTCCAAAGTTGATGCGTCTTCTTTATTGTCTCCACCAGGTACTTTTATTGTAGAGCTATTTTCGTTGTTTAATTCATCTTCTACAGGTTTTTTTTCTAAGTTTGTTTCTATAGGGTTTATTACATCGTCGGTTTTATCTGCATCCATTTCTTTCGTTTTTATGGGTGTTTGTTTATCAAGCAAAAAATGTGCTTCAGAACCAATTGGTATGCTCAGTACTTTAGATATCAAACAATTTTTTTCCGCACTTTTTGTTATCGCTACAAAGTCTGCTAAGCTAATGCCCGGTACTGCGGCTGTAATATTTAAATGGATACTTGTAATGCTGGTACCTTCCATATTTAAAATAGCTTCTGTATCAAGACTTGTAGCTATTAAACCTTTTTCGGTAAGCATTGCACATACTGCCATAGTAAAACATCCTGCATGTGCAGCGGCTAAAAGTTCTTCGGGATTTGTTCCTTTTTCTCCTTCCTCAAACCTAGTTTTGAAACTGTAATTTGAATTTTCTAACACACCACTCTGCGTAGTAAGTGTGCCTTTACCTTCTTTTAAATTTCCTATCCAATGGGCTTTTGCAGTACGTGTCATATTTTTATATTTTTATTTTTAAAATGGATCATTTAAATTGCTTGTTCTAATCAATTTTTTATTTACAAATTCTTCTATCCCAAGTGCCGAAAGTTCTCTCCCATAACCAGAACCCTTGGTGCCACCAAATGGAAGGTCTGCCTGAGTCCAAGTAGGATGGTTAATGAATACCATACCAGTATCTATTTGATCTGCTATTCGTTGTCCTCTTTCTATATCTTCTGTAAAAATGGAGCAACCCAATCCATATGGAGAGTCATTGGCAAGTTCGATGGCTTCTTGTTCATCTTTTACAATATAAAAACAAGCTACAGGCCCAAATAACTCTTGGTAGTAAACAGGGTTTGTTGGTTTAATATTAGTAATAATGGTGGGTTGCATAAATGCTCCTATTCGGTCAACTCTTTTTCCTCCCATTAAAATTGTTGCACCTGCCTTTTCTGCTTCCATCACTTGTTTTGCTATTTGCACAGCAGCATCTTCGCTACTCATAGGCCCAAGTTCTGTATTCTTATCCATAGGGTCACCGATTTTGAGCGCTTCAAATTTTGTTTTAAGTTTTTCTAAAAATTCATCTGCAACTGCTGCCAACACAATAAATCTTTTAGAAGCAATACAACATTCTCCATTGTTATTCATCCTGCCTACCACTGCCCATTCTACGGCTTTATCTATATTGGCGTCTTCTAGTACAATGAATGCATCGCTGCCACCCAATTCTAATACAGATTTCTTTAAATACTGTCCTGCCTTGGCTGCAAAGTCTGCTCCAGCAGCATCACTTCCTGTTAACGAAACTCCTTTGATTCTTTTATCAGACACTAAGCCTGATGCTCGCTTACCTACTATCAATAAATTTGTGTACAACCCAATAGGGGAGCCAGATTCCGTAAAAAGAGCTTCAATAGCAATGGCACACTGTGGTACAATGGAAGCATGTTTAAGTAATATGGTATTGCCAATCATAATATTGGGTGCTGCAAAACGTGCTACCTGATAAAAAGGAAAATTCCATGGCTCTACACCTAGTAATACACCAATTGGACTTTGCCTTACAAAAGCTTCGCCATGTATTGGGTCTAACTTTCTGTCTGCTAGAAATTTTTCCGCATTGTCAGCATAATAATCAAAAATGTCAGCACTTAATTCTATTTCTCCTACAGCTTGTGCTATTGGCTTCCCCATTTCTAAAGTTATTAATTTGCTCAGACTGTCTTTTTTTTCACGCATCAGATTAGCTACTTTATGAAGTAAATTTGATCTTTCCAGATAGGACGTCTTTTTCCAACTAGCAAATGCAGTATCAGCTTTTTCTATAAGTTTATCTACAACTTCATCCGTCATCTCATCGTAAGATTGTAAAACTTTATTTGTAGTCGGATTGGTTGATTGAATGGCCATTTTTGTTTTTTAGATGTTTAATATTTTTTTTATTTTGTAGTATTTATTGAGTGGAGTAATTCTTTTGTAAAACTTGCAGCCATTTTATCTGTTGCTATTTTATCTGTTGGATGTCCATCTTTGTCGTAAGAATCTTGCACATTGGGTACTGAAAAAAATGCTGGAATTGTATATGCTTTCATTTTCCAGAGTGTAAACTGAAGCGCTATTAAAACTTGTGAACCTGCAAATGGACCAGAAGAGACTGTTACGATACCTATAGGTTTGTGTCTCCATTCATCATATAGTAAATCAATGGCATTTTTTAAACTTGCTGGAATGCCGCCATTGTATTCTGGTGTTACAATTATAATTCCTTCAGAAGACTTTATTTTTTCTGCAAATTCAATAACATTTGGAAGTGGATTGCTTTGTACGCTCAATTTTTTATCAAACAATGGAAAATTATATTCCTTTAAGTTTATAATTTCACTAAAAGCTATATTATTTTCTATTAAATATTTATTCATGTATAGTGCTACATTATGACTTTTTCGATCTTGCCTTATACTTGAAGAAATGATAGAAATTGTATCCATTATGTAAATTTGATACTGTTAATATTTAATACACAAAGTTGTTTCATTTCATAAATTATAAATTATATAATTACACTAAAATGTTATATCATTCACACATGGCTTATTCATACATTTTATTTGAGCATGCTATAAAATCCATATGTTATTAGAACTTGCATGTACTTAAATACATTTTTTTTGGTAGCATCTATTCCTTTATATAAAAAGCTTGGTCACGGCAAATCTACCTTATGAATTGGTCTAACGGGTACTACTACATTTTTTAAACTATTTATTGTTTAAGAAGCAATAAGTATTTTAATTTATGGATATTATGCTTTTATGCCATTATAGCTTTTAAAATCGATGGACCTTCTTTAGTATTTTTTCAAAGATCTTTTTCTAACCCAACTTATTATAAATTGCAGCAGCCCATCTTTTTGGTAAACATCTAATAAAAATGGATACAAGCTTCGATACGGTGCCCGGTACAATTATCATGCTGCCTTTTAGCATTTTCTTTACGGTTATTTCTCCAACTCTTTTAGGCGATACGGCCATTTGTTTTCCAAACCATCCTAATTTTTCCTTGGTATCTTTTTCGATAGATGGTTTTGTAAATACAGGCCCTGGACAAAGGCAACTAACCATTATACCTTTTCTTTTTAACTGATAACGCAAGCCATATGAAAAATAAAGTACCGCAGATTTAGTGGCCGCATATAAATTTTTTGCCGGTATAGGCGCAAAAGCAGCCATACTCGCTACATTAAGAATATATGCTGGCGTGTTTTTTTCTAACAAGGGTATCATGGTTAATGTGAGGCTCATCATGGACGATACATTTAATCTTACCATGTATTGCAAACTGTCTAGGGGCGATGTTAAAAAATCATTTGCACCTCCAATACCGGCAACGTTGCAGAGTATTTTTATTGGCAGTTGCTTGGTATTGCACCAGGTTGCTATTTCTGCTGCTGCAGTTTCCTTACTTAAATCCTTCACCAATATTTCTACATGTATCGGATATAATTTTTCTAGTAAGTGTTTAGCTGCTATCAAGCTGTCTTCATGTCTAGCAATCAAAATTAGATTATAGTGGCGGCTTGCCAATGCTTCTGCTATTGCATAACCAATTCCTTTACTACCACCCGCTATCATTGCATAAGCTTTTGTAGAATCTGCAAAGGCGATATCAATTATATTGTTTTTTTTATTTACTAAATTTTCTGCATTTCCTTCCGTCATGTTCAAAATTAAAATTAGCAACAAAAGGTATTTTTTCATGGTAACGGTGTTATACAACTAAATTGCTGAAGCAAAAAAAAGCAGAAGTTATTAGCTTACTTTTTTTTTATATTTAAATTATAGAATTAAGTATTTAGTTCAGAAATTGTAGAGTAGGATTGGCCTAAGAAAAAAAGCGCCTGCCTGCCGGCAGCTACCCTGTACACATAAGTTATTTGTAGTTTTAAAATAGGATATTTGAAAAAAAATGGAAGTTAATATATCGCCATTAAGTTTTATGGCAAATTA
>JANPCB010000006.1:0-2154 GCA_031430735.1 Ferruginibacter sp. | reverse complement strand
TAGCTTCTGATAAGCTGTCTTAAATCCTGCCACATGGTCGCAGGCTTCCGAAATTAAATTACTTTTTTTTGATGCATAATGGTTAATTTTATTTTAATGAAACGCTAAGGTAGTTTACCCGTAGGGTTTTGTTCAACAATGGGTTTTGTGCAAGTATGGCTTGACGTTGTAGCAATCATCATCAACAATATAGCGGCTTTTGTTCGGGCGGGACAAATATCGCCAAACATTAGTTCTTAATATTTATCTTTATCAAAAGCCAAGCGGCGGTTACGGGCGGACGGGAATTCTAATGCCACACCTGCCACAAAGCCCCAACGTTGTACGCAACTAAAACGACCAGTATGAGACTTCTAATTTTACTTTTTCTTATTCCATCAATTTTATCTTGCAAAAACTCCAAGACTAAAGATGATAATCAGAAAAAAGGCATAACAAAAAATGCTATATCTAAGCACCCTGACCTTTTCCCGTCAAATTTAAAAATTAAAGCAGTTAGTCACGACTTAATACTAAATACAAATTTGTTTGAAAAATATAATCTTAACAAAAACGACACCGCTGTCATAAGATCAACACTTAAAAATACTGACTTCAATTATATCGACAAATTTTACACATTTATTCAAAAATCGAAATTTCAAGAACCAAATACGTATGCTGCAAGTGAAAATGTAAAGTTTGAACTTTCATTTGAATGTAATAACTGCTATGACGCAATTTTAATTAGAACTGAAATGAATTCTACTGAATTGATAAATGATACAACCTTACCTAAATTTCTTGATGACCCAGCCTCTATAGATAGAAAAATAAAAAAGAATGGAAATGTATTTCAGATTATTGAGGACTTTGACTTGACATATGATGGATTCCTTGGAATATACTTAGTTCTACGAAATAACAGTAAAGAATTGATGATATATGAAATTGCAGGAATAAAAGCTGATGCTTCATCGCCAACTTTTAGTGAAGGTGAGTTTTGCAATTTTAATGGTGACACAGCTTATCAAGGAATGGTTTGTCTAACAACAAAACAATTTGAAGGAAACGATTATTCAGGGTATAGCGTACCGGTTAAGGGTTATATTTATGGAGATGTAAAGTCACTTTCAATAAATGGAAAAAATGTAAAGTTTAATCAGGGTGAATTTTATCAAAGAATTCATATGATGCTTAAAATTGGTTACAACCAAATTCCCATTATAATAAAAGACAAATTTGCAAATACAACTGAAACCTACATTAAAGTAACTTTAGAAAGAATTAAAAAAGAGCCTGATATAAACATAGACAACAACATAGATATAAATTGACAAAAAACTAATGCAAACATTTTCGCCTAAAAAAATAGTTATAAATGGAACATCCCTATAAGCTTAAAGACAACAACATCGTTTTATCTTATTGGCCAAACGAATGCCCATTTTGTCATAAACATATCAATCCAGAAGAATTCGGATACAATTTTCAGAGAGGTATGTTAGATTTAGTGTTTAAATGTTCATATACCTTTTGCACAAGGTTGTTCATAGTTAGATACCAAACGTACAACGAATATCAATTCTTGTTTGATTCAATCACAATAGGTTCAATTAAGCCAGTTAGTTTTTCCCCCGAAATTCAATCTGTATCGCCATCTTTTGCAAAAATTTATAATGAAGCTAATTACGCTGAAACAAATGAACTTTTCGAAATTTGTGGAGTTGGTTATCGAAAAGCCCTTGAGTTTTTAATTAAGGACTATTTAATCAAAAAATATCCTGACAAAAGTGAAAGTATTAAGAAAAAGTTTTTAGGGAACTGTATTCAAGAAGACATTACAGATGCTAAAATAAAAACTGTATCACAAAGAGCTGTATGGCTTGGAAATGACGAAACACATTATGTAAGACAATGGGATGAAGAAAATCTTGAAAGTCTTAAAAAATTAATTTCACTCACGACACATTGGATTGAAATGGAAATGTTGACTGATAGCTTTGAGCAAAAGATGCCTAAAAAATAATAGCTGCGTACAACAATTAAGGTTTAGTGTGGCATGCAATGCCCAACGCTAAACCTGTGTTGAACGAAACCCGGGCTATTTGTTATGGGGATTTGAAATAAAGGCTAAGGGGTAGAAAAAAATACAGAGCGTATTTTTTGAAAAGT
>JANPCB010000005.1:0-8189 GCA_031430735.1 Ferruginibacter sp. | reverse complement strand
AACTGTTCGGAAGAAAAAATATGTCGCTCCTACGGAGCTCTTATTATGTTTTATTGTTCATTTCTACTGGCATGTCGCCTCTAACGAGGCTAAATACTTTCAAATAATAGCTCCAGAGGAGCGACATATTAGTAGAAAGATATTAATAGTAGGGAGTTAAAGCTCCAGGGGAGCGCCATGTAAAGCTATTTGCATAATCTTCCGAACAGTTATGGTGTCTCCACGAACCGTCTTTTATGGTCAGGCTTTATTTATCGGTTGGTGACTACACCAAACGATAAATAAAACACTGTAAAATGCCATTGCTGGGGTAGAAAAGAAGATTGGCAGATAGTTTATAGTACCCCAATAAATAAAAATGAACAGGGGCTTTCATCATTAAACCGCTGTTAAGCATTTGCCGCCGCACTCATGCAACAAGCCTTTCGGCAGACATGTCTTTTGCTCGTTCCAAACAAAAGCCTGCCCGTCCGTTCAGGCGGGAATTTTCGGCTAAGCAGCGCACTGTGTCACGTACTTTATTCGGAAGAATAGATATTTGGCTTTTTTTGGCGGGGAGATATTGGCGAAAGTTTCGTGAGCCAAAAAATATGGCAGCGTGGTTCGCTTAACCAACTATTTTACATGAACGGAAAATAACTACAGTAATTTCAAACTACTTTTAGGAAAGTAAATTATCTATAAATAAAATTTCTGTTTATGAAAAAAAGTATAGCCCTCAAAACCTTTATTATATCTTCAGTAGTATTGCTTACTGCATACGCTTCTTCTGTAACTGCACAAATGATGCAACTTCCTGCTGGTAATGTAAACTACAAATGCAAAGCATCAAGACAAATTGGGGCAACAAATATTGACATTAGCTGGAGTGCTCCCGGCGTAAAAGGACGTGAAGGAAAAATATGGGGCACAGAGGTGGCTCCTTATGGATTTACTGTATTGGGCTTTGGCTCTTCCTCTCCATCGCCATGGCGTGCCGGTGCAGACGAGTGTACCAATATTTCTTTTTCTACCGATGTTACGATTAATGGTAAACATCTTGCAGCAGGTAAGTATGCCTTTTTTATTGCATTAGGCGCAGATTCATCTACACTTATCTTTAACAAGAACACAACAGGGTGGGGTAGCTATTTTTATAAAGCCGATAAGGATGTGTTAAGAGTAACTGCTTTTCAGCAAAAGAATGCGACGGAAAGTAAAGAAAGGTTAGAATATAATTTTTTAAAACAAACCAATAAAACGGTGGAGGTAGGTCTGGAATGGGAGAGATGGCGTATTCCTTTTACCGTAGAAGTTGATCTGGTAAATACAACATTGGGTTACATACGTACACAAATGATTGGTGCTGCCGGTTTTGATCCTCCAAGCCTTGAATCTGCTGCAACATGGTGTTTACAGAATAATGTAAATACAGAAGAAGCATTGGCATGGATTAACGCTGCTGTTGATCCAAATTTAGGTGGTTCAAATTCATTTAAGGCACTATCAACAAAAGCTGGCTTGCTTAATAAATTAAACAGAAAAGAAGAAGCAGAAAAAACAATGAAAACTGCCATGGACAATGCTGCAGTTGCTGATTTACATAATTATGGCAGGCAGTTGCTTACAGAGAATAAAACCAAAGAGGCCATGGAAATTTTTGAATTTAATTTTAAAAAATTCAACGGTGCATGGCCAACCAGTGCAGGTTTAATGAGAGGTTATGCTGCTTTGGGAGATTTTAAAAAAGCATTGGAATATGCCAAAGCAGCATTGGAGCAGGCACCTACTCCTGAAGTTAAAAAAATAATTGCAGCTGCAGTGGATACATTATCCAAAGGCAAAGCATTATAAATTTATTAGAGCAGATTTTATTTATTGGTTGCGGTATACAGCACTACTGTTCGTAAGACTAGAAAGTACCATATTAAAATAATAAGTTAAGCCAGAAATGCTGATATTAATATAGAATTCAACCAATGTTATAATGCCGAAATCCCGAAGGGTGACATTATTGCTAATATCACCCCTTCGGGGTTTATTAAAGACGCTTTGTGTTTACTATTTTAATTGCATCCCTTCGGGCAATGTCATTAAGTTAAGGGTTGTCAGACTGAGGCAGTTTTTCTACCGGTTGCTGTCCCCACCATAACTGTTCGGAAGAAAAAATATGTCGCTCCTACGAAGCTCTTATTATGTTTTATTGTTTATTTCTACTGGCATGTCGCCTCTAACGAGGCTAAATACTTTCAAATAATAGCTCCAGAGGAGCGACATATTAGTAGAAAGGTATTAATAGTAGGGAGTTAAAGCTCCAGGGGAGCGCTATGTAAAGCTATTTGCATAATCTTACGAACAGTTATGGTGGGGACACGAACCGAGGCGCTGGAAAAAACCTGAGTAAATCTGAAAAATCTGTGAGCCAAAAATCTAGGGTGTTCCCAGCCTTGGCGGTATACAATTACACATTTAAACGGAACAGTCCCGCCATAATGCGGGAAGACCGAACAAATGCTCCTCTTTGCAGCATGCTCACAGCCCCAAATTTGTTTTTGTTATCAATAAGTAATTTCTGTTTCTCCCAGTTTTATAACCAATTCCTTTTTATCACTCGCTTCTACCCTACCTATAATTTGTGCCGCTATCCCAAATGAGGTGGCTGTGTCTATCATCGTTTGAGCATCCTCGGCAGCGCAATAAATTTCGAGCCTACAACCCATGTTAAATACTTCGTACATTTCTTTTGGGCTGCTGCCACTGCTTTTAGCAATGATGTTGAAAATCTCTGGGGCTTCAAAAAGATTGTCTTTTATAATCTTAAAATTGCCTGGTAAATACTTCAAACATTTGGTTTGTCCGCCGCCACTGCAATGTATAAGCCCATTTATTTTTTCGAAGTGGTTTTGCAGCAAATCTTTGAGCACAGGCGCATAGGTACGTGTAGGACTTAGTAATAATTTGCCAATGGTCGTTTTGCTACCATCGTTCCTGCTCACTTCATCGGTCAATTTATTTGTACCTATATAAACTACTTCATCGTTTAGGTTGTTGTCGTAACTTTCTTTATAAGTATTGGCATACAATTTACAAAGTACATCGTGCCTTGCACTGGTGAGCCCATTGCTGCCTAGGCCGCTGTTGTACTCGGTTTCGTAATTTGCTTGCCCGTACGATGCAAGACCAACAATAACATCGCCCACTTGTATTTTATCGTTGGTTATGAGTTTGTTTTTTGGCCAACGGCTCGTCATGGTTCCATTTACGGCTGCTGTGCGCACCACATCGCCCACATCGGCAGTTTCGCCGCCTAGGTAATGTATGTGTACGCCATGTGTGGCCAGCATATCAAATACTTCCTGTGTGCCGTTTATAATTTGTTGTAATACTTCGCCCGTTATCAGGTGTTTGTTTCTATCAATGGTAGAATTAAAAACGATGTTGTCGTGTATACCCACACAAAGCAAGTCATCTAAATTCATTACCACGGCATCTTGTGCTATGCCTTTCCAAACCGTAATATCGCCTGTTTCTTTCCAATACAAATAGGCCAATATGCTTTTGGTACCAGCACCATCGGCGTGCATCACGTTTACAAACGCATCATCGCCCCCTAAGTAATCGGGATATATTTTGCAAAAAGCATTGGCAAAAAGCCCCTGGTCTAAGTTTTGTACTGCAGCGTGCACTTCTTCTTTTTGTGCCGATACTCCCCGTTTTGCGTATAATGACATGTATTTAAGTTGAAAAGCCCCCTAAATCCCCCGAAGGGGGACTTTAAAAGCCCGTAATTATTTAAATTGCTTTATTTTACCCGTATTCGAGCATGTTTTTTTGCAAAAATAAATGTTCCTTAACCGAATTACAATATTCATTTCTCAACTACTTTTGCACCGATTTATGAAAGTGTACAAAGATTTATCGGCCTTGCCCATTTTTACCCATGCAGTAATTACCACTGGCAGTTTTGATGGGGTACATGTGGGGCATGTCCAAATAATAGAGCAGCTTATAAAAGAAGCCCAGCAAATAAATGGCACGGCTGTGCTCATTACTTTTTATCCGCACCCCAAACAAGTGGTGCAAATGAAAGAAAAAACGCTTCAAATACTTAATACACCCGACGAAAAATACGCATTGCTACAAAGCAAAGGCATACAAAATATAGTAGTAGTACCGTTCGATAAAAGTTTCTCAGAATTATCTGCACAGGATTATATTCAACATTTTTTGGTAAACCGTTTTAAGCCATCAGTAATCATCGTAGGCCACGACCACCGTTTTGGCAATAACAGATTGGGCGATTTTTATTTGCTACAAAGCAAAGAAGCCGAATTTAATTTTAAAGTAAAAGAAATTCCCGAGCATGTGCTCAAGAATATAACCATTAGCTCTACCAAAATAAGAGAAGCACTGTTATCTGGCAATATAGAAACTGCCGCTTCATTCCTTGGGTACAACTATTTTTTTAGCGGTACCGTGGTAGAGGGTAATAAGCTAGGTCGCACCATTGGCTACCCCACGGCCAATTTACTTATAACAGATGAGTACAAATTGATACCCAGCAATGGCGTGTATGCGGTAGATGTGCTATTGTACAATAGAAACCTACAAGGCATGATGAATATAGGCATGCGCCCCACGGTAGATGGTACCAAGCGAGCCATAGAGGTAAACATTTTTAATTTTGATGAAGATATATATGGGCAAACGCTGCAAATAACCCTAAAAAATAATTTGCGCAACGAAGTAAAATTTGCTGGCTTAGCAGAACTACAAGCGCAACTTGCAAAGGATAAGGAAAATGCCATTATGCTCAATCCTTAATGTTTCCTATAAATTGAGTACTAAAAAATATTTTTTTTGGGGCGCTCCCCCACCTACCATTGTGCAGCATTTGTTCGGCGTACTGCGGGCTCCGCTATCGCTACGGTACCTGCACTGCGTGCAGCCACCAAGCCCTACGTATGCCGGAGCCCTTCTGCAGTGGTTCAATGGTCGGCAATACTCCGAAGTATTTTAAGATGTCCAAGTCTTTATCCATTAATGATTTTTAGATGAGGACAATCCATATCGCCTATAAGCGATTACAAACAAATTTCACAACAAATAATATGCAGCTGGGGCGTTAAAATCTTAGCATTCATTGGCCTCTTAAGCCGTCTGCGTACATCTGCAAAATCTGCGGGGAACATGATTAATCGTTACAATATCTACTACATGCAACCGCTGCGAAAACTCCTTTATCTCCCTCCTCTGCGGTAAAAAACCAAAAAAAGCACTGATTACAAAAAAATAATGACTATCCGTTATTGGGTGCAAAAGAATTTTATATGTGAAATACACAATGTATGATTTTTAAAGGGGTAGATTAAAATGATACTTCTGCTTTTTACTGTGAATCTGTTTTGTATATGATCTTTTAACTATTACACAAATAAATTACAGATAATATGGGTAAATTTATTGAGGTAAATTCTTTAAATGAAGAATGAATTTTTATACAGTTAATATTTAATTTTCTATCATTTTATATTCCTTGTACCTAATAAAGGATAGCTATTAAAAAAATAACATAAAAAAATGTTATGTATATGAAACCAATTACTTATCTTCATTATAGCAACAATACTTTTAAGTTGTGTCCGAGCAGAATGGGACTGAGGGACGGCGAAGCCTTGCCCCGGCGGAAAAAGATGAAAGAAATACAATACAAACCGGTAGTACACAAAGGCGAGAAACGCATAGCTGTAATATTTAAATACGACAGCAAGCTTATAACGGCCTTACGCAAAAAAACCGCTGCCAAGTGGAGCAAAACCATGTGTGCATGGCATATTGCCGATACGGCGGAGCATAGGATAAAATGTGGGTTGGCGTTGGAGGGTGAGGAAACTTCTCAAAAAATTATAGCGCAAGCACTCATTATCATTCCAGAAAAGACAGTAATAAAGGAAGTAAGCAGCGAAACAAAAGAACAATTTGCTGGATTACCAATACTAATTTTAAAACCAATACAAACCAGAGATAAAGAAGAAAAGATCGGTATTTTTTTTAAGACCAATAAAAATATTGAAATAATAATAAGGCAAATAGCAGGTGTAAAATACTGTACCGTAAACCAATGCTTGCACTTGCCTTTTACCAAAATAAGCGTTAAAAGCCTGCAGACAGCTTTTGAAAATATTGCTACTATACAATACGATGCACTTTCGCTTTATTTAAGAAAAAGAAAATTAAACAACGATATAAACAAAAAGGCGGGATATAAATCTGACACATCGTTTGAGCAAATTTTTGAAATAAGTACCCACAACTTACAATTACTTAACCGCTGTATTGAGCAATTGCATTTAAAAGCTTATAGTACCTCTACCATACGTACCTATAAAAACGAAATGAGTATTTTTTTGCAAACACTCAAAAATAAACATGCCGATACACTAACTACAGAAGATATACGCCAGTACATACATTTTTGCATAAACAATTTAAAGCTTAGCGAAAACACCGTTCACAGCAGGTTGAATGCACTAAAATTTATGTATGAGCAAGTACTAGGTCATGAAAAGTTTTTTGTAGAAATACCCCGACCCAAAAAACACCTGCAACTACCCAAAGTGCTGGGCGAAGAAGAATTGCGAAGGCTTTTTAATGCGCCCAAAAATTTGAAACACAAAGCCATACTTTTTGTAGCATACAGCGCAGGTTTGCGGGTGAGCGAAGTTATAAACCTACGATTGCAAGATATAGACAGAGAGCGCAAACAGTTATTCATACACTGCAGCAAAGGCAAAAAAGACAGGTACGTAATGCTTAGTCCTTTGGTGCTAGATGTGCTAGAGCAGTATTATAAAATGAGTGAGGTTAAACCTGTAAATTATTTGTTTGAAGGTCAGGAAAAAGGAAAACCATACTCTATAAGAAGTGCACAACAAATTTTTCACGAAGCTAAAAAAACAGCTGGTATTATAAAAAGTCTCAGTTTTCATAGTTTGCGACACAGTTTTGCAACTCATTTGTTAGAAAAGGGTGTAGATGTTATTTTTATTAAAGATTTATTAGGACACTTTGATATAAAAACAACAGAGCGATATTTGCATATCAAGCGGGATTTGCTAATAAATATTGAAAGCCCAATTGATAAACTTTATGCAAAGCATCCTGGAGACAGAGAAAAATAACAAATATTAAACAATATATTTATACATATACTAAAATGTTGATTTATTGAATTTTAATACCTGTAAAAAAAAATTGTTTAAGAGTGCAAAACAATTTATTACAAAATCAAAACAATTGAAAAAACGCACTATCAAATTATTGATTGCTAATAATTTAGAAAATCGTAGATTTGATGGGTTGCGTACAATACAAACGTTGTGTGCTATTTTTTGGACACAGCATTTCAAAACAATCATTCATGAGACAACCCTTACTTTTTCTGTCAGTTTTTATCATGACACTTCAATCTTGTTCAGACACAACATCTAAAGAACACAATGACTTCAGTTCAGAAAATTCATCTTCAGCGAAACCTGCAAAATATACTGAAGAAGAAAAGAGTGCAATTTTAGCTGACATGAAAAAAGTAATAGTCAATTTTTCAACTGAAAATTCAGTTCAGGATTTAGACGATGCCAAAATTCAGGTGCAACGGCTCGGAATTGCATGGTATCAATCATATGGACAATTAGTAGAAGCAAAGGCAGACAGTGCAATTTGGAAAATGAAAGACACAGCTAATTCTGTTCTTGGAAAATATCAGAAGAAAATGTTTCCGAAATATAGAAAGGCTTTTGCAGACGAAACAGACAAGAAATTATGGTTAGAAGATTGTTCAGCTTTTCTAAGTGGCGACAATAACGAAGTCCTGAATTTGGTTGGTATTGCATTCGCCCCGAATAGAAATAAGCAAGAATCTTATGAGACTTTACAGAAAGTATTAAAACAATACCGCTTCAAAAAAATCACTTTTCGGACTTTTAAAAGCAGCAGCGAAATAACTACATACGACATTACAAGCGACGATGATACAGGATATGTTTCAATGACCGAGTAACGTTAAAACAGCACACAACAATTAAGGTTTAGTGTGGCATGCAATGCCCAACGCTAAACCTGTGTTGAACGAAACCCGGGCTATTTGTTATGGGGATTTGAAATAAAGGCTAAGGGGTAGAAAAAAATACAGAGCGTATTTTTTGAAAAGT
>JANPCB010000004.1:0-12361 GCA_031430735.1 Ferruginibacter sp. | reverse complement strand
CCAGTTGCTGCTGTGTACCACAATAATCCTGTTCCGGTTGCTGTAAGTTGTGTAGCTGTTGCTCCTTGACAATAGGCAACTGGTGTTGTTACTGTTGGGGCTGCAGTTCCAGCAACTATGTTTACCACTATAGCTGCTCTCGGACCTTCACATCCTGTTGTTTGACTTACATAAAATGTTGTACTACCTACAGTCGCTGTAGATGGTGTTGGTGCCGTTGCACTTCCCGTTCCGCCCGTGGCTACTGTGTACCATAATAAATTGGTACCGGTGGCTGTTAATGCTGTTGCAGTAACTCCTTGGCAATATGAAATGGGCGTTGTAACTACTGGAGCGGCTGGAACCGCAGTAACATTTACTGTTATCGCTGCTCTTGGTCCTTCGCATACTCCCGTTGTTTGACTTACATAAAAAGTTATACTTCCCACTGTGGCTGTAGATGGGGTAGGTGCTGTTGCAGTTCCTGTTCCGCCTGTGGCTACAGTGTACCATAATAAGTTTGTTCCTGTTGCTGTTAATGCAGTTGCTGTTGCGCCTTGGCAATAAGATATTGGGCTTGTTACCGTTGGTGCCGCTGGGGTAGCTGTTACATTTACTGTTATGGCTGCTCTTGGGCTTTCACAGGTACTTACTGTTTGGCTTACATAAAATATAGTAGTTCCCGCCGCAGTGGTGGTTGGTGTTGGTGCTGTTGCACTTCCTGTTCCGCCCGTGGCTGCTGTGTACCATAATAATCCTGTGCCAGTTGCTGTTAATGCTGTGGCAGTTGCTCCCTGGCAATATGCTATTGGTGTTGTAACTGTTGGTGCTGATGGTGCCGCTGTTACGGTAAGTATTGCCAAACCATTGGTTGTTACACTTCCACCAGCATTAGTAGCCACCAAACGGTATCTGTTGTTATTCATTCCTATTGTTACACCAGTAAGCGTTAAAGTTGTTGTAGTAACTGCTGGCACAACGGCACTCCATGATACGCCAGCATTCGTACTTACTTCCCAGCTATATGTTACGCTTGTTCCTGTTGCAGCAGCTGTAAATGTAGCAGTAGCTCCTGCACATACTGTTGTAGAAGCAGGTTGTGCTGTAATTACTGGCGGTGTTGGTCCACTTCCTGTAACAGTAAGTATAGCCACTGAAGAAGTTGTAATAGCGCATCCAATAAATACTTGACAACGGTATCTGTTGTTATTCATTCCACTTGTTACCGCAATTAAATTAAGAGTTGGTGTAATAACAGCAGGAGAAACATTATTCCAAGTTGCTCCATTATCCGTGCTTACTTGCCAATTATATATAAGATTTACATCTGCACCAGCATCTGCTGTAAATGTAGCATTTGAACCAGCAGCTACAGATATATTTGTTGGTTGTGTAGTAATCGTTGGTGCTGGGGGCAGCGTTGTAGAAGCTGTTTGATCTGTTGCACTAAATGCACTTCCTTGTGACGCCCCAAAACCTAACCCACGTTTGGCAAAAGCTGTCCAAATAGCACATGCATGGCGACCGGCATATAAATTTCTATCAGCAGCTAGAATCGCATTCCTAGCATCAACATAACCAGGGGAACAAGGTTGTAATTTCAAGCCTTCCATTACTAGTTTTAAAGCAATACTGTTTCCTCCCAAAGTTGCAGGAGAAAAATTATATAAATTTGGATTGATAACACCTTCTTGAGCAATAATAGCCCATGTCATTTCCCAAATAGACTCACACCATATTTCACCAATATTATGCACTTGAGTGCCTATAGTACCAGTACCCATATTAGCGTATGTGAGTGTATTTGCGGCAATATTTGTAGTGTAAGGAAAATTACGGAAGCCGCCCCCAGCTATAGGCGTTTGTCCTACTACATATGTACCAATATAACGAGATCTAGTTCCGTCAGTTAAAGGAGTAGTTGCCCAGTCTGTAGTTAACATTAAGCAGAAATAATCACTCCAACCTTCTCCTCCCTGCTCTGCATTACTAAGACAGCTAGTATTTGCAGGTCCGCCTGTTAGTCTATTAGAAATACCATGTCCAAATTCGTGAACGATAATACCATTATCTAAATCACCATCTAATACAACACCTGCTGTACTACTAATGGTAACATTAAGGCCTGCAGTAATATCTTCAGCAAGTAATAATCCATTCGATTGAGAAACCATTACCGCTGGTATAGTAATCGTATTATCTGCACCGCCCATAATAATAGGAGCTCCAGCTACATTATTTACCATTATTACTGCAATAGCTCCAGCGTCTTGTGCTGCTTTTACTTTAAGTACAAAAGTACAATTACCTCTATTAATGTATGCAATTTTACCTGCAAGTGAATTATTTGCTGGAACACAAGCCTCATGGTTGTTTGTTCCAGCGTTGTCTTCATAATAAACAACCTGACCAGTTTTTGGTCCAGTTATTGAAAGTAAATTTGCTGTACTAAATGACCCTTCTACTGCTACATAATCTGCTATAGAAGGTACGGGGGAATTTACACGCACTTTTGTAGTGTTGACTGCATCAAATAAATACATCCTCATTCTTGGCCTACCACCGTCTGGAGGCGTAGCAAAATTTGCATTATTTCCTATTGTTCCTGCAGCACCACTTTGCGCTAAGGCTATAACATCATCTCCTCCATTGCCTCCTCTACCTTGATTATTAGCTTGGAAATTACCTGCAACTTCATCAAAACCATATTGATAAGAAATATCGTGCACTATATTATTCCAATAAAACAAATTTGTTACAGCAAATTGTTGAAACGCAGCGTTTCTAGGATCTGTTATAAAATTTGGTGGGAAATTGAAAGTAAGGGGATCAGGTGATGTAGAGGAAGTTGCAGGTGGCCCGGAATTTATATTAGCCGCCACTTGATCTTCTGTAGCCCACACATTATTCCCTCTAGATATAGTATAATCTGTTGTACCATTGCTGTGCCACCCCAATGTAGAAGCATTACCAGGTGCTGCTGTCCAAGGATTTGTCCTTACCGCTGGGTTACCTCCAGGGTGTGAAGGACTTTCTGCAGGATAAGGAATAACTAAATAACTTGCTCCTGCTACAGCAGATGGGCTTGTTGATGAAATAGAATGCTGTAATTTATTATCTGTAAGTGCAACAGTAGGTCTCTTTAACAGTGGGGGAACTACCAATTGCGGTTTTCCAAAGTGCTCAGAGATACTTAGATTGAATTTGCCCAAAATTGTTCCATTGGTTGCATCCACCAACATTTGCCACATATCATCTGACCCTTTAGGAGCAACTAAAACTGTCCAAGCCAAGTTTACTGATTTAATTTTCGATCCTTCATAAACGGGATACCAAACCAAATCGCCTGTTACTTTTTCAGTTACATTTTGTAGTTGTCCAAAATCAAATTTCCTAGGATCAGTCTGCCTATTTGTACCTAAAAATGGGGCACTCAACTTTTCTTCTAAGAAAGCAGCTTTCACCGCTTCATTGGCTTTCAATACAGGGCTTGTAGATTGAGTGGTAACGATTTGCTCCATATTTTCAATAAAACTACCTGCATTGGAACTGAGGGTATTGTTTTTGAATGAAAGTACTTTCATTTGATTGCGCACTTGCAAACCTTTATAAGTTTGATTAAGATATACATATTGTATACCCGCAGCTTTATAACTGCTGCTTACCAAATAATTGTCAAGGCTTTTTTGCGAAAAACCAATTTCTTTACTATGTTTTTGTACCAATTCGGTTGCAACTGCAATTTCATTTATTTGGGAAAAGCCCGTAATAACAAAGGAAAAAGCAAGGAATAAGAGGAAAATTTTCTTCATGGGTTATATTTAAGTGTTGTTTATTAGCAAGTCAAATCAAATTATTATAAAACTGCAAAGTGAGTTTTTTATAAAATGGAAGGCAAAATACATCTTTTTAATGATTTCAGTGGTCAAAATATTTAGATGGCAAGATGCTTATTAAAATAATGTAAACATGAACGTAAAAAATATTCGCACCGATTTATATTTAATTCAAACAGGCTCCAAGTTTATAAGAATAGTTTTTTTGTAATTACCCCTCATTACTCCTACCTTTGCGCCCGAAAAACGAGCCTAGTATTAATAGGCTTAAGTATAAATTAACCAACGCAACAGATAATTTATGGTAGAAATTAAACCAGACGAAATTTCGGCAATCCTTCGTCAACAATTAAGCAACTTCAATGCAGGTGCAAACTTGGAGGAAGTAGGAACCGTATTACAAATAGGTGATGGTATTGCACGTGTTTATGGACTTAACAATGTACGCTCGGGTGAACTTGTGGAGTTTGATAATGGCGTAAAAGCCATTGCACTTAACCTGGAGGAAGATAATGTGGGTGTGGTATTGATGGGTGATAGTGGAGATATCCGTGAAGGAGACAAAGTAAAACGTACGGGACAAATCGCCTCTATTAAAGTTGGTGAAGGAATGTGTGGTAGGGTTATCAATACACTTGGTACACCAATAGATGGCAAAGGCCCATTGCAAGGTGAATTATATGAAATGCCATTGGAAAGAAAAGCCCCAGGCGTAATTTTTCGTGAGCCGGTAAAAGAACCATTACAAACAGGCATTAAAGCAATTGATGCCATGATTCCAATTGGTCGTGGCCAGCGTGAATTGATTATTGGTGATCGTCAAACAGGCAAATCTGCCATCGCAATTGATAACATCATAAATCAAAAAGAATTTTATGCAGCAGGTAAGCCTGTTTATTGTATATATGTAGCCATTGGGCAAAAAGCATCTACTATTGCTGGTGTAATGAAAACATTGGAAGAGAATGGTGCAATGGCTTATACTACTATTGTTGCTGCTTCTGCCTCTGATCCTGCTCCCCTTCAGTTCTATGCTCCATTTGCTGGTGCCGCTATTGGAGAGTTTTTTAGAGATACCGGTCGTCCTGCATTAATTATTTATGATGATCTTTCTAAGCAAGCAGTTGCTTATCGTGAAGTATCATTGTTGCTTCGTCGCCCACCAGGCCGTGAAGCTTATCCTGGAGATGTATTTTATTTGCATAGTCGTTTATTAGAAAGAGCCGCTAAGGTTGTAGCTAAAGATGAAATAGCTCGTCAGATGAATGACTTGCCAGAATCTATCAAACATTTGGTAAAAGGTGGTGGTTCGCTTACAGCTTTGCCAATTATTGAAACACAAGCTGGTGACGTATCTGCTTATATACCTACCAACGTAATTTCGATTACGGACGGACAAATTTTCTTAGAAGGTAACTTATTTAATGCGGGTATCCGACCTGCTATTAACGTAGGTATTTCTGTAAGTCGTGTGGGTGGTAATGCGCAAATTAAATCCATGAAAAAAGTGGCTGGTACACTTAAATTGGATCAGGCTTTGTACCGTGAGCTTGAAGCGTTTTCTAAATTTGGAGGTGACTTAGATGCTGCTACTAAAAACGTAATTGATAAAGGTGCACGTAATGTGGAAATTTTGAAACAACCACAATACTCTCCTTATGCAGTGGAAAAACAAGTTGCCATCATATATCTTGGTACGCAAGGATTGATGAGAAACGTAGCTGTAAAAAAGGTAAAGGAATTTGAAGAGCATTTTTTAATGGAAATGGAAAACAAATTGCCTGAAGTGATGGCTGAATTTAAAAAAGGAAATTTACCAGAAGAAGGATTGAAAAAAATGGTAGATCTTGCAAACGGCATTATACCACAATACAAATAGATCTTATTTCAATAATTTTACCAAGCCACCCATAAAAGGGTGGCTTTTTTTTGATATATTTAACCCAATAACAATTATTTGCATATTAACACGTTATAGCTATTCATATAATTGATTTACAAATACATCAAAATTACAGTAAACTAAACCTAATGAAAAAGTACTTACTAATTACCATTGCTGTTTTATGTACGCTTTTTGTAGAAGCGCAACGCTATTATGGAATTTCCAATAGCAACTATGCCGCCATTAACGGCTTGTATATTAATCCCGCTAACATAGCCGACAATAGGATGTTGATGGATTTGCAGTTTGCCTCAGGCAACGCAGCACTCAACCAAAACTATGGTTACATAAAAAACTTTAAAACGTTTACTGATGCTATAAAAGACGGCACTGATATAGAATTTACAAAATCGAGCAAAATTGACAATATTGGATTTAATGCATTGGGAGAAATAAGGGGACCCTCGTTTATGATGCAGATAGGAAAAAAACAAGCCATTGGTTTACTCATAAGAGGAAGGGTTGTAGGAAGTGGAAATGGGATAAACACAGATTATTTTACCTTTATAAATGATGGCATAAGGGGTGTAAAACTTCCCAATGGTACCACTTTTACCAGTGGCAATGTAAATACAAATATCAATGCATTTACAGAAATAGGTCTTGCTTATGGTAGAGAAGTATTTAACGAAGGGCAAAACTATATGAAGGCGGGCATCGTTTTAAAAAGATACAATGGATTGGCATTTAGCAGCGCTAGGCTAAACAACTTTAGTGTAAAATTGATAGACACATCCATATCAAGGGTACAATTTAATGGAACGATTGAAGCTTCTAAAAGTTTTGACAATAATGATGGTTTTGACAATTTATCTTCCCAAAACTTGTTATTTGGAGGTCCTGGTAGTGGATTAGGCATTGATATTGGTGCTGTATATGAACACCGGGAGCCGAATAATGGTGAGGAAAAAATATCTACTGCACGATATGAAAATAAATATAAATACAAAATTGGTTTTGCTTTGCAAGATATTGGAAGCATGACCTATAAAGCATCTCCCAATAACGAAAATTATATTATTAAAACAAATGCTCCTATTACTGTAAACCAAGTTGATACTGCTAATATAGGGTTTGATGATATTACTAGCTATTTTAAATCTATAGGAGCTACCTCAACAAAAGATAACAACGCCGCCAAAATAAAAGCCCCAACTGTAATTACTATTTATGGAGATTATAAATTCTCGAAACACATTTACGTAAATGCATTATTCACGAGCGGCTTAGTAGGCAACAATACTGCAGGTACTCGTACGGCTTTTCAAGCAGTAGTAACACCTAGGTATGAAAGTGTATTTTTAGATGCTGGATTACCTATCTCATACAGTGCACTTTCACAAAATGTAAAAATAGGTATTGGCTTGCGCTTGGGTATATTTTACATAGGCAGCGATGATATTATTACAAATGTTACAGGTATAGGCAAATTTACAAGTGCCAACATGTATGCAGGCCTACATGCTGCCATTCCATATAAAAAAACAAAATCTAGAAAACAAAAAGAGGAAGAGTAAATACCAGCTCCTATTAAAGAAGTAACAACAGCAAAAGTAGAAGAACCAAAAATAGAAGTTCCGAAAGATACAGATACAGATGGCGTACAGGATAGTGAGGATAAATGTTCTAGCGTGTTTGGCTTAGCGGCATTTAATGGTTGCCCAGAGGCTGATGCGGATAGTATAACAAGATAGCGAAGACGAATGCCCTACAGAGAAAGGATCTATTGCCATGAGAGGTTGTACCGATACAGATGCTGATGGAGTAGCAGATAAAAACGACAAATGTATTGACAGACCAGGACCAGTTGATAATGAGGGTTGCCCAAGGGTAAGTGAAGTAATGGTAAAAAAAAATAAACTTTGCTTCTCAGGGAATTCAATTTGAAGTAGGGAAAGACATCATAAGACCTATATCATTCAAAAAATTGGATGAGGTGGTAAATATATTAAATGAGTATAGCGATTACAAATTAATAATTGAAGGCCATACCGACAACACTGGCAATGTAGATAAAAATCAAATCTTATCTGAAAAAAGAGCCGCTTCCATAAAAAATTATTTTGAAAACAAAGGTATTGAAGTTGCGAGGTTGCTTTCATCTGGTTATGGAGATTCAAAACCATTGGTAGAGAATAATTCGGTGGCCAATAAAGCAAGAAATAGAAGGGTAGATATGAATATTAAATTGAAAGATTAATTCCCACATTTAGCTCATTAATAAAGCCGCACTCAACATGCGGCTTTTTTTTATTTAATACCACCCTCATTGCCTAAAGAACATACCAAAGAAATTAGATCTACAATTAATGCTTTTTTGCTTTACTATATTTTCTATAACTTCCGTATATGAAAAATAAGAACATTGTATATTTTATTTTACAAATAGCTTTTATATTATTCACTTCCATATCATTTGCGCAGCAAAGCACTATGATAGATTCTGCAAAAAAAACAATTGTTTCAGCTACGTTAAATGAAGCAACTTATATAACTACTTGTTTTTTTATAGCCGATAATTATATGGACATAGAGCAATATGACTCGGCGCAAGTTTGGCTAAATAAAATTCATGGAAAGCTACCAGCTAAAACCAATTCTTTGAGTAACTATTTTTTAACCACACGACAAGCGGAGGTTTACTACTATAATAATTTACAGCAATTGGGGCTGCAAGAAAGTTTAAGGGGATTAGAAATGGCAAAGGCTTTAGATGATAGCTTGTTATTAGCAGATAGCTATAATTTCTTGGGTTTATTTTATATGAATATTGATAGTGCTTCAAAATCATTGGCGTTTTATAAAGAAGGAATAAAATATACAAAACAACCCCCCTACCCTACAAATTATTTAAGCCTTACCAAGCCGCATCATTTATACGGCAACCTCTCCGAAGCTTTTTACAAATTAAAAATGTATGACAGTGCCCTACAATTTAATAAAGCTTCATTACAAAAAGCAACTGCAATACAATGGCAGCGGGGTATAGCGGTTGCAAATACCAGTATGGGGGATATTTTTTTGGCCATGCGCCAAATAGATAGTGCTTTGTATTATTTTAAGAATGGCTTTGCTATTTCCAAATTATACTTAGAAATAGATGTAGAGCTATTGTGCCATAGTGGACTTGCTGCCTGTTACGAAAGTAAAAATAATAATACTGTTGCAAAAGACCAATTGGATGAAGGCTTTGCATTGCTAAAAGATAAACCAATGATCAATCGCTTTTTTGCTTTGCAATTTTTAGCTACTGCAATACAAATATATAAAAAACTGGAAGACAATAAAGCGCTCATACATGCTTTGGAATTAAAATCTGACATAGAAACGAGTAATATTAAAGGGAACAATGCACAAATACAGACTATACTAAACTCAGGAGTTGCAAACGAAAAAAAATTATTAAACTTAGAAGTAATAGATGCGCAGCAAAAACAAAAATTAGCCAATAGCCGATTTATTATTCTACTAATCGCCTTTGGCTTTTTAGGTATCGCCTTTTTAGTATATCGCTATACACAAAATCAAAAATTAGCTATTTCAAAAATTAGACACTCCATAAGCCAAGATTTACACGATGATATAGGAGCCTCTTTGAGCAGCTTACAAATTTATGGTGCTGTAGCCGAGAAAACGTTTAAAACAAACCCCGAAAAAGCAATAGAAATGTTGCAAAAAATATCTACACAAAGTAAAACAGTAATGGAGAATATGAACGACATTGTTTGGAGTATGAATACAAACAATTCCAATACAATTTCATTAGAAGCAAAAGTAAAAAACTATAGCGTAGAATTACTGAGTGACAATGACATCAATTTTCAATGTGTTATTGATGCAACCATTGAACCATTGTTAAAAAGTATAACTGCCAAAAGAAATATATTGCTAATTATAAGAGAGGCTATGAACAATATTGCAAAGTACAGCAAAGCAACCAATGCAAAACTAGAAATCAATATATTAGATAAAACCTTAGAAATAATAATATCTGACAATGGCGTTGGTTTTGATCGGGAGAAAAGGAAGAATGGAAATGGGATGGAAAACATGAAACAGAGAACTTTAGAATTAGATGGAACTTTTAAAATAAAAACCAAAGAAAATAATGGAACATCCATTTATGTGACTGTCCCATTAAAGTCGGTATAACTATAATTAGGTATTACCAATGCCTGTATAACCTATAACTTTACATTGTGCCAATAAAAGTATTTATATATGACGATAACAATGCTAGGCGTGATAGTCTAAAAGCATTGATGGAGCTTAGTCCTGAATTATTATTTGCAGGAGAAGCGGCTAATTGTAAGGATGTGTTAGAAGATATGGATACCTACTTTCCCGATGTGGTATTAATGGACATCAATATGCCCAGTGTAGATGGTATAGAGGGTTTAAAAAGTATCAAGAAAAAGTTTCCGCACATAAAAGTATTAATGCAAACCGTATTTGATGATACAGATAAAGTATTTGAATGTATACGCAATGGTGCAAGCGGTTATATTTTAAAAAAAGATTCTCCTCAAAGAATTTTACAGGCCATACAAGAAGTATATGACGGAGGTGCAGTAATGAATCCCAGTATAGCTTTAAAAGTATTGGCCTATTTTCAACCACAAAAAAAAGAAAATCCACTTTCTTCAAGAGAAACAGAAGTGCTTGTCCAATTAGCAGAGGGCTTAAGTTATAAGATGGTTGCAGATAAATTATTTTTAAGTTTTAATACCGTGAACACCCATATTAAGCATATCTACGAAAAACTACACGTTTCTTCCATCGGCGAAGCCATTGCTTTTTATTATAAAAATTTACACAAATAGTGTTTTTCATTTTCACTATAATTAGGTATTGAGAATAATTTTTGATGTTTGATTTTTACATTCTAAAAATTAAACATTATGAAACAATTATTCTCCTTGGTACTTTTAGTAATTACTTCTACCACATTTGCAACAGTACACACCGTAAGCAATTCGCCCGCTACATTGGCACAGTTTAACAACATTCAAACTGCAGTAAATACCGCATCAAATGGCGATACCATTTACATACACGGTAGCCCCAATGCCTATGCAGCTTTTACCCAAACCAGTAAGCAATTGACCATTATTGGCCCTGGTTGGACCCCTGATAAAAATCTACCTTTTACAGCACTGGTACAAGGATGCACCATAACAGGTGCTGCATGTGCCAATTCAGAATATCAAGGATTAACATTTACAAGTGGCTTGCAGATAAGTTCTGCAAAACCAGATAATCTACGTTTTATTCGTAATAATTTTGCAAGTATTGATATTAATATGAACCAAGGCAGTACCACTTATACTGGTTACCTTTTTGAAGGAAACCTTTTTGATAATGCTTCAGCAAACGCATCTGCAAGTTCTACATACCAAAATATTCTTTTTCAGAATAATTATTTTTTTGAAAATGCAACTGTGAGAGATGCCAATTTTAATGGATTTTTTAATTCAATAAATGTTTTGTTTAACCATAATCTTTGGTTTGGCCCTGCATCAGGTATTAGAAATATAGCCACTAGTAGTAACAATCGTTTTTTAACTTTTGCAAATAATATTTTTGTAAGGCGTAATGCTGCCATTAGTATTTCATCAAGCACTTATAATAATAACATTACATTTTATCCAGCAGGTTCTATCAACCCTGGTGCGCCATGGACATTGAATAGCAATGTAGATGGAGGTGGAAATATAGATAATCAGGATCCGCAAATGCAGGCTCAAACTGCTGTAAACGCTGGCACTAACAATTCAATAGCAGATTACACAATTTCTGCCGGGCCAGCAAACAATACGGGCAGCGATGGAAAAGATATAGGTTTACTTTTTGATGTTTCTGGTAGCCTTAATTGGAACAATAGCCGCAACAGTCGCTTGCCTCGTATTTTTAGTATGAATGTAATTACCCCAACAGTGGCTGCCGGCGGTAATGTTACCATCAATGTAGATGCAAGAATAAGTAACTAGTGTTATCTCATTTTAAAAAACTAAAACGGGTTAACATGAAAAAATTATTTTTAATATTAATTATAGTGCTTGGTTATCTATCTTCCCAAGCACAAACAATAACCGCAGCTGAGTTTTTTGTAGATGCTGATCCAGGTGTAGGTAATGGTACTGCCATTACACCATCTCCTAATGGTACTAATCCAACATTTGTTGCTACCATTCCTACTTCATTATTGGCAAATGGTTTTCATTTTGTAGGCATACGAACAAAAGACAATACCGGCAAATGGGGCTTGTTTGAAAATAGAGGATTTTACATAAGCAATGCTACAACCAATGTAAGCAATATTGCAGCGGCTGAATTTTTTATTGATACAGATCCTGGTGTGGGTAATGCTACAGCTATCACCCCTTCGCCTACTGGAGCAAATCCAACATTTGTTGCAACGATTCCTACTACATTGTTATCTGCAGGTTTTCATTTTGTAGCTATACGTACAAAAGATGCTAGCGGCAAATGGGGATTATTTGAAAATAGAGGATTTTACATTAGCACACAAACCGCTAATAGCCCGGGTATGGTGGCTGCCGAGTATTTTATAGATACCGATCCAGGCATAGGAAATGGA
>JANPCB010000003.1:0-7359 GCA_031430735.1 Ferruginibacter sp. | reverse complement strand
TAGCTTCTGATAAGCTGTCTTAAATCCTGCCACATGGTCGCAGGCTTCCGAAATTAAATTACTTTTTTTTGATGCATAATGGTTAATTTTATTTTAATGAAACGCTAAGGTAGTTTACCCGTAGGGTTTTGTTCAACAATTGGATTTTGTGCAAGTGTTGCTTGACAAACATCAAATCCAAGCTGTGGTTCGTGCTGGACAAACAACTTTGAACTTTAGGTCTTAATTTCAACTTTATATTTTCAATCAGCAGCAGTTGTATGCGGATGAATATCTAATTCAAAATCTGCGCAAATTCATTCTCTTTATGGGTGATTCCTTATTTTTTGCAAGAACAAAAATAATTGCTCTTGCTAACTTTGGGACAAAAATTGAATTGTAAGTCATCTTTTAAAATCAAAATGTATTGATTTTAAAAGCTCGAAAAAACGTTATTCAGAATTATTTGACGATAGCACTGACTCAAAATTAACAACAAGAAACAAACAGTTTTTATGACACCGAAATGGACATGAAAATATAAATTCCCAAAATGAAACTTCCACCATACGACACTTATCCAAATATTTCTGCTGACACAATTTCGTTGCGACAAATTTTGCTCCTAGACATTGTGGACATTGTAGATATTTCGTTTTATGACTCTGTTAGGGCAACAACAGTGGACGAAGCGACAGTAATGCAAGAAAAGATTGACCAAGATTTTCGTGACGGCAATTCAATTCATTGGGGCATTGCCGACAAAGCGACAAATAGACTCATCGGGACTTGCGGTTATTACCGCAGACTCGACAAAGGTGCTGGTGAGCTTGGCTGTGTTTTGCTTCCGCAGTTTCGTGGACAAGGTTTTATGACTAGTGCAATCCAATTAGCAATTGACTTTGGACTAAACGACATCGGACTAAAACGCATTTGGGCTATTACAACAAAAGAAAATCTCAAAGCAATAAAGTTACTTGAACGACTTCAATTTATTAAAGTAGCAGATTTGCAAGATGACAAAATTGAATACGAATTGACAACAAAAAAACAATAATTGCAGAAGATGCAACTAAATAGACAATTCAATGGACGACAAACTCCTAAAATACTTTTTAAAAATTCAGCCAGTTTTGGAAAATGAAATAGAGGCCATTGATGAAACCATGGTCATTAAACACTTTAAAAAAGGCACCGTTTTATTAAAAGAAGGGCAAACTTCAACTGATGCATATTTTGTTTTAGATGGTATTATCCGGCAATATTATTTAATTGATGGTGAAGAAAAGACAACTGACTTTTTTGTTGATGAACAATGGGTTGTTTCGTTAAATACGATTAAATTGAATAGTCCATCTATGCACTATTTAGAATGTTGCACTGATTGTTCTGTTTTAATGGGCGATAGCGAAAAGGGAGAAGGTTTGTATAAAAAATATCCCAATCTTGAAACCCTTTCAAGAAAATTAATGACAAATGTATTTCTGGAACAACAAACCAAATTAGAAGCTTTTACTATAAATACTCCCTTGGTTAGATACCAAAATTTAATAAGAGCCAGACCGGATTTAATACAGCGAATACCTCAATATCAAATCGCAAGTTATATTGGTGTTACCCCTGAATCGCTTAGTAGAATCCGCAAAAGAATTTTAGTGAAATCAAAAAAGTAACACCCATACCATTCAATTGAATTTCTTATCTTAAGTCAATGAGATGTAAAGCCTGGTTATTCTAGTTTTGCATTAAATCTTAAAAAGATGGAAAATACAATGAATAAAAACAGAAAATACGCCTTAGTAACTGGCTACTCTTTATTGTTAATGGCCCTATTGGCTGGTTATGTTTTTGGATACGCCTTTCCGAAAATATATAATTTTACTGACCAAAATGTAAGCCATAGTAACGTAGATTCTCAACGCTACAATTTTATGATGTTGGGAATTACAATGATCATGCTGCTTGATTTTGTAGTTTCCATTTCGTTATATAAATACTTTAAAAACGACAACAATAAATTAGCGCTTTGGGCAGGAGTATTAAGAATTGTTTATTCTTTGATATTTTGTATTGCCATTTTTTATTTATTCCAAAATAGGAATGAATTAAACACAGCAGTTTTCATTAAAAACTATGATTCATTTCAACGGTATTGGTCTATCGGATTGATTGTATTTGGTTTTCATTTGCTTTTAGTTGGCATACTAATGAAAGAGCACAAAGTGATCCCAAAAATTTTATGGTATTTAATGCTGATGGTTGGGCCAACGTATGTTATCATTCATTTATTAAAAACCCTTTTTCCTCATTTAACAGATCTAATTGATTTATTAAATAGCATCTTTGGGTTACCCATGGCTTTGGCAGAACTTGGCCTGGCTGTTTGGTTGATAGTTAAAGCTGGTAAAGTAATTGCAATAGGCAACTCAAATACAATAGACAAATCTGAACATTTTTGGAATCGGGTCGCAAAAAGAACCACTAATCCTTCTCAAAAACCCAATGACAAGACATTAAAGATTCTGGAAAGCTCACAAAAACACCTACAACCAAACGATCAGGTTTTGGACTTTGCTTGTGGTTCGGGAATTATATCTACCGAAATCGCAAAGAACGTACATACGATTCATGGAATAGATATTTCTTCCCAGATGATAGAGATTGCAAATAATCGTAAAATTGAAAAAAAATTAAACAATGTGACATTCTCCAGAGCAACGATCTTCGAAGAAAATATTCAAATTGCTTCATTTGATGTAATCACGGCCTTTAATATTTTACATTACCTTGAGGATAAAGAAATTTTTATGAAACGCATAAATCAATTACTTAAGCCTAATGGCATTTTTATTTCTTCAACAGTTTATGCAAAGGAGAAAAAAACATTTTTATTTTATTTCTTTACCCTTTTAAATAAGCTCAATATAATGCCTAAGATTAATTTTTATTCATCAAAAGAGCTTGAAAATAATATAATGAAGGGTAACTTTACAATGCTAGAATCTTTTGACATCTCTCCTATGCCAGAAAGGTTTATTGCCGTTAGAAAGAATTAAAGCAGCATTTCAAATTCAAAAACCGACACGAGAGAAAAACAAACCGTTAACAACAAATTGCACACCGTGAAAAAATCAATTTTAATAATCTTTTTAAGCATTGTCTTTGTATTCAACGAACAGGAGCTTTTAGCTCAACCGTGTGGTACCAGACAACTAGATCCAAGGGTAACCTCATTCTTAAAGATGATCGGATACCAAGACATGACCATCGAGCAATTACGTGAAATACCTATCGCACAAATTAAATATCCAAGACTTCCGCTGGTACCCTATCCCAAAGAAGATGTTAAACGAATTAAAATTACCGTTGACAGTATTCCCATATTAATTTTTAATCCAGATCATTCCCAAAATCTACCAATTATTATCAATTATCATGGAGGCGGTTTTATTTCGCCTTTACTTCCCGGCTTAGAGCATTCACTTTGGCAGGATGCAAAAACTTACGGCGCAATTGTTTTTGCTATCGATTATCGGGTTGCACCTGAAAACAAATTTCCTGCTGCAGTAAACGACAGCTATAATGCCTTTAAATGGATTGCAGAACATGGTAGTGAGCTTGGTGGCGATACCAGCCGCATCGCATTGTTAGGAATTAGCGCTGGTGCAAATTTGGCTGCAGTGATAAGCCAAAAAGCGAAGAAGGATGGTATAAGTAATAAAATAAAGTTGCAGATTTTGAATGGGCTTCCGGCTGATTGCAGTCCTCAACATATGGAAACGGCTGTTTCGTATAAGGAAAACGCCAAAGGGTATTGGCAAACAAAGGCAGCATGCTATTTTGCGATGGAGTTATATGCACCCGGACAACACAACAATCCGGAAGTATCACCGATACGCACAGAGGATTTGAGAGGTTTACCCTCTGCAGTGATTATTAATGCCGAATTTGACCCTCTTAGAGATGACGGTATTTTATATGCAGCTAAACTTAGAAAGAACGGCGTAAAAGTCTGGGACAAATGTTTCGCAGGACAAATTCATATGTTACTAGGTTTGCCACCAGATGCCGACGAGGTAAAGGAATTGGAACGATTTATAAAAACTGCAATGAAAGAAAGCTTTGATAAATAAATCCTAATCCATCATTTTAAAACAACCCAAATCAATATCCAAAGTCAGTATTATACAAAATTGTGTAGCATACAAAATTTTTAAGCGTATAAAAGCTTCGTAACAAAGTAACGTAAGACGAATAATAACGAACCGCTAAGAAAAGGTTTGCTGCAAGGCTGGCGAACGGAATAATTCTGCAGATGCGGTATACTACTATCAGCTAATATCGGACTTGACCGAATTTTACCTTCCTGCCGGGAGGTAGGTTTAGCTTTTAATTGTTAACTTCAACTTCAGTTTTTCAATTGGCTTCAGTTTCCTCACCCTTGGTTCGTGTCCTCTCGAACCAAAATCTTACTAAACAAAAAGTAGCTGTAAATTACCAGGTAACCACTACATGAGTTTTAAAAAGGGCTAACATAAAAAATATCGCAAACAACTATCTTATGCCAGCATGGTTCGTGAGGACTCGAACCATGGTGTAGAGAATGGCATGGGCTTTTATTTTCTAAAAAAACCATTCATCTGCCTCTGTTCTCTTTCGCCTGGAAATTGGAATTTCAACCCCGTTGTTTAAAACAAAATGATCCGTTTTTAATGACCCGATATGGTATCTGTTAACCAGGTACGAACGATGGCTTCTGTAAAAACTTTTATCACTCAAAATATCTTCAAAGTAGGCTAAGTTTTTAGATGACAATTCTTGAGAACCGTTTGATAAATGAATAGTACTGTAATTGCGCTCTCCTTCAATATGTTTAATTTGTTTTAATAGCAATCTCAAAATGCCATTTTGCTGAGGTAATACCAATTGTTGATTTTCCACAGATTGCACATCCAAATTAGCCAAGGCATTCTTAACTTCCAAGCTGTTATTTGCGGACTTTAGCAGACGTTTGATGGCTTCATCCAATTCGCTTTCATTGATTGGTTTTACCAAATAGTCTAACGCATTAAAACGAAATGCCTTAATTGCATAGTGGCTATGCGAAGTGGTAAACACCGTTTGAAAATTGATGTTCTCTATCTGTTGAAGCAGTTCAAACCCCGTCATGTCGGGCAATTCAATATCCAGAAAAACAACATTGGGCTTCATAGTAGCAATTAAGGATAGTGCATCATTGCCAGTTTTAGCAGTGTCTGTAACAGCAATTTTGCCTGCATATTGTTGTAGCATATCATGTAAAACAGTTGCCATAAAGGCATTGTCTTCTACAATTAAAGCTTTTAATGGTTTCATCGATTTTTTAGTTGCCTTTAAAGATAAACCGAATTTCATAGCTTTTCATTTTGTTTGGGCAGTATAAACAATCATTTTATTTACACCATGTTTTTATTTAAAGAGATTTGTAATGATACAGTTGTCTTGCAGCGGTAGAAACCGTTGGATAATTACAATTACCTTTTGATAATCCAACTGTATTTTCTTTTAGTATTATACTTTAGTTTGCATAACAATTAACTAACTGTATTTAAACCAGTAAATAAAATAATGAAGATACGCAACAGGCAAATTCATTTAAAAAACTTTCTGATTGTTTTCGGAATACTTTTTTCTTCCATCCTTTTCGGGCAAACCAAAACGGATGCTGAACTGTTTGCCATCTGGAAAGATTCATCGAAACCAGAGACCGTGAGATTAGAAGCCATTTGGGAGAGAATGAATCCTGATTCTATGCCCAATCAAGAACCTGTATGGTGGAAGAAATGGAATAAGGAAATTAGAGAAGCCATTGAACTGGCTATAAAAAACGACAAAAAGGGGTACTTACCACTATTTTATATGATGTCGGTAGAAGCTTGTGACGGCAACATGGATTGTATGTGTACTAGTGCCCACAAGGCTATAGAAAGTGCCAAGGTAGCCAATGCTTCCAAATTGCCGATTGTTTTTGGGGCGTACTATGTTTTAGCTTTTCAATGTAATGAAAACGTGAAGGATGAAGATTTGATTAATGAATTCAATAAAATGAAAAGCTTTCTGTCAGATAGCCCTGCCGACCTCAAAAACTTACGGGAAATAACTTCAGCTTTAGGTGAATGGTACAGTAAGAAAGAAAAGTATCCAAAAGCGTTAAGCTACCTCTTAGAAAGCCAACGATTATCTGAAGAATTGAAATTAAAGGATAATTCTTATGCCCGAAACAACGAAGCACTTGCAGGAATTCATGCCCAAATAGGAAATTATAAAGAAGCACAAAAATACATTGATAAAAGCCTTCAGGTTGCTCATTCTTTAAAAGATACGTTCCAACTGGGTAGCTCCTATCTTGGCAAATCCAATTTAATGCTGAAATTAAAAGATGAAGCCAAAGCCCAACTCTTTATTGATTCTGCTATGTACGTTATGAAAAACGTGAAACACTGTGAGCCTTGTTATAATATCGCAAAAACGTTGAACGCAGCTATCATAAATTTATCAGGTAATTATACAAGAGCATTAGCTGAACTGAAAGAGATAGAAGCATTTTATAATAAAGGTGAAGGGCCAAAGCCAGAACCCATTTTTTTTACAGAAAAAGCAAGGGCTTATTTGGGGCTGAAAAAATATGATAGTGCCATTCAAACAATCAACTCTGTGAAAGTAGCAGAACAAACGTTTAACAAAGATGTTTCTGATAACTATGAAATCCTCTCCAAAGCTTATGAAGGCTTGGGAGATTACAAAAATGCACTGAAAAATTATAGATTACATGGGCAGGCAGAAGATACATTAGCCAAATGGAGAAATAGCAGCGAAGCAACCCGCTTGGAATTGGCGTATCAATTTACGCAGCAACAGCTAAAATCTCAACTCGATTTTCAAACCCAGCTGAACAAACAAAAATCCACCAAGAACTGGATCTTGATACTAGGTGTTTCGGCCTTGTTGCTTGCTTTGGGTTTATATGGAAAGCTTCGATATACAAGGAGAACCCAGAAATTATTGCAACACAAAAACGAAATCATAGAAGCTGAAAAAGAAAAAGCCGAAGCCAGTGAAAAAGCCAAGCACCAGTTCTTGGCCAATATGAGCCATGAAATACGTACACCCATGAATGCCATCAAAGGCATGACGGATATTTTAATAAGACGAAATCCAAATGACGATCAAAAAGAATATTTAGACGGCATTAAACAGTCATCCGATTCTTTGCTGGTAATCATCAATGACATTCTCGATATTTCAAAAATTGAAGCAGGCAAAGTTGAACTGGAAAATGAAGCCTTTTCTGTAAATGAATTGCTGAATAATGTGCATACCATCATGCAGTTTAAGGCGGAA
>JANPCB010000002.1:0-21046 GCA_031430735.1 Ferruginibacter sp. | reverse complement strand
TCATCATCCGAATGCAAATATCGTATTTGTACACAGCAATAGCAATGCTGGTATGACTTTGCATGCAGTACACAACGATTTAATTGGTGATACGGATATTGTTTTTACTGATAAGCTAGGGCAAGATGTTGAAGTGCTTTTTTTATGTGTGGGTTATTCCGAAGCAAGAAAATTTTTACAAAACAATATCATTTTAAAAACGACAAAGGTTATTGATTTGTCGCATGATTTTAGGTTGGAAGGATACAATACCATCGGCGAAAGAAAATTTATATATGGCTTGCCTGAACTAAATAGAGCTGACATTATATTATCGAATAGTATTGCCAACCCTGGTTGCTTTGCTACATGCATACAGCTGGGTTTATTGCCTTTGGCCAAAGAAAAAGTTTTGAGTACAATTCATACAACGGGCATCACTGGCAGTACAGGAGCTGGACAATCAATGCAAGCAACATCTCATTTTTCGTGGAGAGTAAATAATATACAAGCATATAAAACTTTGTCGCATCAGCATGTAGATGAGATAAAGCAATCATTACAACAACTACAAGGAAAAAATTCAACCTTGCATTTCGTTCCATGGCGTGGCGATTTTGCAAGAGGTATTTTTGTAACAAGTTATAGCCAATCTAATTTGAGTTTGGAAGAAGCAAATGAGTTGTATAAAACCTTTTATGCCACACATCCATTTGTGCATGTAAGTGATGTAATGATAGATTTGAAACAAGTGGTGAATACCAACAAAGCAGTAATTTATATTGAAAAAATAGAAGACCAATTGGTGATACATACTGCGATAGATAATTTATTGAAAGGTGCATCAGGACAAGCCTTGCAGAATATGAATTTGATGTTTGGGTTGGAAGAAACAGTTGGATTAAAATTAAAAGCGGTAAAATTTTAAGTTGAAATGTATGAAAAGTTTGGAGTTGCGTCAAGAGAACTTTAAAATGTTGGTGCCAAAACGTAAGTGCAAAAAGCGAACTCATTAAATGAAAATTTTAGAAACCAATAGAACATATTTGAGGGAAATGACAATTGAAGATGCCGAAAACGCATTTCAATTAAATTTAGACCCTGATGTTGTAAAATATACTGGTGACAAACCATTTGATAGCATTGAGGATGCAAGCGTTTTTTTATCAAATTATGACCATTATAAAAAATACGGCTTTGGGCGATGGGGAGTTATAAATAAAAACGGAAATCAATTTTTAGGTTGGTGTGGTTTAAAATATACTTCTACGCTTGACGAATTTGATATTGGATTTAGATTTTTTAAAAAGTATTGGAATAAAGGATTTGCAACTGAAACAGCAAAAGCTTGTATCGATTTTGGGTTTAAAGAATTTAAAATGAAGGAAGTTGTAGGACGTGCTATGAAAGAAAATATCGGTTCTATAAGAGTCTTGGAAAAAATTGGTTTAAAATATTATAAACCATTCGACTTTGATGGAAAAGATGGCGTTATTTACAAAATTGAAAACAAGGATGTATTAATATAAAGCAGTTTGATATTTGAGAATTTAATAAGCGTTTTAAAAATATCGATCATAATGTACAATGTTGGCTAATATAAAACCTATAAGATGAAATTATTTGACGTATATCCTATTAACAACATTGCCATAGAGAAAGCTTTAGGGAGCTATGTTTGGGACAGGGAAGGAAAAAAATACTTAGACATGTACGGAGGTCATGCCGTTATTTCTATCGGACATACCCATCCACATTATGTAGAGCGGTTACAAACTCAATTAAATAAAATAGGATTCTATTCCAACTCTGTAGAAATTCCTATTCAAAAAGAGTTGGCAAAAAAATTAGGAGAAATCTCTGGCAAGGAAGATTACCAATTATTTCTTTGCAACAGTGGAGCAGAAGCAAATGAAAATGCCTTAAAATTGGCTTCATTCTATAATGGCAGAAAAAAAATAGTTTCGTTTTCAAAAGCCTTTCATGGTAGAACATCATTGGCTGTAGCAGCTACGGATAACCCAGCGATTATAGCACCAGTTAATGAAACGGATAATATTACTTTCTTGCCCTTTAATGATGAGGTAGCTTTGGCCAATCACTTTGAACATTATGGGAATGAAATTTCATCGGTAATTGTTGAGGGAATACAAGGTGTAGGTGGTATTAGAGAAGCTAGCAAATCATTTTTACAGCTCATAAGTAGCCTTTGTACAAAATACAATGCAGTATATATAGCTGATAGTGTACAATGCGGTTATGGAAGAACCGGACAATTCTTTGCACACGATTATGCAGGCGTAAAAGCAGATATTTACAGTATGGCAAAGGGAATGGGCAATGGTTTTCCTATTGGTGGTATATTGATAGCGCCGCACATACAACCAAAACATTTTATGCTTGGTACAACATTTGGTGGCAATCACTTGGCATGTGCAGCAGCATTAGCTGTATTAGAAGTTATAGAGGAAGAACAACTTTTAATGAATGCAAAAACAATGGGCGATTATTTAATGGATAAATTAAAAGCCTTTTCTCCTATAAAAGAATTGCGTGGCAGGGGTTTGATGATTGGAATAGAAATGCGGGAAGAATATCCGCATGTAAAAAACGATTTATTGATGAAGCACAGCATATTTACTGGCGAAGCAAAACCAAATACAATAAGGCTCTTACCTGCTTTAAATATAACGAAAACAGAAGCAGATTTATTTTTAGGATTATTTGCAGAAACTTTAAAATAAAAATTAATGCAACATTTTATTTCGGTAAACGATGTAGACAATATAGAGGCTTTGGCGCAAAAAGCATTGGCATATAAGCAGAATCCTTTTGTAGATAAGGGTTTGGGAGCTAATAAAAGAATTGGATTGTTGTTTCTAAACCCAAGTTTGCGTACCCGTATAAGCACCCAGATAGCGGCAGAAAATTTGGGTATGCAAGTACTCACATTCAATGTAGGCAATGATGGTTGGAAATTAGAATTTGAAGAAGAAGCCATCATGAGTGGAACTACTGTAGAGCATATAAAGGATGCGGCACCCATACTTGGAAATTATTTCGATATTATTGGGGTAAGAAGTTTTCCGTCATTAACCAATAAACAAGAAGACTATAGTGAGCATGTAATTAAGCAATTTATAAAATATGCCGGAGTGCCAGTTGTAAGTTTAGAAACTTCCACACTACATCCGCTGCAAAGTTTTACAGATATAATTACGATTAAAGAAAAAATGTTACTAGCTCCTAAGGCTTCCGAAGAGGTAGAAAGAAAGTTGAAAATTGTACTTACCTGGGCGCCACATATTAAACCTTTGCCACAATGTGTTGCCAATAGTTTTGCTCAATGGATGAATGCCTGGGACCTCTCCCTAACCCTCTCCAAAAGAGAGGGAATTGAATTTGTGATTACCCACCCAGAAGAGTATGAATTGGATGAGCAATTTACAAAAGGAGCAACCATTACGCACAACCAACAAGAAGCATTAAAAGATGCGGATTTTGTGTATGTAAAAAACTGGAGTACCTACCACGATTATGGAAAAATATACAGCAACGACCCTTCTTGGATGCTTACTCCAGAAAAATTAAAAGTAACCAACAATGCAAAAATTATGCATTGTTTACCAGTACGTAGAAATATCGAATTGAGTGATGAAGTATTGGATAGCGAAAATAGTTTGGTAACATTAGAAGCAAGTAATAGGGTTTGGGCGGCACAGGCAGTGCTAGCGGAAATATTAAAAACAACAAACAAATAATATGCAGCAATTGATTGTGGTTAAGATTGGCGGTAATATTATTGATGATGCTATTGCATTGGAAAAGTTTATTGAAAAATTTACTGCCATTGATACAGCTAAAATATTAATACATGGGGGCGGTAAACTAGCAACAGAAATGGCAGCAACCATGCAAATTCCCCAGCAAATGATTGAAGGCAGACGGATAACAGACGAGGCTACATTAAAATTAGTTACCATGGTTTATGCAGGATTTATTAATAAAAATATTGTTGCAAAACTACAAGCTAAATCATGTAATGCAATTGGATTAAGTGGGGTAGATGGAAATGTTATTTTGGCAACAAAAAGAACAGTAAAAGATATTGATTATGGCTTTGCAGGTGATATTGTAGCAAATGGAATTAATACAGCATTATTAAAAATTTTGTTAGAAAATAATACATCGCCCATCATTGCCCCTATTACGCACAATGGAGAAGGCCAATTGTTAAATACCAATGCCGATACCATTGCTAACGAAATTGCAAAAGCAATGTCGGCATATTACGAAGTTCATTTGGTTTACTGTTTCGATAAAGTGGGTGTATTAAAAGATGTAAATGATGAAAAATCTATCATTCCAATCATTACAAAAGACAATATCGAAAACCTAAAAGCAGAAAAAATTATTTTTGAAGGAATGTTTCCAAAAATTGATAATGCATTGAAGGCAATTGCCAATGGCGTTACCAAGGTTAGTTTAGGACATGCTGATGATTTGAATAAAATTATTATAGGCCAAGCTGGTACAAGTATTCAAAAGTAGATTGTTTACAAAATCTTATCCTTTTTAAATGATATAATTCGTAAATTTGAAATGATAATTTTTTTTTATGAGTACATTAGAAATGAAAGCGAAAGCTTTTGAAATGTTAGCAGCAATAAATGAGGAATCTGCAATTAAGGAAGTCTTACATTTCTTAGAAAATCTTCAACCAAGCAAAGAAGAATTTGATGCAGATAAATTTTTTAATTCTGCAAGTGAAAATTACGGAGATATATTACAAAAATTAGCTCAATAATGATTTTGAAAAATTCTACAGCTATCTAGTAGCTCACTAAAATGAATACAATACTTACACTTAAAAAAGAAGCTATTGAACTTTTGCAAAGCTTGATAAAAACCTCTTCATTAAGCAAACTAGAAAACGAAACAGCAATCATCTTAAAAAATTATTTAGAAAAATATTGTGCTAATGTTCAAGCTTTGCAAAATAATGTTTGGGTAAAGAACAAATATTTTGATGAAAGCAAACCTACCCTTCTTTTAAACAGCCATCACGATACAGTTCCGCCCAATAAAGCATATACACGAAATCCATTAGATGCAGCAATGGAAGATGGTAAATTATATGGCTTAGGCAGTAATGATGCTGGAGGCTGTTTGGTAAGTTTATTGGCTACATTTTTACATTTCTACGAAAAGGAAAACCTACGATACAACTTAATTTTTGCCGCTTCTGCAGAAGAAGAAATATCTGGTATAAATGGTATTGAAATTATGTACCCACAATTAGGCAAAATAGATGCTGCTATAGTAGGCGAACCTACACTTATGCAAATGGCCATTGCCGAAAAAGGATTGCTGGTAATTGATTGTATGGTAAAAGGCAAAGCGGGTCATGCTGCAAGGGAAGAAGGTGAAAATGCCATTTATAAAGCCATGAAAGATATTGATTGGTTTAAAAATTATCAATTTGATAAAGTATCAGAAACGCTCGGCCCAGTAAAAATGAGTGTAACAATTATCAATGCTGGTATGCAGCACAATATGGTTCCAGATAATTGTAGCTTTACGGTAGATATTCGCATCAACGAATTATACACACATGAAGAAATTGTAAAAGTAATTAAAGAAAATATAGATGCTGAAATTATGCCACGAAGTATGAGAATGAAATCTTCTGGTATTTCCCTTTCGCATCCTTTGGTTCAATCTGGTATTTTATTGGGTAGAGGAAAGTATGGCTCTCCTACTACATCAGATAAGGCTTTAATGGATTGCCCCTCTTTAAAAATGGGACCAGGTGATAGTGCAAGAAGCCATAGCGCAGATGAGTTTATTTATGTAGTGGAAATAGAAGAAGGGATTGATTTGTATACTAAATTATTAGAAAATATTTTATAAAATGAAACTCTGGAATAAAGACTCAACAAGCTTATCTGAAAGCATAGAAAAATTCACTGTTGGAAACGACAAGATATTTGATGTGCAATTAGCCAAGTATGATGTAATGGGAAGTGTGGCGCATGCAAAAATGCTGCACAGCATTGGTATTTTAAATGAGGAAGAAATACTTGCATTGGAAAATGCATTCAAACAAATTTTACAAACAATTGAAGAGGGAAAATTTTCTATAGAAGCGCAGGTAGAAGATGTACACTCACAAATAGAAATAATGCTCACCAATATGATTGGAGATGCAGGCAAAAAGATACATACTGGTAGAAGCAGAAACGACCAGGTTGCTACCGATATAAAACTGTTTTTGAAAGCGGAAATGCTAGAAATAAAAATTACTGTAAAACAATTATTTGATTTGCTAATTTCTTTAAGCAACCAACACAAAGATGTACTGATGCCAGGATATACGCATTTCCAAATTGCTATGCCCTCCTCTTTTGGTTTGTGGTTTGCTTCGTTTGCCGAAAGCCTAGTAGATGATTTAACTTTGTTACAAGCAGCATACACTATTACAAATAAAAACCCCCTTGGTTCAGGTGCTGGATATGGCTCTGCATTTGAATTAGACAGAACATTAACCACACAATTACTACAGTTTGGCGCATTAAATTACAACGCCATTTATGCACAAACAACCAGAGGTAAAACAGAAAAAGTAATGGCAATGGCTATGAGCAGTTTGGCCGCTACATTAAATAAATTATGTGCAGATGTTTGTTTGTATGTAAATCAAAATCATGCATTCATTTCATTTCCTGATGCTGTAACTACGGGCAGCAGTATCATGCCACACAAAAAAAATCCCGATGTGTTTGAACTAATCAGATCTAAAACAAACATTGTTCAAAGTGTACCCAATACACTGGCAATGATGCTCACCAATATGCCTACAGGATACCACAGAGATGTGCAACTTACCAAGGAAGTGTTGTTTCCACAAATAAATTCATTGAAAGACTGTTTAAATATTTTACTACTCGTTTTACCTCAAATACAAGTTAATCCAAGCATTTTGTCTGATGAAAAATATACTTATTTATTTAGTGTAGAAGCTGTAAATGATTTAGTAAAAAAAGGCATCACGTTTAGAGATGCTTACAAACAAGTAGGCAATGATATTGACAACAAGACTTTTTCTTATGACGCTACACGATCATTGCAACATACACACGAGGGTAGTTTAGGGAATTTATGTAACGATAAAATTGTGCAGATGATGGATAAGACACTTGCTACATTTCAATAAAAAAGGATGCAATAATGCATCCTTTTTAAATTATTTCAACCGCTCTTTTATATCCAACTTGTATTTTCTTGCATAATCTTGTGCTACATCATAACCTGCATCTGCATGACGTATAACACCCATACCAGGGTCGTTGCGCAATACACGAGCAATCCTTGCAGCAGCTTCATCTGTGCCATCTGCAACTATTACCATTCCTGCATGTATGCTATAGCCCATACCTACGCCCCCACCGTGGTGCAAGCTTACCCAGCTTGCTCCACCAGCCGTATTTACCAACGCATTTAATACTGGCCAATCTGCTACAGCATCGCTACCATCCAGCATAGCTTCTGTTTCTCTATTGGGGCTAGCTACACTTCCTGTATCTAAATGATCTCTTCCAATTACTATTGGTGCTTTTACTTTTCCCGTTTTTACCAATTCATTAAAAGCCAATCCGGCTTTCTCTCTATCTCCCTGACCTATCCAACAAATGCGAGCTGGTAATCCTTGAAAAGCAATTTTTTCTTTTGCCATTTTCATCCAACGGATCATACCTTCATTTTCTGGAAACAATTCCATCATTAGGTTATCTGTTACTTCAATATCTCCTGGGTCACCACTCAATGCAGCCCACCTAAATGGCCCTTTACCTTCACAAAACAATGGGCGGATATATGCCGGCACAAAACCAGGAAAATCAAAAGCATTTTCCAACCCTCTTTCTTTTGCACGTGCCCTTAAATTGTTTCCATAATCAAAGGTAATAGCACCCCTTTTTTGTAATTCAAGCATCAGTTCTACATGCAATTTCATGCTATCATAACTTCTATTTATGTATTCATCTGGATTTTCTTTTCGTAAAATATTCGCTTCTTCATTGCTCATATTATTTGGTACATAGCCTATCAAAGGATCATGTGCACTTGTTTGATCGGTCAATGTATCTGGTACAATATTTCTTACAATTAGTTGCTGTAGCAAATCAATTGCGTTACAAACAATACCAATACTTATAGCTTCACCATTTTTTTTTGCTACCAATGCTGCATCAATAGCATCATCAATATTTGTATATTTTACATCGAGGTATTTTGTTTCTATTCTTTTATCCACTCTCCATTCTTCTACTTCGGCTACCAATGCTACTCCCCCATTCATGGTTATAGCAAGCGGCTGCGCACCACCCATACCGCCAAGTCCAGCTGTTACATTTAACGTACCCTTTAATGTTCCTCCTGTAGCAGCTCCGCCTGTGGCGAGCTGACTTCCTTTAGTAGCAGTACCTCCTGTAGCAGCTCCACCTGTGGCGAGCTGACTTCCTTCAGTAGCAGTTCCTCCTGTAGCAGCTCCGCCTGTGGCGAGCTGACTTCCTTCAGTAGAAGTACCTCCTGTAGCAGCTCCGCCTGTGGCGAGCTGACTTCCTTCAGTAGCAGTACCTCCTGTAGCAACTCCGCCTGTGGCGAGCTGTTTAGGAAAATGTTTATCAGCTACTGCTCTATAGGTTTCATAGGTTCCTTGCACAATACCTTGGCTGCCTATATATATCCAACTACCAGCAGTCATCTGTCCATACATCATCAAGCCTTTTTTTTCCAATTCATCAAAGTGTTTCCAATTTGCCCAGTTTGGTACCAATTGAGAATTGGATATCAGTACACGTGGCGCATCCTTGTGTGTCTTCAACATGGCAACAGGTTTACCACTTTGTATCAACAAGGTTTCATCATCTTCCAAATCTTTTAGTGCTTTGATAATTAAATCCAACGATTCAATATTTCTGGCAGCTTTTCCTCTTCCGCCATAAACAATCAATTCTTCAGGGCGTTCCGCTACTTCGGGGTCTAGGTTGTTTAGGAGCATACGCAATGCTGCTTCTTGTATCCATCCTTTACAATTTAATGTTGTGCCAGTGGGGGTTTTGTATTTTTCGTAGTCGTATTGCATGTTGTAATTGTGTAAAGTTTTTATTGAAAAATTGTTAGCCTAAATAAATTTCCTTTATTTGGTGGGTTTTATATCTTATCAGTTTGGGGAATTCAATTTCTTCTAAGATATCAAAATGTCTATCATTTGACACAATAAACTTAGCAGAAGATGCAAAACAGCAATCACAAAACTTATTATCATCAGGGTCAACTGAAATTAGATTAAGACGAATAAAAGTATCTACAAATAAAATATAGGGATGTGAGATTAAAAAGTCAATAATACTTGATGCAATTGCGGGAGTCATTCTGCGTTCTAAAACCTCCCAATACTCCATAAAGATTTCATTATTCAAACATAACAGCCATTCTCCTTTTATTATTTTTTCAAACATCCATCTATTGTCACTATCCTTTTTAAAAATGGTAATGAAAACATTTGTATCAATTACTACTTTTTCTATTGTGGTCATTTTCCCAATTATTAAATTCAGTAGTAGAAATATTGTTATCTGCTAAAAAGGTTTCAACTGCATCGGTTGCTTTATTTGCAAAGTAATTTCCAATCATTAATTGTATTTGCAATAAATCTTCATCAGCAACATTTACTGCATATAATTTTAATAATTCTTTTTGCAAATTACTAAACGAAGAGGGGGTTTCTAAAACTGGCATATACTAAATTTTATATAAAGTTAAGAATTTTATGGCTTTCAACATAGCATCACGCAACCTTCTAGCAGCATTACCCATTGCTATTTCATAAATAACTTCATAATTTCTATTTTTTATTTGTCTTTCTGCACCTACAATCAACGGGTTCTTATTTCCATTCTTGGGTGTTATATATGCATCTACTAATGCTACTTCACCTTTCCCACTCCATTTATTAAAGCGATATTCTTTCGCATCAAATGATGGTGATACTTGTATGCTAAAAAATGTACAGTATGGAAAACTACCCTCTATATGAAGCGAAGCTCCAAAAGCAACATTATGGGAGCTAATAAATAAGAGCTATGTGGGTCAGGAAAGCAGCTTAACTAACTATCAAAATTAATTTGGTGCGCAGGTCTAAAAGCCCATTTCTTTTTAGGGTCAATATTTTCAAGTTTTACAACCCTTATACTTTTATATTGATTAAAATCATACCCCTTGGGTAAAAACTTTGCAGGTAATGGGTCAGAAGCCTCCCCTTAATACCATAGCCGTATATAATTTTCAAAAAGATTCTGAAAGCACTATTGCCTCTTTGTTTATTATATTGTTATCAAAGAAAGGATATTTTGATGCAGATAGTAAGCAACCAGATAACACAAAAATGTAAATCAAACAGCTTAATATTTTCACTAATCTACTTTTAATATTACAAATTATAGTTTCTTATAAAATGTATTGCCTTTATCATATCATCATGTAAAATCCTATCTGCATCATTAAAGCTCACTACATTTCTAAAATCGGTAATAATCCTTTCCAATGCTTCAGAAGTTTTTAAAGGTCTTTTAAATTCTATTGCCTGCACGGCAGAAAGCAATTCTATGGCCAGAATTTTTTCTACATTGTCTATAACACGTTTGCATTTTACTGCGCCATTTGCACCCATGCTCACATGGTCTTCTTGGTTATTGCTACTTGGTATAGAATCAATGGAAGATGGTGTACAAAGCTGCTTATTTTCACTCACTATACCTGCAGCTGTATATTGTGGTATCATAAAGCCAGAGTGCAAACCAGATTTTTTTATAAGAAATGCCGGCAAGCCTCTTTGGCCACTTATCAATTGGTATGTTCTGCGCTCACTTATACTTCCTATTTCGCTCATAGCTATGGCAAGAAAATCTGCTGCAAGTGCCAGTGGCTGGCCGTGAAAATTTCCACCACTCACTATCAAATCTTCGTCTGGAAAAATATTGGGATTATCCGTAACCGAATTTATTTCTTTTATAAAAATCTGGGTAATGTAGGCAACCGTATCATGTGTAGCCCCGTGTACTTGCGGTATGCACCTAAAAGAATAGGGATCTTGCACCTGTTGCTTTGTTTGCACACTTATTTCACTGCCCTTTAAAAGCGCTCTCATTTTTGATGCAACAAATACCTGGCCTTCATGCGAACGTACTGCATGTATATGCTCATTTAATGGATCTATTACACAATCAAATGCATCAAAACTTATTGCTGCAATAATATTTGCCCATTTCAATAACCTATCTGCATGCAATAAATTATACAAACCATATGCACTCATAAACTGGGTACCATTTATCAATGCCAAGCCTTCTTTACTTTCCAATTTTATGGCTGGCCAATTTAATTTTTTTAATGCTTCAGACGCATTCATTTTTTCTCCTTCTAAATATACTTCGCCCAAGCCTATAAGTGGCAAAGCCAAATGACTAAGTGGAGCAAGATCACCAGATGCACCCAAAGATCCTTGTGTATATATTATTGGATACATCTTTGCATTGTACATATCCATTAATCGCTTTACTGTATCTATTTGCACACCAGAATGACCATAACTCAACGATTTTATTTTAAGCATGAGCATCAACTTCACAATTTCCTCTGGCACTTCTTCTCCTAAACCGCACGCATGTGATTTTAGTAGATTATTTTGTAATTCACTAAGTTGATCATCTTCAATTTGTACATTCTGGAGAAAACCAAAACCCGTATTTATACCATAAAACAATGCACCGGATTGTTTCATTTTTTCGTCAAGGTATTTTCTGCATTTTACAATTCTTTCATGCGCATCAAATGTGATAGAAACAAGTTGGTCAAAAGCCAACAAATTTTTTATTTGTTCAAAATTGGTATGTTTTCTATCAAGGGGTAAATAATTATAGCTCATAATAAAGTGTTGGTCCCATTAAATAATAGTAGAAATAAACTTATTTTATTTTAGCAGCCTCACTTTTATTAGCTCTAAAAATAAACTCCGCATTTAATGGCATAATCTCATTTGCTGCTAAATAATTTTTTTTTGCAGCATCATAATTTGCTATGGTATATTCTAACTCTGCCATCCAAAAATAAGCGTTATATTGATATGGATCGGCTTTGATAGAACTATAAAGTGCCTCCTTTATTTGGTTGTAATATTTTAGATCATCTTCCGTTTTAAGTTGATAAGGCCACAAAATATCGTTCTTGGCAACATCCAAAAATTTATCTGACTTGTCAATATCAATTTGTTTAAGGTTTGTATTGTATTTTTTATTAATTGTAGCAGCTATTTCTTTGTTCATACTTGCCATATCAAACTCCATCTTTATATTGGTAAATTCATAAAAGGCAGTATCCAAATTGTTGTTATCAAAATAAGCGTTTGCTCTCTTTATTCTAATATTTTTTTCCGTTATTTTTCTTTTTATTATGATTGTATAATCATTTATTCCAGGTTGGAATTTTTTCTGCTTTATATATAGGTCTCCTCTTTCCTCATAATATTTAAAATCAGCGTACTTATTTACTAAAAAAGTGTAGTCTATAATAGCTGAGTCAATATTATTTATTTTTATGAAACAGTGTGCTCTATTTTCATAATAATTTCTGACATTGTTTGTATCTAGTTTTATTAATTTAGTATAATCTGCTATAGCTTTTTCATACGATAAATATTTTTGTAATTTATAAATTGATATCCGATATTTATAAGCCTCAACATTGGTTTTATTTAATGAGATATACTTATTAAAATCCTTTAAAGCAGTGTCGATCTGGTCTACATATTTTAAGTTTAACTTACCTCTAGTAAAATAAAAATCGGCTACTTTGGTATTCAACTTTAGTGCATTATTAGCACATTCAAGTGCTAAAGAAGTAATTTCTTCAACTTTATATGTTTTATTTTTATCAAGTTCTCTAGCAATTTTTATGTAATCAAGAAGCAGCATCAATGACTTTGCCTTCAAATTATATTCTTCGGCCTTCAAAGTTTTTACATTAATGATTTGCTTCAATTGATCGATTGCTCTATCAACTTTATTCTCTTCTTTTAATTTAATTGCTTTTTGCGTCAATATGTAAATGCTGTCAATTTTTTTTTGAGCAAAAACACTTGCATTCAAAACCATAAAATAAATGATAAGTAAATACTTTTTCATATAGTTAGTTTTCCTTTTTTTACAAATGTAAAATATTATATCAAACTTAAAAAGTTCGATATTTTTGTCAAAATAATCTTCTAAATATTTTAAATGTCTAAAAAAAAAATCATTTTAAGTAGTTTGCAAGATATTTAATCTCTAAATAAAAGTAATTCGCAAAAAAAATATTGTCATTTTTAATTTAATTAATAAAATAGCCAACTTCATTATTATGATGAAAAAAATAATAGCATACAATATTATATTTCTTTTTATATCCTATTCTATGCATGCGCAAAAAATCAAACTACTCAGCTTTGGTTCAAAAATTTCTCTAAGAGGGTTATCGGTTGTAACAGATAAAATAATTTGGGCGGCAGGTAGCAACGGTGCAGTAGCAAGAAGCATTGATGCCGGCAAAACATGGAAATGGATTACAGTAAAGGGATTCGAAAAATCAGAATTCAGAGATATTGAGGCTTTTGATGCAAATACTGCTATCATTATGGCTATTGACTCCCCAGCTTTTATATTAAAAACAACCAATGCAGGTGAAAATTGGAAAATAGTGTATAGAAACGATACAAAAGGAATGTTTTTAGATGCAATGGATTTTTCAAATCAAAAAGAAGGCGTTGTTGTTGGCGATCCAATAAATGGAAAATTTTTCATTGCAAAGACAAACGATAGCGGTAATTTATGGAAACAAGATCCTATTAATAAACTGCCTGTAGCTGATAGTGGCGAAGCCTGTTTTGCCAGTAGCGGCACAAATATTAGAAAATTAAAAAATGGAAATTGCATTTTTGTAAGTGGTGGTTTATCATCGCATCTTTATATGGGTAAAAAGAAAATAAATTTACCCATTTTACAAGGAAAAGAAAGTACAGGAGCAAATTCCATCGCTACAAAGAATAAGAAATTATTTATAGTCGTAGGCGGTGATTTTACAAAAAAAGATTCAACTTCAAAAAATTGCTTTATAACAAAAAATGCTGGTAAAACCTGGTATGCTCCGAGTATTCCTCCTTTTGGATATAGAAGTTGTATTGAATATATTAAAAAAAATATATGGCTTACATGCGGACTTAATGGAGTTGATATTACCCTAAATAATGGCAGTACTTTTACTAAAATAAGTTCCGAGGGATTTCACGTTATAAAGCGATCAAAAAACGGAAAATCTGTTTTTTTGGCTGGAAACAATGGTAGAATCGCAGTTTATCAACATTAATTCTGGGTTATTTAAAATATATATTTTTTATTTGTATTAATTGTAAATATTTGTAAATCAAATGTTAATCACGTTGTGTAGTATTAAATTTTACCATTGTAGAAAAAAAACTACAAAAAACTTTTAAAAAAAGTATGTTATATTAAAAAAAATCGTTTCTTTGTCCTTTAGTTAGTATAATTACCATTACTTACTTTAGAACGTGTATTTCTCCACATCCACTGTAAATCCTACAAAAAGACATCCTGTTAATAAACAGCGTCAAAAGTTTTTTTAAATAATTAGTGCTTCTTTAAAAACCTAAGATCCAACTCAAATCATTTTTTATGATTAATGTTCACATCTTACCTAAGCATAGTTATCGAAACGATTGTAGGAAATTTTCAAATTGAAAATCCATTAAAATACCTTTTCTATTGAAACTGTGCTATTAAAAATTATTAGCACACAAAAAAACAGCTATGAAATTAATTACTACTATCATTTTCAAAAAGGCTAAATTTTCCTATTTAGTTTCCACTATTTTAATTTTACTAATCAGTTTAAATGTAACAGCACAAACTGAAACACTTAATACTGGAGCCTATATTATTAATATGGGTGTGGTTCCTCAAACGCAGTCTAATGCGTTAAAGCCATATGGTCTAATATATGACCTCTTAAAGAACTACAATGTACAAGTTAAGTGGGTTATTAACCAAGCCAAGGTAAAAGACGGGGCTGATTTTACTTATAACAGTGTACAGTACAAGGGTGGTACTTTTATTATACCTGCCGAATACAGAACTGCTGCTGTAAATAGTCGCATCAGTTTCTTTGGAGTAACGGGTACCACTACCACAACATCACTAACTGTGAATGTTACATACACCCTTAATACTGCTCCCAAATGGACTTTGGATTTTCAAAACGGTAATATTGCTGCTGGATTTTTTGCAGATGCAGGTATTCCTTCATCTGCCTACGATACAAAAACACCCGCTCAGTTGAATGGTTGTGATGAAATTTATGTGATGCCACATGCTGATGCCGACTGGGCATATTACGGACCACTAAGGAACTGGATTTTAAATAACCGTGGTTCTTTCTGGGGTGGATGCCGTACAGGCAGCCAGATTGAAAATTTGTTCAATCCTGCCAATACATCAGAGCAAATGAATTTTTTAAGCAATAATGTTGGAGCTGCAGGTAATGCACTGATTCCGTACGGTTCACATGCCGATGGAACTCCCCCATATACACACCAGTTTCCTACCAGCCCAGTAGCACAGTATATGGGTATTACAGATGCTGCTCACCAAAGTGGCTCAGAAGAGATATACCTACCAAAATTAAATGGATCTTGGAGAGCAACCACACAAGTAATTACCTTTGATCCTACACAATCAAATGTTCCCGCTCTATCACCTGGCCCTGCATCTACCATTGTATTTGGACGGGCTTTCGGTAATCCGTCTAGTGGGCTGGTTATGTATGAAAGCGGACATGATATTGGAGGTACAGCTGTGCAGGAAATTGCTGCTCAAAGAGCTTTCTGGAACTTTAGTTTTTTGAGTTCAACTGAAGTACTGGCAGGTGGTTGCGTTGGCAACATTGGTGACTTTGTATGGTCTGATAATAATGGAAATGGAATACAGGATGCAGGTGAAAATGGAATTCAGGGTGTAACAGTAACATTAACCAAACCTGATTTATCAACCGTTACTACCACTACAAGTGCCACAGGCTTTTATCAGTTTGGTAATTTGGCTGCCGGCACTTATAAGGTAACTTTCCCAACTACTTTGGCCGGTGGATATGTTTTAACTAATCAAAATATAGGACTAGACGACTCAAAAGACAGTGACCCTGATTTGGGAACAGGTTTGGTAAATAATATTGTTATTGCCCCGGGACAAAATAATCCTACTATTGATGCAGGTTATTCTTCAAATTGTCTTGTGGGTGGTTTAAATCTAGGTAGACTTACCGAAAATCTTTTTGTTTTTACAAACGGAAGCACGGATGCTAATTGGCAAAGTGCATCTAAAGGATTTATTGGTAACGTAGCTATTGATGGACTGCAGGCTTCAGAAAATACCTCAGGCTCATTTGCTTATGCTGGAACTATCTCTACCAACGCTGCTTCTTTGGGTGCTTGGCAAAGTATAGTTGATAATAATGCTGGCCAGGCTTCTTCTTCACTCAATCAAACTACACTGATTTCTAGTCTTGAGACTGATTTGAATAATGTTTTCACCCAAGTTAATGCGTTACCAGTTACAGCAGGTTACGATGGTATTGCTCCAACAGCATTAAATGGATTAAATACTACAAACGGTGTTGCTCAAACATTTGTTATTAATATAAATAGCTCTTTTGACGTATCGTCACAAATTAATATTACCGGGGATGCTGGTGATATTTTCATACTTCGTTGGGATACAGACAAGAATTTTAGCAACGGCTACCAAGGCCAAGTAAAATTTCAAAGTGGTGGCGCCATTATTCCATTAGGAGGTTTAAAGCCATCTAATTTTATTCATGTTGCTGGAGATATTAATTCAAGTGGGGGTGGTTCTAATCCACCATTGCCTTATCCTCAAGGACCACGTACTAACAACGGAACAGGTAGTTTAATTACTGGAGGCGCTGACTTTAGTGGTGGCGGATTTTTTACAGGTTATTGGTTTACTACTGGCGATCCAGTTACGGGTGAAACTGCTCCATTAAGCAATGGGATTTTTGTTGGCGGATGGTATTCTACTACCAATAAATTCAGCATGACTTCAGGAACAAGCGGCGTTTACGTTACACCTGTTTGCGGAACTCCATCTACAGCAGCTTCCATTGGTGATTTTGTATGGAATGATGGAAATGGAAATGGTTTACAAGATGCAACTGAACCCGGATTAAGTGGAGTTCAAGTTCAATTATTAAATACTGCTGGTACAGTTATAGCAACTACAACTACAAATGGAGTTGGATTTTACCAATTTACTGGTCTAGTCTCAGGAACTTATACTGTTAAATTTTTACCAGTACCTGGCTTTGGTTTATCTCCTTCAAATGTGGGTGCGAACGACGCAATTGACAGTGATGTAGATGGAACAGGTTCGGTTACGGTAGTTTTAACAGCCGGACAAAGCAATCAAACAATTGATGCAGGCTTCTACCCTGCTACTTGCAATGGAAGAGTAACCAGTTTATATTTTAATGAACTAGCTGGCGGTGTTGATTTGCCCATCACTAATGGTTCTACGTTCACTGTTGCACAATTAGCTTCTTTGTATAATCTTGAAGCGGGAACCTCTGGGACAGTTGGTAGTGTAAAATTTACCATTACTGGTCCAACAGCTACTTCAAATATTGAAAATACTACTCCTTATAATAGCCCAGGTACGGGAAGTGGTGCTTGGACTGGCGCATTGGGTTCATATAGTGTAAACATAAAGACTTACAATGCAGCAGACGCAGGTGGTACACAATGCCATGATACAACGATTACATTTATCCTTACAAATACAACGTTTGATTGTAATTGTATTGGTACCAATGTTGTATTAAATCCAGGATTCGAATCTGGCATCACCAATTGGAGTTTTTCTGGTGGCACATTGGCTCAAGGAAATGGAGCCGTAGCTTGTGGATCATTTTCTGGCGATTTGAATAATACATCTGCCACAAGTAAAGCATGGCAAACAATAGGTACTAATTTAACAACGGGTACTGTAGTTAATGTATCTGTATATGCAGGTACACATGATAATAGCTTTAATAATTTTGTGGGAGTTGAATTTTTAAACTCAAGTAGTGTTGTATTGGGTACATCAGTTTATGTTCAGGTAGATAAGATATTGGCTAATGCTCCAACTGGGCCACAATTATATACTTTCACTGCTACTGTTCCAACGGGTACAACAACTACAAGGGTTGTATTTGGGGGTACTGGTAGTTACACTAAAACAGATCGTTGGTGTGTAACATTAACAGCTCCTTCTGCTGGTTCAATCGGAGATTTTGTATGGAATGATGGGAATGGAAATGGAATACAAGATGTAGGTGAATTAGGGATTTCTAATGCAACAGTTACTTTGACTTTCCCTAATGGTTCAACAGCAACTACTACTACCAATGCAAGTGGTATCTATAGCTTTACTAATTTGGCTCCAGGTACTTACAGCGTTGCATTTACTACACCAGCGGGCTTTACGCCAACGGCTAATAATGTAGGAGCAAACGATGCAATTGATAGTGATCCAATCGGTGGAGTTGTTACAGGAATTGTTCTTTCTGCGGGTCAAGTAAACAATACGATTGATGCTGGTTTTTATGCCACTCCAGTTGGAGGTTTGGGTTTAGGAAATCAGGTATTTGATGATAAAAACAGAAGTGGATTGTATGACGCTGGTGACGGTATAGTTGCTGGAGCTACTGTTAAACTTTATTTAGACGCAAATAATGATAATGTTCCGGATGGAGCTGCAATTTCTACTACCTTAACGGATGCAACAGGTAATTACAGTTTTATTAATTTAGCAGCTGGTAACTATATTGTAGGCGTAACTATTCCTGCTGGTTTTGCAATGGCAGTTTTAAATGGTGGTGACCCTGACAATAACATAAACAATGATAACAATGGACTAGTACTTTCCAATGGTGAAGTAAGAGGTAATTCCATTACATTATCTGCTGGTACAGAGCCTGACATTAATACCAACAATACGTACGACATAGGTATTTACAACCCGGCATTACCACCAAATGGCGGTGAAGGTTGTTTTACAGGTACCAATCCATTAGTTTTTGCTAAAAGTTATTGGAATGTAAATGCAAATTCTCAAACAGTTACTATGCGTGTAACTTTTGCAAAAACCTTTGTAGATAATACCTATGGTACAAATGCAATAGGATGGCCTAACGGACATACTTTTTCAAATCTTACCGGGTCTGATCATCTACAATGGTCGATAAAAAATGGTGCTGGTACAGAAGTACTTGCATTTAAGCAAGATTATATATCTGCTAGTGCTACCTTCCCTTCTGGGTATGGTAATCTAGGTTTTGGAGGAGATGGTGGCAATCCAACCGCTGGTCTAGCCACTGATGTGTTAAGTTTTAGGTCATCATTGACATCTAACTTCAATGACTTTGGCTACATCTTAACCACAAACTCTCCGCTAACAGATGCCAACTACACACCAAATCCTACCTATCCAAACTGGATTAACGAGGTTTGGTATGAAATTACAGTTAAATCATCTGCTTTCGGAGCAACTGGTTTCGGCTTTATAGATGTAGCATCTGTACATGCTAGCCCAAGTAAAACTGGAAATAACACAGAAATAGTTACAAACACACCTTGTCCAAACTTGAATTTAGGTAACGCGGTTTGGTACGATCAAAACAACGATGGTATTAAACAAGCTACTGAAACAGGTATTGTAGGTGCAACTGTAAAATTATATGCTGATGCAAACAACGATAACGTTGCAGATGGTGTGGCTGTAGCAACCACTACCACAGGTGCAGGCGGAGTTTATGGTTTTGCAAATCTTGCTCCTAGTAATTATATAGTAGGTGTAGTAATCCCTACAGGTTATGCTGTAGTTACTACCAACGGTGGAGATCCTGATAACAATACAGATAATGACAACAACGGAACAAATACAAGTGTAGCAGGTGAAGTAAGAAGCAGTGCTGTTACGTTAACTACTGGTGGCGAACCAGCTACAGCGGTTGATGGTGATGGTACCAATGGAAACTTAACGGTTGACTTTGGATTGAGAGGAACAGCTTCAATTGGAGATTTCGTATTCAATGATATAAATGCAAATGGCATACAAGATGCAGGCGAATTAGGAATTTCTAATGCAACAGTTACCTTGACTTTCCCTAATGGTTCAACAGCAACAACTACTACCAATGCAAGTGGTATCTATAGCTTTACTAATTTGGCTCCAGGTACTTACAGCGTTGCATTTACTACACCAGCGGGCTTTACGCCAACGGCTAGTAATGTAGGAGCAAACGATGCAATTGATAGTGATCCAATCGATGGAGTTGTTACAGGAATTGTTCTTACTGCAGGTCAAGTAAACAACACAATTGATGCTGGTTTCTATCAATCAAACTTGAACTTAGGTAATGCAGTTTGGTACGATCAAAACAACGATGGTATCAAACAAGCTACTGAAACAGGTATTGTAGGTGCAACAGTAAATTTATATGCAGATGCAAACAACGATAATGTAGCAGATGGTGCAGCTATTGCAACAACAACAACCATTGCAGGAGGTACATATGGTTTTGCAAATCTTGCTCCAGGTAATTATATAGTAGGTGTAATAATTCCTACGGGTTATGCAGTAGTTACTACCAATGGTGGAGACCCTGATAACGATACAGACAACGATAACAACGGAACAAATACAAGTGTGGCAGGTGAAGTTAGAAGTACTGCGATAACCTTAACTACAGGTGGCGAACCAGCTACAGCGGTTGATGGTGATGGTACCAATGGAAACTTAACGGTTGACTTTGGATTAAGAGGAACAGCTTCAATTGGAGATTTCGTATTCAATGATATAAATGCAAATGGTATACAAGATGCGGGTGAATTGGGAATTGC
>JANPCB010000001.1:0-2036 GCA_031430735.1 Ferruginibacter sp. | reverse complement strand
GGTTTCAATATTAGCACAACGCCATCGTTTAATCCAGCAAGAATTTCGTGGTTGGAGCAGGGCGGCATTTATGTATCTGCCAACCTACGTGGTGGAAGTGAGTATGGCGAAAAATGGCACCAAGGTGGTATGTTATTGAACAAACAAAATGTATTTGATGATTTTATTGCCATACTCACTTCCACCACGTAGGTTGGCAGATACATAAATGCCGCCCTGCTCCAACCAAGAAATTCTTGCAGGATTAAACGATGGCGTTGTGCTAATATTGAAACCACCATACGCATATAACATGGTTGGATTTTTACCATTCTTTTTTAAACCTTTTTTATAAATAATAAACATAGGCACTTTTGTGCCATCCTTACTTTTATAAAATACCTGCTCGGTAACAAAACCTTCTGGCTTAAATTTTACTTCTGGCTTGCGAAACACTTCACTTTTACCTGTAGCAATATCATATTTATAAATTGTTGGCGGAAAAGTGAATGAAGTAAATGTATAGAATACAAACTTATCTTCTTGCTCTCCTCCAAAACCATTTGCTGTACCTAATGCAGGCAGTTTAACTTCCCTTTCCAATTTACCCTCTAAAGAATATACATATACCCTGCTCGTAACATCTTTGGCATAAGTGATAAATAGTTTATTGCCTGCGCTAGTAACGCCTGCAATATTTTCTGCTTTTTCTGCAATAATGGTTTTCCAGTTGCTGCTTTCTGGTTGTGTTGGATCAACTAAAATTATACGTCTATTTTTTGCGCCATCATTGGTGCTCATTATAAATTTGCCTTTGTACTCCTCTATAAAATTATACGAAAAATCTCCAGCTTCTTTAATGATAGGTTTAAACGTTTTATCAGCACTAGTATTATCGTAGTACCATACAGCATTCCCTTCTTTTTTACTTCTGTCAACTATATTCAAAAAAACATAACGTTCATCTTCGCTAGTGGATACACTGTTAAAACGTGCCGGGTTAGCCGGGTCTTCATAAATCAATTTATCTTCATTTTGTGCAGTGCCCACGGTATGGTAATACACTTGGTGATTTTCGTTTTTTGTGGTAAGTTCCTTACCCTTTTCAGGGGTAGGATAACGGCTGTAAAAAAAGCCATTACCCAACCAGTTTGCACCGCTTACTTTAACCCAAGCCAGCGAATCGGGCAGATAGGTTAATGTTTGCATGTCTAGTACAAAAAACGTTCTCCAGTCGCTGCCGCCAGCAGATTTTCCTACAACAGCATACCTTCCATTTTTAGAAAGCTGAAATGCCGCTAACCCTGCCGTACCCTCTTTTGAAAATTTATTGGGGTCAATTACTTCTTCAGGTGCACCGGTCAATCCTTTTTGACGATACAACACCGATTGGTTTTGCAAACCATTATTTTTATTAAAATAAAAATATTCGTTGTTACGTGATGGAGATGAATATTTTGGATAGTCATTCATTTCTTCTATCCGCATAAGCCACTGCTTTCGAAAAGAAATCTTATCTAGGTAGCTAAAGGTTAAATTATTTTCTTCGGTAACCCATGCTTTTGTCTCGGCACTATTATCATTTTCAAGCCAGCGATAAGGATCGGGCACAGTAGTACCAAAATATGTATCTACTTGGCTTTCTTTTTTTGTTTCGGGATATTTTAATTGGCCTTGGCTCAATTGAAACGACAGCATTATTAGGCCGCAAATAAAGAATGATTTCATGTTAGTTTTTATTTTATTGGTAATTTTTATTTGGATGGGTTACTGTATCAAAGTTATTGGTTTTAAGTGTTTGTTTTGCAATTTTAAAAACCACCTTGTTTTATCCTTACAATGCAATAAAGCTTAGCATTCGAATTAGCAGCTTTTAAAAAAAACAGATGGTTGTTCTTCAAGCATCGCTTCAATTTTTTTAGCAGCATTGGTAATAGAAAGCCCACCAAGATTAGTGCAACGTAACGTATGATGAATTTGATCCCCTACAGCTTTCATGGTTTCAATAACTTCATCTAATGGTATCAGTTGTTCATAATCAGACAAAGCCATATTTG